>DATJJD010000171.1:0-17247 GCA_035492545.1 Puia sp.
CCCGACCCCTCCGGCAACAATAACGGTAACGGCAACGGTACCGGGAATGGAAATGGAAATGGTTCCGGCAACGGAAATGGCAACGGTAACGGCGGATCCGGCACCACGCTGACCTATATCAACGACACCTATACGACCATCAGCATGGTCGCCAACAACCAGACCCAGACCATTGCCCCGGGGGCCAGCCTGGTATTCACCGGCACCGCGGGCAGCAGCTTCAGCGCCTCTGCCTCCACTTCCGGTAAGACCTCCTCCGGTACACAGGTCGGGCTCCTGCTGAGCTGGACCCTAAGTAATACCTTCCCAGGTTCCGGGAATTTCTCCACCAAGCTGGATGCCGGCAGCAATTATTTCTTCCTGAAGATCATCAACAGGTCAAGTCTGGCAATGACGAAATTATATGTCAACTATGGACTACAGCCGCAGACCCTCGATAACATTACCATTCCCAATGACGGGCTCACCTACAATATCGGTTACTATAGTGCATATACCAATTCCAATGCCCGCGCAGAGAATGGGAATACCTACTGGTACTGGTCCACGCTCAACCTGCCCGGCACACTGAATCAGGCTACTATCCTGACGGGGAATTAGCGGAATGCCAGGGGGATCGTGACAGCAAAAGTAGACCCCTTCCCTTTTTCACTCTCTACCGTGATATACCCGCGGTGTTGTTCAACGATCTCTTTGGCGAGATAAAGTCCTATTCCGAATCCGGAATAGGCTTTTTCGTCATGACCCGGCACCCGGTAAAACCGTTCGAAGATCCTTTCGTGGTCGGGTACGTCGATGCCGATGCCATGATCGGTTATACACACCCGTATCTCCTGCGGGGAAGGATTGACCAGCTCGATGGCTATCTCGCGCGAGTCGGGGGAATATTTTATCGCATTGACCAGGAGATTGGTCAGCACCTGGTTTATTTTATCCCGGTCCGCCTCCAGGCGGGTCTCCCGGGCATGATTGGTCAGCGTTATCTTATAATCGGGATAAATATGGGTGATGTCCACCCGTAACTCGCCGATCAGCTCTACCAGATCGAAAGGGGTTGGGTCCACCAACAGCCTGCCGCTCTCTATCCTTGTAATATCCAGCAGCTCCGACAATAACTTCGTCAGCTTTTTAATTTGCTTGTCTACGATCGTCAGGACTGTCTGGGTAGAACCCGGAGTCTCCACCTCTTCACTACGTAACTGCTGCAGCAGGAATTGGATGGAGGCCTTGATGGATGTGATGGGAGTCTTCAGCTCATGACTGGCGATCTTCAGGAAATCATCCTTTTGCTGCTGCAGCTTTTTGATGGTATCGATGTCCGTCGCGGTGCCAAACCATTTTACCAGTTTGCCCTCCTCATCATGCTGGGGCAGCGCCCGGCTGAGGAACCAGTGATAGCTGCCGTCTGCCAGCCGGAGCCGGTGTTCCCGCTCATAAGGCCGTACGTTCTCCACGGCCGTCTGCCAGATTTTCGCCGTGAGCGGATAATCCTCCGGATGAACAATATCCTTCCATTCCCAGTGGCCGTCCGGCATCTGCGTGACCCCGGCCAACTCCTGGATACGATGGTTATAATAAACGATGCGGCCTTCTGCATTCGCTACCCAGACGAGTTGCGGCATGGCATTGGCCAGCTCGAAAAGGGCCCGCTCCACTTCCCGGCGGATGGTATTGATCAGGATATGGTTGCCCACTCTTGCCCGCAGCTCTTTCCCCGAAAAAGGTTTTACCAGGTAATCGTCCGCTCCCGCTTCCAGCCCTTCCAGGATAGCCTCCTCTCCCGCCCGCCCCGACAAAAAGATCAGGGGCAGATAGGCGGTGCTCCGCTGCGAGCGCAGCTTCTTCAGCAACTCGAACCCGCCCAGCTTGGGCATCATAATATCCGCCAGGACCAGGTCGACTTTATGGCTTTGTGCATAGATCCAGGCAGCCTCCCCATCGGGGACAGCCACCACCTCGAATTCATCCGATAATAGTTTAGTGATGTACATCCGCATGTCGGCATTATCATCCGCCAGCAATATCGTCGTCTTCTTCCCCTTAGGGGAAGCAGCCTCTCGGGCAGCACCCTCCACGGTTTCTTCCAACGACCAGCGGCTCGCCTCGGATACAAAGTATTCATGATGGGACCGGTCCTGCCGGACAGGCAGGCTATCGGAGGGCGGCACGTCCCGGACCCCGGACCCGGCCGACTGATGATGAGGCAAATGATGAAAAGGAATAGACACCGTGAAGACACTTCCCTTATCGGGCTCGCTGCTCACCACGATAGACCCTTCATGTAGTTTGACCAGCTCTTTCACCAGCGCCAGACCGATGCCGCTGCCTTCAAAGGTGCGGCCCTTGCTATGTTCTACCCGGTGAAACCGGTCAAATACCTTCGGTAATTCATCCGCGGCAATACCGACCCCGGTATCCCTCACCAGGAGGTGCACCAACCCCTCTTCCTCCTTCAGCTGAACGATGATCTCCCCCTTCAAGGTGTATTTATACGCGTTGGAGATCAGGTTCAACACGATCTTCTCCCACATATCCCGGTCAATATATACAGCCTGCGACAACCTTGCGCAGTCCACCGTAAAGAGTATGCCTTCTTTTTCGATGGCCGAACGAAATCCGCTGGCGATGTCCATGGTCAATACATCGAGGTCCGTTGCCTCATAGGCTACCTTCAGACGCCCGGCCTCTATCCGGGAAAAATCCAGGAGATTGTTGACCAGCTTCAGCATCCGCCGGGCATTGCGGTGTGACAAGGCCAGGATGTCTTTCAGCCGGTCGTCGAGATCATAGTCAGGATTTCCCAGCAGGTCTTCCAGCGGCCCCAGCATCAGGGTCAGCGGAGTCCGGAACTCATGACTTATATTATTGAAAAAGACCGTTTTTGCACGGTCGAGGGCAGCCATATTCTCCATCCGTTTCCGCTCTTCTTCCATCGCCTGCGCGTTCTGGATAGCCGTCCCGATCTGTTGGCCTATCAGCAGAAAAAAGGTCCGGTATTCCCCGTCCAGCCTCCGGTTGGGACTGATGCCGGCGATGAGGATGGCTGTCAGCTGCAGCTGCCCCGGCGCGGTGACCGGAACGATGATGGCCTCCGTCACCGGGTAACCTGCAAAGCCTGCGGGCAATAAGGCGGGATTTTGAACAGAGACGGTCCGGACGGCCCCGCCCTGCAGCATCTCCGGTATTGGCCACACCGTTTCTCCCTCCATCCAGGAGATGACGGAAGGACTGATGGAAGGGATATCTTTATCGACATTCACCGCTTGAGAGAGAAGGGCCTTCCGGTCGTCGGTGTTGACCAGGTAAAGCAAGGCAAAGGGAATATCCTGTTGGTTCTTCGCCAGCGTCTGAGCGGCGGAAGCACAGGCGGCGTCTATCGTTTTCTCCACCAGCGAAGTGGCAGCCAGCTCCGACAAGGTCCCCAGCCGCCGGGTGTTTAATACTTTAGCGGTGATCTCCGAAGAGGGGCAGAACAGACCGCCCACCTGTCCGGACTCATCCCGGATGGGGCTGTAGGAAAAAGAATAGAAGGTCTCTTCCACAAATCCCCCTCCACGGTCCATGAATAACTGGGTCTCATCAAAGAAACTGGCGGCTTCCTGGTCAAAGACCTTATCCGCCATGGGCCCGCAGAAATCCCAGATCTCCTTCCAGACTTCCCGCGCTTTTCTGCCCAGGGCCCAGGGATGTTTGGATAACCCCAGCACCTGCACATAGGCATCATTGTAGAGAAAATTCATCTCTTTGCCCCACCCGATCCACATGGGATGACTGGAATTGAGGATAATACTCACCGCGGTTTTCAAACTCTGTGGCCAAAACTCCAGCGGGCCAATAGGGGTAGAGGACCAATCAAACTGTTTGATCAGTTCTCCCATCTGGCCGCCCCCATCTAAAAATGAGGGCCTGGACTTCGTAATTACCATAAACAAATTGATTGAATCAATGACCGGGCATTCCGGATGGTGGCAGTCGGTGCTGCATTCAATAACATGGGAAATTACAAAATCCGGACCACTTCTCAATAGAAGGTCAGGGATTGCTGGAGACAGAAGCCGTCTTCGCCAGGCTGTCGGCCAACTCCAGATGTCTCTTGATGTGGGAAAAGGTCCGTACAGCTACCGTGTTCAACTTCCTAAGCTCCTGGATACCGCGCGCCTGTTCACTGATGAGCGAATCCAGTCTGGCGAGATGTTGTTGCTGGAGAGACTGCTGGTCTATAGCCTCCTGCGTTTGCCGGGAAAGCTTGTCGATGGAGATTTGCCGGGAAGCAGGGGGCTGTCCGGTGGTGAGCGCCTGCGTCAGATGGGATAATTTAAAAGTATAATAGGAAAAGAGGATGATGATGACAATACCCGCGCAGCACAGCACCAGGTTGACGACCTGGAGAATGGGAGCCAGTCCCCCTTTCCTGTGGACCAGGGCCTCTTTCGCCAGCATGTTCTGTGAAGCCAGCAATTCATTCTGCACAAGGATAGCATTATTTATCGTCTCCAGCTGCCCGGAGACCTTCCCGCCCTGTTGATTCGCCCCGTCAATATGAATTTGTTGCTGCCGGAGGTGGGTATTCATTTCCTCCAGGTGTTTGTATAATTTCTGGAACATGGCGCGGTTTAGTTATTTGCTTAAAAATTCATGCCATCCCGCCGCCTATGTTTTTTTCTCATGTAAAATACTTTGCGTAATTTTTCACAAAACACCTCTTATGAATACACGTCGCGACTTCCTGCAAAAACTGACCGGCTCCGCCATCGCCTTTTCTCTCCTGCCGGGCGCCTCCTCCGCCGCCTGCAGCACCCCGTCCGGAACCCCGCCACCTTATGACGGCCCTATGTTACGGGTAGCCATCATGGGCCTGGGCAGCTATGGCACCCGGGTTGCGGAAGCCATGCAGTCCTGTACCAGGGCCAAACTGGTCGGTGTGATCAGCGGCACGCCCTCCAAGGTCGTCGCCTGGAAGAGCAAATACAATATCCCCGACAAGAACTGTTATGACTACAGCAATTTTGACAACATAAAAAACAATCCCGACATCGATGCCGTCTACGTCATCACCCCCAATGCCCTGCATAAAGACCAGGTGATCCGGGTAGCCAAAGCCGGCAAACACGCCATCAGCGAAAAGCCCATGTCTATCAACGCCGCAGACGGACAGGAGATGGTGGACGCCTGTAAGAAGGCCGGCGTCAAACTACTGGTGGGCTACCGGATGCACTTCGAGCCAAAGACCCTGGAGGTCATCCGGATGCGGAAGGCAGGGGAGTTTGGAAAGATCCGTTTCTTCCAGGGACTATCCGGTTTTGTCATCGGCGACCCCACGCAATGGCGGCTCAACAAACAGCTCTCCGGCGGCGGCGCCATGATGGACATCGGCATCTACTCTATCAACGGCTCCCGGTATATGACCGGGGAAGACCCCATCTGGGTAACCGCCCAGGAGACAAAGACCGACACCGTGAAATTCAAAGAGGGCGTCGACGAGACCATCCAGTTCCAGCTGGGCTTCCCCAGCGGCGCGGTAGCCTCCTGTCTGTCTACCTATAACATGAACAACCTGGACCGGTTCTTCCTGGACGGGGAAAAAGGATTCGCCGAACTGGCCCCTTCCACCGGTTATGGCCCCATCAAAGGCCGCACGCATAGAGGCGAGCTGACACAGCCCGTTACCACCCACCAGACGGTACAGATGGATGAGATGGCAGGCATTATCCTTGAAGGCAAACAACCCGTCGTACCCGTCGACGGTGAAGAAGCCGTAAAAGATCTCAAGATCATCGATGCGATCTACCAGGCCATAAAGACAGGTCAGAAAGTGACCCTAAGCTTATAATGAACATGGATCCCATAACAACCCGTACTGCTACCCCGGATGACCTGGATACCCTCCTGCGTTTCGAACAAGGACTTATAGAAGCCGAGCGTCCCATGGACCCCACCATCCAGGATGGGCCCATTCATTATTATGACCTGCCCGCCATGCTGGCGGCGCCCCACATCGAAGTCATCGTGGCCACCCGGGGAACAAAGATCATCGGTTGCGCCTATGCCCGTATCGAAAAAGGCAGACATTATCTCAAACACCAGCACCATGCGTATTGTGGGTTCATGTATGTAGACCCCGAATACCGGGGCCAGGGCGTTAACCAGGTCATCATTGCCGCCCTTAAACGATGGGTGGCCTCGCAGCAGGTTACCGAGATGGTGCTGGAAGTCTATGTCAGCAATCAAAATGCCGTCAGGGCCTATGAAAAGGCGGGATTTGTCCACCACCTGTACCAGATGCGGCTCCCTTTACAGGACGACCCGGGCGAGGCATAAGAATTGCCTATGCCTCCTTATGAATCCCCCTTCCGATCAAAAGACCAGGACCGCAGTCGGCCCTGGTTCAGCCACTGAGCCCCAAACGGTAACGACCGCAACCGGCCACGGTCCGACCAACTCAGCAACCGGTCACGATCCGGCCAACTCAGCAACCGGCCACGGTCCGACCAACTCAGCAACCGGCGCCGGTCCGGCGGCCCCCTCAACAGCTTCCACCGCTACGACGGCCACTCCCCCCTTTCTCCCGGACGAGGACCTGCTCTGGTATAAGGATGCCGTCATTTACGAATTGCACATCAAAGCCTTCTGCGATGGCAACGGGGACGGCATCGGCGACTTCCATGGCCTCCTGCAAAAACTCGACTACCTCCAGGATCTGGGAGTCACCGCTATCTGGCTCCTGCCCTTTTATCCCTCTCCCCTGAAAGACGATGGGTATGATATTGCCGACTATTACAGCATCAACCCGGCCTATGGGGACATCAATATCTTCAGCCATTTCTTAAAAGAAGCGCACCGCCGCAACCTGAAGGTCATCACCGAACTGGTGATCAACCATACCTCCGACCAGCATCCCTGGTTTCAGCGGGCCCGCCGGGCGCCCAAAGGATCCAAAGAACGAAATTATTATGTCTGGACGGATGACCCCACCCAATACAAAGACGTCCGCATCATCTTCCAGGACTTCGAAACCTCCAACTGGACCTGGGACCCCCTGGCAGAACAATATTTCTGGCATCGATTCTTCCACCATCAGCCCGACCTCAACTATGACAACCCCCACGTACAGGAAGAAGTGCTGCGGATCATCGACTTCTGGTGCGGACTGGGTGTGGATGGCTTCCGCCTGGATGCCGTACCCTATCTCTACGAACGGGAAGGCACCAACGGAGAGAATCTGCCGGAGACCCACGTCTATCTTAAGAAACTCCGCGCCCACGTCGACCAGCATTTCCCCGGCACCGTATTCCTGGCCGAAGCCAATATGTGGCCCGAAGACTCCGCTTCCTATTTCGGAGAAGGCGACGAATGTCACATGAACTATCACTTCCCTGTAATGCCCCGGATGTTCATGGCCCTGCAGATGGAAGACCGGTACCCTATCACCGACATCTTCGAACAGACACCCGAGATCCCCCCTACCTGCCAGTGGGCCATCTTTCTCCGCAATCATGACGAGCTTACCCTCGAAATGGTGACGGACGAAGAGCGGGACTATATGTACCAGGCTTATGCCCGGGATCCCAAAGCCAAGATCAATATGGGCATCCGGCACCGGCTCGCCCCCCTGCTGGAAAACAACCGGCGGAAAATGGAACTGCTCAACTCGCTGCTGCTTGCCCTGCCGGGCACCCCCGTTATCTACTATGGAGATGAGATAGGAATGGGCGATAATTTTTACCTGGGGGACCGTGATGGCGTGCGTACGCCCATGCAATGGTCACCGGACCGCAACGCGGGCTTCTCGGCCGCCAACCCCCAGAAGTTATACCTGCCGCTGATCCTGGATCCCGAATATCATTATGAGGCCGTCAACGTAGAGACGCAGCGGGCCAATACTTCTTCCCTGTTCTGGTATATGAAGCGGCTCATCAGCGTCCGGAAAAAGTTCAGGACCTTCGGGCGGGGCAACTTAAAATTCCTCTCCGTGGAGAATCCCAAAGTGCTGGCCTTTACCCGCACCTATGGGGAAGAGACGCTGCTGATCGTCGTCAACCTCTCCAAGTTCTCCCAGGCGGCCGAAGTGGACCTCCTGCCTTTCAAAGGATACGTGCCGGTGGATATCTTCAGCAGCAACCGCTTCCCCCTGATCAAAGAGGATGGACTGTATTTCTTTACCCTGGCCCCCTATGCTTTTCAATGGTTCACCCTGGAAAAGGCGCATCCGGACATGGATGAAAAAGGTTCGCTGCCCCTGCTGATCATCCGCGGATGGGACACCCTGATGGAAGGTACGTCCAGGCGGGCGCTGGAAAATAATATCCTGCCCAGGTACCTGCCAAAGACGAATTGGTATACGGAAAGCCGCCGGGCCATCTATTCGGTCAGCATCAGCGACTATGCCAGACTGGGAGATCCGGTCAGGCCGGCCGACCCTGTCAAGGCAGCTTCCGCGAAACAGGGCAGGGTCTCCAAACCGGCCGACGCCGTGAGGCCGGCCAACACTGTCAGGCCGGCTGGCGACCTCCAAGCAGCTCCCGCGAAACCGGCCGGCAACCCGAAGACGTCGGCCCCCGCCGGACCGCCGGCAGCAACCAGCGCCATCTTCTGGTTATTGATCGAAGTCACCTATCAGAGCGGCCTGCCCGGGCTTTATCAGCTGCCGCTGATCTTCCTCAGCGGCGACCGGGCGGAGAAATTCCTCTCTTCCTGCCCCCAGGCCGTGATCGCACAGGTACGGGCCGCCGACACGGAAGGGTTGCTGATAGATGCTTTTTTCACCGTAGAGGGACAGACGGAGCTTTTCCAAAAAATGGCGGGCCATAAAAAAGTCCATCTGGCGCCCGACAGCATCCACCATGACCGGAGGCGGATAGAGTTTTATGGCAACCAGCCTTTGAAAGAACATCTCTTGCAAACGGCCGATATCAAACCCCGGATCCATATTTCAGATGAATACAATACCTCTATCACCTACGATGGCGCCTTCTTCCTGAAGATGTACCGCCGGATCGACCTGGGTATCAACCCCGACCTGGAGATAACCCGCTTCCTCTCCAAAGAAGTAAAGTTCCCCCATATCCCCACCTTTATAGGCGCCATAGAATGGAAATACGATAAGGACACCATCGTGCTGGGCATCATGCAGGAAATGATAGAGAATCACGGAGATGGATATACTTTTTTTTCGGAAAGGGCCCACAACTATATGGAAAGGGTCATCGCCGGCAGCCAGAAAAACATAACTTCCATCGCCCCGGTACCCCCCATCCCCGCGGCCCAGCCTAATTCCGCCACGCAGAGCGCACTTCCCACCGAACGCCTGGGTACGCTGATCGACCCCGTGCGCTTCGACGAATTGCCGGAGCCCCTGCAGCTCTTCATCGGCGCATCGGCAGGGGAACAGGCCCGCCTCCTGGGCATCCGCACGGCGGAAATGCACCTGGCCCTGGCCTCCGGCACAGGCAAAGACTTCAAACCGGAAGCCTTTTCCCTGCACTACCAGCGGTCTTTATTCTCTTCTATGCAGTCCCTGGTCCGCCAGACCTATCAGAGCCTCTCGGCAAAGATGAGCAGCCTTCCGCCCGATCTCCAGGAAAGAAAGGAGAGGATCCTGGCCTACCGGCCCGAACTGCTCAACATCCTGAAAAAGATCTACGCCAAAAAGCTCGATGCGATCAAGATACGTATTCACGGTAGCTATCACCTGCGGCAGGTGCTGCTGACCGGCAAAGACCTGGTCATCCAGGACTACGGTGGCAATCCCTCCCATCCTACCAGCGAAAGAAGGCTGAAGCGTAGCCCCCTCACCGATCTGGCCTCCATGGTAGCCTCAATTCATGAGGTGACCTTCGACGCCTTTCTGAACAACCAGCAGTCCCTCTCTATCGACCTGGGCGAACTTCTGCCCTACGCCCCCTATTGGGCATTTTATATCAGCGGTTTCTTTATCAGGGCCTGGTTCGATACGGTGAAGGGCTCCGCACTGGTGCCGGCCGCCAAAGAAGACTGTGAACGGATGTGGCAGAACTACCTCTTACAAAAAGCCTTGTTCGATTTCAACCGGGATCTTAACAGGAACCCCGCCCGCATTGTCTCCTCACAGGCTATCATCCGATCGGTGTTGGCGGTGCAGTCCTAAGGAATTCACCCATTTTTCAGGTAACCGGTCCATACGGGGAAATTCCCCTTGTTGCCTGCGGTAGGCTGTCTTACATTTAGACAATGAAAATTACTTTGGGCATAGCCGACGACCACCAGCTGTTCTTAAAATCCCTGGCGCTATTGATTGGCAGCCTCGACGGATTCCAGGTGGTCGCCGACGAGCTGGATGGGCAATCTCTTCTTGAAAAAATAGCCGCCCTTCCCACGCCTCCCGACATCGTGCTGATCGATGTCAACATGCCGGTCATGGACGGTGTCGAGACTGCCCGGCGGATTTCCGCGCGCTATCCCCTGGTAAGAACGGTAGCCCTGTCTATGAAAGACGACGACACCACGATCATCAGCATGCTCCGGGCAGGCTGCTGTGCCTACCTGTTGAAAGACATTCACCCGAACGAACTGGAAAAAGCCCTCACCGAAATCCGGGAGAAGGGATATTACAATGCGGATGTCTCCAATATCAATTACCGCCGCCTGATCATTCATGCCCGCAAAGAAGCCGAGATCAGCCTCAGCGACAGGGAAAGGGAATTCCTCCGGCTGGCCTGCAGTGACCTTACCTATAAGCACATTGCTGCTGAAATGAACATGTCCGAACGTACCATCGATGGCTACCGGGAAAATCTCTTCCGGAAATTCAATGTACAAAGCCGGGTAGGCATGGCTATGGAAGCCATCCGCCGTCACCTGGTTCAATTATAACCATAAAACCCAAGATCATGGCCAACACCCAAGACCCCAACCAATCCCTGAAAGGATTGCTGTCCGACCATTTCTTTGACATCGCCGGTTCCACGGTCACCAATGTAGAGCAGGATGAGAACGGCGACTTCGTATTTCACCTTGTCGTTCGGGCAACTTCCAAAAAACCCGGCGGCGGCGGGGGCGGCAACGCTAAAACCGCGGATGCAGTCTTATTTAAGACGGAGGATCTCAAAGTGCCGAAACCAGGAACAGCAGAATTGGATCCGGAACCCGCTCCATCAGGAAGTCTCCGGAAGGAAGACATCATCAACATCGCGGTAGCTGCAGCCACTGCAGCGGTTGCAGCGGCTGCGAAACCTGCCGACGGTGGAGACAAAAAACCGGGAGGCGGCGGCGGCCACAACGCTAAAGCGCCGGATCTGCTAGGAACAGAGCAGCAATGAACTCATCCCACTGGGATGCCTTCGTAAATTGAGATTTGAATCGGGTATGCAACGCGTAATACAACTCATAGAAACTCCGGTCCTCTGCCATTTGTTCCACCGAAAAAGGGAAGTAAAGCGAAAATCCGGAAGCCCCATAGTTTCCAAAACCAATGGACTTTCCCCGGAAGCTTCTTCCTCCCACCGTCTTCGCATACAATACCCGGAACTTACGAAGCTCATCCTGGAAAGAGTGGTCGTCCTGAAACAGGGCGCCCACTCTTTCAAACCATAGGCCAGCGTCGATCAGCTGAAACTTTGCCTCGTGGAAATCACGATATACCAGGGTGAAGATCCTCCTCCTGCATTTCAGGATCTCCTCTTTATGCTGGTCCATCTTTTTGATCAGCATGCGGCTGAGGGCATTGATACAACTATTCAGACGGGGATAGTAGGAGAGGTCGTTGCCGAACATGGCCGTATCGGTGGTGATGCTGGCAACGGTACGGCGACCGGTAAATCCTTTGATGGCAGCCTCCGCGACCTTTGCAAGGTCTACCCGGCCCTTCATCTTCGCAACGTCGTTGAGCCATATATCATAATCATAAGCCCGGAAATACATCAACCCTTCCGTAGCAACCAGGTATTTTACCGTCTGGTGCAGCGTATAACCCGTATCGAAGATCTGCATCCAGCAATTCCGCATGAAGAGGATATCCACCTTGCCAAAGCTGTGTTTTATCGCCCGGTTAAGCCCATCCATGGTCAGGCCCTTGGGAGGGGTAAGCCAGGAAAGGTCTTTCAGCCTGGACCGGAACTTCTTCAGAAAGACCCTTGCCCCCAGCCTCGCATGTGCCTTCTGCAACTCGTTAGGTTTAAATAATTTATGATTGCGCCGAAGGACATCCGTATCACTGACGACGACGGATAGCCGCTTCCGGCGCCGGTGAGCGGGAGTTGGAGAGGCCGGCTGCTCGCCGGAAGGTTCAAAAATGGCAAAGCCCGTCCCATGATCCCAGGTAGACAGGACCACCTGTTTATAAGCATACCGGCTTTTAATGAACCGGAAAATATGGGCAATGTTGGCAGGCTGGATAAAGTCGGCCCTGGAAGAAGGAAGCTCCTTCAGCAATTCGAACCGTTTGCCTCCGGTGGCCCGGTGCCTGAGCCGGATGATACAGCCATGCAAGGCACGGGTCCGGTCCAGGCTTCCGTCCAGGTTATCCAGGAGGGTTTGCGACAAGGTAGTCGTACCAAGACAAAGAATGATTTCCATGTCAGGATGATCCCCGAGAGCCAGCATCTGCTCCAGCACCTCATGCAGATATTTTGTATCTTCATGCGGCTGCGCTACATTTTGAATAAGGAAGACGAAAAGCCATCTAGTATTATGTCTCATAATTATGGTTTTAAAATAAAATACTTAACTCTTTTCCTTTTCATCATTGTTACGGAAGCCGCACAGGCTCAGCGATCCGACATCCCCCAACAACCCGCTCTCTCTTACAATTTCAGAAAGATAACCCAGGAGGATGGGCTGAGCAGCTACAATGCCAAAAAGATTATCCAGGACTCCTACGGATATATATGGATCGCCACCCAGGACGGACTAAACCGTTATGACGGCAAAAAATTCGTATGGTATAACAAGGCCGTGGAGGCGGCCCACCGCCTGGTCAGCAACGACATCTGGGACCTGGCGGAAGACACGGCTCACCGGCGCCTCTGGGTGCTGTCCTATTCCGGTCTCAACGCCATCGACCTCACTACCGGCCTGGTCGTCAATGACCTGCCTGCCATCGCCTCCCCCGGCTCTTTTCCCAATGAATGGCTCAAACATCTTCAGCTTTGCAACGGACGACTCTGGATCGGCACCCAGAATGGGATAGCTGTTTACAACATCGCCACCCGGGCCTTCGACTCCTTTGATCCTATCCCCTTTCATAAGACGGCCCTGGGTCCGGATTACAACGTCGGCCTTCTCTGCCGGGATGAATATGACAGGGTCTGGGTGCTCATCGAGAACTACGGGCTGGTCATCTATTCCGGGGACAGCCGCCGTTTGCTGCGATCTTATTCCCTCCGGGAACTGGGCCTGCCCGCCAACTCCGACAACAAAAGCCCCACCTCTGTCAGCTTTCTGGGTCCGGGACATCTGGCGCTGGCATGCGCCGCCGGCCTCTACCAAGTCAGCTATACCCGGGATCAGGTGACCGTCAGCACCTATCCTATACCGGGGGGCGGTTCCCTGCTCCATAAAAAGATCAATTACTGCGCCCTGGACGCCCATCAGCAGCTCTGGTTCGCCTCGGAAAGCAATCTCTATCAGTGGGACATCCCCGGCCGCAAACTCATCGAAGTCAAAGACGCCAACCACTATTCCCCGCAGAATTGGCTCAGTGGCGTATACTGCATTTTCGTCGACCGGCAGAAACAGGTATGGCTGGGAGCGCAGAAAGGAGTAGCCCTTTGCTCCAACACTCCTTCCCCCTTTCTCTCCTGGTTCCAGTCCTCCGATTATGCCGTCCGGATCGACCATGTCTATTATGTCTACCCCTACAGTGACTCCCTGCTCTATGCCTGTGCCGCAGATGGTTTCTATCGGATCAGCATTCTCACGGGCGCCATCCGGCTTCTCCGGAAAGGCGCCTTCTTCTATGCCCGGCGGTTAAAGGACGGACGCCTGCTGGTCAGCTCTGGAAGCCGGCTCTTTGTACTCCGTGACCCGGACACCCTGGTGGACGCCGACAAGGTATATCCCGAACTACGGCCCATCCGTAACGAGTGTATCAACAGCCTGGCTTATTCGGGAGACTCCCTGGCCGTGCTGGGCAGCGAGAACGTCCGTGGAATCTTCTGCTGGCATCTCCGGCAGCATCGCCTGGATTCGATCAATGAAAATACCCGGCCCCTGTCTCTGCTGAGCAATATTGTCAATGGTGTCACCGCCGACAGACGCGGACGTCTATGGACGGTCTCGGACGCCTCTTTTAGTATCTTCGATCCGGCCCATCATAGCCTTCGCAATTACCACATCGATGATCCCGCCACCCGTCAGCCCTATACCTTCTACTTCGACTGTACAGAAGCCGGGAGCCTCAACTGGCTGGCAGTATATGGTACCGGTCTCATCGGGTTGGACAGCAATATGTATATCCGTAAAATTATTTCTCAGCGGGACGGCTTGCCGAATGCAGGCGTCTACAAAATATTCAATTGGCAGGACAGCGCACTGTTCGTTACTACCAATAACGGGCTGGCCGTCATCGACCTGGCCGGATATTCGGTCACCAACTATTTCAGGAAGGACGGCCTTCACTCCAACAGCTTCGAAGAAGCCTGTGGATATTCGGATACCCATTACCTGTATGCCGGTGGAGTGGGCGGTTTCACCCGGATAAACCCACTCTCGCTCCGGAAAGACCCTTACCCTTCCACCGTAAAAGTGGGCAATATCCGTATGCTGACGTCTTCCGGTCTCCTCGACACCAGTAACTTATCCGTTTCCTCCTTCACCATCCCCTCCGATGTGGTGCAGACGACCATTTCTATTTCTGCCTTTAACTATACCAGCCCGGAAAGGACCATCCTTTCTTATCAGATACCGGAGCTCAACAACCAATGGATCAATATGGGTACGGAACAGGCTGTTAACCTCATCGGGCTGGCCCCGGGGAAATACCGGCTGCTGGTCAGAGCAGCCAATGACAAAGGACAGCGCAACGAAACAGCGATGCAGCTGACGTTGATCTTTATGCCGAAATGGTATCAGACTTCCTGGTTTAAAGGACTGCTATTGGTCACCGCGATGGGGCTGTTCTATGCTTTCTACCGGTACCGGATCAGCCAGATCAGGCAGCAGCAGCGCATCCGCCAGAATATCTCCAGCGATCTCCATGACGACATCGGCAGTATTCTGAATACAGTCAAAATTTTTGCGCACATGGCCAGGAAAGAACAGGAAGACAACCCCCACCTGAATCAAATTGAGTTGTCACTGGCCCAGGCTACCATCGGACTGCGCGACATGATCTGGGTGCTGGATGACTCCCTGGATACCATCTATGAGCTGCTGGAACGTATCCGTCAGTTCGCCTCGCCCATCACGGGCGTCCGGCAGATCCAGCTGGACGTCAGCGCCGATCCGGAAGTTCATCATTGCACCCTCTCCAAGCCGGAAAAAAGAAATCTGCTCCTCATCGCTAAAGAGACCATCAACAACAGTATCAAATATGCCGAATGCTCGGCCATCCGGATCCTCCTCTCACTGGATGGTCATAACCTAACCCTGGAAATACGGGACAACGGCAAAGGCTTTGACACCACGGTGGTCTCCCGTGGCAATGGCCTGAAGAATATCCGCCAAAGAGCTGTCCAGATCCGTTATACGGCCAGTATTCTTTCCACCCCGGGTAATGGCACTACCATCATCGTTCAGCGCCGCCGGGCGACTCAACTAAATTAAGCTTCCTTTCATCCTGGACAACGGGGAAAACCCCCTTTTTAATTTTTTTGGTCTGGTTTCTGTACTTTGGCCGGATGAACCTTGATCAGGCCTTCTCTTTAATAAAGAATGACTGGCTGCCCCGGAATAAAGCTAGTACCCGTTGGGTCGACCTGGGCTGCGGCGCGGGCCTGTTCACCCATGCCCTCAGCCTTTTGCTCCAGCCCGGCAGCAGCATCTACGGCATCGATACCCAACCATCTCTTAGGCGGCAGACCACCGCCAACGGCGTCGGGCTCATTCCCCTGCAGCTGAATTTTGTCACCGATGACTGGGGCCTGCAGGATCTGGATGGAGTCTTAATGGCCAACTCCCTTCATTATGTGAAAGACAAAACCACCTTCCTTTCCAACATAACTTCCTATCTCAACCCCCGGGCATCCTTTCTCGTCGTGGAATACGATACGGACACCCCCGTCTCTACCTGGGTGCCCTATCCGTTGAGTTTTTCTTCGCTGACAGCCTTATTCACGCACGCCGGTTATCCTTCGATAAACAAATTGGGACAAAGGCCCTCCGCCTATGGCCGGGCAAATATGTATGCCGCTCTGATCCAACCCCGATAATACCTCCCTTTCGTGTCACTACCGGACAGTCGAATGATCAAAACCGAACACTTCTTTTTGGAAGCAAAAAATTAATTGATTGATTACCAGTTAACTATTTTTTGGCACTCCGCTGGAATTAGGTTTGGCACGAACCAATCAAACAAAAAAATTAAAAAACTAATAAAACTTAAGTTATGAAACAGACCAACAACATCATCCGCAAAACTCTCAACCAGGGTAAAAAATTAGCCCTCTTAGTAGTGTTGTTCCTGACAGTAGGCCTCAGCTACAGCTTTGCCGCTTCCGGCGACGAGGTCACGGTTGATATCCGGACTTCTTTCCAGAAAGATTTTAAAGGGGCGAAGATCATCAACACCGAAGTGAAGAAGGCCTTCACCCGGCTGACCTTTACCATGAATGATATGGTGTTCTCCGCTTTCTATGCCGACAATGGCGAACTGCTGGCCGTGACCCGCAACATTCTCTCCACTCAGTTACCGGTGAACCTTCAGCTCAACCTGAAGAACAACTACAGCGGCTACTGGATCACCGAATTGTTCGAGCTCAGCGGCAATGATCAGAGCTGTTACTATATCTCTCTGGAGAATGCCGATAGCAAGCTGACGCTGCGCAGCATCGACGGCAGCAGCTGGGAAGTGTATGAAAAATCCGCCAAGAATTGATCCCCCGGAATATTCTCCATCGACATATACCACTAAAAGGCCCCTGTCCAACGGACGGGGGCCTTTTTAGTATACCCGTCTTGTATTACTTTTACGGCAACCCAAAACACTTATCGCATGAAAAAAGGATTTGACACCAACCGGGACCTCACTCCCTTCGCCGCCGGCCTGAAAGCAGCCGGGTACGACTTTGCAGGCAGGTATTACAACGTCAACAATCAATCGAAAAACCTTACCCT
>DATJJD010000172.1:0-43152 GCA_035492545.1 Puia sp.
AAAACTGTATAAGCGGTAATAAAAAACTGGTAATGATAACTAATTTTGAACTACAAAACTAAGCCACATGAAAGTCCTCATCGTAGAAGATGAACGCCCTGCTTCCGAAAACCTGGTGGAAGAATTGCAGGCCATCGACGACAACATCAGTGTAGTGGCAGGATGCAACAGCGTTGACGAAACAGTCCGCTGGCTCAGCAGAAACCCACAGCCAGACCTGATATTAATGGATATCCAACTATCAGATGGCCTTTCCTTCAACATCTTTAAAGCGTGTGAGATCACCTGTCCCGTGATCTTTACCACCGCCTATGATAAGTATCTTTCCCAGGCATTCGAATACAGTAGCATAGATTACCTGCTAAAACCTATTAGCCAGGACAAGCTCAGAGGCGCCATCCGGAAATACAAAAATCTCAAAAGCCACTTCACCGGCAACGGTAACGGCACCAATCACAGCTCCCTCCTGCCCGACTATCTCAGCAATCACGATCGCAAACGCTCGCGCATCCTCGTCCGCAAAGGCGTGGAGTTCCAAACCGTCCGCATCGAAGACGCCGGCTATTTCTTTACCGAACACAAGCTGATCTTTTTAGTAGACAAAGAGAACAGGAAATACATGGCGGAAAAAAGCAACCTCAGCGAACTCGAAGAAGAACTGGATAAAAACATCTTTTACCGCGCCAATCGCAAATACATCATCAACGCTAACTATATCAAACGCTTCAAACCACTCGAAAGAAGCAAGATCAGCGTCGAGCTTACCCTGCCCGTAAACGAAGAGATCATCATCAGCCAGGAAAACTCCGCCTCCTTTAAAAAATGGATCGGCGAATCATAATACAATCGCGTCACCCAACCACCCACCCAACCTGTACCCAACATCGCAGGTGCCAACACCTCGAACAACAGCCCTCACCACACCATCCGCGACTACCCACTTACCACCACCAACCACAACGAGACGATGCCCGACACAGCATGACCACAACAACACCGTGCTACCTCACCACCACAATCACCACCACATGCCACCGCTTGGCGCGCCACAAACCCGCCCCAGCACGGCGCATCACAACTCTCATCAACATGCCCTCATAACTAGCCCCCACCGCGGGCTGAGACGCCGGCATACTTTGCAAGGCGCCTAGGCCTTCGTCGGAGCTGCTTCGCCACGCTCCTCCTCGCCCGTAACCTTCGCTTCGCTCGGTTAGGTTAGTTTCACCATCTCCCAATAAAAAAATGATAATGCACAGCGCCGGCAAAGATTATGCCGCGCGGCTAATAGCCCCTGAAGGTTCCCCGGTAAGTCTCTGATTAAATAACGTGTGGCTGCCCCGTACCGGTGCCTTCGGCACCTGGCAGGGCCAATGTTGGCCCTTCGGGCATTCGGGCTCCGCCCTCACTCGCTAAAAATGCAAGAGGAAACTGCTGCCGACCCCTTCCACGGACTGCACCTGAATGTTGCCCCTATGCAAAAGCATGATCTGCTTACAAAGCGAAAGCCCAATCCCACTCCCCGTCTTCTTCGTACTAAAAAAAGGTATAAATATATTATCCATCACCTCCGGCGACATCCCCATCCCATTATCCCCCACCTTTATAACAACGCGATTATTACTCCCCGTATACGCAGCCAGCGTGATCAACGGCTCCGCACTACTCTTCACCGCATCGATCGCATTCACCACCAGGTTGATCAACACCTGCTCGATCAGATTAGTATCCACATCCAGCATCATATCCGTGTCGGTCAGCAAAATATCCATCTCGATATTCTTCTGCTCCAGCGTCGGCTCCATCAGCACATGCAGCGTCTCGAACAGATCCCGCGCATATACCCTTTTCAGATTCAACGTGGTTATCTTGTTCAGGTTCCTATACGTCTCCGCAAACTTCAGCAGCCCCTCACTCCGCCGCCGTATCGTACTAATACCCAGCTCCAGGTCCTCCAACGCCCCCGGCTGCCCATCCAGCAGACGCGCCGACTCCTGCAACCGGTGCAGCATCGTCTCGGCCAAAGAAGAAATAGGCGCTACCGAATTCATGATCTCATGCGTCATTACACTCAGCAGCTTCTGCCAGGCCTTCGCCTCCGTCTCATCCAATGCCTCATTCACATCCTGGAATGCGATCAGCTTATAAACCCGCCCATCCGTCTGGAAAGCCGTAGCCGCCATCAGCGTCTTGAACACATTCTTATCCTTTGTCAAAGAAATGATCTTGCTTTCCCCCGGCCGCAGATTTAAGATCTCCTGGTACAAAGCCGCATCCCTCCTCTCCAGCGACGCAATCGTCTTCAGATAAGGGACCCCCAGCATATTCTTGAACGACTCATTCATCCAGCCGATATCCCCGCTCTTATGCTCATAGCTGAGAATACCCGTATTCACCAGTTCCAGTATCTTCTGCACATACTGGAACTGCGTCTCCTTCTCCCGGCTGATCAGCTTGAAGGTCGAATTGATCTCGTTGAAGCCCTGCCGCAATGACTGCAGCTCCAGCGGAGCCTCCTTTACATCAAAATAACGGGAGAAATCCCGGTAATGGATCGACTCCACAAACTGCTCCACCTCCTGCTGCGCCTTACGATGAAAATTATAAAAGTCCACCAGCTGGAAAATGATCAGCAGGATCAGGGCAATAAACTTTATCCCGTAGTCCCCCTTCACCAATAAAAAAGAGGCGCAGGACAACGTCAGGAACATGAATAACACCCTTATCAGGATTCTCTCCTGGTAGCGTTTGAATACCATAAAAGCGATCGTTTAAATAACGCCCAGCCGGCGCCCGTGGTTCACATCAAATGTCATACTTGCTCAGTCTCCGGTAAAGAGCCGTCCGGGTCAATCCCAGCTCTTTGGCTGCCTTGGAGATATTACCATTGTGTTTCTCGATGACCTTGAGAATAGCATTCTTCTCGATCGTACTGAGCTTCAGCTCCTGCGGCTCGTCGGCCTGCGGCAACACCGTCTCTATCGGCGAAAAGATCAGGTCCTTCGCCTGCAGCACATCCCCTTCCGCCATGATGACGGCCCTCTCGATCGTATATTGCAGCTCCCGGACATTCCCCGGATAATGATAGGATTTCAGCTTCTCGATAGACTTGGCATCAAAGTCATGCTGCGGCTTCATATACTTGTTCGTGTAGATGCGGTCAAAATGCCGCGCCAGCAGGATAATATCATCCTCCCGTTTGCGCAGCGGCGGTACCATGATCTCTACCGTATTGATCCGGTAGATCAGATCCTTCCGGAACTTGCTCTCATTCGCCAGCTCCGTCAACGGCACATTCGTAGCACAGATCAGCCGGATGTCGATAGGCATCGGCTGATTCGATCCCAATCGGGTAACCTGCCGGTTCTGCAACACCGACAACAGCTTTGCCTGCTGATGCAGAGAGATATTCCCGATCTCATCCAGGAACAAGGTTCCCCCATTGCCCGACTCGAACCTGCCAACCCGATCCTCACGGGCATCGGTAAAGGCTCCCTTCTTATGACCAAACAGCTCGCTTTCGAACAAGGTCTCCGTCAAAGCACCCACATCCACCTTTATATAAGGTTTCTCAGCCCTTAATGAATGCTGATGAATCGCCTTGGCAATAAGATCCTTTCCCGTACCATTCTCTCCAAGGATCAAAATATTCGCATCCGTAGGAGCGATCTTCTCGACCTTGAAAAATATGTCCCGCATGACCTCCGACTCCCCCAGCAACTCAGATCCTATCACCGAATCCGATGGATCATCCTTACCACTGCCACTGCGCTTCGGATCATTTTTCCTCAACGCATCCTTGATGGTCGTGATCAACCGCTCATTGTGCCAGGGCTTGACTACAAAATCAGCAGCTCCCTCCTTCAACGACCGCACCGCCAGGTCAATATCCCCGTAAGCCGTGATCATAATGACCGCAGCAGTCGACCCGAACTCTTTTATCTTCCGGAGCCAGAACAACCCCTCATTTCCTGTATTGATACTGCTGTTGAAGTTCATATCAAGCAGGATAAGATCGAAGGTCCGCTTCGAAAGGATCGAACGCAGGTTCTCCGGATTCTTTTCCGTTACTACATCCGCAGCTTCGGTCTTTAATAACAACCGCACCGCAGTCAGAACATCCGGATCATCGTCAACTGCCAGTATAGAGGCATTTTTCAAATTCATAAATAAAATTAGTTAACAGATTATGCAGCCAAAAATTTTTCCATCATACGTGCAACATAACCTAACTACAAGTATACCTTAAATGTAAATGTATGGCAATTAATTTTTTATATAATTCCGGCCCAAAAGGCAACTGTATCAAAAACGGACAGTTCTTGTATCAAAAATGAACTATGAACGGGCCAGACCGCTCCTAACAAATTGTAAATCATTGGGGTTGTATTCTGGCATGTGTTTGATAGACTACCGATTGGAATTTTCTCATGTGTATACCTCCTGGTATTTTTATACTGGGTGGTTTTTTTGAAAAGATCGGTAAATAAAAATATAATTCTCATCATGGTGGACATTGTACGAAAGAAAAAAACCTGGACAACCAAACGCATTCTGACCATTATCGGCATACTGGCCTTGGCATCCCTTATTACCGGAGCTGTTTTATTGACCTCTGGAAAATCGAGACTAAACGTTGAATTAGAACGTATTACAGTAAGCGAGGTCACAAAAGCCCCCTTTCAGGAATCCATTCCCCAGAACGGCACTGTACTGCCCCTCACTACCATCTACCTCGTAACCCCCGATGGCGGCCGGGTCGAACAGAAATACGTGGAAGATGGCGCCATCCTCAAGAAAGGCGACCCCATCCTCAAGCTATCCAATACCGACCTGGAATTGAACCTTTCCACCTCGATGACCGGCATCTCCTCCATGCTCGCCAGTATGCAGTTCGCGAAAGTCAACGCCGACCAGAATACAGTGAGCAAGCTGCAGCAGATGGCCGACGTCCAAAGCCTCTATGTAGAGGCAGAAAGGGTGTACACCCTGGATAAAAGGCTGTATGCTCAGAAGGTCATCGGCCTCCAGGAATTCAAACAGGCCGAAAATAATTATAACTATTACAAGCAGAAAAGAGATCTCCAGCAGGAGATCCTCAAACAGGACACTATATCCCGCAGACAGCAGCAGGAACAGGATAAAGAGTCCTACGCACGCGCCCAGACCTCCCTGGCCATCCTGAAAACAAAGGTAAACGGCCTGACCATCGTCGCACCGAGAGACGGCCAGCTCACCTCCCTGGATGCAGAAGTCGGCCAGTCCAAGACCAGCGGTTACGCTCTCGGACAGCTGGACGTGCTCGATGGCTTCAAGGTCCGCCTCTCAGACGTGGACGAACATTATATCAACCGCGTCTTTACCGGTCAGACCGGCACCTTCAACTTCAACGATACCACCTATAAGCTGAAGATCATAAAAGTCTATACCCAGGTGACCAACGGCCGTTTTATGGTAGACATGAATTTCGTCGGAAAGGTCCCCAAAGGTATCCGCAAAGGCCAGACCCTGCAGATCACCCTGGCGCTCAGCGATGAGACCACCGCCATCCTGCTGCCCAAGGGCGGATTTTACCAGCAGACCGGCGGAAACTGGATCTTCAAGATCAGCGATGACGGAAAAACAGCCTATCGTACGGAGATCCAGCTGAACCGTCAAAGTACGGATTATTACGAAGTAATTTCCGGTTTAAAACCCGGAGATAAGGTCATAACTTCCAGTTATGAGACCTATGGTAATATCCAGGAATTGGTTTTGAAAAAGTAACCCTTAACTTGTAACATCCGGCTGCCAGCCGTCGTCCATAAACAAAACAATTAGCCATGCGACTGAAATTACTCTACACCCTAAGCCTCCTGCTTTGCCTGAGCACCTTCGCGTCTTCCAACGAACGCGCCGGGCACTGTCGCCCTGGTTGTATGGAAATAAAGGCAGATACCGGCAAGGCTACAGCGGAAGCCACTAAAAAGACCTTTCCGGTCACGCCGCTTGCAACATCTTTACCAATTCTTAGACTTTTATCTATATAAACACACATCACCTAAACAGCTTATATTATGATCAAGATCAGTGAACTCCAAAAAACTTACCGCACGGAAGAGGTGGAAACTATCGCACTGAACAGACTCAGCTTCGAGGTAAAAGAAGGCGAATTCGTCTCTGTCATGGGACCCTCTGGCTGCGGCAAATCCACCCTCCTGAATATCCTCGGTCTGCTGGACGATCCCGATGGCGGAAGCTTTCTGTTCAATGGTACCGAAGTAGCTCACTTTAACGAACGCAAACGCGCCGACCTCCGCAAAAGAAATATCGGCTTCGTATTCCAGAGCTTCAACCTGATCGATGAGCTGACAGTATTCGAAAACGTAGAACTTCCTCTTATCTACCTGGGCGTAAAAGGTCCGGAAAGAAAACAAAGAGTGGAAGTCGTATTGGATAAAATGCAGATCATGCACCGCCGTAACCACTACCCACAACAACTCTCGGGTGGTCAGCAACAGCGTGTCGCAGTGGCCCGTGCCGTCGTCAATAACCCCAAGCTCATCCTTGCCGATGAACCTACGGGTAACCTCGACTCATCCAACGGTAACGAAGTAATGCAGCTGCTTACAGACCTCAACGAACAGGGCACAACGATCATAATGGTTACCCACTCCGAACATGACTCCCGCTACAGCCATCGCATCATCCGCATGCTGGACGGTCAAACCGTGACGGAGAATATACTGGTCTAAGGAACCACAGGTTACGGATTGGAGATCTTTTAATTCTATAACTGGCCAGCAATGACCTAATAAATTTGCTATGCTTAAAAATTACCTCAAGATCGCTTTCCGTAACCTGACCAAATACAAGTTCATCTCATTCATCAACCTCTTCGGACTTACCGTCGGACTCACCTGCTGCCTGCTCATCCTTACCTATATCCTGCATGAGACCAGCTACGATAAATACAACAGCAAAGCAGACCGCATCTGGCGCGTAACCCGCAGCTTCAACAATAAGGAGGGCATCGTTTCCCTTCACCTGGGAGCAGTCGCTCCCCCCTTTGGGCCACTGCTCCAGAACGACTTCCCGGACATCGAAAAGATCACCCGGATCCTGGGCATCGGCAACCTGCCCATGCGCTATGAAGAGAAGATCTTCACTGAAAAAAATGTTTGTTACGCTGACAATAACCTGTTCAGCATCTTTGATGTAGATCTCCTGGAAGGCGATCGCCGCAATGCCCTGAGCGATCCCTTTTCTGTCATCATCACCCCGGAGATCGCTCACAAATATTTTGGCAATACCGACCCCATCAATAAAGTCATCCGACTCGACAACCAGTACAACTTTAAGGTCACCGGTATCTTCCAGCCCCTACCCTCCAACGCCCATTTCCACACACAGGTCATGCTTTCCTTCAATACACTGAAAGATTCTGCCATCTATGGAGAAAACAACCTCATGACCAATTGGGGCAACAATTCCTTTTTCACCTATCTGCTCCTGCCAAAAAATTACCCGGCCCATAACCTGGAAGCCCAATTCCCGGCCTTTATCGACAGGCATATGCCCGGCAATAAAAAAGACCCGGCGAACGCACCCTCAAAATACACCAGACTTTACCTGCAACGACTCACCGACATTCACCTCCGCTCTCATCTGGATGACGAGCTGGAAGAGAACGGTGACATCACCCGGGTCTATATCTTTGGCGCCATCGCACTCTTCATCCTGCTCATCGCCTGCATCAACTACATGAACCTCTCGACCGCCCGCTCCGCACTTCGGGCAAAAGAGATCGGTATACGCAAAGTAGCAGGGGCCCAAAGACAGGAGATCATCTTCCAGTTCCTCAGCGAATCCATCCTTATCTCTTATATAGCCGTCATCATTGCAGCAGCCCTCACCTGGCTTTGTCTGCCCTGGATCAATACCATCACCGGTCTGCAACTCTCCATCCAAAGCCTGCTGATCTCCTCCGTGCTGATCCCAGTGCTGCTGACGCCTTTCCTGATCGGTCTCCTTTCCGGCGTCTACCCGGCCCTGTTCATGTCCTCCTTCCAGCCATCAAAAGTGCTGAAAGGCTTGTTCAAAGCCGGGAGCGGCAGCATTTCCTTCAGAAAAGCCCTTGTCGTCATACAATTTGCCGTCTCCATCGTCCTGCTCATCAGCACGGCCATCGTCTTCCAGCAGCTGCACTACATGCAGAACGCAGCCCTCGGATTCAGCAAAGACCAGGTCATTACCCTGGATTATCCCACCGGGATGGGTAACAAATATGAATCCTTCCGCAACCGTCTTTTACAGGATTCCCGTTTCCTTCAGTTGACCCGCTCCACTCGCATTCCGGGTGGCCGTCTGCTCGATGAAATGGGCGCCGCCACAGAAAGCGGCGACTCTCTCCGCCCCGTCAACGCCGATATCAAATACGTGGCAATCGACCACGACTTCCTCAAAACCTATAATATTCCCATCGTCGCCGGCCGGGACTTCTCCCGTGAATATGCGACCGATACCACCGCTTATGTGCTCAACGTAGCCGCAACAAAGGTTCTTGGCGCAGCAAAACCAGCCGATCTGGTCGGCAGGAACTTTGCCTATGCTGGCGTAAAAGGCAGGGTCATCGGCGTCATGGGAGATTTTAATTTCGAGTCGATGCACCAGCAGATCGTCCCCCTGGTCCTCATCATGCCTTCTTCAGGTAATAAGAACGCAACCAACTATGGTAACCTGTCCATCAAAATAACCGGCAGGGATATCAATGGAGCAATGTCCGCCCTCGAAAAAACCTGGAAGTCCTTCCTCCCCGAAGTCCCTTTCGAATACATTTTCCTCAATGACAAATTCGACCAGCTCTATAAATCGGAACAAAAACAAGGCAGCCTTTTCACCTGCTTTGCCGGCATTGCTATTTTCATCGCGTGCCTCGGCCTGCTCGGCCTTTCCGCCTTCTCCATCTCCCAACGGATCAAAGAGATCGGCGTTCGAAAGGTATTGGGCGCCAGCACCGGCAGCATCGTGGGCCTGCTTTCCCGTGACTTCCTCAAACTGGTAGCTATAGCCGCCCTCATTGCATTCCCCATCGCCTGGTATACGATGCACAACTGGCTCCGTGATTTTGCTTATCGTATTGCTATCCAATGGTGGGTCTTTTTGGTGGCGGGCTTTCTGGCAGCAGCTGTCGCTCTCGTCACCATCGGTTTCCAGGCCATCCGGGCCGCACTGGCTAACCCCGTGAAAAGCCTGCGCTCGGAATAGATCTCCATGCACAAAGAACAACCTGCTATGATAAAAAATTATTTTAAAATTGCCTGGCGCACCTTACTACGCAACCGGACTTATGCCGCTATCAATGTTGCTGGTCTTACCCTGGGGATCGCCGCCGCTATCCTGATCTTTACCATCCTTTCCTATCAGCTTAGCTTCGACACTTTTCATCCCAATAAGGATAGGATCTACCGCATCGTTACAGAATTTCACGATCAGCGCACTGACTATAGCCCCGCCGTACCCCAACCCCTGGGCAAAGCTTTTCGCAACGATTATACCTTTGCAGACCAGACAGCCAGGGTCGTCTCCTACCGGAACATGCTTATCACCCTGCCCGAAGAAAAAGAAGTAAAGAAATTCATTGAAGACAAAGGGGTGGCCTTCGCCGAGCCAGCCTACTTCGACATTTTCGATTTCCCGCTGCTGGAAGGCGACAAACGAACCGCGCTGCTTCGTCCCAACTCAGCGCTGATCACCCGATCCATCGCACAAAAATATTTTGGTGATGCCAGCCCTATCGGGAAAAGGATCCGCCTCGATAACCGCATCGATTTTACCATCACCGGCATCCTGAAGGATCTCCCCGCCAATACCGATCGCTCTCAGCAAATTTACCTTTCCTACGACAACCTGAAACAGCAGAACAGCTGGTTCGCCAGTGACAGCAGCTGGGGCAACGTGTATACCGGCAGCATGTGCTTTGTCCGCCTCAAACCTTCCGTAACAGCCGCGCAGGTCAATAAAGCCTTCCCTGGCTTTGTAGCAAAATATTTTAAAGGCGATGACCTTAGAGTATGGCAGTTCCGGCTCCAGCCACTGACCGAAATACACTTCGACACCCGCTATGATGGCTATTTCGATAAGAAGTATCACATGGCCCTTTTCTTCATAGGGGTCTTCCTGATCGTCATCGCCTGTGTCAACTTTATAAATATGGCAACGGCCCAGGCCCTCAGCCGCGCCCGGGAAGTAGGCGTCCGCAAAGTGCTGGGCAGCCTGCGCAATCAACTCTTCTGGCAATTCATCACCGAGACCGCTCTCATCACCCTGCTGGCCGGCGTACTCGCGTTGGGTCTCGCATTCCTGGCCCTCCCCGAATTGAATCAGCTGACGATGTCGCAGATGAGTATCCGCCTTTTCTCCGGCTGGCAGCTCCCGACATTCCTGACCCTGATCCTGGCCGTCATCATCTTCCTTTCCGGCGCTTATCCCGGCCTGGTCCTCGCCCGCTTCCAACCGGTGCTGGCCCTGAAAAGTAAATTATCCCAGGCGCACGTCGGCGGTTTTTCCCTGCGCCGGATCCTCGTCACCTCCCAGTTCGCCATCGCGCAGCTGCTCGTCATAGGCATGATCATCATCGGCTACCAGATGCATTATTCCATGACCGCAGACATGGGCTTCGACAAGGAATCCATCGTTACCCTACCCCTGCCCGTCAACGATCTTACCAAAATGCATTCCCTCCGCGACAGGCTAAGCGCCCTCTCCGGCGTGGAAAAGATCTCCCTGAGCATGCAGCCGCCCGCCTCCCGTCGCAACAATAATACTGACGTACATTTTGAGAACCGCCCGGAATCCGAAAGATGGAGCGTCAACCTGAAACCCGCGGACGACCAGTATATCTCAACCTTTGGCCTAAAGCTGGCGGCCGGCAGAAATCTTTATCCCGCCGATACCATTCGTGAATACCTGGTCAACGAGACCTTCGCCAGGAAGATCGGCATCAGCCCCCAGAACATCATCGGGAAAATGATCACCATCGACGACACAAAAGCCCCCATCGTGGGAGTGGTCAATGACTTCCACAACTATTCCCTGCACAGCGATATTGAAGCCGTTGCTGTCATGCCTAACTATTATCGCTATCAGAGCTGCAGCATGCGTATCGATCCCCGCCACATCCGGGAAGTGCTCGCCTCCGCCGAAAAGATCTGGAACAGCACCTACCCCGATTATTTATATTCCTATACCTTCCTCGACGAACGTATCGCGGATTTCTATTTCCTGGACAATATCCTCCTGACCCTCATCGAAGTTTTTGCCGGTATCGCCATCTTCATCAGCTGTCTCGGCCTCTATGGCCTCGTTTCCTTCATGGCCGTACGCAAAACAAAAGAGATTGGCGTCAGAAAAGTATTGGGCGCAGGTATCAGCCAGATCCTCTGGTTGTTTGGAAAAGAATTCACCCGCCTCATCGTCATCGCTTTTTTAATTGCAGCGCCTGTCGGCTGGTGGGTTACCCATTCCTATCTCCAGAGCTTCCAGTACCGTGTCCACGTCGGCCCCGTCATGTTCCTCGCTGCGATCAGCTTCACCTTTGTCATCGCCGCACTGACGGTAGGCTACCGCTCCATACGTGCAGCCCTCGCCAATCCCGTAAAAAGTCTTCGCACCGAATAAACAGTATAAATGAGAAACAGCTTTTTCCGCGCCGCCTGGCGCCGGCTCCGTCAGAATAGATCCGCCAACTTTCTCAGCATCGCCGGTCTTTCCGTCGGCATGAGCTCCGCCCTGCTGATTTTCCTATGGGTACAGAACGAACTTTCCTATGACAGCTACCATCCGAAGGCAGACCAGGTCTATCGTCTCACCAGCTATCTTACCGATGTCAACTGGGTCTGGCCTTCGACCCCACTGCCTGCGGCTGTGGCTATCCGGCAACAGCTCCCTGAAGTAGAGAAAACAACCTGTATCCGCAACGCAAGAAATATGGCCGTCCATATAGGAGACCAGTTCTTTACCGAAAAGAATGGCGCCTATGTGGACAGCTCCTGGTTTGATATCTTCCACTACGATTTTATCGAAGGAAGTCCGGCAGACTTTTTAAGCAGCCCGTATAGCATTTTACTGACCAGCTCCACCGCAATAAAATATTTTGGCAACAGACCGGCCATCGGCCAGACTATCCTGATCGACACCCTCAACTATCGTGTAGCCGCCATCGTCAAAGACAACCCCGCCAATTCCAGCTTCCAGTATGATGTAATGATGCCCCTCTCAGGATTTTTGGGCAACCCGGCCAACATGAAAGGTGATATGACATGGAATAACTTCAATTACCGCACATTTCTACGGCTGAGAGCCGGCGCCGACTCCGGAAAGATAGCAGCCGCCATCACCCGCATGTTTGTAAATAACAAAAAAAAGGAGACTACTACCCGCGTGGGTCTGGAACCACTCACAAAAATGCATTTCGAGACCGGGATAACAAATCAGAGAGATCAAAGACCCGCCGAGTATAAGACCGTCTACATCTTTAGCGTACTGGGATGCTTCCTGCTGATCATCGCCTGCATCAACTACGTCAACCTTACAACAGCCAGGGCCAGCCGTCGGGCAAAAGAGGTCAGTATCCGTAAGATCATCGGCGCCCCAAGAAGAACCTTGTTCGTACAATTCATCCTCGAATCCATCCTCATCAGCTTCCTTTCCCTGCTGATCACCATCCTGCTGGTTCGTCTTTCCCTGCCTTATTTCCGGCTGCTGACAGGCAAGAGTTTCGCCGATCCCCTGACCATGTCTGTCACCTGGAAAGGGATGGGTATTACTTTGTTGACGGCCTCACTGCTCAACGGTATCTATCCGGCCCTGATGCTCTCCTCCTTTCAGCCGCTCAACGTCTTTAAAGGTCTCAACATTCTGAAAGTAAAAGACGCCTGGCTTCGCAAAGGACTTGTAGTGCTCCAGTTCACTTTTTCAGTTGTACTCATCATCAGTACGCTCATCATCCAGCGTCAAATGAATTATATTCAAACCCTCGATCCTGGTTACAACCGGTCACAACTGTTTTCCTTCAACCTGCCCTATAGCCTCTTCCAAAGTCAGTCCGAAGAAGAAAAAGGATCTTTCTTATCCTCCATCCGGCATCAGATGCTTTCTAATACGTCCATCAAAGGCACAGCAATAGCCAGTGAATCCCCGGTCAACCTCACAAGCACCAATGCCGGATCCGCCAACTGGGAAGGCCACGACACCACATTCACCCCCACCGTATTCCAACTCTCGGCCGACGAGGACTTTAATAAGATCATGCAGCTCCAGCTTCAGCAGGGCCGGTGGTTTCAGTCCGGTAACTCCACAGATAAACACAACTTTATTCTGAACGAAACAGCCGTAAAAGATTTCCGTCTGCACACCCCTGTCCTGGGTCAGCGTTTCATCTTCCAGCGAGACACCGGCCAGATCATCGGCGTCGTCAAAGATTTCCATTTTTCCAGCCTGCACAACCGCATCGGCGATATGGTCATCATGAACAGCGTTGCTCGCCGCAGCACCTTCTTTGTACGAACAGAACCCGGTAAGACGTCCCAGGCCCTTGCCGTCGCAAAGACCATCTGGCAACGGTATGTTCCCGAAAAACCTTTCGAGTACGTCTTCCAGGACGAACAGTTCGACCAGTTGTATAAGGACGATCGCCGGCTGTCCACCATGATCTGGGTCTTCTCCGCCATCGCCATCTTTATCTCTTCCCTTGGCCTGTTCGGACTCGCTGCCTTTGCCGCCGAACAGCGCACAAAAGAGATTGGTATCCGGAAAGTCCTCGGCGCCTCCGTCGAAAACCTCGTGGTCCTGCTGTCAGGGGATTTCCTGCGCCTGGTCCTGCTGTCCATCCTGGTCGCCAGCCCCATAGCTGGCTGGGTCATGTACCGCTGGCTGCAGGATTTCGCCTATCATGTCCCGCTGAGCAGCTGGATCTTCCTGCTGGCAGGCTCACTGGCCCTGCTCATCGCCGCAGCCACCATTAGCTTCCAGGCAATACAGGCAGCACGCAGCAATCCCGTTAATAATTTACGAACAGAATAGAATAACTTAGCCCTACCCAAACAATAATCCATGAATCAGGAAATCAAATTGGCCCTGCGCGGATTCCGCAAATACCCGGTCTTTTCGCTGATCAACCTCGGGGGCCTTTCCATCGGCATCGCAGCATCTTTTATCCTGCTCATTTATTCGCAACGAGAGCTCAGCTGTGACCGTCATTTTAAAGACGCCGGCCGCATAGCCCGCATCGGAACCGACTTCTTTCATATGGGGCCCTTCGCCGTAAGTCAGGGTCAGCTGCCCGCCCTGGCACTGGCCTCCTGTAAGGATATAGCATATGCGACATCCATCGATGCCTCCGACGAAATACCCGTTCGCACCGGCACACAGGAAAGAGCCTTCACCGGAATTAAACCCTATTATATCGACTCCTCTTTCTTTAAGGTCTTCTCTTATGCCACTGAAGCCGGCTTCCTTCCCCAAAAGGGATTGGCGCCCGACGAAGCCGTCCTCTCGGCCACCAATGCCCGTAGACTTTTTGGTAAACAGGACCCGATCGGAAAGACCCTGCTGATAGGAAAAGAAATGACCCCCTACAGGATCGTGGCCATTCTGAAAGAAGGATTTGAAAAATCCCACCTCGATCCACAAGTCCTGCTGCCCCGGACACCAGGCCCGATTGGCACCAACTGGATGTCCGCCTCACTGTACAATTACGTAAAGCTAAAACCACAAGGCTCCTTCGCCGGACTCGAAACCTGGCTCCAGACCCTCCGCCAGAAGGTCATCTATCCGTCCAGCGGCGCCGCCATCTCTTATAAGGAATGGGCAGCGAGTAACACTGCCATTAGTTTTATCATCCAGCCCCTTACCGAAATTTATTTTAATTCCGGGATGAAGTTCGACCTTACTCCAAGTGGAAATATTACCCAGGTCAAGCTGCTCAGCACCATCAGCATCCTGCTTATCGCCCTGGCCATTATCAATTATATCAACCTGGTCACAGCCCGCGCTTCCGTCCGGGCCAAAGAGATAGGACTAAAAAAGACATTCGGCGCCTCCCGCGGCAGCCTCATGATCCAGATCCTTAAAGAGTCCATCCTGTTCAGCCTGCTCGCCATGTTCATTTCCTGCGGTCTTATCCAGGTCATCCTCTTTTTCTACCAGTATTCCACCGGCGCTGAGCTCACCGGCCCTATCCCCTTCCTCTCAGCCAATTATCTTTGGCTCATCCTCTTCTCCCTGATTGTAGGCGCACTGGCCGGGCTCTATCCGGCCTTCTATCTTACCGGCTTCCTGCCCCGCCTCATCATCCGCTCCACCACAACCACCGGCTCCGGCAAAGGCAACGCCGGCATCCGCAATGGTCTGGTCATGTTACAGTTTGTAATCGCTACAGGACTCGTATTCCTGTCCTTTGTCGTATATAGCCAGCTGTTATACATGAAGAACAAGGACAAAGGTTTTCGGACCGAAGGCGTCCTGCTGGTGGAAAACATCGACAACACATCAGGCCGCGCCCAGGCATTCCAGCATCTGGTCGATCAGCAGGCACAGGTCGCAAGCTCCAGCTTCTGTATACGTGTCCCCGCCGGCCACATCCTCGCCATGGGTACCTACCGGACCGCTGCAATGCAAAAAGACCTGACCATCCAGGACTTTCCCGGTGACGATCGCTATATCGCTACCCTGGGCATCCACCTTACCGAAGGCCGGGATTTCAACAGACAGCTGCTCTCGGATACCAACGCCCTGATCCTCAATGAATCCGCTGTAGCCGCCCTGGGCCTCTTTAAACCCATCGGCACCATCATCAACGGCAGCGAAAGGGTCATCGGCGTCGTAAAAGATTTCAACTATACATCACTGCACGAAAAAATAGGCCCCGCCATCCTTCGCTACCGGCCCAATGGCGGCATCCTCGCCATCCGGCTGCATGGCGGCCATACCGCCGATTTCCTCGACTGGCTGCGCCGCACCGGTAAAGAGTTCCAGACGGAAACCCCTCTGAACATCAGCTTCCTCGATGATAATTTTGCCCACCTGGCGCAAAAGGAACGACTCCTGGGTCAGGCCATAACTTTCTTTACCGTCTTAGCCATCCTGCTCGCTACATTAGGCCTGATCGGCCTGACCATCTTTACCATCGAAAGACGTATTAAAGAAATAGGCATCCGGCAGGTACTCGGCGCAGGCAAGGGGAATATCCTGAAACTCATATCCGGCCAGTTCATCCGGCTCGCCATCATCGCATCCTGTTTCGCCCTGCCCATCAGCTGGTGGCTGGCCAACCACTGGCTCGATAACTTTGCCTACCGCATCTCCGTCAGCGCAGGAACTTTCTTCCTGACAGAACTGCTTGTTCTTGCGATCGCATTCTCTGTCATCGGCCTGCTGACCCTAAAGGCGCTGGCTGGCAACCCGATAAAAAACTTGCGAACAGAGTGAATTCCTTACCTAATTTCAGCCTGGTTGCCCGGTACCGATGCCTACGGCATCTGGCGGGGCCAATAATGGGCCTTCGGCCGTCCTCGCTGTGCTCGGCCATGGGTGTATCATTATCGTACACTTCCTGTATCGAAACCGAACTAAAATCTATGTAATTGATAGATAGCACCTTGCGTATCACTGCTTTGCAAACTGGCATGTGATTGACAATAAGAGGTAAACCGTCCGGAACAAATTATTAAACTATACTCACAATGATCGAACTTAAGCGAATTTCTAAATGGGTCAACGTCGGCGGAAAACCGAATTTTATTTTAAAGGACATCAACCTGGAAATAAAAGAAGGGGAATTCGTATCCATCATGGGACCTTCCGGCTCCGGCAAATCCAGCCTGCTGAATATCATCGGCATGCTGGACGATTCCTCGGAAGGTGAATACTTCTTCCTGGGACAGGGCGTCCATAGCCTGAAGGAAAAACAGCGCTCACAGCTTTACAAACAATATATCGGATTCGTCTTCCAGGCCTACCACCTCATCGATGAGCTCACCGTTTACGAGAACATCGAGACCCCGCTCATCTATCAGAATATAAAATCTTCCGAACGGCAGGCAATGGTAGCCGATATCCTCGATCGTTTTCAGATCGTAGGCAAAAAAGATCTGTTCCCGACTCAATTGTCCGGCGGACAACAACAGCTGGTAGGCATCGCCCGCGCCCTCATCGGCAAACCCAAACTGCTGCTGGCCGATGAACCCACCGGTAACCTCAACTCAAGGCAGGGGGAAGAGATCATGGAACTGTTCAAACAATTAAACAACGAAGGTGTGACCATCATCCAGGTAACGCACTCCGAAAAAAATGCCGCATACGGCACACATATTATCAACCTGCTCGACGGCAGGATAGATACTTCTATTTAATACGTACCCGGAACACCAAATAATTAAGTCAATATGCGATATTCGAATTTTCTTTTTTTGTTCATCATCCTGTCTCTATCAGTCGCAACAGTCGAGGCACAGGACGCAAGAGGTGCCGCAGACCCTTCAGGTACGACGACCATCGGCACTACGCTTTCCGTACAACAGGCAGTCGCCATCGCCATAAAGAACAACCTCCTCGTCAATCAGGCCGATATCCAGTCCCAGACCAACAAGGTCCAGTACGACCAGTCCTGGGGAAACATGCTGCCGCAGATCAGCGGCCAGGCTCAACAGCAGATAGGCTTTGGCCGTACTCTCAACTCCTATGATTACACCTATGTTAACCAGGTGCAGACCGGAAACTATAGCCTTCAGGGCAATCTTACCCTGTTCCAGGGTCTGACCTTGCAGAACAACCTTAAAGGCAACAGATATGCGTACAATGCCAGTAAGCTGGACCTCCAGCAGCAGAAAGATAATATTACTCTTGCTGTCCTGCTGGCTTACTTGCAGGTGCTAAGCAGCCAGGACCAGCTGACCGTTGCCAACGAACAGGCCGACATCGACAAAAAACAGGTCGATCGCCTCGCGGCCCAAAATCAGGAAGGTGCACTGCTCCTCCTCTCCAATCTCTCCGACCTGCAAGGGCAATACGCCGGCGACCAGGTCAACATCGCTACTGCGATCAATACCCTGGAAACGGCAAAGGTCAATTTATTTCAGCTCCTCAACGTTCCCTATAAAAGAGATGTAGAGTATGAAAGAAGCATCGCCAATTTGAGCATAGCCGATTACCAGCAACCATCGGACAGCATCTACCGTACGGCTATGGGGATCATACCCGCAATTAAATCAGCCGATCTCAAGACGCAGGCCTTTCAAAAATTCCTCTCCGCCAGCAAGGGAGCCTATTATCCGACCCTCTCTTTTTATGGCGGCATCGGCACCAACTATTATAACCTGGCAAGTAATGTGTTCAACACAACGGTGACACCGGGTTTAGCCACCGGCGATTATATTGTTGGACCGACCGGAAACATACCCGTCTTATATGACAAGCAGAATACCCGCAGCGAAAAGATCTCCTGGGGCAAACAATTTACCGACAATAAATCCTCCTATGTAGGTCTTCAGCTCAATATCCCCATCCTCAACTACCTGCGCGCAAGGAACAATGTCAAACAGGCGAGGGTCAACCTGAAGAACGCTGAGATCAATTCCAACAACGCCAAACTCGCCTTACAGCAAAACGTCGAGCTGGCCTTTCAGAACATGATCGCCGCTTACAAACAATATAAGTTTTACATTGACCAGGCAACCGCCTACAAAGAGTCATTTCGGACAACAGAGATCCGCTTTAATGAAGGAGTGGTGAATTCAGACGTATACGTCCTCGCAAAAAACAATATGGACAGGGCGACCACCAACCTGGCCGCAGCAAAATATACCTATATCTTCCGGACAAAATGGCTCGATTACTACCAGGGCAAGCTCAGCTGGTAGCATAGACTCAACTCACCCGCTAAAAGATCTTACAGCCAGTCACGTATGTGGCTGGCTATTTTTCCCCCCTCCACCATAAACCCGTCATGCCCATACACCGAGTCTATCTCGACAAGCGTGACATTTGGTAAGTGATCAGCCATATGCTGCTGTTCTTCGAACGGGCAAAGTATATCGCTCGTGATCCCGATAAGCAAGGTTCTCTGTGTGATACTCCGCAATACTTCTTCCAGCTTCATTCCCCTTCCCCTGGCCAGTTGATGACTATCCATAGCCCTCGTCAGCTGCCAGTAGGAAAAGGCATTGAAACGGCTTATCAGCTTATCCCCCTGGTAATTGATATAGGAGGAAGCCTGAAACCCATCCAGCTTCTCCGTATCCGGGTCCGTCTGCTTTTGGACCATAATGCCATAATTGCGATAGGTCAGGATGCCGATAGCCCGGGCAGCCTTCAGCCCCCTTGCACCCGCTTCCGCCGACTCGTCCCGCCAGCTGCTGTCCGCTTCTATCGCCAGCCGCTGAGCCGTATGTACCGCAATCCCCCAGGCGCTTTCTGCTGGAGACGTCGCGATAAGGAACAATTGCCGGATAACCTCCTTTTCCATGACACACCATTCGAGGGCCTGGTACCCACCCATACTCCCCCCCATCAGCAGATGGATCTTTTTAATGCCAAGATGCTGACGTAATAAAATATGCGCCCGGACCATATCCCGGATAGTCAACGCCGGGAAATGACTATAAAAAGGCTTCCCCGTCCGGCTGTCGGTGCTCAGCGGCCCCGTCGTTCCATAACAGGAGCCCAGGATATTGGCGCAGACAATAAAATATTTATCAGGGTTTATCGCTCCATTTCCCCCGATCACACCCGGCCACCAATGAGCAGCATCGGAGTTGGCAGTCAACGCATGACAAACCCATACCACATTGCTTTGGTCCTCGTTCAGTTGGCCATACGTATGATAAGCCACCGTAATTCCAGGTAAGGATCCCCCCCCTTCCAGGCCGAAAGGGGCTTCATATGTAAAATAATGCATGGACCATTTCTCTATTTCGATGCAAAATAAGCGTATAGGTACCGTAAATTTGCAAAAAATCATTTAATTATATGGTACAGATTCAGATCGACAGGGTCAGCGGGGATTTCGGCTTTGAAGCAAAAGACGCTTATGGACATATAGTACGGATGGACAGCAGCACTGAATCCGGCGGAGAGGACTTCGGCGTCCGCCCCATGCAAATGTTATTGATGGCACTGGGCGGCTGCAGCGGCATCGACGTCATATCCATCCTGAAGAAACAAAGACAGACCGTGGAAGGCTATAAAATGGCCATAGAAGGGCATCGGGAACACGGAAAAGAACCCGCTCTCTGGATCAATGTACACGTTATCTTTGAGCTGACGGGACAGATCGATCCCGACAAGGCAAAAAAAGCCTGCGAACTTTCCATGGATAAATATTGCTCCGTGGCAGCTACGCTCCGCGAAGCCCACTGCAAGATCACCTGGGCAGTAACGCTCAATGGCCAACCATCATATTCAACAAAGTAATCATCATGTCAAGTCACCGCATTACGCAAGCCATTCGCATCCGCACCGACCGTACTCAGAACCGGGAACACTCCTCCCCCCTTTTTCTAACCAGCAGTTTTGCCTTCGATGACGCCGAACAAATGCGCGCCACCTTCGCAGACGAGAATGATGATTATATCTACAGCCGCTTTAGCAACCCCAGCGTACAGGAATTTACCGACCGCCTCTGTGCCCTGGAAGGCGCAGAAGACGGCTTCGCCACAGCTTCGGGGATGAGCGCCGTCGTAGCGTCCTTTCTCACCTTCTTGAAAAAAGGCGACCACCTGCTGTCCTGCAACGCCATTTTCGGAAGCACCCATACCATTATCACAAAATACCTGGGCAAATACGGCATCGAATATACTTATGTTGACGCAGCCGACCCCGGCGCCTGGGAAGCCGCTATCCGGCCCAATACAAAGATGTTCTATATGGAGACGCCCACCAACCCGGGTCTCGACATCATCGACCTCGAAGCCGCCGGTAAACTGGCAAAAAAACATAACCTTATCTTCAATGTCGACAATTGCTTTGCCACCCCCATCGGCCAGACACCCATCGACTTTGGCGCAGACCTGGTCGTCCACTCCGCCACAAAATGGATCGATGGCCAGGGCCGCGTACTCGGTGGCGCCATCGTCGGAAAAAAAGAATTGATCAAAGAGATCTACCTCTTCTGCCGCAGCACCGGTCCTGCCCTGTCAGCCTTCAACGCCTGGGTATTAAGCCGAAGCCTGGAAACCCTCGACGTACGCATGGAAAGACATTCCTCCAATGCCCTGCACATCGCCCAGGCCCTCGAAGGTCATCCCGCCATCACCTGGCTGAAATACCCCTTCCTGCCCAGCCATCCACAATTTGCCATTGCCAAAAAGCAGATGAAGAATGGCGGCGGCATCTTTTGCTTCGAATTAAAAGGCGGTCTGGCCGCAGGACGCGCCTTCCTGGATAAACTAAAGATGCTGTCCCTTACCGCTAACCTGGGTGATACAAAAAGCATCGCCTCCCATCCGGCCAGCACCACACACGCAAAGCTGACGGAGGAAGAAAGGGCTTCGGTCAACATCACCCCCGGACTCATCCGCATCTCCGTGGGTCTCGAACACCGCGACGATATCCTGGCGGACATCCTCCAGGCGCTGAAATAAATTCCCAAAATAAAAATGTCCGGCGTTTTTGCCGGACATTTTATCTATTTTCTGCACGCCGCTGGCGCGATTTTTTAATCTCCCCAGATCTCCCCTTTCCCGTCTAACCATTCCCTCACCAGCTCCGTTGTCACCGACTTCGGTCTTTCAAGCGGGAAACCCAGCGCCCGGTCCCAGCACAGGCTGGACAGCACACCCAACGCACGGCTCACCCCGAACAGAACAGTGTAGAATTCATATTCTACCAGCCCGTAATGTACCAGCAACGCCCCGCTATGCGCATCCACATTGGGCCAGGGGTTCTTGATCTTCCCGAGTGATTGCAATATCGGCGGCACCGTGTCATAAATATTCCATACCGTCTGAACCAGTGGATCATCAGGCATATGCTTTTTGCCAAACTCCATCTGCGCTGTGAAACGCGGATCTGTTTTACGCAGCACCGCATGCCCATATCCCGGCACAACCTTCCCTTCGCTAAGCGTTTTCTTTACATAAGCCTCTATCTGCTCCTTGCTGGGCAATTCGACACCCAGCTCTTCCCGCATTTCCAGGATCCACTTTATCACCTCCTGGTTGGCCAGCCCATGCAAAGGACCCGCAAGACCGTTCATCCCCGCCGCAAAACTCAGGTAAGGATCAGCCAGCGCCGAACCTACCAGGTGGGTAGTATGAGCACTCACATTTCCACCCTCATGATCCGCATGAATCGTCATATAAAGACGCATCAGCTCCCGGAAGGTCTCATCCTCATACCCCAGCATATGAGCGAAATTCCCCGCCCAATCCAAAAGGCCATCAGGATGAATATGATCTTCATTTTTGTATTTTCTCCGGTAAATATAGGCTGCTACCCGGGGCAAACGCGCGATAAGATCCATCGAATCATCAAATATTGCCTCCCAGTAATCTTTCTTTGCCATACCCTTCGCATACTTCTCGGAAAATTTGCTTTCCGTCTGCAGGGCCATGATGGCTATGACGAACTGTGTCATAGGATGTGAGTCCAGCGGCAATGCCTCTATCGCCGCAAACACATGGTTGGGTACATGACTCCGGCGCTGCCAGTTGGCAGTAATATCATGCACATCCTCATCGGTAGGTAATTCACCCAGCAACATCAGGTGAAAAAGCCCTTCCGGCAAGGGTTCTGTTCCTCCCTGCGCCTTCGGTAACCTTTGTTGTAATTCCGGGATGGAAAAACCACGGAACCGGATGCCTTCCTGAGCGTCCAGCAGCGAAGTCTCCGTCACGAGCCCCGTAATGCCCCTCATCCCCTGGTATATCTGAGAGAGTGTAACCTCACCGATCTTCTTGTTCCCATGCTCTTTTAAAAGCTCCTTTATCTCGGTAGCCACCGTATCGGCCTTGGACTTGAACCTTTCTTTTGTTAATAATGCCATATCACTCCAGTTTTAATTTTCGCCCGACTTGCTATTGGCCTGTCTTGCGGGCTAAAGTTAGTTCACAGAACGTTGAAGAGCAAATGATTTGCCATTAAAATAGAGTTAACACAGTATTTTATTTGGGCGTCTTTACATATAATATCCCCATTACGCCGGTAAAAATAATATTGGGAAGCCAGGCAGCCAGCATAGGGGGTAAATTCCCTTTTGTGGAAAAAGTAACGGCAAATTTATCCATGACAACAAAAATAGCCGCCAGCACAATACCCACCGCCAGGTGCACACCACTCCCCCCCCTGATCTTCCGGCTGGAAATGATTGCCCCGATCAGGGCCATGATGATCACCGAAAAAGGAGTGGCATCCCGGTGATACAGCTCCACCTTGAAGGTGTTGAGCCCCTCCGAGCCCCTCACCTCTTCCATGTGTATGAACTGATGCAGCTCCGGTGTCGTCAGCTTGTCTTTAAGATAGTCGTCCCTCCTCAGCTCCCGCGGCTGCACATTCAGGTTCACATGCATGCTGTCTTGCTTCTTCAGCGTCTCCTTTACGCCATCTATCGTTCGGACTATGACTCCCGTTAGCTTCCAGTCTTTCTTATTGGGGTCCCACCGCACCACCTCCGCCCGGACATTGTAATTGACCTTATTCCCCTTTAGCTTTTGCAGGAAAAAATTACTTGCTGACTTATTTACCGTGTCATAGTAACGGAACCCGACAAAAGTATTCGCATCCACACGGAGATAATAATTGTTGGTCCGGTAAGGATCACCGTTGTACGAACTGTTCCGGTCCACATAGACCGCCTGGAAGTCCGTCCGGATCTCGTTGGCCCTCGGCACCCAGTACTGGCTCGCCAGCCAGAAGATCAAAGCCAGGAAGACCGCACCGATCAGGTAAGGCCGGAGAAACCGGTTATAACGGACCCCACCCGCCAGGATGGCGATGATCTCCGACTTACCCGCCATCTTACTGTTGAAATAAATGACCGCGATAAAAACCATCAGGGGATAGATCATGGACATGATAAAAGGGATGAACCCGATATAATAGACCATGATCAACTGCCCCGCACTAAGACCCGACCGGACAAAGTCATCGGCCTTCTCGCTGGTATCGATCACCACCGCAATAACGGTAATGACCAGCATCGTAAACACAAAGGTCCCCAGGAACTTTTTTAATATGTAATTGTCCAGTAGCTTTAACATGCGCGGCAAAAATAATGGAAAACAGCCGTCGCCCTTCACCTCTTTAAGCAACCGCCTCCACCAACGGCTGCTTCCGCCCTCGCCTAAGCCAGACCGGCAAATATAAAACAATCAATATCAATGCACTACAAGAAGCATAAGTCGCTATTTCCCGTAAACCAGCATCTGTTAATCCTTTTCGAAAAATAGATTTCAGCTGCGAGCCGGAAGCTATAGCACCTATATAGGCAAACGTTCGATACAAGCCGAAGGAAATCCCCGTGAGATGCTGCGGCGCCTCCTCATTCAGGGAGACCTGGTTTGCTATTGGATTGACGCCTGTCGCTATTCCCATCAACATGCTGACACCGACCACCAGTATTATCGGACTTCCGGCATGCAGCAGAAAAAGAGCGGTGCTGCCAGCTCCCGCACTCACCACCGCCAGCAGGTTCGTAAGCCAGGAAAGCCCCCACCTGGGAACGACCAGCGCAGAGACCACGGCCATCAAAGACATCGGCAGGAGGATCAGTCCTGTTGCCGACGGCGAAAGCCCCTGCACCCCTTCCAGCCATTGCGGCAGCCCGTATAAGGTAAGATAAAGAATATAGCTCGATGCCGCAGACTGAATATAAACCAGCGTGAGGAACGGTCGTTGCCTGAATAGCCTGACATGAATAAAAGGGTCTTCCCTTCCTTTTTCAAAAACGATCAACGCGGTCAGCAACACCCCAAGCGCCGCCGGGTAGTACCAGTGCAAGGGCCGAAGGGTCAGTGTAAAAAATAATGCCACCAGCAATAGACTGAAGAGAAAAATACCCGGAAGATCTATCGGTCGCTTCGCCCCCGCGCCATCCTTAGGGATGTATCTCAACAACCACAATGTCACTGCAACTAGTGGAATATTGATCAGGAAGATTCCCTTCCACCCAAGCCATTCCGTCAATACCCCGCCTATTACCGGCCCCAGCACAAGACTCACCTGCCCGCCCGTCGTGATCCATCCCAGCGCCGACTGCGGCATCACCCGCCCCTCCTTCGCATAATGACGGCGAAGTATTGCTATCGCGGAAGGATAGTTGGCCGAGGTGCCCAAACCAAGTAAGATCCTCGAAAAGATCAGCCAGCCAAAAGAAGGCGCCACGATACCCACCACAGCAGCCGCCATCACCAGCCCAAGCCCGGCCATATTCACAAGCTTGGGAGAATAGATATCGGCCAGCCTCCCCATCAGCGGCTGCGCTATCGTAGCCGTAATATACAAAGGCGTGATCAGCAGGGCGCCCGCACTCATATCCCGGCCAAATGAATGCGTCAGCTGCGTCAGCGCAGTCGACAACATAGTCGAATTCAAAGGGTTTAACATTGCTCCCAGAACCAACGGCGGCAGCAATTTTGCTACCGCCGCAGCTCCGCTATTGTTCTTTTCCTGTCCCGGATCACCATTTTCATCGTCCATATTCTATCGTTTCAAAAGTTGATCAATTATCGCATCTGTCGAATCCACCTCCCCGATACGAGGGAAAATGGTGTTTATACTATTGGCATGAGCCGACTCCACCATATCCGTCATCGCATCTTCGGCAAAAGCAAGATTATATCCCCGCTCATATGCAGCCCTCGCCGTCCCCTCCACGCCAATGCTGGTCGCAATACCGCACATCACTATACCGGTGACCCCCGCCTGCTTCAGCTCCTCATCCAGAGGGGTATCATAGAAGGCATTCCAGGTCTTCTTCGTGATTTGAATATCCTCCGCTTTAGCACCCAGCTCCGGTACGATTTTAAAGAAACCCGCCGCTTCCCACGCCTCCATCATCTGTTTCTGCCCCGCCTCATCCTTCGGTAAACCCGGAGCCTGCGTCCTTACCTTCCCGGATGCAGCGCCAAAAGGTTTTACCTTCACTATCACCACCGGCAAACCGGCCCTGTGAAACGCTTCTACTAATCGGGCAGACTGCCGGACTATCTCCATCCCAGGACGAATAAGATTCATCTTTACAATTCCATCCTCCAGGTCGATCACGACCAATGCCGTGTTCTTGTCAATCGCTGTAACCATGATATTTGTTTTAAAATTATTTCGCTTACCCGCAGCCAGCTACTTCGCATTCGCTATCCGCTCCAGCAACGGTATCGCCGCCGCCAGGACCCGCGCCTCCTTCTCCGTCATCACCCCCTTCATCGCCCCCGCCAGCCACACATCCCTTTCATGCCTGCTTTTCTCCACGATCTTCTCGGCCGCTGCCGTCAACGATATCGCCATCTTCCGCTTGTCTTCCTTCGACACCACACGTTTTATCAGCTTCAGTTCCTCCAGCCGGTTCAGCGCCTGTGACATCGACTGCTTCTTGATCTTGTTCAGCTCCGCCAGCTCCGAAGGGAACATACTTCCCCGCCTATATAAATAAGACAAAGTGTGCGCCTCGGTCAGAGACAGCTCATCCGCAGAATACGTCTGCTTCCGCAGGCGTTTGCTCAGATCGGAAACCACTCCCCGCAGGGCCGATGCCAGTTCAAAATGATCCATAGTTAGCATTTAGACAGTAAAACTGATAAGTTTACCTGACAAATATACAATAAAAATGCGGGTCCGCTTCGGCCCGCATTTTTATTAAAATCATTGGCCCCGCCAGATAACCGAGCGGAGCGTCCCCGAGCATACCCGAGCGGTAGCGAAGGGTACGAGCGAGAAGGAGCGTGGCGAAGCAGCTCCGACGAAGCTCTAAGGGAATGAACGAGATGGCGGAGCGAAGCGAACGCCACGAACGAGCCAGGGCAAGGAACGACGCCCTGCGAAGTTCTGAGGGACGAAGCTTTTCGAAGTTCCGCTCCGCCGAAGCTCCCGGCATCGCTACAGCACAGCCACCTACCGCCAGCCAGCGGTATCAATCACAACCTCTGCTTCAATATCTCCACCTGCTCCCTCTTCCAACCCATAAAATCCCCCGCAAGAATATGCTTCCTCGCCTCCTTCACCAGGTGCAGATAAAAAGCAAGATTGTGAACGCTCGCTATCGTCAGCCCCAATATTTCCTTGGACTTGATCAGATGCCGCAAATAAGCCTTACTATAATAATTGCTCATCTCGCATTCTATCCCATCGTCGATAGGAGAAAAATCTTTCTCCCATTTCTTATTATCGATATTGATAACACCCCTGGACGTAAACAGCATAGCATTCCGCCCATTCCGGGTCGGCATCACACAATCGAACATATCTATCCCCAACGCTATACACTCCAGAATATTCCACGGCGTCCCCACCCCCATCAGGTAACGCGGTCGCGCCGCCGGCAGGTTTTCGCAGCAGGCCTGGCAGATCTCATACATCTGCTGTTCCGGCTCCCCGACACTAAGCCCCCCGATCGCATTCCCGAAAGCCCCCTTTCCGGTTATGTATTCACAGGACGCCTTACGCAGATCGCTGAATACACTCCCCTGCACGATCGGGAACAGATTCTGCGTGTACCCATACTTGTCGGGCATCCGGTGAAAATGATCCCAGCACCGGTCAAGCCAGCGATGCGTCAGATGCATCGACTTTTCCGCATATACATAGTCACAGGGATAGGGCGGGCATTCATCAAAGGCCATGATGATATCCCCGCCGATGGTCCGCTGGATGTCCATCACCTTCTCAGGGCTGAATAAATGACGCGATCCATCGATATGAGACTGAAAAACAACCCCTTCCTCCTGGATCTTCCGCGTCCCGGCCAGGGAAAAGACCTGGTATCCCCCACTATCTGTCAGGATCGGCCGGTCCCAGCCGTTAAACCGGTGCAGACCACCAGCCGCCTCCAGCACTTCCAGCCCCGGTCGCAAATAAAGATGATAAGTATTTCCCAGTATTATCTGCGCCTGGACATCGGCCACCAGCTGCTGCTGCGACACCGCCTTCACGCTGCCTGCCGTACCCACCGGCATAAATATCGGCGTCTGGATCTCCCCATGATCGGTAGTGATCTTCCCCGCCCGGGCGGCCGACTGCGGACAACCCCCTTCCAGTTCAAATTGTAATGCTCCCATATCGGGCGCAATTTACGCTGCTTCTCCGGAAATTCGTACTTTCGCACATCGGCGGCGGCAGCAGGCAGCCATTCGCCCCAGAACACTTATGACTAAACTGTATTGGAGTTTCCCCTGGCTCGAACTGTTTTTTATCGTTTTTTGCGCGATCACCCTGGTACAATTGTTCTACTACGGCTGGTTCTTCAGAAGGCTGGCCTTCTATTCACTCACGGATAAGGAACAGTCCCAGCAACATCCCGTCAGCGTTATCATCTGTGCTCGCGATGAAGCCGCCCGTCTCGTCACTCACCTTCCCGGTGCTCTCGTACAAACCTATCCCAGTACCCATGAGGTCATCGTCGTCAATCACAATAGCCAGGACGATACCCGCTTCCTGCTCGATGAATTCAAAAAAACCTTCAAAGGCCTGCACATCGTCAACCTCGAACACGAAGCCATCGGCATCCCCGGCAAGAAATATCCGCTTAGCATGGGTATCAAAGAAGCCCGCTATGAGATCGTCCTGCTCACCGACGCAGACTGCGTACCTGCCAGCGAATTCTGGATCCATAAAATGCAGGATGGTTATCACAATGGGATTGAAGTGGTCCTGGGATACAGCCCCTACAAAAAGAACCCCGGATTCCTCAATAAGATCATCCGCTTTGATACTTTTCATACCGCCCTTCAATATCTTTCTTACGCACTTGCAGGCCTGCCATACATGGGCGTCGGCAGGAACCTGTCTTATAAAAAAGATGTATTCCTTCGTAATAAAGGCTTTTCAGCGATCAATCATGTTCCCGGCGGTGATGACGACCTCTTTATAAATAAAGTGGCCACAAAAGAAAACACCGCCATAGTGATAGATCCGGATACCTTCACTTTGTCCGAACCCAAGAAAACATTTTCCGAATGGTTCCGCCAAAAGACCCGTCACTATAATACTGCAAAGTATTATAAGCCCCTTCATAAATTCCTGCTGGGCCTCTACTCTTTCAGCCACATGCTTTTTTACCCCCTGATGATCGTCAGCCTCTTTTTTGACTGGCGCGTGACCCTTACCCTTTTCGGCATCCGTCTCGTCATTCAGGGATATATCTTTCAAAAAGCCATGCGCAAGCTGGGAGAAGAAGACCTCTTCCCCTGGTGGTGGCTCCTCGATATCTGGATGTTCCTGTATTACCTCATCTTCTCCACCGCATTATGGAAAAAGCCCCGGAAAGCCTGGAAGTAGTCCTGCAATATTTTGCGGACTTCTCCTCCGCACAATTACAGCAGCTGATCAAACTTGAACAGCTCTACAAGGAATGGAACACACAGATCAACGTTATCTCCCGCAAAGACATCGATAGTCTGTACGAAAAACACGTGCTCCACTCCCTTGCCATCGCCGCAGCCTTCAGCTTTACGCCCGGCTCAACCGTCATCGACATCGGCACCGGCGGCGGCTTCCCCGGTATCCCCCTGGCCATCTTCTTCCCCGAAACAAAATTCCACCTGGTCGATAGCATTGGCAAAAAGATCAAAGTGGTAGAAGCAGTAAAAGAAGGCATCGGCCTCACAAACATTACAACCCAGCACGGCCGCGCTGAAGAAATAAAAAACAAAAAATTCGATGTGGCCGTCTCGAGAGCCGTAGCTCCCCTCAAAGAGCTCTGGACCTGGGCACGCCCCCTGCTGCGCAAACCCTCGCATCCCGCGCACCACGTCGCGCCCAACGGCCTGCCATTCCCAAATGGCCTCATCTGCCTCAAAGGGGGCGATCTCGCCGCAGAAATATCCGACAGCGGCACCCGACCCAGGACCATGGAAATTTATGACATCTTCCCGCTGGAATATTTTAAGGAAAAATATTTGCTGCAGGTGCCTTTTGCGTGAACCGCTCAATAGCTAACTCGCTCACTTTTATGTGCTCAGTCGCTACCGTATGGCTATTCCTCCTCGTTCGTAATTGCCTTCTTGATACAGCCTGGCTGTTTGGTACCGACGCCTTCGGCGCCTGGCGGGGCTAATGATGGGCCTTCGGCCTCGCCACAAAAAAATACCTGAAAGTGGTATTTTTTTGTGGCTAAAGGATCAGACCTTTGCCACATGACTATATCTGTTTGCATTGTAGATGACAATAAGGACATCCGCTCTGCTCTCGAACAGATCATCCTGATGGCAGAAGGGTACACGCTTACCGGTTCATTTTCAGACGCTGAAGAAGCTTTGCAAAAGATCCCTATGGTGAAACCCAACGTAGTCCTGATGGACATCAACCTCGGAGAAGGAGAGAGTGGTATAGATTGCGTAAGACAGCTCAAACCGCTGCACCCGGAAATTCTCTTCATGATGTGTACCATCTATGAAGAAGATGAGAAAATATTCGAAGCCCTCAAAGCTGGCGCCAACGGGTATATCCTGAAAAAGACGGCCCCTGGCAAATTGCTCGATTCCCTTCGCGAACTCTACGAAGGAGGCGCACCGATGAGCAGCCAGATAGCCCGCAAAGTCGTCAACGCCTTCCAGGCATTGGCAACAACAGCCGACGCAGGCCCGTCCAACGCTCCGACAAAAGCCATGAGTATTCTCTCCAACAGAGAAAACGAAATCCTGGAACTCCTCGCCCAGGGCATGCTCTATAAAGAAATAGCCGCAAGACTCTATATCAGCCAGGAAACCGTTCGCAAACATGTTTATCACATATACGAAAAACTACATGTGAACAATAGGGTCGAAGCCATTAATAAATTTTATGGCCGCTAACACGCCACATCGCAACCACCCAATTAAAACTACCACAAAGTGGTATTGTTTAACCCTCTGTGGTCATCTACCTTTGTCGCAGGGCTGTTTGTATCAAGTACGATTAGTCATTTCACCTTATCCAATGCGCGCAACAGGAATGTAATTGAATTTGCTAAAAAAAAGGCCGTCTCTTAGACAGCCCTTTTTTTTTAATATATTTTACCACTTCAATTCCAATCTGTTATTCTTCCTATCGACATCGGCCATCCGCTCACTCGGATCAATGTCCAACACCTTCACATCCGTCAGCCGATGATTTAGCTCGAACGTATACATCGGACTCGTCCACTTCCACCCCAGGTACGTCGTCCTGGGTATACCCGCATCCTCAACCGGCTTTTCACCAAACTGCAGATACTGCGGAATATACGCCATTTCCTTACTGCCATCCTTGTACTGGATCATCACATCCAGCGGCATCGGCATCTTCCCCACCATCTTCAGCCGGATCATTGCCTTCCCATTCTCCTCCCACAAACTATCGATCCCATAATCGATCGTCTTGGTCGTATTCACCCAATACTCCTTATACCAGTCGAGCTTCTGACCACTCACCTTCTCCGCTACCCGAACAAAATCACTGGCATTGGGATGCTTGAACCTCCACAACCTGTAATATTCCAGCAAGATCCTGTCCCGGACATCCGCACCGACAATATATCCCAGCTGCTCCAGGAACATCTCCCCCTTGGAATAAGAAGCTATGCTATACCCGAAATTTGTATTGAAATGATCCGCATGGGTCGTCAACGGCTCTTCCAACCCACTCCTTACCAGGGCAAAATATGAATTATACGCACCCGCATGATACAAAGGCAGGTCCTGCTGTTCCTTCTCCACTATCTGCTGAAGCCCCGCATTATTGGGATACATCTTAAGCCGCTCGTGATAATAATAGCTGTTCACCCGCGCCGCCGCATAGCTGGTAAAGCCTTCATCCATCCAGGCATACATCGATTCATTGGTCCCCATCATACCCTGGTACCAGCTGTGCATCCATTCGTGAAAGGCCGTTCCGATGCCGGGTCCATTGATCAGCGTGCTCATCGGGTATTCCATACCGCCATCCCCTCCATGCACAAAAGAATATTGCTTGTATGGATATTTGCCAAAGGTTTTTTCAATAAACGGAAGCACCAGCACCGCTGCATCCGCCAGCGCATTCCAGGCGGTGTCAAGACGCAGGTCGCCAGAGGCATTCTTATAGATGACATTGATGACCGGCCCGTTCGGAACCCGGCGCACCAGGTGCTTGAATTCAGGATCAGCCGCCCACATGAAGTCATGTACGTTCGGCGCCAGGAAATGCCAGCTTAACTTTTCACCCGCAGGCTGCACAGCCTTCGTTCCCGGAGCCTCGTAGCCAAAACCTATCTGCTGCGGATTCTGCAGATAACCCGTGCCGCCGATCAGGTAATGTTTGTCGATATTGATCGTCACGTCATAATCTCCCCAGACACCATAGAACTCCCTCGCCACATATGGCGTAGGATGCCAGCCTTCATAGTCGTATTCACATAGCTTGGGATACCACTGACTCATGGAATAACGGACGCCCGTCGACGGATTGTCCCTGCCGCTGCGACGAACCTGTAAAGGCACCTGGGCCTCGAACTTCATCTGGAAAACAACCGAACTATGAGGCAGAATAGGCTTGCTCAGCTTTACTTCCAGGATCGTTTCGTCCACGGTATAGGTCTGCGGCACCCCATTCATGCTCAATGACAGCACCTTCTGATAACCCATCTCCTCAGGAGTAAGATGCAGGATCCGATCCTTTACCCTCCCATCCCAATCCGGTTCCTCACGACCTCTCCGCCCGCCGATCAGGGTCTTACCCAGCTCGCGGCTACGGCTATCCATCATGCTCCCCGGCTGGAATGCATTCCAGTACAGGTGATAAAAGACCTTGTCCAGCGTGTCCGGCGAATTATTGGTATATGTCAGCGTCTGGCTGCCCGTAAACCGGTTGGTCACGACATCCATCTGCACATCCATCGTATACTTCACCCGCTGCTGCCAACGATCGGGTTGAGCAAATAGGGACACGTGATGTAACAGCAGGATGATCCCCCCTGTCAGAATGATTTTTTTTCTCATGGTGCTGTCTTACGATAAATAGATTATAAAGTGTTGCCGTCCTTCATCAGCTGACCGTCGTTGCTGAATAACAGGCTTCTCTTTTGTATATCATTCTTCGCTACCAGGATAATATACTGCGTAATGCTCCCCGGAAGGTAGCGCACCGTCACAGACCTGACTTCCCATTCCGTAGGATTGGCATATTTGCTCTTTGCCAGACCATCCTTGATTGGCGCAGGCATCGCATCCTTGGAGATCTCCTTCGTCGTATTCTGCCATTCGCCCTTCTTGTTGAACTTTGCAAGGTGTTTCTCATTCCCCAATGTGAACGTAGCATTGAAAGAGCTTAATTTCCCCGACCAGCTGACGGATTTCGCATCAGGATATTTAACCTTAAAAGAATCTGTCACAACTCCAGGAATAGATCCAAACTGCGCTTTTGCGCCGGCTGCTGTAAAAAGAGCTCCGAAAATAAGTGTTAGATAAAGTAACTTCTTCATAAAAACATATATTTAGGTTATTGTTCACAATCTTTATTCATCCCCCTCGTCTTCCTCTTCCTCCCTCTTATTCCTTTTCCCGCCAGGCAGCCCTTCCACCACTATCACGATCTCCCCCTTGACCCCCTTCTCCCGAAAAACATCGCACACCTGCCTCAACGTTCCCCGCTGGTTCTCTTCATATATTTTTGTCAGCTCCCGGCTTACACAACACATCCTGTCCGCCCCAAAATACAAAGCCAGCTCCTCCAGCGTCTTCACCAGCCGCATCGGCGATTCGTAAAACACCAATGTCCTCTCCTCTGTTGCCAATTGCTTCAATAAAGTCTGCCGCCCTTTTTTGGGTGGCAGAAATCCTTCAAAAGAAAAACGGTTCATCGGCAGACCGCTGTTCACAAGGGCCGGCACAAAAGCGGTCGCCCCAGGCAGACACTCCACCCTGACCCCCGCCTTGATACATTCCCTGACCAGCAGGAAAGCAGGATCGGAAACCCCCGGCGTACCAGCATCCGTAATTAATGCCATCTTCTTACCCTGCAACAGCTGGTCCACCAGGTGATGCAATACCTTATGTTCATTGTGCTGATGATAGGGCGAAAGTGCCTTAATGATCTGGTAATGGTTCAGTAATTTGGAAGAATTCCGCGTATCCTCCGCCAGGACAAGATCGACGTTTTTCAACACGTCCAAAGCCCTGAGCGTAATATCCTGCAGATTACCGATGGGAGAAGGAACAATATAAAGCAAAACAACAATTAATTTACAGCTATCTCGAAGTATTCCATAACCGGGTTGGCCAATAACTTCCGCCCGGCTTCCTCAGCAATAGTTCTCGCTTCTTCCGCAGTAGCAGCTTCAACCTGCAGGGAAATACTCTTCCCGACCCGGACATCACTTACACTCTTTATCCCAAGATTCTGCAACCCCCCCATCACCGCCTTACCTTGTGGATCTAACAATTCCTTCAACGGCATAACTTTTACCTGAACAGAAAAGGTCATGTTGTTTTTTTTATTTAAGGAGCAAAACTACGCATTTTTTTTGGCTGTCACTAAAGATACGATAATGTAAAGGATGAATATTACCGGAACAGCCAGCCACCGGAGAAAGATCGCCGACAACAGCGCCAGGGCTATCAGCACAAGCTTGGGCAGATTGCCCTTTACAGAATAGTCCTTGAACTTCAGGGCCATCAGCGGTAGCTTGCTGACCATCAGCCACCCGACCAGGATGATCAGACCATATAATACCCACTTATTCGCCAGAGCCGCCACAACCGCAGGACTATTCGTATACCAGGAGATCAACGGCAGCGAAGCGATCAATAATCCAGCCGCCGGAGCAGGCACTCCCTTGAACCCGTATTGCTGTGAAGTATCCAGGTTGAATCGCGCCAGCCTGTACGCCGCAGCACATGGAAAAAGCAGCGAAGGCAACAGCCATAATATAGAGATGTCAAGGCCGTTCTCCTGCCCCGCAAAACTCATCCGAAGTAATTGATAAAGGATCATACCCGGCGCTACTCCAAAACTCACCAGGTCTGCCAGCGAATCCAGCTGCTTCCCCATCGGCGAGGTCGCATTAAAGATCCTCGCAACAAGCCCATCCAGAAAATCTACCAGTGCCGCCAATCCGATAAAAAGAGACGCAACCCCCACCTTCTCCGGCATGCTTACAAATTGCTCGCCATCCGGGCCAGACAGGATAGCGATCCCATTCTGTAAGATCAGGATCACCGCAATACAGCCAAAGAACAAATTAAGCAGCGTGAACAGGTTAGGTATATTTTTCATTTGCGAAAATTAGGATTTTATTTTCATTAGCGCCTCTATCTCCTCTACAGTGATCGGTATCTTTTCCATTAGGTCGATATTGCCATCGGCCGTGATCCAAACATCATTTTCAATACGGATCCCCAACTCCTCCTCCGCGATATAAATACCAGGCTCCACCGTAAGCACCATACCCTCGCGAATGGGCTCCATACGCGGACCAGGATCATGTACATCGATCCCCAGGTGATGCGATACACCATGATACATGTACTTCGAATACGCCGGATTATCCGGTGCCTGATTTTTTATATCCGACTCTGTCAGTAATCCAATACGAACCAACGCCCTTCCCGCCTCTTCCCCCATCTGTTTGTGATACTCAGCCAGCGTAACGCCGGGTTTTAACAATCGCTTTGCAAAACGATGCAGATCGAGACAGGCATTGTATACTTCTTTCTGCCTTTGGGAAAATTTCCCATTCACCGGCACCGTCCTCGTAAGATCAGCACAATAGCCCCCGTATTCCGCACCAAAATCCATCAAAACCAGCTCTCCGTCAAGACACTCCTGGTTATTGCTGACATAGTGAAGCGTTCTGGCCCGGTCCCCGCCGGCAATAATACTGTTGTAGGCAGGCCCCGAACTCCGTCGCGATAAGAAGCCGCGATAGATCTCCGCCTCTATCTCATATTCCATCACCCCCGGCCTTATCAATCCCAGCACGTCCCTGAAGGTCGCCCCCGTAATATTGGCAGCCTCCTGCATCTGCGATACCTCCAGTTCCGTCTTCACCGCCCTCAGATCCCGCAGGATCCTGGCGCTTCTCCGGTAATTATGCAAAGGATATTTCTCCTTCATCTCCCGGATGAAACGATATTCCCGGGTGATCAGCAAACCACCGTTCTTTCTATCATTCTCATTGGAGTCAAGATAGATGGTATCCGCGAGGTGAACCCACTGCTGCAACAAGCCCTCCAGGTTGTCCAGCCAGACTATCGTACCGATCCCCGATACCTTCCTGGCCTCCTCGGCCCGCAGCCTCCGGCCATCCCATTTTTCCTTCATCTCATTCGGCCTCACCAGCACCAGCACTTCCCGGTAACGGGGATCAGGATGGTCCGGGAACAGTATCACCATACTGTCCTCCTGCGCGATCCCCGAAACCCAGAACAGATCACTGTTCTGTCTGAAGGTATAATGAGCGTCGCCATTGGAAGGCATTTCATCGTTGCTTACAAAAATAGCGATCGATCCAGGCTCCATGGCAGCGATAAAACGCGACCGGTTTGCTGTAAAAAGCTCGGGTAACTCCGGGAAATAAGTCATTCGAATAATTATGTCTTTTGATCGGTAAATTCATTCCAGCACCAGTGCGCCGTGCTTGGGCGAAAAGCAAATTTATGGATTGATCACTAATTCCTCCATTTCTACCGATTGCATAAAAACTAACGACTGTTAGTTTAGCAGGATTTTAACCAATCCCCCTTGCGATTTGATAATCTCTAATTTTAGCCCCCTTTTTGGCCCTGCTATAGAAAAATTTAATTTTAGCTTTGTTCCAAACAAACGATTGCCTTCTATGTCAGTACCTGTTATTGCAACCCCGGCATCCCGCCTGGCAAAGCTCGGCATTTATATCGCCGACAAACTACACTATCAGCTTCCCCCATCCGAACTGGTCAGACAAAGCCTGCGCAGAAGGGAGGGCGAGCTCAATGACTCGGGAGCTCTGGTCATCTCCACCGGTACCTTTACCGGCCGTAGTCCCAGGGATCGCTACATCGTAAAGGACGAGATCACCGCAGGCTCCGTCCATTGGAACGATTTTAACCAACCGATGGACGATCACTATTTCGATGTCATCTTTTCCTCCATCCGTTCCTGGCTGAACCAGCTTCCCGAAGTCTGGGTCCGCGATTGCTACGTCTGCGCCGACTCCCGCTTCAGACTCAATATCCGCATCGTCAATGAAACGCCTTCGACCAATCTTTTTGCCTATAATATGTTTCTCCGCCCAACGGAAGATGAACTGGACAATTTCCAGCCCGACTGGCAGATACTCTCCGCCCCCGGTCTGCACCTGGACGCAGCCCGCTGCGGAACCCGCAGCTCCAACGCCGTAGCCATCTCTTTCCGGCACAAGCTGATCCTGCTCGCGGGTACAGGTTATACCGGTGAAATAAAGAAGAGCATCTTCACGATCCTCAACTTCCTGCTCCCCCGGGAGAAAAAGATCCTCAGTATGCACTGCTCAGCCAACAAAGGCCCCGAAGGAGACACAGCCATTTTCTTTGGACTCAGCGGCACAGGCAAGACAACTCTCAGCGCAGACCCCGCAAGAAAGCTCATCGGCGATGATGAACATGGCTGGACCGCAGACAACATTTTCAATTTCGAAGGCGGCTGTTATGCCAAATGTATCAATCTCCAGGAGGAAAAAGAACCCGAGATCTATCACGCCATTAGAACAGGCGCCCTGGTGGAAAACGTGAAATTCTTCCCCGGCACCAACCGGATAAATTTCGAGGATGGCTCCATCACGGAAAATACCCGCGTCTCCTATCCGCTCTCCTATATCAGCAACTCCCTCGAGCCGTCCAATGGACCAATACCAAAAAATATCTTCTTCCTGACCTGTGATGCATATGGCGTATTACCCCCCATCTCCCGGCTCACACCCAGCCAGGCCATGTACCAGTTCATTTCCGGCTATACAGCAAAAGTGGCCGGCACCGAAACGGGTATCACCGAACCAAAACCTACTTTCAGCGCCTGCTTTGGTGCCCCCTTCCTTCCCCTTCACCCCGGTCGGTATGCCGACCTGCTTGGAGAAAAGATCAAACAGCATGGCGTCACCGTATGGATGATCAATACCGGCTGGTCCGGCGGCCCCTTTGGCAAAGGCAGCAGGATCAACCTGACCTATACCCGGGCCATGATCGCCGCAGCCCTCGGAGGCGCACTCGACAAGGTCGAATACCACACCCATCCGGTCTTCGGTATGGCCATGCCCCTCAACTGCCCGGGTGTTCCCACGGACCTGCTCAACCCACGCCACACGTGGCCCGAGACCACCGCCTATGATGAAATGGCCGCCAGAGTCGCCGGTTGGTTCAACACTAATTTCGAAAAATATGCGTCCGGAGTAAGTGCAGAAATTTTGCAAGCCGGCCCGGCGCCGGACCCCGGGCATTAAAATTTAAAAAAAAAGTTAACTTTTTTTTTAAATTAAAAAGATTTTACTGAACTTGGCGCATCAAATTAACAATCTTGTCTTCGATTGTTTGCCAAAACTAACTCCATCAGCCTTGATGGGGTTTTTTTATGGAAACCCCTTAAAACAATCCATACAGCTGCGAGTCTATTCGCGTAATAATCTCACCAAGATGCTCTTCATTCTCCGGGAACTTATTCTTATCGATATCGATGATCAGTAATGGACCTTCCTTATATCCTTCGATCCACTTATTATAGAAGTCATTGAGGCGTTTCAGATAATCCAGGCGGATATTCTCTTCATATTCCCTTCCGCGTTTCTGGATCTGCGCAACCAGGGTCGGTACCGAAGCCTGCAGATAGATCAGCAGGTCCGGCGGCTGCACCATCCGTTTCAGGGTCTGGAAGAACTGGAAATAGTTGTTGTAATCCCTCTTGCTCATCAACCCCATTTCATGCAGGTTGGGGGCGAAAATATGCGCATCCTCATAGATAGTACGGTCCTGTATCACCGTTTCCGTACCGGTATGGATTTCCAGCAGCTGGTTAAGCCTGCTGTTCAAAAAGAAGATCTGCAGGTTGAAGCTCCAGCGGGGCATGTCTTCATAAAAGTCATTCAGATAAGGATTATGGTCGACGTCCTCGAACTGCGGGATCCAACGATAATGCTTGCTCAGCATCTCTGTCAGCGTCGTCTTGCCGGCGCCTATATTGCCGGCTACTGCGATATGTTTCGGTTTCTTATTTTTTATCATAGGTCTGTTAGTTCTGTTAGTTCAACCAGTATTAGTAGTATGCGCTGGTATTAGTAATAGTTAAGCCCGATAGCCTGCTTGGCCAGTTGGAGCGTGACCTTTGCACTCTCCCGCGCTTTTTCCGCGCCCTGCTCCATCACCCTTCGCAGATAAACGTCGTCATTGCGGATCGCTTCCGCCTTTTCCCGGATCGGCGAAATAAAAGCTACCATATCCTCGGCCAGTTTCTTCTTCATATCGCCATAACGAATGGTGCCAGCAATATAGTGCGTCATAAATACGTCGGCATCCTCCTCTTTTCCCACAAGACGCATCAGCTGGAACAAATTCTTCACCGAATCCGGCATTTGATCCGCAGCCCCGCTCCCACTCTCGGTCTTTGCCTTACTGATCTTTTTGCGTATCGTCTCGTCGTCATCCGACAGATACAAGGTAGCCAATTGATTTTCGCTTTTACTCATTTTCCCCGCACCATCCAGGCTAGGCACCTTTATCAGTTCTTCCCCGAAGTTGAAGGCATAGGGCTCAGGAAAGACCTCCCCCCCATAACGCTGATTGAACCGGTTGGAAAAATTCCGCGCCATCTCCAGATGCTGTTCCTGGTCCTTCCCCACCGGCACCAGGGCAGCCCGATGCAGCAGTATGTCCGCAGCCTGCAGTACCGGGTAGGTCAGCAGACCCGCATTTACATTCTGCGGTTGCAGCCGGACCTTATCTTTAAAAGTTGGGGTCTTTTCCAGTTCGCCGACATATGCCAGCATGTTCAGGAAAAGATATAATTCAGCCGTTTCCGGCACATGACTCTGACAATAAAGAGCAACCTTATCCGGGTCCAGACCAGCGGCAATATTTTCAGCCAGTACATGACAAACATGCCCTTTTAATTCATGGGTCTCTTTCAGCGTGGTCAGCGCGTGCAGATCGGCCACCATAAAGAAGCAATTATAAGCTTCCTGCATCCGGACATAATTCCGCAGGGCGCCAAAATAGTTGCCCAGATGCAGAAGTCCCGTCGGCCGGATACCACTCATGACGATTTCTCGATTTTTTTCCATAAGAAGCGCGAAGATAGCTATTTTTGTCCCAAAGCACCTGCATGGAAGTCAATGACGCGTTGATAGATAACCTTTCCAACCTGGCACGCCTGGAATTTAGTGCAACCGAAAAGGAAGAGATCAAAAAGGACCTTCAGCGGATGATCCATTTCGTCGAAAAGCTGGGCGAGTTGGATACTACCGGTATAGAACCTTTACAGCACATGAGCCCCGAGACCAACGTCCTGCGGGAAGACCTCCCCCACGGCTCCGTAAGCCGGAAAGAAGCCTTGTCCGTAGCGCCGGCAACGGATGGCACCTATTTTAAAGTACCAAAAGTCATCCGTAAATAATGAACCTTTTCCTATGAGCCCAGCCACCCCTCCTATCATCTACCTCGACAAGATCGAGAAAAGCTATTACATGGGTAAACAGGCCCTCCCCATATTAAAGGGAGTATCCCTGGAGATCTTCAAGAACGAATACGTAGCCCTGATGGGGCCTTCCGGTTCCGGAAAAAGTACCCTGATGAATATTTTGGGATGCCTGGATACAGTTACAGCAGGACGTTATATCCTGAATGGACAGGACGTCAGCAAAATGCCCGACGATAGCCTGGCCGATGTACGCAATATTGAGATCGGCTTTGTCTTCCAGCAGTTTAACCTGCTGCCCCGGCTGACAGCAGCAGAAAATGTCGCCCTCCCCCTCGTATATGCGGGGGTGCCCCGGAAAGAACGGCACGAGAGGGCCCTCGCCGTCCTCGAAAAAGTTAGCCTGGCAGACCGCAGCCACCACAAGCCAAATGAGCTTTCAGGTGGTCAGAGCCAGCGCGTCGCCATCGCGCGGGCTCTGATCAATAACCCTACCCTGATCCTGGCAGATGAACCTACCGGGAACCTCGACTCAAAAACCTCGATAGAGATCATGGATATCTTTACCAGCATCCAGGCCGCCGGCAACACGGTCGTACTCGTCACACACGAAGAGGACATTGCCGGTTATGCTCACCGGATAGTGCGGCTGCGTGACGGGGTGATAGAAAGCGATCGGAGACGCCCCCTCGAAGCCATTATGCCCTGACACCGGCAATTTGCCCCGCAATAACTTTCATTAACGCTTAAATTCAACCAGCCATATGAGTATGCGGATCTATACCAAAACAGGCGACAAAGGTTCCACCTCCCTTATCGGAGGTACAAAAGTCCCAAAAAGCCACCTTCGTATCGAATCCTATGGCACAGTCGACGAACTCAACTCTTTCATAGGTCTGCTGAATGACCAGTTGGCCATTTCTTCTCCCCTCTTCACCGACATCCCCCCCTTTCTCCGCGAGATCCAGGACCGCCTGTTCACGATCGGCGCCTCCCTTGCCTGCGACCCCGAAAAAGAATCAAAATTGAAAATTCCCGATCTGAAGGAAGAAGATCTGACTGCCCTGGAAAACGCCATCGACCGGATGGACGCCGTACTGCCCCCTATGAAGTCGTTCCTGCTTCCAGGTGGCCATATAGCCGTCTCCACTGCTCATGTAGCCCGCTGCGTCTGCCGCCGCGCTGAAAGGTCCTGCGTGCGCCTGCAGGAAGAATCATTATATATAGAACCCATCGTTATCCGCTATCTGAACCGCCTCAGCGACTATCTTTTCATGTTATCCCGCTACACCGGCCATCTCCTCAACGCCCCCGAGATCCCCTGGAAACCCCGCGTATGAGTCACCCACAACAGCTACCAGCCAGGCGCCGCAACTCACCAGTCACAACCGCGCCCCCCTAACTCTGCATGATCAACCCATCCTTCATATGCAACACCCGGTCACTCATCGTCGCCAGCTCCTCATTATGCGTCACGATCAGAAAAGTCTGCTTGAATTGTCCTCTCAGGTCAAAAAACAGCTGATGCAACTCCTTCGCATTCGCCGTATCCAGGTTGCCCGTCGGCTCATCGGCAAAAACAATATCCGGATTATTGATCAGCGCCCTCGCCACCGCCACCCGCTGCTGCTCCCCGCCGGATAAAGCCCCGGGCTTGTTCTCCACCCGATGCCCCACCCCCAGCAGATTCAACAGCTGCAAAGCCCGCTCCTCAACTTCCTTCTTCCGCCGCCCCGCTATCCACCCCGGGATAGCCACGTTCTCCAGCGCACTGAACTCCGGTAGCAAATGATGGAACTGGAAGACAAAACCTATATGACGATTACGGAAGTCAGCCAGCGGCCGCCCCTTTAACTCATGTATTTTCTTATTCTGTAAAAATATCTCCCCCTGCGCCGGCACATCCAGGGTACCCAAAATATGCAGTAAAGTACTTTTCCCCGAACCCGAAGGACCTACAATACTGACGATCTCCCCTTTTGCGATGTTCACGTCCACCCCCTTCAAAACCTGAAGATCACCGTAATATTTCTGTATTCCCTTGGCTATTAACATTCTAAGTAAATTAAATGCTTCTTTACAAACTACCGGCAAACCTACAGGTTAGGAACCAATATGCCGAATAGAAAAGGAGAATTCTGGAAAAAATAGTACAAGATAACCCTGGGAAATAGTTTAAATTTCAACTGGTATTTGGTGGTTTGAGATTTAAAATTACTTTTGCGGAAAATTAAGAACGATGTTTTGGACACTTGAATTAGCCAGCTACCTCGAAGATGCCCCCTGGCCGGCTACTAAAGATGAACTGATCGACTACGCTATTCGTTCCGGTGCCCCTATCGAAGTGGTAGAAAATTTGCAGGAACTGGAAGACGAAGGGGAGATCTACGAAGGCATCGA
>DATJJD010000173.1:0-21526 GCA_035492545.1 Puia sp.
GCTGGGCCATTGGATTTCTTGGCTACCACGCCGGAGGCATCATCCACATTCTGCTGGTAATAGCAGTTATTTCTATTATCCTTGGAGTAATACGGAGAGCATAACCTGTTCTGCTCCCGCTATCACCTTCATAAAACGTACTTCCATGTCTACCGCAAAACCGGTCCCGCGCTGCACCAATAAGCGGTAAGCGATCTTTATACCCCTGTCCAGGCCTTTAACCCCTTGCCCGATTGACTGGCAACAAACTCTACGATGTCCACAGCCGCCATCTTTGCCTTCACGAACGGATCTTCCTTCATGATACGCTCCACCGCCTCACGGCTTTTTCCCCTGGCGATGATGATCCCACCGGTTCGCGGTACCTGCCGACCCGATACCAGGAAATCTTTCCGTTCAAAGTGCTTATCCAGGAAATCCATATGCTTTTTCATAGCCGCATCGATCCGTTCCAATGAAACCAGATACCGCAGCGAGATCACAAAAATTGACAGACGCTCTTTCGCCGCACGCCTCGCGTCAGCTTCAGCTTTTCTGGCGGCCTTCTTCTCCTCCACCTCTTTCTTCCGCTTATCCGCCGCTTCCTGCCGCTCTATTCTTTTCTTCTCCGCCGCTCTCTCCTTCACTGCCGCTGATTTCTCCTTCTCCGCCGCTTTCTTCTTCTCCGCCGCTGCCATTTCCCGCGCCAGGCGCTTCTTTACTTCGACCTCTTTTTCCCTTTTCTCCTTCACTGCCTTCCTTACCGTCTTCGGCAGCCGCCGTACGATCCCCCCGGTCTTCTTCTTAGCAGGAGCTCCCCCCTTCTTTCCCCCTATCCTCTTTTCAACAAACACCTTTCGCTTTAAAAGCTTCTCAGCCACGGCACTCGCCCCATACGCGGAAGCTGTTTCATTACCCAAACTCCTCAAGACCTGCCTGCCCAGTTTCGCCGCCCCCGGATGCCCGCTTATCCATTTTTCCTGGGCCGCCTTCCCCCGCTGCTCTATGGCACCGAGTGCCGCCTTGATCACTGCCAACTCCTTCCGGTAATCTTTCATCCGCCGGTATAGGACCAACAGTCTACCCACCGCCTCCTGATTTCCGGGATCAACATCGACGGCTTTCTGATAGGCAGCTGCGGCACCCTCTGGCTGTCCCGCCCGCTCCGATCTTTGCCCTTCGGCAAAAAGCTCCCTGCTATTTTTTGTACCCTTAAATGCCTGAATCATTCTCCGCCTTTTGCGCCGCCTCGGCCCTTCCATCGCTGCCACCGTCATGGCCCGCAATCTTAACTATTTTATTATAAATACCGAAGAGAAGAAATGGCGCTGCCCACTGCCCGACAAAAAGGGCATCATGCTTACGCCCGCAGATCTTCAACGTGGCCGAAGCCGCCATTGACCCCATTGCAGCCCAGAGAAAGACATCCGACGGAAGTTTTGATGTTTGCTGCTCAATTGTCTTTGCTACCTGTCCTTCTTCGTTGGAGGCGGACGGCATTGCCTCTGCAAAAGTGTTTCCCATGGTAAAGCTGTTTTAATAATAGCTGCAAATCTCAGACCCGCGGCATGAAATCTGCATAGTACAGTTGTCAGGTGTCACACGCCCACGCTAACTTATAAACTACATCGCATGAAATGGTTTGGTGACAGGGAAAGCTCCAACGTCGAGGACCGGCGCGGGATCACAGGCGGACACATCGCGGCCGGCGGAGGTGTCGTCGGTCTCATCGTTTATCTGGTTTACGCTTTCCTTGGAGGAAGCGGACAGGCTCCGCAATTGCCCCAACTGCCCGGACAGCCGGCATCGACCCAGCAGACAGCAGAAGAAAAAGCCGCCGACGATCAGCAGGCAAAATTTGTGAAGGTCGTCCTGGCTGACACGGAAGATGTATGGGGCAAACTTTTTGCCGATCAGGGAAAGACCTACCAGGATCCCACGCTGGTCCTATTCCGCGACCAGGTGGAGTCTGCCTGCGGAACAGCCGGCTCAGCGGTTGGGCCTTTTTATTGCCCCGGCGACCATCGGCTGTACCTGGATCTCGCTTTCTGCCAGGAACTGAGGGACCGCTTCAAGGCGCCCGGAGACTTTGCCGTTGCATACGTGATCGCACATGAGGTCGGACATCACATACAAAACCTCACCGGCATATCCGCAAAAATGGATCAGCTTCGATCACAGACAGACAAATCAACCTTTAACAAATACTCCGTTAAACTCGAACTACAAGCCGATTTCCTGGCGGGCGTCTGGGCCAATCACGCTGACAAAATGAAAAATATTCTCGAGCCCGGTGATATAGAAGAAGCCCTGAAGGCTGCCAATGCCATCGGAGACGATAGATTGCAGAAACAGGCGACAGGAACCGTGGTTCCGGATGCGTTTACCCACGGGACCTCCGCCCAACGGATGTATTGGTTTAAAAAAGGTTATGAAACAGGAGACATGAAACAGGGAGATACGTTTAGCGATCCTTCCCTAAATTGACCATTTCAGCTGGTATGCCATTTAGCCACCTCCACGACACAGGCAGGAACAGGTCGGTTGACAGGCAATCTCTTCTCAGGCTGTTGTAACCAGCGGTTCAAAAACCGCACATTATTGACAGCCCCGGTAATAACCTCCGCGGGCAGATGCTGTTCTTCCAGCCTTCGACGTACATTATGCTTCATTTCTTCCAACGACATCTCAGGATGGGTAAACCTTCCATCCTTGTAACAGTAGATACAATACTGAAGGGAACAAAGTCCATTCTGCTCGGTTCCCCGGAAAAGTATATTATTCAATGGCATCCCACAACTCTGACAACAGTTATACGCTTCCATTTTTTATATGTTTTAAGGATTATTCAACCAAACACCTTGTGCGCAGTCTAAAATTATCTATTCGACCAGTTATGCCGGGTGAGACAGATCAGGCCCGATGTTGATAATCATCACTCCGCTGCAAGTAAATGGAATGCACCTGGGAATATCAGCCTGGCCACTGACTGAGATCATAATTCCGGCAGGTCATTGCTGGTAACTTTACTCCGTACAAAAATTTACTTTATGAAAAGGAATATTGGTGACATGGAAATCATCCTTCGTCTTTTTGCGGGAATCTTATTTGCCGATCTATCCGTCGATCAGGCACTTTACGGACATTGGAATATCTTAAGCTCGGCAATAGCTGCGGTGTTGCTAATAACAGCCGTCACAGGCTTTTGCCCCATATATGCTCTTTTCGGCCATCAAAAATCAAATCATCATGGAAACCAGTAGGAACCGGCATGAAAAATGAGAATAATAACCGGACACATTCCTTCACATGATACCAAAGATCAGCTATTACATCGTAAACGGCATAACCCTTTGGAGGGTGATAATGGCGCCGATCGTTATCTGCCTGGCCTTTCTCCATATGGAGGAGCTATTTAAATGGCTGCTGACTCTGAGCTTCCTCACTGACGCAATTGACGGCCTCCTCGCCCGGAAATATCATGTGACCAGCAAGAAAGGGTCACGCCTGGACTCCCTTGGCGATGACCTTACCGTCCTTTCCGCGTTCATTGGCATGCTTGTCTTTAAAATGGACTTCGTCCGGCTTCATCAGCTGATCCTGCTTATACTCGCCGGCCTCTGGCTCCTCCAGCTGGTCCTTGCCCTGATCCGATACCACCGTCCGACCAGCTTCCATACCTGGATGGCAAAAGGAGCTGCCATCCTCCAGGGCTCATTCTTACTATTACTATTTTTTCTGCCTTCCCCACCCCTGGTACTCTTTTACATTGCTGCAGCCGCCACCGGCCTGGACCTTGTCGAAGAGATCATAATGGTTATATTGCTCCGGGAGTGGAAGGCCGATGTAAAAGGTCTCTATAACATCTATAGGTCCGGGAGATCGGCTTAATTCAACGGGTTGCCCGCAGGATCAATAGATCAGCACACCTTGTTTGATCATATCATCGACGATATTCTTTCCATATCTTTCAGCCATCGCAGGACTGGGATTGCGGGTAAAAGCTTTGGATTGTCCCGACCATAGAAGCTCTCCCGTCCGTACCTTATACAGATTGCTTTCAAGCAATACCTCTTCAACTGTTTCCCGGTAGCCGGCCTCCGGATAATATCCCCATGCCTGGTAGAAATAACCGAAGAATCCCTGGTTAAAGCCTACAGGTCCGTAATAGACGCCGCCAGGGACCCGGCGATCGCGCTCGTCGATGCCTACGACCCTTACGGTGATGACCGCATCGAATTGCTTGTCAAGCAACAGGCGCTGCATATTAGCCGTATCCCGCCTGCTCGCAAAGCCAGGTCCCAGTTCATCGAGACTGGTACCTGCATTAAAGCCCCGTGTCTTCAGCACCTTCCTGATATTGTCCTCTCCAAGCATGCGTTTTTGCAGATCCTTTCCAATGGCCATTACGAGGATCTTCTGGAACCGGACGGGCTGGATCCTCGAGTCTATCCAGGAAGCCGACAGGCGGACGCAGGGTTCACAACACGTAAAGACGAGCATCGATAATAACAGCATCGCCAATGCGACCACCTTATTGATCAGAGCCCCTTTAAAATTCGTCCTGCCGGGCTGATCCACGAGGATGCCATGCGTATTGATGTCCGCGCTGATTACCGGCGATGCGTCCGCTTTCAGCGTCGTGCTGAATGCACCCGATCTGTACACTTTCTTAATGGCAATGCCGGCTTCCAGCGCCGCGGCCTCCGCTGCCTCCAATAAATGCCGGATTTCCGTCATCATAAGCATGTGCGTTATTTTTGAGGAATAATCACCCGTTTGACGGGATCAGAGAAACGATGTAGCCTCCGAAGACTCTTCAACAGGTCGTCAAATTAACCCCAAACGGGATATTGGAAGATGATCTTCTTCATTGCAATTTATGATACAAATCAGGTTGGCCCCGGTGAAGATCGGGCCGACCAGTCTGCTATTGCATTTGATCATTATCATCGCCCGGGCTGACCTCCCTCATTTATTATTGTTTTCCAGACAAATAACTTGGTACCAAAACCGGCTATTAAATATGAAATTTACCTTTCAACACCCTTATTCATTTGCTGCCGGCTACCATAAACCGGTGGCTTATTTCTGCATGGAATACGCCATCCACCAGCCGCTTAAAATATATGCTGGCGGCCTTGGTTACCTCGCCGGCTCTCACCTCCGGAGCGCCTTCGAGTTGAAACAGAATATGGTAGCCATCGGGATCCTCTGGAAATATGGCTACTATGACCAGGTGCGGAAAAGCGACCAGACAATGGATGTCCTTTTCGGAGAAAAGATATATGGCTTCCTGAAACCAACAGACATAAAATTTGCCATACAGGTTTCTGGACACGAGGTATGGGTAACAGCCTGGTACCTCCCCCCGGATATTTTCCATACAGCCCCGCTCTTCCTTCTGAGCACGGATCTTCCGGAAAATGATTATCTCGCTAAGACCATCTCGTATAAATTATATGACTCCAACCCCGAAACAAAGATCGCAGCCGCCATATTGCTGGGATGCGGGGGCGCCAGATTACTCGAATATATTGACTGGAAGCCCGAGATCTATCATCTCAACGAATCGCATGCTCTCCCCCTCGCATTTTACTTATACGATAAGTATAAAAGCCTCGAAAAAGTAAAAAGCAGCCTGGTGTTTACAAATCATACACCCGAAGAGGGGGGTAATCAAAAAACGAATATCCTCCCACTGGATAGATTAGGTTTTTTTGGCAATATTCCGCTCACCGAAGTGAGGGCGATCACACAGATGGAAGACGACTTTCTGAATCATACGCTGACAGCCCTTCGCCTGGCGGGAGCAGCCAATGGAGTCTCCAGGCTCCATCACCAGACCCTATGCAGGATGTGGAAGGAATACAAGGGTATCTGCCCGCTGACCTACATCACCAATGCCCAGAATTTCACCTATTGGGCCGACAAAGCCATGTACAACGCGATATACCTGCATGATGACAGAGCCCTGCGAAACAGGAAATCAGCCTGCAAGGAACAATTATTTGAGATAGTCGCCGACCAGAACGGGGAAATATACGACAAGTCGATTCTTACAATTGTATTTGCCAAACGCTTTGCAGGTTATAAAAGGGCAGACCTGCTCCTTCAGAACATGCAGCGCTTCGAGAAACTGGTGAGCAACAAAGACCGGCCTGTCCAGATTATATGGGCAGGCAAACCCTACCCAATGGATTATACAGCTACCGGCACCTTCGATAAGATCGTACATTTATGCAAGGCCCATCCCAATTGCTCGATCCTGGTAGGATATGAGCTTTTGCTGTCAAAAACACTAAAACAAGGCGCAGATCTCTGGTTGAATACTCCCCGGCTCACCCACGAGGCCAGTGGCACCAGCGGTATGGCTGCGGCCATGAATGGGGCAATAAATATCAGTATTCCCGACGGGTGGTTTCCGGAATTCGCAAAGGACAAGGTCAACAGCTTTGTGATCCCGCCCTCCGATCCCTCACTCCAGGATCATCTGCAGGATGATGGAGATGCTGACAGCTTATATGATCTCCTCGAAAATGAAGTGATCCCGATGTATTATGACCATCCGGGCCGCTGGCTCTCGATGATGAAGAACAGCATGCGGGATATCCTTCCCTGCTTTGACAGCAATCGAATGGCCGCAGAATATTATGAAAATCTGTATACCTGGCGGGAGCAGACCGAAACAGTCAGCGACGGCAGAGCAGAGGTCATTGATAGGATCCTTTGAAGGATGGATTACAGAATAAACCTAAAAAATACACTGACATGTCAAAAGAAATTGATTATGACCTGGATGCCCGAAAAAACTAAAATCCGGCGTGGACCGCCTGGCAAAGGCAGTCATCATAACCCTCGGACCAAGAGGGAGAAATGTGGTTTTCGAGAAAATGGATGGTTCGCCCCAAATGTCCTGTGATGGCGTCACAAAGGCTAAAAAAAATGGCTATTCCCGTTAGCACCGATAGCAACAGGATCGAACAAGTGGCAACGATCTCTGCAGGTAATAACCTGGAAATAGGCAAATTGATCGCGGACGCCATGCGCAGGGCGGGTAAAGAAGGAGTCAATATCGTTTTTGTAAAATGTCGCATCCAGCACCAGGTCCCTGTCTTGTTTTATAGCCTGTCACATCAATTCCAGCATTTCATGGTAAACCCATAACGATGATGATCATAGGAGGTCAGTTTTGATTAGTTAAGACGCTATCCCGTCTTCATTATTTCTCTCTTCCATTTATCCAGGTAATACATCACTTCTTCATCACTTACCTGGTCAAAATTTTCATAAAAGGCGCCCACCCCATAAAATTCTTTCGGGATAAGGAGAATCACAAGCTCATCCGCTGCTTCCGACAGTTTCTCTACGGCGCTGTCTGAAGCTATCGGGACCGCAATGACAATTTTAGCTGGGTTATTCTTACGTAACATGCTGATCGTACCCAGCAAGGTATTTCCCGTGGCGACCCCATCGTCGATCACGATCACTGTCTTGCCGGTCAGTGATTCAGGCTCCTTATCTCCCATGAATTTCCGGTACATTTCCTTCAATCGTTCACGAATTGATCTTATCTCATGTTCAATGTAAAATTGCGATACTCCACGATGGGGAATGACGAAGGCATCCGTCAGGCTTACAGCCCCGATCGCATACTCCCTGTTCGACGGATGACCGATCTTTTTAGTAAGGATCAGGTCCAGCGGGAGCCCCAGTTCCTTAGCTACAGCATAAGCAACCGGAACACCTCCTCTTGGAACGGCAAGTATTACCCCGGGCTGGCCCTGGTATTTTCTTAGTTTTTCCGCAAGCAATACGCCTGCTTCTATTCTATCGGTAAACATAATAAGACATTTTTGTGTGAATGTATTCCACCCCTTCCCATCTGCGGACAACGCGGGGTTACGTAGCGATCCAACCCCCATCCACCGGCATGGCATGCCCGGTCACAAACGAAGCCGCATCGGAGCAGAGCCAGACCACCGCTTCAGCTACTTCCGCAGGCTCGCCGAACCGGCCTACCGGCTCCATATCGATGAATTGCTGCTCCACCATTTTGTCTTTTCCCGTGACCCTGTCAACCATAGCCGTCCTTATGACACCCGGGCACACGGCATTAACCCTTACCCCCAGCTTCGCATTCTCCAGTGCTGCCGTCTTGGTAAGTCCAACCACCGCATGCTTGCTGGCCACATAGGCCGGAAGACCGGCAAATCCGATGAGACCCGCTACCGACGCGCAATTCACAATAGCCCCTTTCCCCTGTCTAAGCATATGAGGCAATTCATGTTTCATACACAACCAGGTACCCGTGAGATTGACAGCAATTGTCCTTTCCCAGTTATCCTGGGTGCATTCGTGCGTGAGAGCCGATACCCCTTCGATGCCGGCATTGTTGAAGGCAAAATCCAGCCGGCCATAAGCAGAAAAAGCCTTATCGATCATTCCTGTTATATCTCCGGCCTTCGAAACATCACATTTAACAAACAAAGCCTCCCCACCTGCCGAGGCTACCAGCTGCAGGGTCGTTTCGTCTTTGTCCTCTATCCAATCCGCGACGACCACTTTTGCCCCCCTTTCCGCGAAGGCCACGGCCGCAGCCTGGCCAATACCGAAACTGCCGCCGGTTACCAGGGCTACCTTGTTCTCAAAGATCTTTTCCATACCGATTAAATTATTCAATGAACAATAAGTTAGCCCTGACCCTTTCATGCACCTCAGGCGATTCGTCGCCATAACCCAGGATGATTGCCAGCCGGACTTCCTCTGAAGCCGGCACATGCAGCCTGGAATAGATCTTCGTTTCTTCCACGTATTTCCCAAATCCCACGGGACAGGTATCCAATCCCAGGGACTTTGCCGCCAACATTATATTCTCAGCGCACATCCCGATATCCAGGCCCGCCCATTCATTATCCCGGGGAGCAGTAAGAAAGATGACCACCGGAGCCCCGTAAAAGACGGGGTCTTTCAAAGCGTGAAAATTGATCCCATGAGAAAGGTTTAAAAGACCGGCGGCCGCCTTCAGCATCCCGGCAATTCCTGATACACCGGATTTCAACGCCGCTTTCTTTGCAACCCCCGCTATCTCCCGGGAAAATGATCTGATGGTCTCTTTATTGGTCAGAACATAAAATTGCCAGGGTTGTTTATTCATCGCCGAAGGAGCCATTCGCCCCGCATCCAATATTTTCTCGATCAGGTCTATGTCTACAAGCCTGTCGGTATACTTTCTGACGGCCCGCCGCTCGTAGATGGTTTTTATCGTTTCCGTCATTGCTGCCGGTTCGGCTGTAACCTTGGTATCCATGACAAAGTGATTAATAAATGAGTAATTTAAAACTAACAGTGAGCTACAAAAATGGGCAGGCTTGTCGTTCGAACTGTTCCATCTTCAGGGTCCTTCCCGAAAAAGGAAGCCAGCAGCCCCCTTCCATAAGCACCCATCACAACAAAATCATTCTTCTTCCTGAGCAGGTAGTTGAACAGGGCTTCGGTTACATCAGCTTCAGCCGGGATCCATTCGACATCGCTGTAATGGTATTTTATCCATTCGGTGACCCGGTCCTTCTCTTCCCGGAATCCCCCGTCAGAGAGATCGATCACCTTGGCCCTTTTGGATCTGAGATCATGAAATAAATAGGAGAACTGCTTCATAGCAAATATAGACGACTTATTCCCATCATAGCAGAATATGATATTTTCAATATCCTCAAAGGTTTCGGGAGAAATGACCACAGGACAGCCTGCCTCCTGGAGAATATCCTTCACAAAATTCGGCACCCGACCTTCATGCTCTGCCGGAAAAGAAGTTCCCGCATCCACCACCAGGAGATCAGCAAACCTGCTTTCGGCAATGATATCCCTCGCCGGAACACCCTTGTCGAGGTATACGCTGGCCGGGATTCCCTCCTTCCGTATCAGTTCTCTGAAAAGCAGGATATTCTCGTCTCTTATTTCCGCGATCTGTTCGATATCAACGCTTTCCCGGATAGTAACCACCTGCCCGCCATCTTCTGTCTCCCGCCCCTCGATAATAACCTCATTCTCCTGGTTCACATCTTCCAGGAAGATGGCGTTTAATTTCGACTGTGTCAACCGCGTAAGATAGGCCGCGAAATGAACGGAATTTTGGTCCAGGTTCTGGCTGTCAATTGCCAAAAGTATCTTTTCCATAAATTGTTTTTCCTAAAGCTATGCCCTAATCCCTCTTCTGGCAATGATACCGGTCAATCCCGGCCATGATTAGTATCAGGGGTATGCCGCCCCTTATCATTCTTTGCCGGCCTGGCGAGCCGTAACTTATACACAAATACAATTATATGATCGCTTCAAAAACACCCCGGTCCGATGCCGTTTGAGATTATGCGGGCATTTAATGGACGTCTCAATGGACATCCGAAACATCTGAGAGACCGGGTTAAGAAAAAAAATAACAGGGTTAATTCTTAGAGAATATTCCCTACATTTGTTACGCATTTGCAATTAACGCCTCTTTTTCTTCGTCTTTTTTAGCCACTGTTTTAGTTATCGGTACATTCAATTTTTCGGATAGCGTCTTGTCAGTATCATCAAAGTTTATCTGTTCAGTCTAAGGTTATTAGTAAATAATTTAAAACGTTCACAGTTTAAAATTTTAACTATGAGACTTTCTGAGTTTATTTTATTGAATGAGGACGAAAAAAAATCGACTGTGCTTCACAAAGCTGTGCTCCTTGCCAAGAGAAGTGACATAGATTCCATGGTATTTCTGTTCCAGTTAGGCAGCTATTATGTCGAAGCATTTTGCAACCCTTCCAACAAGGCGATAGAAGAATACAGGATGTTTGACAACATCGATGTGTTGACGCCTTATCTGGAAGCGATTCCACTGGATAATCTATTGAACTGAATTAAGAAGCCCGGGGCTTCCTGGGCAGCGTAAAAAAACCCTCAGCCAGGACTGAGGGTTTTTTCATTTTAATATCCATCATTCTGCACCAGCGTCGGCTTATTCCTGTCAATTTCCGTCTGCGGTATCGGCCAGAACTCATAGTTATCCTTATACATCGTCGTCACCGTCGGAGTAGTCGGGTTCTGAACAAACCCGTTCAATTTCTGCGTGGCAATCCCCCATCTTCTCAGATCATAATATCTCAATCCCTCCAAAGCAAGCTCTACCCTTCTCTCATGCCGGATCTTCTGTCTCATATCATCCTGCGAAAGACCGGCAGGCAGCGGAGCCAGATTGACACCCGGCCTGGCCCGCACCGCATTTACCTGCTGATAAACACTGGCATCAGGACCCGCCGCCTCATTCTGCGCTTCAGCATACATCAATTCTATATCTGCATATCGGAGTAATACATAGTCCTGGTCGTCCAGTAAACCGGGTACCGGGTTTGTTACAGTCGGATCGACCCCTTTTTTAGTAGGGTAAAATCCGATCACCCATTCACTCACCCCGGGCGTTCCTACCGTGCCGGGATAAGGCCACCCCTGCGCCGGTCCATCACCCGGAAAAAAGAAGGTCATGGTTTTACGGGGATCGCCCGCTTCATATTCATTGATCATATCCTGTGTTCCCTGGCAGTCCTTCCACCCGGGCCCGATAAGCAATACATTGAGAGAATAGGGATGCGGTACGGAAGGCGCTTGATACTGTACGGAAAACATGATCTCCGGACTCGATTTCTGATCGGGTTTGTAAAAATTCGAAGGGTAATTCGAGTTGAGCGAGAACAAACCACCCGATATGATCGTCTGGGCCATGGCAGCCGCTTCGGCCCATCGCTGCTCAAACAGATACAATCTTATCTGGAAGCCTTTTGCAGCAGCTTTGACAACGTGACCTGTGGTATACTTTGTATCCGGCAGATAGGCAATCGCGGAGTCAAAGTCATTTTCCGCCCTTTTCAATACATCCGTCCGGGGGGATTTGGCCATTTTACTCTGGTAGTTCATCGTCATCGGGTCCACAGTAACAATGGGAACATTGCCATATAATTGAGCAAGCCAGAAATAATTGAAGCCCCGCAGGAAAAAGGCTTCCCCTTTGTATCGGTTCAGCACATCCCCCGAGAGAACCTTACCCACATTGGCCAAAAAAGAGTTACAGGCGGCAATGGCCACATACCCATTCTGATAATACAGCTGCTGATAGTTTCCGCTGGTCGGCGTAAGACCCGAGATCAGCGCATTTTGCGATCCACCCATGCTATGCTGGCTATAGGCATTATCGCTAAAACAGTCCCACCAATAGGGCGCATTCTGATCCACAGTGCCATTATTGGCATACAACGTATTATAGAGTCCGGTCAATGCCAGATCGGCATCGCCGGGCGTCTTCCAGAAAATAGTAGTAGATAATTGGGATGTAGGGTTAAGGTCCAGCTTTTTACAGGATACCAGGCACACCATTCCTGCCAGGAACAGTTGCGCTATATATTTGGTAGTTGTTTGCATGTCTTTTGGGTTTAAATTTAGAATTGAACGGATGCGCCGAAAGTGAATGTTCTGTTCTGCGGATAGTTGGCGAATCCATACCATGCGTCAGGCTTATTGTTGATATCCAGTCTTTCCGGATCGGTACCCTGCTTCAGCGGAGTGAACAGCGCCAGATTGTCTACCGAGAAATAGACCCTCAGTGATCGGACGCCTTTAATGATCCGGGGCGGGATGGTATATCCTATCATGACATTCTTGATCCTCATAAAGCTGGCATCATACAAATGGAAAGTAGACTGTACCCCCGTTATCTTGGGATAGCCATAATAGCCCATGTAGATCTTCGGCATCGTAGTCGATGGATTTGTCGGAGTCCAGCGGTTGAGCCAGTCCGTTGTCGGCGGCGCGCCCTGCGCAAAGGGATCCGTACCCCATTTATATAAATAGATCTTGTTGCCATACGAACCGTATAATTGCACGCTTGCATCAAAACCTTTATAATTGGCCCCCATCGTATAGGAGTATTCGAACTTGGGGTATTGGCCTGGTACTACAGTCCGGTCGTTGACATCTACCTTGCCATCCCCATTGATGTCTTTGTATCTTATATCACCGGGCGTAGGAACTCCACCCAGGGAGGACTGATCAGGCGCTTTATTGATCTCATCCTGGGTCTGGAAGATCCCCTGCTTTACATACAGGTAAAAGGAGTTGATCGGTTGCCCGTTCTCCATGATCGTCTGACCATCGGGACCTCCATATTCCGGGCTGCCAAAGGACTCCAGCTTGTTCCTGTATAGCTGGAAGTTGGCTACCCCATAATAATTAAAGTCCTTCCCGACATGGTCCTGGTATTTCAGGCTGAACTCGATCCCCTTATTCCTCACCGCCCCGTTATTAACGGTCGGGGCATTTAATCCCAGCCAGAGAGGCACCTGTGAGCCTCTTAAAATATTGAAGGTGTATTTATCGAACAGATCAGCTGAAAAGGTGAGCCTGTTGTTCAGGACCGACATGTCGATCCCCAGATCGGTCACCCGGGTCGTTTCCCAGGTCAGGCTGGGGTCTACAAGCGTATTGGCCGTAAAGCCCGTGTTGACATTGCCGGCGAACGCATAGCTGTTCTGTGACAAAATAGGCTGATACACATAAGGCTGATTAGAAGAGTTTTGTATATTCTGATTGCCCAGCTGCCCCCAGGATCCGCGGATCTTGAGGTCATTCAGCCAGCTGACATCTTTCAGAAAAGCCTCCCTGGAAATACGCCAGCCACCGGAAAAAGAATAGAACAGCCCCCAGCGGGTATCCTTCGGCAGACGAGAAGTGCCGTCATACCGGATACTGGAGCCTAAAAGATATTTGTCGTCGAAATCATAGTTCACATTACCATAATAGGATTGTATCGCCCATTGGTAAGAAGTACCCGAATTCGTTTGTCCATTGGCGGAACCTGCGTTCAACTCAGCAAGATCATTCGTGGGGTATCCGGAACGGAAAGCATTCAGCACGCTATAGTTATCCACCTCCTCCTGCGCACCTCCCAGTATGGTAAGGTTATGATCCCCGAAACTTCTTTTGTAGTTCAGCTGGCTGTAAACAGTGCTATGGATCTCATCGTTCTCGTTCATCGTCAAGCCCAGGCTGGCGCCGGGATTAAAATCACCGGCAGAGGACAGGTCGCTGTAAAAATACATAGGCACCGTCGGTATAAAAGTCCTGCTTTTGTTGACGTCGAAACTCAGCCCCGCCCTGTTCTCCCATTTCAATCCTTTAAGGATATCTACATCCAGGGAGATATTGCCCTGTCCATAATAATCAGGGTTATGTGTAAGGGCCTCTGTTGCCGTCAGCACAGGGTTTTTATTACCCAGCTCAGTGCTATAGGCTTTATAGATCCACAGACCATCTGCTGTCCGTGCAGGATACAGGGGAGACTGAGCCAGCGCCGCAATGTATAGATCCGTACTGTTATCTTCCGGATAGACCCGGTTGGCATAGCGGAACTGTAAGTTTGTTCCCACCGTCACCCTTTTGTTAACCCTGGAGGTGAGTCCAAAGTCTACGGTGTACTTCTTATAAGTAAACCCGAGCATCGTACCCGGCTGATCCGTGAAGCCAAGCCCCAGACTATAGTTGGTGCCTTCCTTTCCGCCACTCAGGTTTAGATAGTGATTTTGAACGGTCACCGTTTTGAACATATCGTCCAGCCAGTTGTGATTGGGATATTTGACCCGGTCCGTGGCATTTTTATACAGATCGATCTGAGCCTGTGTATAAAGAGGGGCATTCCCTGAATTCGTCTCCGCTTCATTGGACAATGTCATATACTCGGCGGAATTCGTCACCAGGTGAGGAAGGCGCGTAGGAGTCGTAATCCCCGCATTGTAATTGTAGGTAAGAGCAGTGACGCCGCTCCTTCCCTTTTTGGTCTTGATCACCACGACCCCGTTCGCACCACGGGAGCCGTAGATCGCCGCCGATGCAGCGTCTTTAAGAACGGTAACGGACTCGATATCGTTCGGGTTGATGACAGACATATTGCCAGGCAGCCCATCCACGATGATCAGGGGATTAGTCCCCGCCCCGCTGAACGTCCCTATCCCCCGGATCCGCAATTGAATGTCCTCATTACCCGGCTCAGCCGAATTCTGAACCACCGACAAGCCCGGCAACTGCCCCTGCAGCAGAGAGGTCGGATCGGTAGCAACCCGTTTGGTAAGCTCTTCCCCCGATACGGTCACCACCGCGCTCGTGAGCTTACGTTTTTCCTGGGTGGCATAGCCGACGATGACTACATCGGTCAGCTTCGCCGCCGCCACTTTTAAAGCTATCCGGATCGTGCCCTCTTTTGTGACCCTTATCTCCCGGGAATCATACCCGATGGAAGAGATCATCAGGACAGTTCCTGCATCCGGAACCTGTAATACAAAACTCCCATTGACATCCGTATAGGTTCCTTTATCGGTGCCCTTTACCTTCACGGAGACCCCGGCCAGCGGCAATCCCGTACTATCCGAGACGATGATACCCCTGATCTCCACCGGGGGAGCCTGCGGGACTGCCGGCTCCTCTGTTTTGGCAACGGCAGGCGCCTGCTTTTTTATCACAATGATCTTATCGATGATCGAATACGTCAATGACTGACCACGTAGGCAGTCAGACAGGACCTCTTCGACAGAGGCATTGACGACATTGACATTCACATTCCTGGCTTGCTTTAGCAGCTTCTCCTTATAGAAGAACTGGTAGTCGCTTTGCCGCTCGATGTCTTTAAAAATGGTTCTTAGGGAAACATTGCTGTGCGATAGCGTGATCTTTTGAGAATACCCCTCCCTGGCGCTGGCCTGCAAGCAGACGGTTAGGAGAAGGATCGCTGTAATCTTCATGATCTGCAGGGTTTTGATCAAGTCCTTTCTTCTCCACGAAAGGGCTTGGGAAAGCAATCGTAAATGCATACCTTTAGTTACGTTTAGGTTAATAAATAAGCAGTGGTTACCCGCTTGTTTGTTGATGCCTGTTACAGGCTGATACTGACCTGAACTTCCAGCCAGGAGTGTCCCCACACTACTGGCTTTTTTTCAGTCAGGGTTGTACAATAATTTTTTCCCCTTCTATGGTAAAGTGTAATTCATATTGTTCAAGAATGGTTAGCATTTTTGACAAAGGCACATTCCGGGGGATCTTCCCCGTATACCCATCTTCTTCTATATTTCCTTTAAATATCACTTCTACATCGTACCATCTGGATACCTGTCTCATGAGCGTGTGTATATCCGTGTTATCAAACCAGAAGAACCCGTCTTTCCAGGCCGTCTCGCGGGCAACATCCACATTTTTGGAGAGTGTAATTCCCCCTTGAGGGCCGAACGCAGCCTGCTGGCCGGGTTCCAGCACCTGCACACCTGTTTCCTTTTTTACCGCAACCGCGCCCTCCAGTAAGGTGGTTTTCACCGTGGGCTCGTCCGCATAGGCATTGACATTGAAATGAGTGCCCAGTACATCTATCTCTCCGCTGCCAGCCTGAATTTTAAAAGGCATAGCCGGATTTTTCGCTATTTCAAAATAGGCTTCCCCGGTAATTTCCACCCGCCGTTCCTTTCCTTGAAATGTAGTGGGGAATCGCATGGAAGATCCTGCATTCAGCCAGACCTTTGATCCATCGGACAATATGAGCTGATATTGATTGCCTTTGGCTGTCGAGATGGTGTTGAACATCGGGGCATCGCCGGCATCACCGGTCCCGCTGTTCCGGTAGGCGATCTGCCCGTTCAGCTTGATCACCCTGGTATTACCCTGCTGGGCCAGTCCGCCGTTCCCGGCGCTATCCAGCGTAATGGTGCTCCCATCTGCCAGGGTAAGCATCGCATTGTTCCTGCCGGGAGGCTGGTCATGGACATAGCTGGCCGGCTGACCGGGCGATTGTTTTTTTTCGCGGGAGGCAGGAAGAAAAAGTTTCCCCGCTATCAGCAGGAGAACAGCCGCCACTGCCAGCTTCTGCCAGCGGATCTCCTTCAGGGAAAAAAGACGCGGTCGGTGCTTTTTCTCCTGGATCTTTTCATGAATGAGTGTCAGCAGGCGTGCCGCTTCCGGCTGATTCGGAGGGGCAGCCGCCGAATCAGCCTGGTAATGGGTTTCCATCAGCTGGCGCAATTCCTCCTGGTCCTGTGTATCCAGGTATTCCAATAGCCAGCGACGGTCTTCTTCCGACCAGGACCCGCTCTCGAACAGGATCCTTATCCTTTCTTTATTATTCATACATAATAAATACGGACCCGATCCGGAAAGGGGGGGATGAAAAAGAATTTTTATTGGAAAAAATGAGGCATCTCCTGGCAAAGCACAGCGATCGGAAGGATCATCGTCGCAGACCCGGAGTGCTGGAGACTATATTCTTTTATGGCCGCGACGGCGGCAGATAGATATTCTTTCACGGTGTATTTGGAGATCCTCAGCTCCATGGCTGTTTCTTCATAGGTCTTACCCTCTATTTTGCACAGCTCAAAAACTCTTCGCCGCTGGGGAGAGAGACTGGATAAGGCATTCTCCAGTATTTTTCGCTGTGTGCCATATTTTATCTCTTCTTCCATGGAATATTCCTCGGGCTGCTGCAATTTCTCATACACGAGAGACTCCCGCAGCTTCTTCCGGAGTATATTGATCGATTGATGGTAACAAATAATAAAGAGCCACCCTGCCAGCGACTTTTCCGGATCGATCGTCGCCCTTTTTTCCCAAAGAGTGATAAAGACTTCCTGGAGCGCATCTTCGGCAAGCGACACCTCCCGGGTGATCTTCAGGGCATTGCAATAAACAGGATGAAAATTTCTTTGGTAAATTTCGTTGAAAGCGGCTATGTCCCCTCTCATAAGACGAAGGGCCAGCTCTTTTTCAGTATGACAGGCGATAGGAAGCAACGGAATCAAGCCTTTTTCTAAATAAGCAATAACGTTTACTTTTCAAATATAGGCTATTTTTAATAACCGTCAGTTACACCCAGGATCCATACAATACTTTATGAGACCACTCGCTAACCCTCACGACTTTCGCGAAATATCACACATCGTCGCAGGCACACCTTCACATATCCACCTGTAGATCAGATAATTAAAACATTGGCACAATATTGTTAAGACTATCGCCCTAATAATACGTATAATATCATCGTCTATTCGCCCCTTTGAATACATCTTATGTGACAACCCGGAACTCTCCGGGTCGATCATCGACAACTGTAATGCTGGGTGGCATATAAGGATCCCGATCATTTGATCAATAGCTACACCCTGGCTCGTGAAGACACCACATGGTTTGATCTGGAGAATATTATTCACAGAGCTTTAGCCTAATACCTATTAATTACTTTAAAACAGCCTTTATGAATTCGTATGGAAAAGAGCCCTCCTTTCCGGGCGAAGAGGATTTCTTCTGCGAGGTCTCTACGATCGAATGGGTAGATCATATCCGGCAGGATCCGAACCAGCCAACCAGGTATCCGCACCACCAGATCGTCTGGATCTCAAAAGGGAGCGGAACGTTCTGTATCGACATGGAAAAATACAGGATAGCCGATAATTCCGTGTATATGATCCCCCCGGGACGGATGCGCCAGTTCAATGGAGAAGCAGGCATCTCGGGTTATATCCTTTCATTCAATACCGATTTCCTTTGTCTCGCCACGGGCGGACCCGGACGACCTCTTTTCGAAGAGATAATAGCCGACTTCCACAAGGTAAATATGCTATCTTTAAATTCAGATTGTGATGGATTAAAGAATTTGCTCCGGGAGATCAACACGGAATGCGATAATTTACATTGCCACCGGACGGAAATACTCAGCGGCCTGGTGAAAGTATTCCTTATCACTTTAAAAAGATCATCGAAAGCCATACGCCAGCAGTTCACCTCATCCCGGAAAATGAGACTTTACAACAACTTCAGCTCGAAGCTGGAAAAGAATTTTCTGACGAAACGCCTGGTAGCCGAATACGCCAGCGAACTGTCGGTCACCCCCAACTACCTGACCGAGGTCGTAAAGAAAATTACCGGATATTCGGCCAGCTATCACATTCAGCAGCGCATGGTCCAGGAAGCCAAACGCCTCGCGATGTATTCCGACTCGAACATGAAGGTCATCGCCTATACCCTCGGTTTCGACGACCTGTCGCACTTCAGCAAGTTCTTTAAGAATGCCGCCGGAATGAATTTCACCGAGTTTAAGAAAAAAACATATATCATCTCTTCATTTCACTAATCAATATTACCATGAAAAAAGTATCGGATCAACTAGTCGACATGTTGTTACAGGCGGGAATTCGACGTATTTATGCCATAACCGGGGACAGCCTCAACGAACTCAACGACGCCGTGAGAAGAAGACCGGAACTGCAATGGATCCACGTACGAAATGAGGAAGCCGGTGCATTTGCCGCAGCCGCTGACGCCCAACTGAGTGGCATTGCCTGTTGTGCCGGCAGCAGCGGCCCCGGTCACGTACATCTTGTCAACGGACTTTACGACGCCCATCGCAGCGGTGTACCCGTAATTGCCATTGCATCGACCTGCGCCACAAGAGAATTTGGCAGTGGCTATTTCCAGGAAACCAATGTCATCAAGCTTTTCGAAGATTGCAGCTATTACAACCAGGTGGCCGCCACCGCGGAGCAGCTGCCCAGGATGGCACAGGCTGCGATCCAGACAGCCTATTCACGGCGGGGTGTATCCGTGATCGGATTTCCCGGAGATGTCGCCGGTCACGAGGCGACCAACATCCTGTCATCCCAGACAAACTACTTCTTCAAGTCGAACATCTGCCCGGTGACCGAAGAACTTCAAGAGCTTTGCGAACTGATCAGGCAGGCTCCAAAGATCGCCATCTACTGCGGGATAGGCGCCTCGGAGGCGCACGACGAGGTCGTAGAGCTGGCTGGAAAGCTGAAGGCGCCGGTAGGTTTTTCTTTCCGTGGAAAGATGGGCATCGAACACGACAACCCTTACGAAGTGGGAATGACCGGCCTCCTGGGTCTGCCCGCCTGCTATCACAGCATGCACGAATGCGACCTCGTGCTTTTGCTGGGAACCGACTTCCCCTATATGCCCTTTTTCCCGCAGGACAAAAAGGTCGTACAGATCGACATTCGTCCCGAGAACCTCGGGAGAAGAACAAAACTGACGATGGGTCTGTATGGCGATATCAAAACAACCCTGAAAACCCTGATCCCGATGCTCTCCACAAAAGAGGACCCCAGCTTCCTCAACGCCCAGCTGCACCTCCACGAAAAAGTAAAACAGCATCTGCAGATCTATGTAAAAGACAAAGGAAAGAAGAATCTCATCCACCCCGAAGCCGTTGCCGATCAGCTGAACAAGCTGGCCAGCGAAGACGCCATCTTTACCTGCGACACAGGGATGTGCAATGTATGGAGCGCCCGTTACATCCGGGCCAATGGCAAAAGGGATATGATCGGATCCTTCGTCCACGGCTCGATGGCCAATGCCATGCCCCACGCTATCGGAGCCGCATTGGCCTGCCCCGACCGCCAGGTCGTCGCCATGTGCGGAGACGGAGGCATCTCGATGCTGCTCGGAGACCTCGCAACGATCAAACAGTATAACCTGCCCATCCGGATCATCGTATTCAACAATCGAGCTCTTGGAATGGTCAAGCTGGAAATGGAGGTCATGGGCCTGCCCGATTTCCAGGTAGATATGCAGGATCCCAATTTTTCAATGATCGCCGAAGCAATGGGGATCCGGGGCATAACCATCGATGATCCCGAACAGCTGGAAGATAGCCTCAAACAGGCTTTCGAACACAAAGGACCGGTCCTGGTCAACGTGATGACGGACGGAACGGCGCTGGCACTGCCCCCCCATATCGAGCTGGGCATGGTAAAAGGCATGGCCATTTCAATGACAAAGATGATGCTCGGCGGAAAGATGGAAGACGTACTGGAAACAGTAAAAGGGAATTACCGACACATGAAGGAAATGCTGGATTAATAAACCGGATGAATTTACTAATGACTAAACAGACTGGAAATGAGTAGATCAAGAGAAAGGGCTTTCGTCATCGCCTGGGCTTTGGGATGCTGTTTTTATTTTATGGAATACGTGGTTCGAAGTTCCCCGGCAGTAATGATCGGGGAACTCTCGGGTCGCCTGAACATCTCCCCACTGGAAATGAGCTCCGTTCTCGGAGCTTATTATTATACTTATTCAATAATCAGCCTGGTGGCAGGTGTGGCATTGGACCGCTCAGGCGCCAAATACCCCGTGTCCATCGGCATCGGGATCCTCGCACTCGGCTGCCTTTTGTTTGCATTGCCCGCCTGGCTTTCGGAAGAGACCGGCCGGCTGTTCCAGGGCGCAGGGTCTGCCTTCGCCTTCACAGGTTGCGTATACCTTGCCTTAATCTCGCTCCGGTGATCGGTACAGGAGACGCCTGGTATACACAGGCCGGCCTGCTGCTCCCAAAAACCAACCTGGCCAACATCAGGTTCCAGCCCTTCGCCGAATTCAGCCGCCAGACCTTCGATCGCTACGGCAGCTCAGCCTTTCTATACTGGGGCGCAGGCGGAAATATCTTTCTGGACGGGCATCACTCCCGGATCTCTTTAAAATA
>DATJJD010000174.1:0-17344 GCA_035492545.1 Puia sp.
GATGTGATGGAAAAAGATGCTGTTCGATATGCGGCAACAGGGGGATGGGGTTTTGAAGAATTCAAGGGGAACAGCAAGACGGAAAGGCTGGTTCGGGATTCGGCGGTTACCGCCTGTTATAATTGCCATACCGCGCGGAAAACAAAAGATTTTGTATTCAGTAGTTACAGAGAGTGAAAAACCGTCACTATAAAAAACCCGGCTCCCTGTGGAGCCGGGCCTTATCAATAATTGGCCGAACAAAGAGCAAAGATAAGCTATTACTAATTATTTTAGTAATTTAATTTATGGAAGGCGGACGGGGAATTTTGTACATTTAAACCGGAATACCCCTTCGGAAGCCACCCGCGTAATGAAATATGTATCTGTCCTAATTTTCTTTCTTGCCAGCTCTTTTGTTCAAGCCCAAACCTGTACCGGCGGGCTGGGTGACCCCATTACCAACATTACTTTTGGCGCCGGCGCCAATTATGGCCCTCCCCTGGCGGCGGGCATCACCAATTTACAATATGTTTCAGACCAGTGTCCCGCTGACGGGCAATACACCATTGCCCATACTGTCAATGGCTGTTGGGGTGGCACCTGGCTGAATCTCAGCGGAGATCATACGGGCGATGCGAATGGCTATATGATGGTGATCAATGCCTCCTACAACCCCAGTGACTTCTACGTGCAGACGGTCACGGGTCTTTGCCCGGCCACCACCTATCAGTTTGCTGCCTGGGTCATGAACCTGGCGATGTTTCAGGGGCAAATCCTGCCCAATATCACGTTGAGCATTGAAAAGACCGATGGCACCCTGCTGGACAGCATTCATACCGGTGATATAACTCAGGCCAATCCTGCCCGGTGGACCCAATACGGATTTTATTTTACCACCCCTGCCGGGGTATCGACGGTGGTATTGCGAATGACCAATAATGCTCCCGGAGGTATCGGGAACGATCTGGCCATCGATGACATCACCTTCCGGCCTGCCGGCCCTCCCATCACCATTGCCACTTCCGGGGCCGTCAATGATACCGTCACCCTCTGCGCTGGCGGGACGCAGACCCAGTCCTTCCAGGGAACCGTAGGAAGTTGTTATGGCAGCCCTGTCTATCAATGGCAACAAAACCTGGGGGGGACCTGGACAGACATTTCCGGGGCGGTGAACCTCTCGTATTCGACCATCCCTGCGACAGCGGGGCTCTATTCCTACCGGCTGACGGCGGCCCAGTCGGGCAATATCGGCATTGTCACCTGCAAGGTCGCCTCCTCCCCCATCACCATCGATGTGTTGAAGGTCCCTGCCCCGGCCGTCACTATTACCGACTCCTCCAGCAGCATCTGTGCCGGTCAGGCAGTCAATTTTACCGCATTGGTGACGGATGGCGGGAATCAACCAATTTATCAATGGCTGGTCAATGGGGCTTCCGTGTCGACGGCCGGCCCAACCTATAGCAGTTCAACGTTGAACAATGGAGACCAGGTCAGTTGCCTGATGACCAGTAATGCCGCCTGTGTGATCAACCCGGTGGCCGTCTCCAATACCCTGGATATGACCGTTACCCCCATCGTCAATTCCTCCGTCACCATCGGGGCTTCCGCCACTACCATCTGCCAGGACAGCCTGGTGCTCTTTAAAGCCACTCCCACGAATGGCGGCGCAACGCCCGCTTATCAATGGATGTTGAATGGCCAGCCAACCGGAGCCAATGCCGCTGTGTATAGCTCTCCCGACCTGAAAGACGGGGATGTGGTCAGCGTCGTCATGCTGGGCAGTTTGTATTGTTCCATCCCGAAGACCTCCAACGCTTTTACGATGACCGTCTATCCGCTGCCGGTGATCGTCATGCCTCCGGATACGGTCATTGCCGCAGGGAGCAGCATCGTGCTGAATCCCCTTATCATGGGGCAGATCGTCTCCTATCAATGGAGCCCTCCCACCTGGCTGGATCGTCCGGATGTCGCCGCCCCTCTCGCTTCCCCCATCACCACCACTACCTACCAGTTGAAGGTGACGGCGGGCAACGGATGTACCGCTACGGGCAAGGAAACCATTGGGGTATTTTATGAGCTGCTGATGCCCACTGCTTTCACTCCGAACGGGGATGGCAGGAACGACGTCTTCCGGTTGCCGCCGTCTGTACCGGTCACCATCATACGCTTTTCCATCTATAACCGGTGGGGGCAGCAGGTGTTCAGCACCGGCAACAGCGGGGAGGGTTGGGATGGCCGGATGGGGGATAAACCCCAGCCCACCGGCGCTTATGTATGGACGATGGAGTACTATAACCCGCTGACAAAAAAACCGGAGAAGAAGGCTGGCACGGTGATGCTGGTAAGATGAGGGGGCTGACTATGGTCAGGCTGCCGGGGTGCGGGATGTTGCCGGCCGGCTGTCGGGATCGGCCGTTCGGCTGTCGAGGTGCAGCCGTTCGAATGTCGGGGTGCGGCCGGCTTTAGTTTTGTTTTGACAAATAGGGCCCGAAAACCGCCTTTACGGGAATGTCCTCTCTGCTGTCATCCAGAATAATGATATAATAGCTTTTCCCGCCGGGCAGGACCCGTACGACGATGTGCCCCTGCAGGCTCTTATAGGACTGGCTGATCAGGGGTCCGATCACCAGCTCATTTGCCTCCATCATGTTGGTGGCGAACAGATCCCGGTGGGCGGTATACAAGTAGGGAGACATGATCCGGATGAGGGTCTCGTGACCAGGATGGTCAGCTGTCCAGACCTGTTCGATCCATACCGAGGGCCGGAGGGTCTTTACCATAAATTCATTGACCGCATCCCGGTTGCCATGATGGTCCATGGTGGCGATGTCCACGGGTCCCACGGCCCGGGCTACGGATGTCTCCACGTCCCGCCAGGGGGCGTCTCCCAGAAATACGTTGCCGGGGCAATCGCCGCCGGTGTAATAAGCAAAGGGGCCGTAGTGGATGACCAGCACATTACTCAGGGCATTCTCATCGGGCCAGGTCTTCCGGTCGGCGGTGTCGATGGGAGGGAAATGTTGTTCCACCGTGCTGTCCTTGCTGACCTCCCTATCTTTATCGACCGCCCTGTTCCTACCAGCCTCGCTGCTGCTGCCAGCCTGGCGTTCTTTGCTGCCCGCGTCCATGGACCGGGGCGTCCAGATCCAACCATTGGACTTTATATTCTGTACGTAGAAGCCGGGATAGGTCTCGGGATGATGTAACAGATGGATCTGTGTAGCGGAGCCTGCCCGGAGGAAATCATTGACCAGCCCCTTGTCCTTTCTCTCCTGCAAAAAGGCGAGGTAGTTGGTCCAGGTCTTTACAAAGTGGTCGTCCGGGGAAAGGCGCTGTAAGGTCACTTGCGGGTTGACGGGATAGTTATAATCGCGGGTCAGCAGCGTGTGAAGCGGAAAGATATCAGCAACTCCGAGAATACCCGTCAGGGCAAATTTTTTGTCATCGGATAGTGGTGCGGAGGGGTACCAGCTGCCGAAGTGATCGTCATGGAAATGGGAGATGATGCCATAGTCGATGACGGTCGATTCTTTTAGGGGCGCCACCTGACGGATATAGGAGGCGATCCATTCATAAGGTCGTTTGCTATCGTTGGGCCGGATGGGGGTATTGCGTTTGGATGTCGTGCGGGGGCTGGTGGGGTCCAGCTCTCCTGCGTCGAAGAGCATGGTGGTGCCATCCGGCAGGACGTAGAAGGCGGCGTTGCCTCTCCCGGTGTTGATGTGGTGGAGGTCCAGATAACCTTTCTGCCAGGCGGGGAGCGGTTGGCCGACGGTGGCGATGGCGGGAGGAGCCGGTTGGCTATGGACAGATGGGGATAGGGCGAGGACGAACAGGCAGGATGCAATAAGGTTGGCGAGACGGGATGCAGCCAGGCGGCCAGGATGGGCTGGGGTGAGCCGTGTAAGCCGGGCCGTGACGGGACGAGCAAGACGGGTCGGATGAGCAAGACGGGCCGGACGAGCAAGACGGGCCGGACGAGCAAGACGGGCCGGACGTGTAAGATGGGTCGTGCGAGCCAGACGGACCGGGCGTGTAAGACGGGTCGCGGGAAGTCCGGCCAGACGGGCGGGACAAGCAGAAAAGAGTTGATTCATACCTTAAAAATAAGACGGGATGAGGTAATCCCCATCCCGCCAATGAACATTTATGATAGAGAGACCCGACCGGGCAAAGTCCCGGTCCAAGACATTAGATGTGGTCACGCTGAGGATTACATTTCAGAGAATCCTCAGCGTGACCACCTAAAAAGAGTACCGGGCTCCGAACTGAACGGAATAATAGACCGCCGTTTTTTGCCTGGCGCCTGCATTGGTGTTGACACTGTAGGTGAAAGACTTCGAGGCCTGGTCGAAGCCTGTCAGGTTGTACAGGTTGGTATTGACAATCTGCGTATACCCACCCCATTTATAATTGATGAGGTTCAGTACATTGAAGATATCCGCGCGGAACGTCAGCTTGCGTGTGCCGCCCAGCTTCAGGTCATAGGCTGCGCTGAGGTTCCACTGGGTGCGCCAGGGCATCAAACCTCCGTTGTACGGTGCGAATTTACCGAAGTTGTCCGTCAGATATTTCCGGAACTCCGGGCTGGTATTGGTCAGCAGGGTCTGCATGCCCGTCTTGATGTTGGCGGGGGTATTGGGATTGTTGGGATCAAACACATAGGCCAGGTTGGTGCCATCATTGCCTTCTCCGATGACGTCTTTGTTAACATAGGAGGAGAACCGGGCATTCTGGTAAGCCTGGAAAGAGGAGCTGATGCTGAAACCATAGAATGTGGGGCTAAGGAACAACGCCACCAGCTTGTTTTTCTGATCTCCGTCGCTGTACCAGTTCTTCCCGTAAGAGGGATAGGTCCAGTAGGAAGAGGCTACGGCGAAGTTGGCATTACGGGGGTCACCGTTGTCGTAGGGAGGGGTGCCGGTGGCTTTCCCTCTGGCATACGAAAGGCTGAAGGAACCGTCCCGGCCCAGCTGGGCGGCTGCTTCCAGCACGACACCGAAATATTTGGATGACCACTTGGTGTTGGTGAAATAGCGCACCTGGTTGAAGTTGGAAGAGATCCGGGAATTGGCCAGGATGGGCTGGCTGGACGTACCGGTGGCTGTCAGGGTGCTGGTGGGCACATAGACTTCGCGGCCTTCGTTGGTGACGAATTCGGGGGTACGTTTGAGGTTGAGATCATAGAGATAGAAGTTATCCCAGGTATTGTCGAAGTAAACGTTGGCCCCCATGCGGAACCAGTTATTAAAGTAGTGATAATAGTTCAGGCTGGTCTTGAACGTAAGCGGGTTCTTCAGGTGTTTGTCCAATACCAGGACGGTAGCCGGTTGTTTGGTGGTCAGTGAGTTGTAATAGTCTACACCGGGTACTTTGCTGAAGTCTTTCTGATAGGCGGCCCAATCGGCGTGCGGTACGTTGGTCCGGATGTCGATCTGGCGGTAGTCGACGCCGTTGTCGATATGGGCAAAGGTGATGGGCTGGGTGGTCAGTTCGGAGGCGAAGAGGCCGGCGCCGAATTTAACCACATCCCTGCCATTGCTGTTGACATCCCAGATGAGGTTGACACGGGGCTGGACATTCTTGGCGTCGAAGGGCACTACGTCTGTCCGTACACCCAGGTCCTGATCCAACTGTTGGTTGTAGGTGGGTTTGTGGCCGATGATCTGGGCGTCCCAGCGAAGGCCTACGGTCAGGTTGAGGTTGGGTCTGAGGTTGGTCTCCATCTGCGCGAACAGGCCCAGTTCGATGAGGGGAACGCTGATGGCCGGGTTGTTGCCATTCAACGGAATTTTCCGGTTGAAGCGGTAGGGGTTGTTGTTCTGCAGGTCGGTGATGCTGTTATAATAGAATTGTCCCTGTTGGTCATGTGAGAGACGGTCGGTAATATGGTTGATATTATTATCCGTACCGAAGACGAAGTTGAGGTTGCCTACTTTGTAGCGCAGGTTGTCTACGATCTGGATCACGTCGGAGGCGTCTCTTTCCGGTACCCAGTTCTGATCGCCGAAGGCAACGGTGACATTGCCGGTGCTGCCATCTGCGAAGGTGGAGGTGACGTTGACAAATCCTTCCGGTACGTGGTTATTCACGAAGTGCAGGAATTTCCGGTAGGTGCTGAAGTTAAGTTTCAGGTCATTGGTCATTTTGGGGGAGATCTCCGACCGCAGGCCCAGCATAACGGCGTTGTCTATCTCCACACCGGTGTATTGGGTGGTGAGCAGGCCGCTGCCTTTCAGTTTATTGGGGTCCACGAAGTGGAGGTAGTTGTATTTCAGGGTCAGCAGGTTCTTTTTGTTGATGTTCCAGTCGAATTTGGCAAAAGCATTTTTTGTCTCCTGGGTGATGCTGATGGTGCCATACTGCGGGCTCTGGGGGAAACCAAATGCCGGTGAATACAGGGTGTTGATGATCTGCACCAGGTTGGCCTCGGTGATGCCCAGGTTCTTTTCCGCCTGTGCGTGCGTGGCGCCGGAGAAGGTGAAATCATAAGCTCTGAACGGGATGGTGTTGGTGTATTGGTCGTAGGAGATGAGGAAATGAAGTTTGTCTTTTATGATGGGGCCGCTGAGCAGACCGCCCCATTGTCCTACTTTATATTTGTTAGTCAGGTGGTTGCCGTTGACGTCTTTGGTAGCTGCCAGGGAGTTGGAGCCCAGGTAACCCCAGGTCGAACCGGAGAGCCGGTTGGTACCGGATTTGGTGATGGCTTTTACCACGCCGCCGGAACCGCGGCCATTGGTCACGTCGTAGGAGTTGGTGGATATTTCAAATTCCCGGATCGTCTCGGAGGAGATGGAGAAGGCTGCGTCGGTCGTACCGGCAAAATGGGCCCTCCGGTTACTCACGCCATCGAGCATATAACCCGTGCCGCCGGGTTTGGCGCCAGCCAGGGAGGCCCCGCTCGCCAGCGGCGACAGGATCATCAGGTCGGTATAGTTACGGGTGGCCAGGGGTATTTTATTCAGGGCCCTGCCGCTGACCGCTGTTCCGGTTCCCAACCGGTCGACGCTGTTGTTAAAGCTGGTGGAGTGAACGGTGACTTCCGTCAGGGTGGTAGCCGATTTGCTCAGGGTGATCTTGTGAAGGACCAGGCGGTCACCCAGGTTGAGGGCATTATCTTTTAAAACGGCGGGCTGGAAGCCTGTCGAGGAGATCTCAATGGTATAGAGACCGACGGGAAGGTCGGATAAGGTGAAATACCCTTTTTTGTTGGTAGAGGTAAGGGTGGTGAAACCAGTGCCCGTATTTTTTACGGAGACGGTGGCGCCATCCAGGGGTTTGTCTCCTTCTTCATAGACAAAACCGCTGAGACCCGAGCCCGAACCGCTGGACTGGGCAAAGGTGAGGGTGGACAGCGTCAGGAGAAGAAGGGAAAGAATAATCTGCGGGAGAGACCGGTGCATTCGATTCATAAGCGAAAAGTTGGTTATTTTCAAATTTGCGCAAAGTTATGGAATGCGGTTACCCGTATTGTGGTTACCGGGTAACTTAATACTATGTTAAGGAAGAGTTAACATAATCTTTATAAAAGGAGCAGGGGTATCCCTCATTCTATTGGCTTTGAAGCTCTTGCAGCAGTCCATGGAGATCCAGCCGGTGGGTGAACATCGTCAGATTCCCGGAGGGGTCCAGGGGCCATTGGTCACGGGGGCGGTCCCAGTAGAGTTCGACGCCATTGCCATCGGGGTCGTCCAGGTAGAGAGCTTCGGAGACGCCATGGTCGGAAGCTCCCGTGAGGGGATATTTATGGTCCAGGAGCCGTTGGAGGATGGCGGCCAGGTCTTTGCGCTGCGGGTAGAGGATGGCCGTATGGAATAATCCCGGTGACTTGCCGGGGGCCGGGGGCTGGCCTTTGCTGTACCAGGTATTCAGTCCGATATGGTGGTGATACCCTCCCGCGGAGATAAAAGCGGCGTCTTCTCCATAGCGCATCATCAATTCAAAGCCCAGGAGGCCGCAGTAGAAGTCCATCGATCGCTGCAGGTCAGCGACCTTTAAATGAACGTGTCCTATCCTTGTCTGGGCGGGGATGGTATACTTTTCCATAGGATGCAAAAGTAGCTACTTTTCGGTAGCCTGCCGCCGGGGGCCGTAGCCGTTAAAACCGGAACCGGATGCCCAGGGTGATGGGCAGGGCAAAGAGATGGTAGTTCATCGTCGCCCCTTTATTATTAAAGTATTGTCCGTTGAAGGAAAGTCCCACGCCAAATTTACAGCTGAAGAAATAGGCTAACCCCAGTTTGAAGCCGGCGGTGAGGCCCCCTTTCAGGGAGGGGCTGGTGGTGAGGGTGTTGCCGCTGTTGACTATCTTTCCTCTTGTCGGAATGGAGTAACCGGCGGAGAGAGACACATTGGACTGCCATCCGATGGGTTTGCCGATAGTGGCTTTCCCGAATAATTGCAAGGGGATGATGGGGTTACCCAGGGTAACGGTATTATAGGTGCCGGGGGCGGAGCCGGGATAAGCGATGTCGTCCTGGTAGGATAAGGTAATATAGGAGGCCGAGATGCCTGCCTGGAACCAGTGGGAGAAGATCCGGGAGAAGGCCAGCTCCGCGGCGACGTGGGCGCCGTCGGTACGGGCATGTTGCGTGGTGTTGTCAAAACGGGGGATGGTATTAAAAGAGCCGCCCCCATCCAGGGCTATCTCCCATTTTTTAAAACAGGAGAAGTCGCCTTTCGCGTATTCCCTGATAAAAGAGGTATCGGATAAGGATAATTCCGCCGGAGCCTTGCTGATCCCGGAGCTATCTACTGATAGGCGGGGGTTGGTGCGGATGACGGTGTCCCGGCAGACCATGAGGTTGCGGGTAGTATTGGGTGCATAGATCCTCCAGTGACCGCCGGTGGTATCTTTTATCCTGGTAAGGGTGTCGATGGTGCGGACCAGCTGGTAAACGGTGTCGAGCCCGCTGGCGGGTCTTTCCTTTCCTTTCCGCCGGGTAGCGACTAGTCGTGCCTGGTAGAAGCCGAATTTCAGGTGCAGGGGGCGGGCCGCGGTATCCTTTTCAATGTCCAGGGGGGTGACCATGGATTCCAGGAGCACTTCCCTGCAGCAGCCGGCCGTTGCCGTCGTGGGATAGAAGGCGTTACCGCAGGTGTGTAATATATAAATATAACAGCCGGAAGGCCCGGTGATCTTCCAGGCGGCAACACCGTCGGGTTCTTCGCCGGCGGGGTTGAGCTTTACATAGATATAACTGTTGAGGGGGAAGTCTTTGTTATAAAAACCAAGGTTGCCGATGGTGCCGGGGTTGATGAAGAGGTTTTCGATACGGGAAAGGGTAAGCCCTTTGTAGCCATTGGTAAAGCCAATGTCTTTCAGCAGCTCGTTGAACTCTGCGAATTCTTTTTTATAATTTTTTCGGTTTCCCGGATCTTTTACCGCCTGGAAGAAAAGGGTGCGGGTGTTGATGCCTTTTTCTTGTTGAAGAAAAGGGAATTGGGGATGGTTGCCCAGCTTCTCGGTAAAAAGACGGGGATGGGCCGAAGCGTCAAAGGTAAATAAAGGAGATTTTTTACGACAGGCATTTTGGGAAAAAGCCGGCCCAGGGCCCAATAGGAGGGCCAACAAAAAAAACAGGGTATACTTCATCAAGATATTGGGTTAGGGTCGATGCCGGGCGGAGCCCGGTTGTGAAAAAGGTCCTTAGGCCGAAGGTCACATGCCGGGGAAATAAACGTGGAAACTTAACATTTATTATGGATCAAATAAGAAATAAAATAAATAAGAGATCGTTAAACTATGTGAAAAAAACCGCGTCCTAGGAGAAACCATTTACAAAACCAACAACCACCCAACATGAAACTTGTAAGTATGAAGCTAAAAAACGTTTATCGTCCTATGATGGCTGTTGCCGTAGCCGGCATGGTCATTTTTGCCGCCTGTAAGAAGAGCAACAGTACGGACAATAGTAATACGTCGGATGCCGATGTACAGACGCAGTCCGATGACCAGTCCCGGGTTTCCAGTGAAAATGACGCCCTAACGAATGACGTGGCTACTTCCCTCGACGCGCAGGCCGGTTTCTCGGTCACCGGTGTAGCCACCCGCGGTGATGTCCAGGTAGATGGCCCTCACCAGGTTGCCAGTTCTATTTGCGATGCCACTATCATGGTGGATACCACCGTCAACCCCCGGACGCTGACGATCACTTATAACGGCAGCAATTGCGCCGGAACCCGTACCCGTACCGGTACCGTCGTCGTATCGATGGCTGCGGGCACAAGATGGTCTAATAAAGGGGCGGTCGTCACGGTTAGTATCCAGAATTTAAAGATCACCCGTGTTGCCGATGGTAAGTCTATTACCATTAATGGAACCCATACCTATACCAATGTCTCCGGAGGAAGCCTGATCAACCTGGCTAGTCTTGGATCCATCACGCATACCGTCACCAGTGACGACATGACCATTACCTTTGACAATGGTTCCAAACGCAGCTGGCATATCGCCCGTCAGCGGGTTTATTCCTATGTCAATGGTATTGTTGTTACCGAGAGCGGTCTGCACAGCGATGGCGGTACTACCGGCATCACCGAGTGGGGTACGAACCGGTTTGGCAACAGCTTCGAAACGGTGTTCACCACTCCCGTGGTTGTTGCACAGTCCTGTAACTGGAGGCTGACTGCCGGGGAGATCGAAGTGATCCGTCCTGCAGTGACGGTAACCCTGACCCTGGGTCTGGATGCCCAGGGTAATCCTACGGATTGTCCCGGTCTGGGCTTCTACTATTTCAAATTGGTATGGCAGGGTGCGGCTGGAAAGACGTATACCTTCATTTTGCCTTACTGAGGATAAAAGTTGTTATTAAAAAGGGAGGCCCCGGCGATGCCGGGGCCTCCCTTTTTTTATTACCTTGCTCCCATGCAAACTGTAACACCGTCTTCGCTGCAAGCGATCGAAATGCTGAAGGACGTTCCGTTGGACCAGCTGCAGTGGCTGATCGACAACAGCAGACAATATGAATTGTCCGAGGGGGAATACCTTTTCCGGGCGGGCGACCCCATGGCCTTCACCAATTTTATCCTGGAGGGCCGGGTGAAGTTATTTATTCAACAAAAAAACGAGGTGCAGGAAATCGGCGAATGGGAAGCGCCTTATATTACCGGTTACCTGCCTTTTTCAAGAGGTGTGCAAGCCTCCGTCTCGGGCAAGGTGATCGAACATGCCCATATCATGGCCTTTCCAAAGGACCGGTCGCGGGAGTTGATCAGCCGGAACTTTGAGCTGACTCAGGCATTAGTTCATATCATGACCACCCGGGTGAGGGATTATACCTCTCTCCAGCAACAGAATGAAAAGATGGTGGCGTTGGGAAAATTGTCGGCCGGGCTGGCGCATGAGCTGAACAATCCTGCCGCGGCTATTGTCCGGGGTTCGACCCTGCTGAGCAAACATTTAAAGTTCGTACCCGAGTCCTTTAAAGACGTGATCGCCATCCGGATGGAGGACAGTGACGTGGATACGGTCCTTAACCGGCTATTTGAGATCCTGGGAAGAAAACAGCAGGCAAAGCTGACCCTGATGGAAAGGGCGGAAAGAGAAGATGCCATCCGGGATTGCCTGGACGAGCGTCATATCGCCAACAGCGATGAGATTGCGGAGAACTACCTGGAGTATGGTTTTACCTGTGAGGACCTGGAGCTGCTGATGGAGCATATCCCCGAAAAATCCCTCTCCCCTATTTTCAACTGGATCAATTCCAAACTGGTGGCGGAGAGGATGGTGACGGATATTCAACAGGCTTCGCAGCGGATCTCCGAGCTGGTCAATTCGGTAAAGAACTTCACCCATATGGATCAGGGCAGAGGCAAGGAGTTTGCGGATATCCATTCCGGTATCGAAAGCACTCTCACCATGATGAATTACCGGTTTAAAAAAGGGAATATCGAAGTCATAGAAGAATTTGACAAGACGCTGCCCAAGATAAAAGCACTGGTCGGCGAGCTGAACCAGGTATGGACCAACCTGATCGATAATGCAGTGGACGCCATGCAGCCGGCGGGCAAAGGCCAGCTGCGCATCAAGACCAAGAAAGACGGGGAGTATGCGGAGATCACCTTTACGGATAACGGCCCCGGGATCCCCGATGACATCAAAACGCGGATCTTCGATCCTTTTTTTACCACCAAGGAAATGGGGAAGGGAACGGGGCTGGGGCTGGATGTCGTCACGCAGATCATCCGGCAGCACAAGGGGTCGGTGAAAGTAGACTCTGTGCCGGGACGTACTTCGTTCATCGTTTGTTTTCCCATCAATGGATGAATCTAACCTAATAACTTATCATGAATCTGCCAATCATATTTTCAATAGACGACGATCCCCAGGTTTTAAGGGCCATCACCCGGGACCTGCGGGCGCAATACCGGAAAGAATACCGTATTCTCAGCACAGATTCCGTGAAAGAGGCCCTGGATAGCCTGCTGGAGCTGAAGAATAAGTCGGAGACCGTGGCGATGATCGTTTCGGACCAGCGGATGCCGGAGATGGACGGCGTGGATTTCCTGGAAAAGGCGATGGAGGTCTACCCGGATGCCAAGAGAGTGTTGCTGACTGCCTATTCGGATACGGAGGCCGCTATCAAGGCCATCAATTCCGTGCAGCTGGATTATTACCTGATGAAACCCTGGGACCCGCCGGAGGAGAAGCTGTTCCCTGTCATCAGTGAAATGCTGGATGACTGGCAGAGCGCCTATAAGCCCGTATTCAAAGGGATCAAGGTGATCGGTTACCAGTTCTCTCCCAAATCCCATGAGATCAAGGAGTTCCTTTCGGGCAACCTGGTGCCTTATCAATGGATGGATGTCGAGACAAACCAGGATGCCGCCCAGTTGCTGAAGCTGAACAATATCAATCTCAAGGACCTGCCTGCTCTTTTCCTGGAAGACGGCTCTTTTCTGCTGGCGCCGGATATCCCCCAGACGGCGGAGAAGATCGGGCTGAATCCGAACAGCAAGACCAATATTTATGATGTCGTGATCATTGGGGCAGGGCCTGCCGGTCTGGCGGCCTCGGTGTACGGAGCTTCGGAGGGGTTGAAGACGCTGTTGGTGGAGCGGCATTCACCGGGCGGACAGGCGGGCACCAGCTCCCGTATTGAGAACTACCTGGGTTTTCCCACGGGTCTCAGCGGATCGGAGCTTACGCGCCGGGCCATCACCCAGGCCACGCGGCTGGGTGCGGAAATCCTGCTGCCCCGGTATGTAAAGGATATCAAACAGAAGGACGGTTATAAGAAGATCGTATTGGATAACGGCAATGAGATCGATACGCATACGGTGGTCATAACCACCGGGGTGGATTACCGCAAGCTGGATACGGAGGGGGTGGCGGACTTTACGGGGGCGGGGATTTATTATGGGGCGGCCATGACGGAGGCGGCGGCCTTCCGGGATGGGGAGGTCTTTGTCGTCGGCGGGGGAAATTCTGCGGGGCAGGCGGCCATGTACCTTTCGAAGTTTGCCAAAAATGTCTATATCCTCGTCCGGAAGGAGGACCTGACCAGTACTATGTCCGCGTACCTCATCGATCAGATCGGCACCCGGTCTAACATCCATGTGTGCGGGAAAAGGGAGATCACCTCCGCCAAAGGGGAAGGCAGGCTGAAGGAGCTGACCATCTGCAATACGGACACCCATGAAGCGGAGACGAGGAAGGCGGATGCCCTTTATATTTTTATCGGGGCCCGTCCTTATACGGAGTGGATCGGGCTGGATATCATAAAAGATGAGAAGGGATTTGTGGAGACGGGGAGGGATCTGAAGGCTTATGCCGGTTTCAATAAGGTCTGGAAGCAGGACCGGGACCCGTATCTGCTGGAGACCAGCTGTCCGGGCATTTTTGCTGCGGGGGATGTGCGGGCCGGGGCGATGAACCGGGTAGCTTCGGCTGTCGGGGAGGGCTCGATGGCCATTAGTTTTGTACATAAATATCTTGCTGAAGTATAAATTCAAAATATGAATACGGATCCTTCTTGTTCGCATATCAAGGCTATAACGGCGCTGAAGCAGCCGGAGGAATATGTCTGCGCCGAGTGTATAAAAACGGGGGATGACTGGGTGCATCTGCGTACCTGTCAGACCTGCGGCGCGACGCTGTGCTGTGATGACTCCCCCAATACGCATATGACCAAACATTTCCACAAGACCCACCACCCGGTGATCATCTCGGCGGAGCCGGGGGAGCAATGGCTGTGGTGTTATACGGACAATTTGTTTGCGGAATATTGATCCTTGGCGGGATTTACATTATCTTCGCGCAATTCTTTGGTAATGAAGATTCTCATACAACAGGCTTGTATTATTGACCGCCTATCTCCTCATCACGGAACGATAAGGGATATTTTAATCGAAGATGGAACGATCCGGGCCATCGGAGCGAATCTCCCTGCAGAAGCCGATACCATCGTGAGGTATCCGGGATTGTATGTTTCTCCCGGGTGGGTAGATATTTTCTCCCATTTTTGCGATCCGGGGTATGAGCATAAGGAGACCCTGGAGACGGGGGCGAACGCTGCTGCCGCCGGGGGGTATACCGATGTCTTTGTCATTCCCAATACCAAACCCGTCATCGACACCAAGTCACAGGTTGAATATATCCGTCAGAAATCCAGGAGCCTGCCCGTGAACATCTGGCCGGTGGGCGCCATGACCCGGGCCCTGGAAGGGAAGGATCTGGCGGAGATGTACGATATGCGCCATAGCGGCGCCATTGCCTTTAGCGACGGCACCAGCCCGGTGCAATCGGCCGGTCTGCTGTTGAAAGGACTTCAATATGTAAAAGCTTTTGATGGCATCATCATCCAGGTGCCGGATGACAAGACGGTGGGGTCGAACGGGCTGATGAATGAAGGCATCATTTCCACGCGACTGGGTCTGCCCGGTAAGCCTATGATGGCCGAAGAGCTGATCATCGCCCGGGATATCAAACTGGCCCGGTATACGGGGTCCCGGATCCATTTCACCGGGGTCACCTCTCCCCGCTCGCTGGACTATATCCGGAGGGCCAAGGATGGGGGGCTGGAAGTCAGCTGTTCGGTAACGCCTTATCATCTTTACTTTACGGATGCCGATCTAACGGAGTATGATACGAACCTGAAGGTCTATCCTCCCCTGCGGGATGCGTCCTCCGTGAAGACCTTACGGGCAGCCGTGCTGGATGGCACCGTCGACTGTATCGCCTCTCATCATCTTCCCCATGAATATGACAGCAAGGTGGTGGAATTTGAATATGCCCGGCCCGGGATGACCAGCCTGGAGACGGCCTATGCGGTAACGCGGACCATTCTGCCGGAACTCAGCCCGGAAAGGACGGTGGAGCTTTTCTCCGAACAGCCGAGGAAGTTATTCGGAATGGAGCGGCCCGTTATCACAGAGGGGCAGCCTGCCAGCCTGAGTCTTTTCGACCCGGCCGGTACGACGAAACAGGAGAATGGGACTATCCGTTCCAAGTCGAAGAATTCCCCTTTTACCGGTAAGGAGCTAAAAGGGAGGGCCGTGGGGATCCTCAACGGGCAGAAGCTGGTTTTAAATAAAACCGGCGATTAAAATAATATGAAAAAAAAACCGATCGGCCTGATTGTTGGGTTGGCAGGCGGAGCCTGTATCATTCTGTTTATGACGGGCCTGTATCTGGGTGGTGTAGGGGTCTACCTGGGGCCGCTGGCCTGGCTGGGTTATCTGATCATGATCGGTTTCGCCGTGGCGGCGGCGCTGTTGGAGAAGAAAAGCAATGGCGGTAGTCTGGGGTTCTTTCAGGCGTTGAAAACGTGTTTTATCGTATTCGTCATCGAGCTGGCCCTGCAGACCCTGTTCATCTGGTTCCTGGTCAACCATCTCGACACCCGTTTCCGGGCGGCGCTGATCCTTGAGATGGACAAACGGACCGAGGATGCCTATAAATATGTCGGGTATGATCAACAGAAGATAAATGAGATGATGGCACAGATCCGGGGCTCCGATCATTTTCCTTTGGGGGGGATGCTGACGTCTCTGGCTACGGTTTATATTGTATTTTTTATCCTATCGCTGTTGATCGCGGCGATGGTGAAAAAGAAAAAATAAGACATGGATATTTCTATCGTCATACCGGTCTATAATGAAGACGAATCCCTGCCGGAGCTGTGCAGCTGGATCGAGCGCGTGGTCAATGAAAATCATTTTTCCTGCGAGATCATCCTGGTGGATGATGGCAGTACGGACACGTCCTGGGAGGTGATCGGGAATCTGCGCGAGTCGAACTCCATGATAAAAGGGATCCGCTTCCAGCGTAATTATGGGAAGTCCGCGGCCCTGAATGAAGGCTTCAAAGCCGCTGTGGGTGAGGTGGTGATAACGATGGATGCGGATATGCAGGACAGTCCGGACGAGATCCCCGAATTGCGGCGGATGATCCTGGAGGAGCGATATGACATGGTGAGCGGCTGGAAGAAATTGCGGCATGATCCTATCTCCAAGACCCTGCCTTCCAAACTTTTTAATGGCATTGCCGCGCGGGTGACCAAGATACCGCTGCATGATTTCAATTGCGGGCTGAAGGCTTATCGATATAAGGTGGTCAAGAGTATTGAAGTCTATGGGGAGATGCACCGGTATATCCCTGTCATTGCAAAATGGGCCGGCTTCCGGCGGATCGGGGAGAAAGTGGTGCAGCACCGGGCCCGCAAGTATGGATATACGAAGTTCGGAGGGTTGGGAAGGGGGCTGAAAGGGCTGCTGGACCTGGCTTCTATCATGTTTGTCGGGAAGTATAGCAAACGTCCCATGCATTTCTTTGGCCCGCTGGGGGTAATCTGTTTCCTGCTGGGCTTTATACAGAGTATCTACCTGCTGATCTCCAAGTTCAATAATATGTCCACGTTCACGCTGACGAACAAGCCCATCTTTTACCTGGCGCTGACCTTTATGATCCTGGGCAGTCAGTTGTTCCTCACCGGTTTTGTGGCGGAGCTGATCTCCCGTAATTCTTCGGGGAGGAATACCTATCTCATCGAGCAAAAACTTGGATTGGAGGCCCCATGAACGGACATGTCGTCATCATCGGGCCCGGTCATCCTTTGCGGGGAGGATTAGCCAGTTTTGACCAGCGGCTGGCCACTGAATTCATCCGGGAAGGATATGACTGTCCCATTTATTCTTTCTCCCTGCAATACCCTTCTTTTCTCTTTCCCGGCACGACGCAATATACGACGGAGCCTGCCCCGGCGGGACTTACCATCCTCTCCCGGATCAACTCGGTAAACCCTTTTAACTGGTTTAGCGTCGGGGAGGAACTGCGCAGGAAAAAACCGGACCTGATCGTGGTGCGCTACTGGCTGCCGGTCATGGGACCCGCGCTGGGCACCATTCTGAGGAGGGT
>DATJJD010000175.1:0-12660 GCA_035492545.1 Puia sp.
AGATCCTCATCACCGGCGGCGCCTCCGGCATCGGCCGGGCCATGGCCCTCCGCTTCCTGGAAGAAGGTAATACCGTTATCGTCTGCGGCAGACGGGAAGACGTTTTAAAAGAGCTATCCAGCCAATACCCCGATATCCTCACCAAACAATGCGACCTCGAGGTCGAGTCGGAAAGAGAGGGCTTATTCGCCTGGATCTCCCAACATCATCCTGACCTCCATGTGCTGGTCAACAATGCCGGCATTCAGAACTGGATGTCCGTCGATGACAAGGATTTTTTCCGGCGGGCGCAACAGGAGATTGCCATCAACATCGAGGCGCCTCTTCATCTGACCTCTCTTTTTATGGGCCTGTCTTCGCTACAGGCTGTTATGAATGTCACCTCCGGCCTCTCCTTCGTCCCACTGGCAAAGGTACCGGTCTATTCGGCGACCAAGGCATTCTTTCATTCATTTACCCTTTCGCTCCGCTACCTGCTGCAGGCACGCAACATCGAGGTGATCGAAGTGATCCCGCCGGCTCTTAACACCGACCTCGGCGGCAAGGGCCTTCATGATTTCGCCCCACCCGTCAGTGAGTTTATAGAGGCCATTTTTGCCCAGTTACAACAAGGGAAGGACGAGCTTTCGTTTGGCTTTAGCGAGGCGATGACCAAGGCGGGTCCGGAAGAGATAAAGGGGGCATTTGCCCGAATGAATCCGTGAAGAACGAGCCGGTTCATGCGTCTGGAGAACTAAACGATCCGGGGCCAGTGCCTATCGGAACAATTCCATTTTTGCAATCACTTTCCCGCTGTCGGTTTGCAAGACCACCAGGTATATACCAGCGGTCAATGCATAATGGGACGCGCTGAAATCATATGTATATACCCCCGGACCCTGCCCCTCATGCACCACATCTGCCACGGGTCTTCCGGCAAAGTCAAATAACCGGATGGACACGTTCGTTTGTTCCGGCACCGAATAGATGAGTTTGGCGGTGCCGCTGGAGGGGTTGGGTGTTATCTTTAAAGTCAGCTTCCGGACAGTATCCTTCGTGCTGATCGTCACTTCATTGGAGTAGACGACCGATCCGTCGTTGCTGGTTTGTTTATACCGGTATTTATAACTTTGGTCCCGCAGGACCGCCGCATCGGTATAAGAATAGTCCAGCTTCACCTGGCTGTTGCCCGCCCCCTCTACAAAGCCGATCGAATCCCAGGTGCTGCCTGCATTGCGTTGTATGGAGAAGCCCTTATTATTAAATTCCGTCACCGTGCTCCAGTTGAGTATGACCAGGCCGGCATTGTCCAGCTTTCCCGTCAGGGGGGTGGCATTGGTGGTACCCGTTGCCTGTGCCGGGCTAACCGTTATGCTGGCCTCCGCCGCCGATTTCATGTCTTCTCTATTACCGGCATTGTCCCTGGCAATGGAAAAGAAGTGATAGGTCGTTCCGGCAACACCTGTAAACAAATCCTGCCTGGCCGTATCACTGACCTTCCACAATTGATAGGGATCGCCATTCGTTGCCTGGTAAATATCGTATTGAAGGATGCCGGATGCGCTATCCTTCCCCTTCCAGCTTACCGTAAAAGTAGTGTCCGTGGTCTGGGCCGGCAGCGCGTCGACCTTACTGGATGGCTTGACCAGATCAAAAACGTTCTTCCATACATTGGTATAGATAACAGGATTCGCATCGAATTTGATGGCAGCACGGTTGAAAACGCTGTCTCCGGTCTTTAAGTCCGGGTTGGGCTTCACCGTATAGGAGACATACCCCTGTCCCCCGGGAGAGGTGACATCCGGCGGAAGGAAGCCGGCAAGGGCGTTGGTCGTCGTCTGGTTTGTCCTGGGGTCGATGGTAAAAAAGTTCCATTGGGCAATGCCGGTAGTCGTATCAAAGAGAGCTACAACCCTTGCTTTTACGCCATATAATGCCGTAAAATCGAAATCATGCGAGAAAGAAGTGACAGGACTGCTCAAAGCAAAAACAGAGTCACCGATTGTCACCGAGGTAAAACCGAAGCTGGCAAGATCGAAATAGGATTTCCGCAGGGTGTCGATCACCGTGACGGTCTGTGCGTTCAGGTTGGCCTCTTTTTTATTCTCGAAGTTGATGACATACCCGAACGGATCTTTCAGAACAAAATGAGAAGCCGAGGAGTCGCCCGGACCGAATTTTTGATTGGGATCCGTGGCGTTGCCGATAATAGGCATGATGTAATTAACGTAGGTATGCTTCAATAAAGGCAGACATCCATTCAGGGTCTTTTTGGCTTCGATGACGTCTCCGGCATCGTCAAGTATTTTTTCCGCCACCTTTTCTGCAGCTGTTTCGCCCAGGGCTTCCTCGGCCATCAACGTTTCATTTGCTTCCACCACCTCGGGGAGGAGCTCCGGTTGCAGGACTGCCGCGACACTCAACCCGGCCCGTACACAGGGTAGAGTCATTTTGGCCATGGTCAGCGCCACCTCGCTGGACTCCAATAGACGTTCTTCCTTGCTTTTATTACCAAAATCAGACGTCACGATCTTATAAATACCATGAACAACCTGGGCGCCGGTGCCCAGGCATTTCGCTATACCCGTGGGATCTGTTTTATAAATTTTGTTCAACATTTTATCCAGCACCATTGATTCGGCGACTTCCACAACGTTGTTGAAACATTCTACATTGAAGTCGGGCCCTTCCGGCGTTCCGTTATTCCCATTTCCGGCAGTTGTCCCCTGGCTGGCCGGAGTGCCTAACGATACTTCGATCTTAGAGAAACTATGCAGCGGCGTCGACTGGGGAATGTGAAAGATAAAGTTCAGTGTCCTGGTAGCTCCGGCAGGGATGGTCCCGATAATGAATTGTCTGTAGCTCATACCCAGCAGCGAGTCATTATAGGTATGCTTTATGGGATAGGAGCCGAGGTTAAGCGTATCATAACCCGGGAGGTCAGCCAGTTTGAACAACGGATCCAGGATCTCTATATCTGTCCCCATCGGAAGACCGGAAACGAGCAGGGGTACCCAATTCACATCCGTATTACCATTGTTCCGGTAAACAACATTGTAGATCTGGTTGAACCCGATCCGCAGCACTCCATCCCCATAGATGTTCACCGAAAGGTCCGACGTACTTCCCTGCTCGATCTTGAACCCATCATACACCGTGTCCTTTCGTCCATCGGGGAATACGGCAATCACATTCCAGGTACCGGTCTGGCGCTGGGACAGGTCGAAGGTGGTGGTCATCAGGCTGGCGCTTTTCAGGAAAAGGGTGTCCCCGGGTATACTATCTACGCCGCTTTTCTGCAAATACACCTTCATGCCCGGGACAAATCCCGCGCCTCTTACATCTACCGTTACCGGACCGGTATTGCCCCCCGTCCGGGCATAGACGTCATTCAATCCTGTAAGGGCGAAAGATAACGTACTGGAAGCCGAATTGCAATTATCGCTTACGTTTAAGGTTATGTCGAAAGCGCCCACCGTAGCATATCTATGAAATGGATTGGCCAACTGGCTCGAGTTCTGGTCGCCGAAGTCCCAGTTATAACTGGTTCCACCGGCGCTCTTATTGATAAAGCTCACATTATTTCCATCGATAACATATTTAAAATCGGAAACCAGGTTGAAATGGGAAGCGTCGGCATTCAGCCTGAACAAACAAATGGTATTGGGGGTATTCCTGTAGTTATTAAAATAGCCGCCCGCTATAACTTTCCCGTCAGGCTGCGTCTCTATATGATAAATCGTCCCGTTGAAACGACTTGGACCGCAAGCCTGGTACGTACCGTCGACAGCCCCATCCTGCCCCAGCCGGATGATCCCGTCTACGCTGGTTCCCCGGTATTTTGTAAAACTCCCGGAGACCATCATTCTTCCATCCGAGAGCAAGGAGATATTCGAGACGGTATAGATTGGATAGGTTATAATGCCGCCATGGAGGGCATAAAAGCCATCCCCTGTTTTAAAACTTTCATCAATGTCGCCATTGCCCAGCAACCGAACGATAGCCGAATAGGGTCGGTCATTGTATTTATCAAAGTCTCCTCCCACCAATATTTTATCATCGGGCTGTACAACGATGCTGTTCACGCTGTTCAAAGAGCTGGCGCTGGATGTAAAACCCCCATCCACCGTGCCGTCACTATTCAACCGGATCATCACCACGGCCCCTTTGTTATCGCTGTTTTTCACGACCAATCCTCCCACCAGCAATTTCCCGTCCCGCTGAACGGCTAACGCCAATACGGTCCCATTATAGTCCGGGCTAGCCTTGAATGTCTTGTCCTGGCTTCCATCTACATTCAGCCTTACCACCATATTTGCAGGGCTGCCGGCATAGGAGGTTATATAACCGCCCACCAGCAGTTTCCCGTCTCCCTGCATAACGACCGTGTATACACCATTGTAATTGCCATCGATGCCTGTTGCGGTTTGAAAGCCGGGGTCTATTTTGCCATCCTTATCCAATCTTACAATCCCTTTCGCAGGAGTGCCGTTGTAGGAAGAAAAACTCCCCCCGACGACCAGTTTATCATCCGCCTGGCTGATAATGACCCGGACCGCGCCATTAAATCCGCTCCCTGTGACAAAGCCGGCATCGACGGTGCCATCTGTATTCAATCTTACGATATTCCCGGGGTGTGATGACGACAGGCCTCCGCCGACAACCATACGACCATCCTTTTGAAGGGCCATAGTATAGATAACGTCATTGGTGAAGGGAGATTTGAAGGAGCCGTCAATTGCCTGTGCCATCGCGGCGAAAGAGCAACTTACTCCCAGCAGAACGACACCTATCTGCCTCATAATACGGGCAGTGATGCCCGGCAGGAGCGGGCAAAATAATGCGCTCAGTTTCATACATGTACCTGTTCAGGGGTTAAAATATTTTTCTACAAATGCTGTAACAGAGGAAGCAGGTTATTTAAAGGATGGGAATTGGTCGCGGGCTAGTAGAAGCAAAATAGTAAAAAAAAGCGCATATCCCCCATTTTCATGGCAAAACCGGAAAATTTAATGTGGTCATGGTATGTCAATTTTCTGCTGCCCTGCGTGCAACCCTATTTGCCGGCTGTCCCAATAAAAGACGCCGCTGGTGTTCGGCGGTAGTTCCACCACACCGGTTATTCCGCTGGCCCCTTGCCGGGTCAGGTCAACTTTGATAACCCCGTTGGGATGTGGCATCGATCCGTGGACTTCCTTCAGTTCGCCCAGGGCGGGACGAATGGTTACGGTCCCGAAACCCGGCGATGCGGGGATGATGCCGCAGATCGTGGAAAGAAAATCATAGACCGGGCTGGCGCTCCAGGCATGGCAATCCGACCGGGTAGGATCAGGGTTCTCCGCAAAAGTGGTCAGCCCATTGGACACCATGTCTCTCCAGGGTTTTAGCGAGGCATAATAGAGATTCGCCAGACCAGCTTTATTCAAGGCCCGGGTAAGATAGAACCGGTAATAAAAAGTGCATTGGCTTAAGGAGGTATCGGTCAGGACCTGGTTCATTACCGTCTTTGCCCCCTCCTCCGGGATGCTGCCGGTGAGGACCCCCATAATGCTGGCATGCTGGCTATAGCTGGATTTCCCGGGGGTATTGGCCATTTCATTTTTCTTCGGATCAAAACACCATTTATAGGTTTGAACCGTCAGGGTATCCGCGAGTCGGGCATAATGACTGGCTGCCGTCGTATCCTGATAAAACTGGAAGAGGGCTGCCGCCTCCTGCAGGGTATAGGCAAACTGTAAGGTCAGCACCGAGCTGTTACCATCGGTAGCCCCGTCGGGCACTCCATTGGGGAAGTGGTGGTTCCAGTCTACAAAATTCCACCAGGGCATGGGGCCCAGCATTCGTTTGTCCGGATCGATCTTTTTTTCATACCAGTCCAGCACCCCTTTTACGGCAAATAAATGCTGCCGTATAAAGGCATCGTCTTTCCTGTGCATCCAGTAGTCATAGATCATGCTGACCCAATAAAGCGAAAAAGGAGGGATCACCTGCAGCCGGTTGCTGGGATATCTTCCCTGGGTCAGGCCTTCCGCAACCCTCGAATTGAAAAAATCGGTGATCGCCTTCCGCATCAGCCGGTCATCTCCGGCAACATATAAGGATATCAGGGCTTGTATCCGGGTGTCCCCTTCGTATTGAAGCTGCTCATAATAAGGACAGTCGAAATAGTTCTCCCCCGCACACATCCTGGCCGTCCGCCAGCCGATCTTCCATAAGGTAGCGAGAGAGCTGTCATTGCTGCTGAAGCTGGCCTGCTCCCGAAACGGGTAACCGGTATACATGCCATACAGATCCCCGATGATGAGTGGCTCGGTCCCGGTGACAATGTCCAGCTGAAGATAACGGTAGGTCCGCATCCATAAGGGCCTGAATAACCGCTGAAGCCCGCCGTCCGGTTTGAACAGGTCATAATCTCCTGCTATTTTCTTTCCCCTTATGTCATTCCGGTTGCCTTTCTGCCGGTTATGGTCGAACAGAGCTTCGGCATAGGTCATTTTTATGGTGCTGCCCTTCCCTTTACTGACCAGGAGCTGAGGATAGGCCAGGGTGTTAAAGGTTTGATCCAGTAAAATGGTAATGGAGTCATGTGCGGGAATGGTCAGTGGCCGGTCGCCCCGGAGAAAATCATTCTTCACCCTATCCCCGGTAGACTGTCTCACCAGCGGGATCCGTTGTGGCACTTCCTCCATCAAAGGAATGGTCCTTGGGACCAGGGTCCACTGGTTATCCGTTCCATAGCCTGTAACGGCAGGGTGGGCGATGGTGATGGCCTTTGCCCAGTTGATATCCGGATAACCCTTCTGTTCCCATCCCCAGGGATACTTTGCTCCATTCACTTCATCGCCGGGGCCGACGACATAATAGGTTCTAAGGACGGAGCCCATATTCAGGGAACAAGGTTGATATGCACTATCTTTCATCACTTTCCAGCTATCGTTGGTATTCAGCACCTCTTCGGCCCTATCATCGCCCTGCAAGAGAAAGGCCGTTTGATTGCTGATCTGCCCTACAGCCGCATATTCGCCCATATTCCAGACCAGGGCTGCCACGGTATTTTCGCCGTTTTTTAAAAAAGGGGCGAGGTCGACCGTTTCAAAATTCCAATGGGCCAGGTCACCCCGGGCGGGTCCCGAACATACCGCCACCCCATTCACAAACAAACGATAGCGGTTATCCGCAGACAGATGAATAATGAATTTACCCGGCAGGGTTGCTATCGTAAATGTCTTTCTGAAATGATAGACCCCATACGCACGCTGTGGTACGTCCGGACAACTGATCCATTGGGCAGGCCAGCTTCCTTGCAACAAGGCCGGACGAATCGGTGGTTGCTGAGCGTCCGCCGCCATCAGGCAGGAGAGGAACAGGCAAAAGAGCAAGATTCTTTTCATGTGACAATCAGGCATTAAATTGTTACTGTAAAATACAGATTTAAAGGCACCGAAAGCCACCGGAATAAGTTAACTTTAGAACAGTTGTAATTTCCTGCTTATACGAACGACTTATATTTAGTAAAAGCAAGTTACCATGGCAACAATTGAACTCCGTGTCAATGGGAAAAAACATTCTGTACAGGCAGACCCGGCTACTCCGCTGCTATATGTACTGCGTAACCAGTTAGCATTAAATGGTCCTAAATACGGCTGTGGCATCCAGCAATGCGGGGCTTGTATGGTTTTATTGGACGGGAAGGCTACACCAAGCTGCATGCTGCCGGTGGAGGCGATAAAAAACAGCGCCATCGTTACCCTGGAAGGGCTTGCCGGGCCGGTGGGCTCCGGACCGACCGGGGCAGGCTCCCCCCTCCACCCGGTACAAACAGCATTTGTGGAAGAGCAGGCGGCCCAATGTGGTTATTGCCTCAACGGCATGGTACTATCTGCCGTATCCTTACTGCAGGAAAACCCCCATCCCGATGATGCGGCCATTCGTGCGGGCATGCAACGGTCCCTTTGCCGATGTGGCACCCAGGCCCGGATCATCCGGGCGGTCAAACGGGCCGCCGCCGGCCATCGTTCAAAATAACTTTCAATGTTGTTACTATGCAATCTTCCAGGAGAAATTTTATAAAAACAGCCGGATGTCTCACCATCGGGTTCTGCCTGGGCGGACGCCCCTATCGCGGCTCCTATCCCGGTGCAGCCATACCGGCAGACGGCTCCGTCACACAGCCATTATCCGCCGCGACAAATTTCTGGCCAGGAGAAGGCGACCGCATCAACTCCTGGCTGGAAGTACTGGCCGATGGTAGAATAAGGGTCCTCACTGGCAAGCTGGAACTGGGTCAGGGCATTCGTACGGCCGTTGCCCAGGTAGCTGCAGAAGAGCTGGACCTGGAGATGTCCCAGGTAGAAGTAACCCTGGCCGAGACAGATGTCACGCTCAATGAAGGTTATACTGCCGGCAGTGGTTCCATCGAAAACAGCGCGATGGCTATACGGAATGCTGCCGCAACAGCCCGGCAAAAATTATTGGAGCTGGCCGCGCAAAAGATGAAAGTGCCGGTAACGGAATTGACGATGGCGCAGGGAAGGATAGGTTTGAAAAACGGGACACCCGGCCCCGGCTCCGAAAACGGCATCCGGGGCCTACCCTTCAAAAGCGAGTCCCTCACCTTCGCCGAGGTGCTGGAGGGCAGGCAACTGACGGATGAAGTTCGTTTGCCGGTAAACCTCAAACCCAAAGAGAACCGCCGGCTTGTAGGAAAAGCCATTCCAAGGGAAGACATCAGCCACATGGTAGCCGGAGAGCCGGTCTATGTGCAGGACCTTCGTTTCCCCGGTATGGTGCATGCCCGTGTGGTACGCCCGCCTGCTTACGGCGCCCGGCTGCTGCACTTCAATGAACAGGTGGTAAAGGATAAGATACCGTCGTTGCTGACAACAGTGGTGAACGGCAGCTTCCTCGCTGTCATCACCACGGATGAATACCAGGCCGTACAGGCACAGCAACTGCTGCGGGAAAACTCTCAATGGTCGGACGGTCCGGCGCTCCCGAAAGTCAGCGGAGAGCAGCTGGCCGATTATCTTATCAGCTTGCCGGTACAAACCCAACGGGTAGCCGAAAAAGGCGATAGTACCTTCCTGGCCGGTGATACCACCCTGTCCGGGCAGGCCACCCTGAAGGCCCGTTATTCCAAACCTTATATCATGCACGGTTCCATCGGCCCTTCCTGTGCCGTAGCCCTGTATGATGAAAATAAACTGCATATATGGACGCACAGCCAGGGCGTATATCCCTTGCGGGATTCGCTGGCGGCGCTGTTGCACCTGCCTGCAGCCAACATCCATGTAAAGGGCGTGCCCGGCTCCGGTTGTTACGGGCATAACGGCGCCGATGATGTGGCGGCAGATGCCGCGCTCCTGGCTGTTGCTTATCCCGGCAAACATGTGCGATTGCAGTGGTCACGGGAGGACGAGCATAGCTGGGAACCCTATGGCAGCGCAATGGTAATGGAGGCGGCAGCCCGGCTGGACGGCTCGGGAAAGATCAGCCATTGGAAATTTGCCTTGTGGTCGGATACCCACGGCACCCGCCCCGGCGGCAAAGCCAATAACCTGCTGGCGGCCCGGTACCTTGAAAAGCCTTTTACCGAACGACCTTCTGGCTTCAGCGGCGGCGCCTACCGGAATTCGGAACCGTATTATTCTATTCCAAACCAACAGGTCCAGGCGCATTTTTTTGACGGACCCCTGCGGACCTCTTCCCTACGCAGCCTGGGCGCCTATGCCAACTTGTTTGCCATCGAATCCTTCATGGACGAATTGGCGGTAAAAGCCGGGAAAGACCCTTACGAGTTCCGGCTCATGCACCTGGACGACCCCCGGGCGAAGGAGGTGGTCCGGAAGCTGCAGTCAGTGACACAAGATCAGGCTGCACCACATACGCACACGGGCACGGGTACGAGCACGGGCACGCACACGGGCAAGGGTACAGGCATGGGCATGGCTTTCTCCCGGTATGAAAATAGAAAAGCTTATTGCGCCGTAGCAGCCCGGGTAGCGGTTAACCCCCAAACCGGCATGGTGCAGGTACAAAAAATGTGGGCCGTTATCGATGCAGGTGAGGTGATCAACCTGGACGGGATTAAAAATCAGACGGAGGGAAGTATGATCCAATCCGCCAGCTGGACGCTGTTGGAACAGGTACACTTTGATCAGCGACATATAACCAGCCGTAACTGGGACTCCTACCCTATATTCCGTTTCAGCCAGGTGCCGGAAGTGGAAGTAGTGGTGCTGGACCGTCCGGCAGAAGAGCCACTGGGAGCAGGAGAAGCAGCCCAGGGCCCCGCTGCTGCGGCTATCGTCAATGCCATCTACAGGGCTTGCGGAAGACGGGTCCGGCATTTGCCCGTAGCGGCGGCGAAACTTATTGGCTAACCATGCCGGTACTAATGCCCTGCCAATCCCGGCGTCAATTCTCTCTCAGCAGCTTCATCCAGTAGCCCCCGATCACACTGCGGGCCTGGAAGCCCACCATCTTGCCGTTGGTCGTCTCATGCCAGTCGCTCAGCGGCACCCGGGAAGGGGTCTCCGTCGCGAATTTGTACACCGGTGCGATCAGCTGATCGAAGTCTGCTTTCCTATCGGCCATGGCGGCCGTCCACAAGATCCAGTCGGACTTGGTGTACGTCTTCCGGCTATCCAATGGCAAACCGAAAGCCTGCTGATGCGTCAGATACCAGGCTATCTCGGTGTCATATACTTTTTGAGGAAAGAGGCCTAAATGCAATACCTTATCCCATACCATATTGTATTTCTGGCTCCAGGTCTCCTTGTTATCGAACACCAGCGCATAGTGATCACCGGCATTGTCTTTCTCCACCCATTTGGCGGACATCTCCAGCGCCATCGTACTGTATTTGGCGGCCGTCGGCTCATCCCCCAGCATTTTTGCCATTTGGGCATAAGCGCCGATAGCAACGATAGCCTTCACCGACAGGTTGGCGTTGTGCGCCAGATGACCGGCAAAATCATCCGTACACAACTGGTTGCCCGGGTCAAAACCGGCTTCTGCCAAATAGTCCACCCAGGTGGTCAGGGTCTTCCAATGAAGTCGCGCATAGGCAGGGTCATTCTGTGCTCTTACAATGGCAGCGGCCAGGATCACCATATTGCCGCATTCCTCTACCGGCATATCCTCTCCATAGGTCTGCCCATTGGCCAGGGGATAGGTGCCCAGGTCATGGGCGGCAAAAGGCTTCTGCCACTTCCCGCTTTCGCTATAATAAAATATGCCGTTCAGCATCCCTTTCATCAGCTCGGGATTGTACAACAGGTAGAGCGGAGCCGAGGGGTAGGTTACATCCACGGTATTGATAGAGCCATTGCTGAAGTTCTCCTTGGAGAGGAACAGCAGGTCCCCTTGCGGGCTTTTTACCAGCTGGTGCGCAGCAATACTCTGCCGGTAGGCCATGGTGCAAAGTTTTGCATAGGTCTCACCGCCTGCCTTCAGGGCGTCCCCATAGATCTTTTTATCGGTCTCCTCACAGGTAGCCATGACCGAGGTATAATTTTTAGCAGCTTTAGCCAGCATGTCCTCCATGGTAACTCCGGGCGTATTACGCCACCAGGGGCAAAGGTTGGTTCCAAAATACTGAATGGAATATAGATCGTCATAACCCACCATGATAAACTTACTGACGGGGCTGGCGCCTGTTTTACCAAAAGCCAGGACTGTCTTCAGGGATAAGTCTTTTGCTTTGACTGCTGCCTTGCTATCCGGTGTAATGGACTGCATAACGCCGGCGGCATCAGGCGCCGATACATAGGCATACCCCCAATCTATCCGGAGGTTATCGCCTTTCTTCTGCAGGACGGGTTGTTCAACCGTGCCGGCTTTTAGCACTTTTAGTCCGTTGCTGCTATAGGCGGTCGCCTGCACGGCCTGGTTTGGTTGATTGACCGCCAGGTTGGCCGACACCTCCTGGGTGATGGCAACCTCGTGGCTCTTGCCATCCCCGGATTTAACCTGGTAGGTGATATAAGATACAGGAGTGGAGAAGAGGCTTAGGTCTGTTAGGATCAACGGGGAGGTGAAACAAACCTGCAGGTTCACCGGTCCGCAGGTGAATGTATATTTTGTCTGGGTAGCGCTGACATCCACGGCCGTCTGTTCGGCCATCGACACCCCGGCCTGCGCTGTATTGATTATTTCTTCCGACAGCCCCGCGTCTATCCAGGTGCCGCCGCCTGTATTCAGGCAGTGCATGGCCAGCAGGTTCTCCCCCACTTTCAGCTTAGCCTTTGCCTCATTCGATAAGACGATCATTTCATAATCTCCGTTGGCGCCCGGCTGACGGGAAATACGCTGGCCGTTCAAATAGATTTCCGCGTCATCATCATGGAACAGCTTTAGCATCAGTCTTCCGGAGGGGATGGCCTTGAGGGTAAACGAACGGCGGACCCAGATATCCTTCCCTGTCCAGGAAGTGCCCGTCTTCGCCCGGGCATCGCCAAAGGGCCCATCGCCTGTCTGCCAGTCCTGGTCTTTAAACCCCGGCTGGGTCCATTCCGCAGCGGGTTTGGTTTCCATGAGATATTTAGCGGGATAAATACCTTCATCACCTGCCGCCAGCACGGTCCGATACTGCGCCGCGGGGGCCCCCATAAACCGATAGGTCTTTCCATCCACTTTGATAAAGCCCAACAGAGATTGATCTTTCCCCGTCCAGTGATG
>DATJJD010000176.1:0-14757 GCA_035492545.1 Puia sp.
CCAAGGGTCCATATTGGTCCTTCACCGTGCCGGTCACTACCCTTTGCTGGGCGAAAACAAGGCCCGGCAGCAGCGCGATGGCCAGTAAAAAAATAAGTTTATTCATATGGAAAAAATTAATTGTGTTCATGTCGGTTAAACGTCCTGGTTACCAAAGAGGGTTTTGTTTCATCTGGTTATTCTTGATCACCTCGCTGTACGGGATAGGATACAGGTACATCTGCGGATCCCGGAAGAGGGGGGTCAGCACGGAAATGGGATTATAGAAAATCTGTCCTCCGCTGGAGAGTTGGATGTCCAGTCCCCGTAGGGGGGCGCTGTTGTAAACCTGGGCCGCGATCTTCCAGCGGCGGATATCCCAGAAGCGCTGCTCTTCGAAGGCCATTTCCACCCGCCGCTCGTTGCGGATGAAGGACCGCAGTTCGTCTTGTGTCAAACCCTGGGGCACGCCATAGGTATTGTCCGGGCCGGTCAGGATGCCAGCCCTTTTGCGCAGTGCGTATAAGACATTATAGATAGCGGCGGAAGGTCCGGAGAATTCATTGGCGGCTTCCGCGTAGTTGAGGAGGATGCCTGCATACCGGTAATAAATATAGTTATGGGTGAGGGGGAAGTAAGAAGGGGGATTGCTGGTGACGCTTTCGAAAGGCCCCATGAATTTGCGCATATAGTACGACGTTTTCGTCTGCTGTACGGCGCCGCCAGGTTTGTCCAGGCCGCCGTCATAGGTCTGTACGGTCCTGTTGAGCCATAGAGACGCGTTATGAAAGACCGTCAGGCTGAGGCGGGGGTCCCGGTGGGAATAAGGATCATCCGGGTTATAATGAGCTGCGGGGTCGGTAATGGCGTAACCGGAGTCCGTAGGGAAGGCATCTACGAGGTTCTGGGTAGGGCTGGTGACCCCGTTGCCGCCGGCGGAAGTGAACCCTACCGGCGCATTGGCCGACTCTACATTGTTGCTGTTGCCATCCTGCATCCAACAGATCGACTCTGTGTTGGCGCCTACCGGTGCAGCCTGGGTGATGAAGACATCGTTGAAAGAGGGCATCAGGCTGTAGGCGGACAGGTTGATAAGATCCTGCGCCGCGTCGGCCGCCAGCTTCCACCGGTTCGCATCGTAGCTGGTATATCCCGTCAACGGATTGGAGACGTCGATATTCCCGCCGTTGAAGAGAGGGCTGGCCGCATACAGCAGTACTTCGGACTTCAGGGCCATCGCGGCGCCCTGCGTGATGCGGCCATAGGTGGTGGAATTGACCATGGCCGCCGTCCGGAGGCTGTCCTTGATATCGTTGCATTCGCTTACGATATAATTCACGCAATCTGAAAAACTGTTGCGGGGAAGCTGCACGTTGTCGGTGATCTGGCGGATGGAATCTCCCAGCAAAGGAATGCCGCCGTACCGTTTGAGCAGGTCAAAATAAAGCCAGGCCCTCAGGAAGCGGGCTTCGGACCGGTAGGCCGCCCGGGCGGGCTGACCGTTGGGCAGCTTCTCCAGGAGGGGCACGCGGTTGATATAAACGGTGAAGACTGTAGCATTGCGGATGGCCGCATAGTCCCTTGCCCACTGATCGTCCGCGTTGGGGGAAGCTGCCGAGTAAGCCCCGGTGGCGATGGCCTGTACGGCTGGAATGCCGGAGGCGGAGGAGATGGCGTCATCCGAGGCGGCATCCATATAATTCCCTCCTACCCTATTGTGGCCACTGTAAAAGGCCTGCTGGTAGGTGGTGAGCAGGTATCTCATGGCCTGGATGCCCAGCGAGTCGCGGGGGTCGAAGGCCAGGTCAAGCGTTATCTGTTGCCCCAAAGGAACGCTTTCATAAGTCTTTTGACAGGACGAAAGTCCCAGTCCGCCTATAAAAGCGGCGAGGATCGATATATATGTCAGCTGTTTCATGTTGAATATTTATAGAATGGCCCTTAGAGCCGGATGGTGATGCCGGTGTTGATGACTTTTTGCATAGGATAATTGGGCAGGCTGACCTCGGGGTCCACCCCTTTATATGCGGAATGGGTGAACAGGTTCTGGGCATTGGCAAAGAGGCGAAGCCCTCTCAGCCTGAGCCGCCGCATCCAGGTATAAGGCAGGTTGTAACCGACATCCACATTTTTTACCCGCAAATAATTGCCATTGCGCAGGAAGAAGGAATTGGACAGGTACAGCGGATTAAAATTGTAGCCGTTGCCCCCTGCCGTTAGTCTTGGATAGGTTGCGCTGGCAGCCGATTCCGGTATCCATCTGCCCAATGCCTGGGTATAGGCCTGGGAATACCCATTGTTCTGCCCCTGGAAGCCGGCGTCCGTATAATTATTGGCGATGTATTCTTCCCGATTGGCCGCGCCTTGCAGAAGCACGCTGGCTTCGAAGCCTTTAAAGCTGAACCCGACCGTGAGGCCGTAATAGAGCAGGGGCTTCTGTGCTCCTATCGGTGCTACGTCGAACTGGTCGATGATGCCGTCATGATTGAGATCTTTGTAGCGAATGTCGCCCGCATGGGGCGTATACCCGGCGATGGTGGGTGCGGAAGACGCATCGGCCGCCGTCTGGAAAAGGCCGTCGGCGATGAGGCCGTACCGTTGTCCTACGGGATGGCCCGTATGTACATTCCAGGAATATTTTTGAGTTTGTTCATCCATGAAGAGTACTTTGGACTGCTGGAGGGCGGCATTGCCGGTGGCGAAGAAATTAAGATTCCCGATATGGTCCTGATAGGTCAGTGTCAGCTCACCGCCTTCATAAAGTTCAATGCCGATGTTCTCGGCGGGATACTGCATGCCGATAAGTGCGATGCTGCGGCCCCTTGTCTGCATCACGTCGAAATACCGTTCGTGGTAATAATCGGCTGTCAGCTGGAGGTGGTTGTGAAAGACGGAGAGGTCGAGACCCGCGTCCAGCTTATCCGCTTTTTCCCAGGTGGCATTGATATTGGCCAGCACCTGGGGCTGCGACTGGCTTCCGGGAACTCCTTGTTCGGCAAGGCCTCCGCCATTAGGATAGTTGCTGCCGATGGGATAAGTGCCCGCTACGCCGGAAAAATGTTGGCGCCAGACGAAATATCCATAATTGTCGATATTGGCGTTGCCCGTGCGGCCGTAGGTACCCCTTAGCTTCAGCTGGTCCAGCCATCCGGATTGATGTTGTAAGAAATTTTCTTTTGCCAGGTCCCAGCCCAGTCCGCCGGCATAAAAGAGACCGTATCGATGGCCGGGGGCATACCGGTCGTATCCGCTGTAGTCAGCGGCGCCTTCCACGAAATATTTCTCTTTATAATTATAGGCCGCTTTCCCTGCAAAGTTGGTCAGCGCAGAAGGGATGTCATAATTCAGCAGCACTTTTTTCTGATCGAATAAAAGGGAGGCGCTCAGCGAGTGCTCGCCGAAATGCCGGTCATACCCCGTGGAGAGCTGGACAAAACGGTATCTTGCCCAGGAGGTAGTGGTAAAGCCGTTGTTCTGATTGATCGTGTTTCCATAATGGTTATAGCTGGTATCTCCGGAAGGGGAGATGGACTGGGCAAAGACGGACGCCTGTTTGCTGCGGTCCAGGCTGCTGGCCTCCTGCACCGATACATTGCCTTTCGCTTTGGCCCACCAGCCTTTCACCCATTTATCCAGCTTATAGTTCAGATCGAGGTTGGCCATGACATCATGTACGTGATCGGCCAGGTAACCCGAGCTGATCGTCTGGGCCAGCAGGTTCTGCGTGTAATTAGCCGTGCCGCCATAGGACCCGTCGTGGTTCAGGACGGGATAGGCATTGTTGGGCGTCGTCAGGAGTCCCTGCAGGATCGTGGCGGTGCCGGCTCCCGGCTGGGTACCATCCTGCAGGCGACCGAACAGCTGCAGGCCGACGTTGAAATCCTTGTTGACGTCGATATCTATCTTGGAATTGAGGACATACCGTTTGAGATCGGCGTTGGTATTATACGGATTGGCATTCGAGGTGGTGAACAGGCCCTGCTGATCCATATAATTCAGGGCCACCACATAACGGGCTGTGCTGCCGCCCCCGGTCACATTCAGATTGTAGCGGTTGAGCCGGGAATTATCCCTGAGTACTGTATTATACCAATCGACATCAGGATGACCTGTGGGATCGGTATGGTTGCGATAAGCGTTAAAGTCCGCCGCCGTATAGGCCGGGGACTTCCCGTCATTCAGCAGCGCCTCGTTCAGCAGGTAGGCATACTGGTAAGCCGGCAGCGGGGTCGGCAGCTTCAGGGGTGTCTGAACGCCTGTCTCTGCCGTAAAGGAGACGCGGGGAGGGCCGGACACCGGCTGTTTGGTGGTAACAATGAGGGCGCCGCGAGAACTGTTCTGGCCCAGCAGGATCGTAGACAGGGCATCTTTCAGGACCGATACCGACTCGATGCTCTCGGGGTCGAGGGAATAGAACTCCCGCTGCACCCCATCGATGACCGCGATGGGCGCCTGCCCCAGACTGGCGTTATGTCCCCGCAACTGGATGTTGAATTCAGTATTGTCGGTGGGGCCCGCGCCGCTGGTATTATTAGGAATATTACCGACGAAGATGTCACGGGTGGTAAGGCCGGACGTCAGCGGGGTATAAAATCCGCTGGTCTGTAGTACGTTCAATCCCGCCAACCGGCCGGGCAGCGCATAGGTATAGGAGGAAGCGGGTGTCATAGAGAGCTGGTTGGGCCCGACGGTGGCAACCGATCCCAGGAAGGACCGGGCATTCATCCGGCCATAGAGGCCATTCAGGAAAGGCGATGAGCTATACGGCACGTAGATCGTATCCCCCGCGGGTATGGCGCTGGCAGCGGGAGGAAAGGGTTGATGAAGATACCGGTCCGAAAGACGGACTACTACAGGCCGGCCGCTCTTTACTTTCGTCTCCGTAACGGAAAAGGCAGGGTGTTCGAAGACCAGAGTGGCCCCCGCGACGGCTTCCAGCAGGAAACTGCCGTCTTTATCCGTAACGACCCCGGTCTTTACGCCCTTTATATGTACGATGACTCCCTGTACCGGGTGTCCGTAATCGTCTACTACTTTTCCGTTGACGGGCGGATCGGGCATGGCCATGGAGAGGGTCAGCACCGCCAGGAGCAGGAGACCGGTCAATTTTTGCAGGCTGTTATATAATAAGGGGTGGCGCATATCGGTGATTTAAGATGGACGGTGAATATTATTGGCATTTGAACGTGTAGGAAAAAGGGGCGGATCCTCCTGCGTACCCCACTTTGTTATTCCCTCCGGCATCGGTGAAATAGTATCGCAAGCCGGCAAGGTGCTGGTTGTCGGTAAGGTTGAATAGTTTCCGCGGCCAGATATCTTTCTGCCATTTGTTGAGCCCCAGGGGATTCATTTTTGTCTGGTCGGTCTGGGTGCAAACCGACAAGCTATCACCGGTCGTAGTGATCCCTGACATACAGAGATAGACCTGGGAAGCGTTATCCAGTGCGGTTGGGGTTACGCCGCCATCGAAGGTGACCGTAACAATGTCATTGTCGAAGGAGGTCCTGGGATCGATGGTTGAGAGCTGTGGGTTGCAAAAGTCGATGAGGTCGCCGGTACCGTTGACCTGGAAGCAGCTGGAGAAATAGGAGCCGTACCTGTCGGCACTGCTAAGCCCATCCGTGCTGTTGGCTACGCAATAACCCAGTTTGAATAACAGATTGTCCTGGCTGGTCTTCATGGCAATGCTGACGGTGACATGTATGGTAGAATTGTCAGCTACGGGATAACCGGAATTCGAATAAAAAGCTACCCACTCATAGTCCGGCAGCAGGTTACCGCCGTTACCGATCCTGGTGGCCAGTAAAGTGGGCCAGTCCAGGCCTCCACCCTGAGGCGCGGCGGTTCCGGCGGGGATGACAGTCATCGGCTGCGGGCCCGAGGTGATATCGCTGGTGAAGGTGATATTGGTATTCTGCGCCGCCTTCCAGACTTTCGGCACCAGGACTGCCACCATGAAATTGGAGGTCTGTCCCTTGTTGATGGTGATGGTTACGTTGAGGGTCACCGGCAAGATATCGCCGCCGTTGACACTGGCGGGCTGAACGATGCTGTCGATCGTCATGCTGCAGCTGACGATAATAAGCAGGAGCAGGGCGCCGACAATCTTCCAGGCAAGAGATTTATGTTTCATTAATTCGCTTTTTGAAGGGTGTACTGATAGGAGTTTAGGTTACAGCCGGGGCTAAACGTGATAATCACGTTGCGCTGCCCGTTGGTGACCGGATACAGCAGCGGGGAAGACTTCGTGCTGCTGTCCGTTGCCGTGAAGCGAAGGTTGAACGGATAGGCGGGATCGTCGAAAGCCCATTTTCCGTTGCTGTTGACGATGAAGGGCACCAGGCTGTCGATGGTATAACTGCTATCGGTGAAATGGATCCTGAAATGGGAGAAATCGAACCTCGAGGTGATATCCGTACCATTGCGGGTGGCCTTAATGATCTGCCAGTTTCCGGTTAGGGCCTTTACCGGTTCAGAGGGAGTAACGAGCCGTTCGGGCCTGCAGGCGAAGAAGCCGGCGGCGCATGCGGCAGCTAAGATAATCAGTAACTTTTTCATATGTTCATAATAGTTAGTACAATGGGTTTTGCAGCAGCTCGGGAGACTTGGCGATCTCCGAAAATGGTAATGGCCACAGGTACATTGCCTTGGTGAAATTGTGTTTGCGGACGACAAAGGGTTTGTAGACCACGCCGGGGCCCCGGTCTACTTCCATGCCGTGCATCGAAAGATTATCCGTCTGTTCGGCGATCATCCAACGGCGGGTGTCAAAAAAGCGGAACCCTTCGAAGGCCAGCTCCAGCCTTCTTTCATTCTGAATGACGGCACGCATCCCCGTCTGGTCCAGGCCGATGGGCAGTTGATAAGGGCGGAGACCGGCGCGTTGACGGATGGCCTCTATCGATTGATAGACTTCGGATGTGGGTCCGACAGCTTCGTTAGTCGCCTCTGCAAAATTGAGTGCGACCTCGGCATAGCGGATAAGTGGGAGTACGCGGATAGTGTTGCCTACGCTGTTATTGATCACGTTGGGGTCCAGCATCTTGAAAATATAGAGACCGGTAGACGTGCCTTTATAAACGGCGTCTCCGCTGGCCGCAACCGGAGGTGAAACGCTGGTGTTCAGATAGAGCTGCACCGGCGAGGGCTGGTTGGTGCCGAAGGTGGCCCGTAGCGTGGAGTCATGGATGATAGTATAGCCGAGACGGGGGTCCCGGTTCTGATAGGGGTTGGCGGGATCATAGCCGGAAGCAGGATCCGTAATAGCTAACCCGTTGCTCATCGGGAAGGCGTCCACAATCTCCTGGTAAGGATAGGGGCCGCCCGATCCGCCGCGGGAGGGTACGTCCCACAGGGATTCCAGGTATTTGTTGTCCCCCATCATATGGGCGAGGATGTATTCATTATTATACCGTTGGGTGAATAATTCCTGGAAACCATAACCGGGTTCTCCGGGTTTGGAGGTGGAATCCACCAGCAGGTGAAATGCACCGAGGGCAATGACGGCCTTTGCCGCGTCGGCAGCCAGCTGCCACCGGCCCGGATCACTGTCCGGGTAGGCCACGATGGAATCCAGGCCATTGCCGAGGCCGTGCGCCTGTCCGCCATTATTGAACAGGGGGCTGGCGGCAAAGAGCAGCACTCTTGCTTTCAACGCCAGGCAGGCGCCCTTGCTGGCCCTTCCATACTGTGCGCCAGACCAGGTTGCCGGCAAAATGGCCGCGGCCGAATCGCATTCCGATAAGATATAATTCACACACTGGCGGTAGGAATTCCTTTTGGCTGCGATATGGTTTACCGTGGCGTAGATGGTATCGCCGATGAGGGGAACGCCGCCATAGTGCTGCAGCATCATGGCATAGTACCAGGCTCTGAGGAAACGGGCTTCCGCCGCCACCTGCTTTTTCAGAGCGCTGTTGAATGGAATGATGGGAAGATGTTTGAGGAACTGGTTGACGGCCCTGATATTACTATAAGGAGTGGCCCATGCATCGGAGGGAACGACGGTAGGGTTCACCGAGCCGGTGGCAAACTGGATAAAACCGTTGGAGCTGGGGGTGCTGGGGTTGAGGGCGTTGGGTCCTTCCGCTTCATCGCAAGCTGCTTCGAGGCCGGCATACCAGGGACTGTTAGCGCCGTTGTTGAACCGGCGGGGATCGGTGGCAAACCCGATATTGCTATAGATATTATTCAGGAACTGCATGGCATTGGAGCTGTCCGTGAAGGTGGTCGTCTCATCCAGGCTTGTCGTAACGGTCTGGTCCAGGAAGCCTACCTTTTTACAGGCGGGAATCGTTGCCGTCCCTACCAGGATCAGCAGGAAAAACGCATTTTTGTTCATTATTTGACTATTTTATGGAAGGGGTATGGTAAAATTGTATAAGTTTTGAGATCAAATAAATCCGAAAAAAATCGGGAAAAGGAGGGGTCCAAGGTGCTGACGAGGAAAAGAAGGCGGCCAACTTCGAAAAAAAAGTATTGGCGGGGAAATACGTAAAGTGCGGGACATCGTTCGGAAAAACTGGTTCAGGAGGGAGGTCCTGTCCGGAGGCCCGATGAGCCAGGGAGTGTTGTTGTTCTCTCATATACAAGCAATTAGAGTGATTAAAAGGACGTCTTGCAGGTGGATTCCCTGATGATGATGATAAAACCAGTGGAACCGCTACTGAAATAAAAGTAGAAAGAAAAAACGTTTTAGCGAATAATTTATATATTTTTTTACCCGTCAATAAAATAGCAATGTCAAAATAATACCATAAATATAAACCCTTATGTTCCCAACGATCGGCCATCTTTTTTCCTATCTGACCGGAGTATCGCTTCATCTTCCTGTCCCTACTTTCGGGTTTTTCATGGTGTTGTCGTTTGCGGGCGCCTGGTGGGTGTTCCGGTCGGAGTATAAGAGGAAAGAGACCGAGGGGCTTATTCATCCTTTTATAGAGACTTTTGCAGAGACCGGTAAGGGTCCTGGCGGGAGGGTCCTGACGGGGCGGCGCCCGGTTTTGATCAAGGCCCAATTGCTGGGCGGATGGGGGTTGTTGGGATTTTTGGCTGGGTTCAAGGGGGTGTATTGGTGGGTCAACCGTTCGTTTTACATCGGCAACCTGTCCGACTTTCTATTTTCTTTCAGGGGTAACCTGGCGGGCGGCATCGTGGTGGGATTGGCTGCGGCAGGGATGGGATGGTTTATCTTACGTCAGCGGCCGGCGGCTGAAACCATTCAGGTACAGGATGCCGTGCATCCTTATCAGCTGATGGACCGGCTGCTGTTAGCCTGTGGGATAGCCGGGTTCGCAGGCGCTATCCTGTTTGCAAAAATGGAGGGCGTCTCCGGTCTGAACTATTACGGGGCATTGATCGCGGGGGCCCTCACTTATTTATACATTAATTGGAGGCATGGAATACCCCTACTCCTGGCAGCGGACATCGGCAGCCCAGGCATGATGCTGGCCTATGGTGTGGGAAGGATCGGCTGTCACCTGGCGGGAGACGGGGACTGGGGAATCGCTAACGAAACTCCGCTGCCTGCCTGGCTGCAGTGGTTGCCCCATTGGACCTGGAGCTGCTACTACCCGCATAACAGCATTCACCAGGGAGTGTATATACCGGGATGTCCGGACAATTATTGCACGGTGCTGCCGGTGCCGGTCTACCCTACTTCTTTTTATGAGGCGGTGATCTGTCTGCTCTTATTTATCGCCTTATGGGCGCTGCGCCGGAAGATCAAAAAAGCGGGGGTACTGTTTGCTGTTTATGCGCTGCTGAATGGAGCTGAACGGTTGGCGATCGAGTATATCCGGGTAAATCCCCGTTATTCCATTGGGGGCTGGAAGCTGAGCCAGGCGCAGTTGTTGGCATTGGGATGGATAGCCGTTGGATTGACCGTGCTGGTCTGTCTTCGTACTACGCTACCCCATCCTTCCCATCCTGACCCCCAGCCCCCCCAGATACCCCCACGCCAAAAGTAAAAATCCTATCGCACCGGCCTGCCCCATCCCATCGGCCAGCAGTCCCATTATCGGGAGCAGAAGGGCGCCACCCGAGACACCCATGATCAGTAGCCCGGACACTTCGTTCTCCTTTCCGGGAGCCTTTTGAAGGGCTGTCGAAAAAAGGATGGGGAAGATGTTGGCTACTGCCAGGCCCAGGACGACAATGCTGATACATAATCCGGGAAGGTTGGATTGTAGCAGGAGGCCCAGGATGCCAGCGATGCCTGCCGCGGTGCTGACGAGGAATACAGCCGGGCCTTTTGTCCGGGCCAATAAAAAAACACCGAAGAGAGATCCGGCCGTGCGGGCGATGAAGTACAAACTGGTCCCCAGACCGGCCTTGTCGAGAGGAAGGCCGCAGCGCTGCATGAGGAATTTCGGGATAGTGGTATTGAGTCCTACATCCAGTCCCACGATACAGACCACGCCGATAAAGAGGCCGGTGATGGCTGGTTTTTTGAATAAAGCCAGGCAGTCCATCCAGGTGGAGGAAGGGCCTTCCGACGGCAGTTCGGTTATCCGCGTAGCCCAGAGCCAACTACCATTTAACAAAGTAATACATCCGAAAAGAGGGAAGATCAGCCGCCAGTTACCAGCCTGAGCGGCAGCCAGTCCGGCTACGAGGGGGCCGAGGAAGGAAGCCAGCGCCTTGATGAGCTGTCCGCCTGTCAACGCCGGTGTCAGCCGCCGGACGGGAACTACATTTGCCAGTAAGGGATTCAGGGCCACCTGCAGGATGGTGTTGCCGATGCCGATGCCCGTGAAGCAAGCAAGGAGGGTGGGAAACCCCCTTATAAAATAGGGGATTGTCAAGGCGATGCAGGTGATACCCATTCCGGCCAGGACCGTCTTCCGACGTCCGATCCGGTTCATCATTAAACTGGTGGGCAGCGAGAAGAGGGCAAACCAGATAAAGACCATCATCGGCAAGAGGTTCGCCATGCTGTCCTTCAGGCCATAGTCCACCTTCGCATAGTTGGTCGAAATGCCGACGACGTCGACAAAGCCCATGATAAAAAACCCCAGGAATACAGGCGCCGCTTTTCCATATGACATAGAAGCAGATTGTAAAACCTCCCGGCACGCCGGGAGGTTTTTGATGAGATTATTTTTCTACCCGCAGGGTAACCACCTCCTGTGCCCCCACCGTTACGGGGCCGTTCAGCGGTTCCGAGGGTTGTTCAGAAGTATTACTGTAATGCGTCGCTCCGACGGGGCCGCCCCAGTCCAGCGAGGTCGATTCCGTCTGTTGCGTCGGGTTATACAAGGTCACCAGCCAGGCCTTGCCATCCGCAGCCGGTCTCAACGTCAATACCACCACCCTGGAAGAACTGAGCTGCAGGCGAGGTTTCACCAACCCCTCTCCCACCGCGGGCGCTACGATCAGCGGTTGCGAAAGACCGGTAGCCAGCCGCGTGGAGGCCGCCGCGTCGAAGGACTTATGGGGCTGCAAGGCATAGCGAAAGGTGATCAGCCCTTGCTGGTAAGCGCGGTAGTTGGTCTCCCAGTGATTGTTCAGCGCCCAGGAATACAGTTTTTGGGTCGGCTCGATCTTCTTCCGCCAAATGGCTGGATTACTTTGTCCGCCCAGCAGGGTCGCCGTTATCCCTCCTACTTCCACCAGCGGTGCATCCAGGGTCACCCAGGTGACTCCCAGGTCCTTATTGGACACATCCGCCCAGCTGCCTACTTCCAGCCAGTTACGGCAGGAGCCGGGTATCTGGTCTGTCTCCGGGTGCATCACGGCCATGGGTATGTCCAGTTTCATCTCCCCGCCGGGTACATGGAAAGGGAAGGCGATGTTGAGGCTCTCTTTCCCATGGATATTCGCCCAGGAGTATTCGCCCGGATAGGGATCCAGCTCGGCGGGTTTCTTGTCCAGCACATTCGATACTTCTACATAGTCGAAGCCTTTTACCAGCCGCAGCTCCCGCACAAGCCTGGTACAGCCCGGCGCGTCTGAATGAATGAGAAGGGTCGCCAATACGGGGCCCTTTTCTTTTACTGTAACGGTGATGGGGCCGTTGCGTTGAAGGTCCGCCAATTGGCTGCCATTAAGGAAGAGATAATCGTTGAGACCTTCGCCGGAGGCGCTGTCCGCAAAATTGTTGTCGATGGAGCTGTTGCGGAGGCTGTTGATCGCTCCTGTTTTCGCGTCGATGGATACATGTACGATGCCGTTGTCCAGCGAATGGCTATCGGCCTGGACCAGATCACTGGCACCCGCCCCCGATGTTGAGCCGCTGATGAAATACCTCCGCGAAGCAAAAGGCGGTATACCCGATGCCACAAAAGCCAGCTCGCCTGTCGACAATCGTTGGGACGGCAAGACCCTGCCATCGGCATCTTTGACGACCTCTCCATCGGAAGACATCTCGGCCGACAGGGTTACCAGGTCGGTCCGTGTCCATGAATTCGTATTGTAAATGTCCACGGCATGCAACTGAGCGGCGCCGGACTGTCTGCTGAGGGCGCCCAACACCAGGGCCCGGGAAAGGGTGTCCGCCATCGTTGCATAGGATTTTTTGATGATCCACTGCTCCATCGTCTTCTGACTCAGCGGTCGGGTTACGCTCTCATCCGCTCCCCAGGTGTGTTCGGAATAGAGGATCACATGCTGCCAGGCCCGGTGGAAGCTGTCGGCCGGAAAAGATCCGGGAGCCGCCATGGCCCAAAGCGCCTCGGCCTGTGTCAATCTTGAAGAAGAGCCCCGGTTCTCGGCCGTTTCCAGCGCGGAAGAGCCCGCCCCGTCTTCCCAATAACCCGTCCAATCTCCTTTCTCCTGTGGCAGCTGATCGCCATACCTGTCTTCGAAGGCCTTGAACGCCGTCGTAGTTGAGGAGATGATGAATTTGGGCCAGCTGTATTTTCCACTCCAATCTTTTACGAAGTCACTGATCGACCGGTCCGGCACGGCATTGTCACCGTGACCGCTCCAACGGATATAAGAGATATCATAGGGAAACTCTTTCTTCTTCAGCTCGTCGATATAGGAGTCTACAAAATCCTTTGAAAGACCGTCCGGCATGCCATGTGACAGGGCATAACCCTTGTAGGGGATCCATACCAGTACTTTTTCCTTCCCCGAGGGGCTCACCCACCAAAAAGGTTTGTCTTCCCATTTCACCAGGATATCGCCGATGCGGTCGAAATAATTGGGAGCCGCAGAAAAATAACGGATACCTGCCTGCGCCATGGCCGACACGGTTCCCCAGGTATAACCGGGGACATCGCTGATCATCGCCGACCGTATCGTGGTGCCGCATTGTGCGGCCAGCTCGTTGGAATACCGGAACAGCTGCAGCAGCTCTTCGGGACGGCACAATCCCGTGAGTGTATTCAGGTACATGCCGTTCAACGCTACGCCTCCATCCTTCACCGCGTCCAGGAACGCCTGTTTCTGGTCCGCATTCATCCGGTGAAGAAAGAGATCGGCGGCATACATACCTTCCAGGTTCCAGACAAAACGGGCGCCGGCCGGATAGTCTTTCGTCTGGCGGGCATATTCGATGCCGGTGAGCAGGTTATTCATCTGCTTGCGCTCCACATTCGTCTGTATTTCCGTGTACCCTATATCGTTATGAGAATGGGGAAGGATATAAATGGTCATCTTGCGGACCGGCTTCAGATCGATCTTTCCCGACAATATCTGCCTGCTGCCCCGGGCTACGGTGAAGTCTACCGTGGAGTCCTGATAAACGGCCGGCGCGAGGACCTCCACCTGCTGGCGCCCCGTGCCCACCGCCAGCCGCTGGTTGGGTAATCCGGTTATCTTCACCGTCACATCGGCGGAGTCGCCCGTATTCAACAGGGTGAGCCGGGCCGGTTGATAAGAATGACCGTCCTGTTCGGTTATAAAAGGCAATCCTTTACCGGATGCCAGGGTGATAGAAGGCTTTATCGCCTGTAGTTTAGGGTTGCCCGGCATTTCGAAGCCAATCCAGTCGTAGAGAAACCAGCTTCCCGACTCCGTGGTCAGTTCGATCCTGTTATCGCCGGCATGGAGGCTTTCGGCCGGAATGTCGATGGAAAAGGAAAACCGTTTACCTTTTGTGAGGTCTCCATGGATTGCCCGTCCGGAGCCCTCCGGCAGGGTCTGGTGATAGGTATGGTCATTGACCGATACCAACAGGTTTACGTCGCGGGGGCCGACGTCGATCAGCTTCACCGTCAACCGGCAAGTGCCGGAAGCGGGTGCACTTCGCAAGCCGAAGAGGATGGAGTAAGTATGTGCACGATGGCCCGCCCAGGCATCATCTGGTCCGGGCTGTGCAAAGGGCCAGTCTTTCCCTGCGATGGAGCGTCCTACTACGAATAGACCGTCCTTCTCAAACAGGTTGCCCCTGCGGGACGAATTGCCATTGCCGGATGGATTACCCGAACCAGACTGACTGCCATGGCCAGACCGATCGCCGGGACTCCCCGCAAATTCCGAATAACCGTCATCCGCCTTCCCGATCTGCCACAAGAATGGCTTGCCCGGCGAGCCGGATGGGCTTTGTGTTTGTGCGGTCCCGCTTGCCGCAAGCAGGGCTGATAAAGAGGCGACTAACAATGATGGGATCTTTTTCATAAAACCGCGCTGTTTTTTTACAAATACAAATATCACACATTAATACCCGGGATTTTGTCCACCCAGGTTTGGATTACGCTGTACTTCCGTTGGCGGAAGAGGTAGCAAAAGATCTTTCGTCTGATAAGATTGCCCCCGTCCATTGGAATGACCCACCAGGGCCGAAAAGGTAACATGATGCGAGGCATCCGGGTCCGGATAAAGGTGGGTCCG
>DATJJD010000177.1:0-5258 GCA_035492545.1 Puia sp.
CCATAGCCGGTGGCAATATATACTTTACGATCCTGGATGGCTGCCAGGATCACTAATCCATTATTCGTCTTCTTATTCCCTACCCCCCACTCTCTCAGGATTCCCAGGGCATAGTCTTCAATCGATCCATCGCCCACGGTAGGCACGGTGACTACCGCTATCTGGACGGAGGTGCTGTCGTCATAGGCGACCAGCTTGCTTTCCAGCGAAGCCACCTGGTCGGGCGTCATCACATGCGCCAGGTCGTTTACCAGGCGTGGAGGATTGGGTTTAGGGGGGATGTTTTGTCCATAACCCAGCTTCCCGTGCGCCAGCATCAGCGTAACCAAAAGCAGTATTACTGATAGGATCTTCTTCATTGCACTCATTCGCTTGTTTTATTTGCCAAACACGATGTCGTCGGGTAATTCATTTTTATCGGCGCCCCTGTCATAAGGGAAGTGTTGGTATAACGCCTCGCCGATCTCCGTCACCACCCGGGCTATGCCTTCCGCGTAATTGGCCTTATTAAAATGTGAGAGGATCAGCTTTACTTTTTCGTTCCAGAAGGCGGTCCCTACTTTTTCATGAATGCCTTTATCTCCGAAGAGGGCCAGCTGGCGGTCTTTCAACGCTACATAGACCAGGACAGCATTGCGGGCTTCCGTCTTCTCCATTTTCAGCCCCCAAAAGATTTCGGTTGCCCGGTCCAGGGGGTCCACAAAACGGCAACGGCTCTCTACGAAGACGCGGACTTCCCCGCTCGTTCGCTTCTCGGCTGCCTGTATGGAATCCACGATCAACTGTTTCTCAGCGGCTGTAAAAAATTCCTTCCGGCGAAAAAATGGAATGTGCAAGGCAGGAAATTTATGATTAATAAATTAAAGTAGGGCGGCCACCGGTTGATGAGGGGTGGCCGCCGGAAGCAATACCTTATTTAATGTTGAACTGGATGTCCGGGGCGTTTTCACTACCAGGATCCGATTTGTAATACGGTTTCTCGTGGTAGCCGAAGATGCCGGCGAAGATATTGTTCGGGAATGTTTTTACTTTGAGGTTATAGGCATTTACGGTGCTGTTGAAGTCTCTCCGTGCTACATTGATCCGATTTTCCGTACCCTCGATGTTGGTCTGGAAATCCTGGAAGGATTTGGTGGTCTTCAGGTCGGGATAGGCTTCGGCGACGGCCATCAACCGGCTGAAGGATCCCTGCAGCTGCCCCTGTGCCTGCTGGTACCTGGCCAGGGAAGCGGAGTCATTGATATCTACATTCACGCTGGTGGCTTTTGCCCTTGCAGCGATGACTTCTTTCAACGTGGACTTCTCAAAGTTAGCGGACCCTTCGATGGTCTTTACCACGCTGTTGTACAGATCCGTACGACGCTGGTAATTGGTTTCTACATTACTCCAGGAGGTCTTGACGCCCTGGTCTACCTGGACCAATCCATTGTAACTATTACAACCGCAACCACCCAACAACAAGATAACAGCCAATACAACTATTAATGTCAGATTCTTCGTGCTCATTTTTTTTTAGATTTTAGGTTAACGGGTCAAAAGTAAGATTTTTGCCAGTGCAAGCGGCTAAATTTAGGCAGGGCGGGGGTTATTGCCATTTAAGCTTGCCAAAAGCACCGGCGAGCTGCCGGATTCGGTCGGTGGACAGCCGTTGGTCCCCTGCGGCAATGACTATACGATACCGGAAAGTAACGGAAGCCCCTTTTTTGAACCCAAAATTTAACGTTTCCTTTCCGTTGCTAAACACCTTCTGCCCCAGCGGATTGGCGGCGAACAACCCATACCCGCGGGCATGCCAATAGGTAGGATAGCCCGGATTGGCCGGGTGATCGATGATGGCGATGCTGAGCGTATCTTTTCCCTTTTTCCCAAACAGCAGGCACCAGTTGGCCCGGGTGCCCCAGGCGCTGTCCCCTCTCTTGCCTTTCTCCGTCAGATAATCGCCGTTAATATCCGGCGTATTGCCAGCCGCCACCTTTGTAACGATTCCCTTGTCGTCTACAAACTCTCCCGGAACATTCGAAGGGATCTGTAATTCCCGGGTGACGCGGAGTCCCAGTAAGCCGTCTTTTACATCCGGCATGCTGATGTCCTGCCGGGCGATGAGGGTGGTTACCCGGTCGATGATCCTCTCCGACCCTGTGGCGGTGAACGTAAAGGTGGTCAATTCTTTTAGCAATATATTCTGTTGCTGATCCGTCCAGTTGGCGCTGTACTGAAGGGTGCCTTTCTCCGGACCGCCGTTTGCCCGCATGATACTGTCCGTCCGGATCCAGCCATAGGACTTCTTTTTCCCGGCGGGGATCGCAAAGGAATTATTCCAGAAGTCCAGCCCGTTGACATTCTCATAATTAAACCAGAGTCCGATATGATGCGGATGATCGACAGGTTCACCTGCCCGGGTTTGAAGGGGAAATCCCCGGGTGATCAATTGCCCGTCGGGTGCGTAGATGGGATAGAGGGTTGGTTTCTCCAGGGTGTCGGGGTAAATAAACTCCGTAAAAGGCTGACCTCCGGCCAGGACGGTAACTTTCCGGGCGCCGGCGTCGGATCTGATCTCGATGGGCAATGGCTTAGACTGGGCCCGGAGGTTGGTGGCACTCATTGAAAGAAAACCGAGAAGGATAAAGCATGTCCAACGGGGAAAAGGTGTGTAAGCAATCATATTACAGGTATTTTTTAAGTAAGGAGGGTAATATCATTAGATAATTAGTTAATGATGGTTCTCCGGTGATAGTCTAAATTAGTAAATTTATCGGGTAGACGGACGGGATAAATCTTCTGTCTGCGATTAGCTTGCCGGGTGGAACCCGGTTGTGAACAAAGACCACTTCCATTATTAAACCTATTGTAACATGACAACGTCCAGAAGAGATTTTATCCGCAAGAGTTCTATGGCCGGCGCCGCCACCTATATGGGGACCATGGGCCTGACCGCCAGCAGCTACCGCAACATCATCGGCGCCAATGACCGGGTGAGGGTTGGCGTGGTGGGTTTTTCCGACCGTCACCGGAATGATCATATCCCCGCTTTCCTGAAGTCGAACCAGGAGATGAACTTCGACATCATCGCCGTATCGGATATCTGGAAGAAGAGAAGGGAGGAGGGGAAAGAATTTCTCGCTTCCAGGTTTGGTCATTCCATACAGGCCTGTGTCAACAATGACGAATTATACAATATAAAGGAAGTCGACGCGGTCATGATCAGCACCGCCGATTTTCAGCATGCTTATCATACCGTGGAAGCGGTAAAAGCCGGCCGGGATACCTATACGGAGAAACCGTTGGCCGAGACGATGGAGGACAACCGGGCCGTACTGAAGGCGGTGAAAGAATCGGGAAAGATCGTGCAGATCGGTTCTCAACGGCGGAGCGGGGCCAACTACCAGGCAGCGGCGGACTTTATCAAAGAAGGGAAGTTCGGTCCCATCGTTATGGTGGAACTTACCTGGAATGTAAATCAGCCGGGACGCTGGCGGAGGCCTGCCCTGGTAGCACAGATGAAGGAGGAGGACACGGATTGGAAACGCTACCTTATCAATCGTCCCTTTGAGCCCTTCGATGCCCGCAAACACCTGGAGTTCCGTCTTTTCTGGCCTTATTCTTCCGGTATTCCCGGGCAATGGATGAGCCACCAGATCGATACGGTGCATTGGTTCTCCGGTCTGCCCCATCCGCGCAGTGTCTCAGCCAACGGAGGCATCTATGCCTGGCATGATGGCCGTAAGAATGCGGATACCTTGACGGCCGTCTTTGATTACGGTCCGCTGGATGATCTGACCAAAGGGTTCCAGGTGCTGTTCACCTCCCGGCAGACCAACTCGGAGGGAGAAACCAAAGAGATCTACTATTCCAATGGCGGTACGCTGAACCTGGACACCAATAAAATATCGCCGGCGGGCGGGTTGACGGAGAAGTATGCGCAGGCAATGAATATGCAAGCCAACCTGCTGCCTGAGCTGTCCCTAAAGGAGCTGGCCGTGAAGATATCCACGGATGCCAGTACAGGGGGCGATCCGCTAACGACGGCCCATGTGCGCAATTGGATGGAGTGCGTCCGGAGCCGGAAGCAGCCAAATGCACCTATCGAGGCGGGCTATCGTCATGCCATAGCGGTGATCATGGCCAATGCGGCGTATCGTACGGGGCAGCGGGTGACGTTCGATGAGAAGACGCAGGAGGTGATGGCGGGGGGGAAGGTGTTTAAGTATTAGCTGGCCGACATGCCGCCGCCAGGCCGGGAGATCATTTGACGAATTCAAATAACCTATATGAAGACATTGGTGATAACGGAAAAGAATGCACCGCTGGTGGTACAGGAAAGGGAGGCTTTGCGTATCTCCGAAGGGGAAGCCCTGGTGCGGGTGCACGCGGCGGCCCTCAATCACCGGGATGTATGGATCCGGAAGGGACAGTATGCGGGGTTGAAATATCCCATCGTTCCGGGCAGCGATGGAGCCGGCGTGGTGGTAGAAGGGGCCGGATGGATCGGGAAAGAGGTCATCATCAATCCTGCCTTCAACTGGGGCAACAGTCTTACACATCAACATCCAAAGGACTTTCACATATTGGGCTTGCCGGAAGATGGCACTTTCGCGGAATATGTCAAAGTGCCGTTGAGCAGCCTGGTTCCAAAGCCTTCTCATCTTTCCTTTGAAGAAGCCGCGGCTCTCCCGCTGGCAGGAGTGACGGCTTACCGGGCCGTATTTACCAGGGCGCAGTTGCGGGTGGGTGAAAAAGTACTGGTGACGGGTATCGGTGGCGGGGTAGCTTTGTTCGCGCTGCAATATGCCGTTGCCACAGGCGCCAAAGTATTTGTAACCAGCGGCAGCCCCGAAAAGATCGATAAAGCCGTGAAGCTGGGCGCCAGCGGAGGAGTCAGCTATAAGGATGCCGACTGGGGAACTGCTTTGCTGGAACTGGCGGGTGGTCCCTTCGACGTCATCATCGATGGCGCGGCGGGTGATGGTATGGACGAGCTGCTGAACCTGGCAACCCCGGGAGGAAGGCTGGCCTTTTATGGCGCCACCCGCGGCAATCCTTCTCATCTGACAGCCCGCCGCATATTCTGGAAACAATTGACCATCCTCGGCTCTACGATGGGAAGCCCGGAAGATTTTCGGGCGATGGTAACTTTTGTGGAGTCACATGCGCTGCGGCCGGTGGTAGATCAGGTATTTCTGTTTGAAGAGGGGGAGGCGGCTTTTCGCCGGATGGATGATGCCCGGCAGTTTGGGAAGATCGTGGTGAAGATAAAATAA
>DATJJD010000178.1:0-32924 GCA_035492545.1 Puia sp.
AAAAGCCATAGTTCCGTATCCAACACCAATGGGAGACCCGATTGTAGCAATCGTTGTTCTTGACTCAAAAAGAAAAATGAACTCTATGGAACTCATTGTCATTTCTTCATTGGTACTGGGAATTCTCCTCCTCAACCGCCCGGTGACGCTGCTTTTTCAACGTCTGTATACGAAACATCAGTTTAAGAAGTTCGTCGCCAGAGAGACTTTTTACCACTCCGTGGTTTCGCGTTACCTGAAATATTATAATCGGCTCAACCTGGAAGAACAGCGGAAATTTCTCTTCCGCACCTATCAGTTCCAGCATTCCAGGAACTTTCACTATATAGAGGTGGAAGCGGCGGCAGAAATGCCCATCCTGGTCAGCGCCGTCGCCGTACAGCTCACCTTCGGTCTGGAGAAGTTCAGGCTCACCTATTTCGACGATATCTTTATATTAAGGGATGACTATCATTATGGGTTCTATTCCCGCCCCTTCATGGGCCATGTAGACCAGACCGGCATCTATCTTTCCTGGGATAATTTTATAAAAGGCATTTCCGGGCAGACTCCTAACTGCAACGTAGGATTGCACGAAATGGGCCATGCCCTGGCCTATGTGAACTTTATCACCCAGACAGAAGAGGACAAACACTTTAAGAGTGAGTTTCACAATTTCTCCAAAGTAGCCCGCCCTATTTTCACCTCTATGCAGGGCGGAGCCAAAAACTTACTGGGAGACTATGCCGCCACCAATTATCACGAATTCTGGGCGGTATCCGTCGAGGTATTCTTCGAGAACCCGGTTCAGTTCCGGCACGAATTGCCCGAACTATATGAAGCTATGGCCCGTGTGCTCAGCCAGGACCCCCTGAACTTTACGACGGGTAGCACGACGATCATCCGCCGGATGGAGCCTGCTGCTCCTGCTAAAACGTCCGCCGCCGGGTAAAGACTTCGACTGCCCGCCGGGGATCCGGGGTCGGCATCTGCGCACCCGGTAAACCCGCCCCCGTTGCCTGCTCCGATTTATTTCTTAAATCCAATTCTTTCTCTTTCCTGCCAGGCCTTCTGATCGACTTTTTCGTCCAAAAGGTTTTCAATGGCGTCATAGATACTGTTGAGCTGGACGTCATGTTCGCCCAGGCGATCCCGTAATTCCTGTAACTGCCCGGTCAGATCCTGGTGTTTCAGGGCATATTGCTTTAATGCAATAAAGGCCCGGACTACGGCAATACCCATATTCACCGCTTTTTCGCTCCGCAGGACGCTGGCCAGCATGGTGACGCCATGTTCGGTAAAGGCATAGGGCAAATAGGTTTTGCCTCTGTGCTTCTTCGAAGTGGTCACAAATTGTGATGAGTTTGAGGGCGATGTTTCTAATTGATTATCAATATCTTGCGATTCGGAGGGTGAACCGGTATCCGATGTGGTCACAAATTGTGACCAGTTCCCTTCCCATTCGGCGGATGTTAATTGGAACATGAAGTCACTTGGGAAACGATTGATATTTCTTTTGACAGCCTGGTTAAAAACTTTTGTTTCCACCTCGTATAAAGCAGCCAGATCAAAGTCCAGCATCACTTTCTGTCCTCTTATCTCGTAAATCTTATTCTGTATGACAGGTAATTCCATAATGTACGGTTTTAAGGGTATGAATTTACGAATAGTCCGTGGTTATTTCCGGCTCAAAATGCCAATAAATCGCTTTAAGTCCGCATCCGGACGGATGGGGCTTCCCTTGGTGAGAGACTCCACCAGTTGGTGTGCAAAGTATGGCGCCAGGGAGCAGCCCTTGGTGCCCATTCCATTCAGGATACCCACCGCGGGAAACAGGGGGTGAAATCCGACAAAAGGCCGTCGTTCCAGGGTAGCTGGCCGCACGGAAGCAACATGCTCCACCGTCCGGAAAGGCACCCTTAGCCAATCTTTCAGTACTGCCTCTGTCCTTTCCCGGAAAACCTTCGTCGGCTCCTGATGGTCGAAAGCCCATTCATAAGACGCCCCTACCCAGAACAGCCCCTCTTTCCAGGGGGCCAGGCTCAGTCCTTTTTTGAAAACATGGCGCATGCCGGCGCCGACCGCCAGGCTTCCACTGGCTATCCCCCCGCTGTTGGCCAGTCCCCGGCTGCCTCCGCCGACCAATTCCGGGATCTCCACGATCAGGGCTTCCCCCTTATTCGGCGCAAAAGGCAGCCGCGAAAAATATGGGTTGTCAAAACTTTCCACCCCATCACAAAATACCACCCGCCCCGCATCAATATCCCGGTAGCGGATCCCGCGCACTTCCTGTCGCCTGGCTGCCCCCTCTCCCGGCGCTTGGCCGACCGCCCCATCGTCAGTGGTCACCTGGCCCGACAAAACCGCCTCCGGCCCCACGACCAGTTCCTCCCGGTTAAATCTTTCCTCCCGCAAATAACCCCGCTGCAGCATTCTCTTACGGCTGGCCGCCAGCAGCGCCGGCAGGTTCACCAGGTAACAGGGGCTTATCACTCCATAGCCGAGCTCATACCGGAAAAACCCGTCCCAGGAATGCTGATCCGCCGGCAACTGTAAATACGAGGCATCTTCCTCAACCCTTTTTAGAAAGGCCAGCCGCATTTGGGCGGTAGGAAAAAAATCCACCACTTCCACCGGGTCCATAGCGGAGAGGCCCAGGTCGTCCCCGATCTGCCGGTAAGCTGTCTGCGCAAATGGCAACAGTTCATCGATCATCCACGTAGTGACGATGCGCCTTCCCGTAACAGGGTTGATAAGCCCCGCCGCCGACTTCGAAGCTGTAAAAGGGCGAGGTTCATCTATCATGATAAATGACAGACCGGCCTGTTCCAGCCACCAACCCAGGAAAGTTCCGCAGATACCCTGTCCAATGATCAATACATCTGTTTCCATATGAATATAGCTGTTCGTATACCTGAAATCGCCTTTATTCCACGTTGACCCGGATGCCCTCACTGTGAAAGCCAAACTCCGGGGCATACATACATTCGATACCCGTGATCCCATTGCTGAAATTCCCTACCTGTCCCACGAACAGCGGATATTCAAAAATATAGGTTCCCCGGGGAATCCGGGAAAAGAAGAAGTCGGTACTCACATCTTTGGTGCTTTCATAGTAGCCCAGCCCACCCTGCCACTTATACCCGCTCAGCACATTCACGGGCTCCATACAGGAGGCGCGCATATCCTTCATACGGACGTATTCCATTTCCCGGTCGGCCTGCAATTCGATCCGCACTTTCACTTTATCTCCTACATGCAGGGTGCCCTTGTCTTCTACCGGTTCCAGCACTGGCCCCCGGTCCGTATTTCGCTCCACGAATATTTTTTTCACCAGCTTCAGCGGAGCCCTGGCATCACCCGGCGGTGTGATCCTGTCCAGGTTGTCAAAATACTGCCAGTATACAGCGCCCCAGGCCGGCGCACTGCTGCTACCCGAAGCTGTGGCGGCTGGCGAGCCGGCGGTTGCCGGCGGCGAAGAAAGGCTCACTGTGATCTTTCCCATAGAAGGATTGACAAAGGGCCCGTCAAATACTTTCTTAAAATAGCCTGTCCCGGCTTCTGCTGCACTTGCCGACGCCCCACCGGCAGGTGCTCCACCCGTACCCGCAGCCCCTCCATCCCCCGAACGGATGGTCTTATCTCCCAGCCGGATCTCTACGGTCCTTTCCGCTCCCAGCCAGTCGCCGCCTCCCAGCAACAGGGCATAACAGGCATCCGCCGTCGCTTTGGTCGTCTTCCAGCTATGGGTCTGCTTTTGTCGCAGCAGCCAGGTCCGGAGCTCATTCTCAACAGGGGTATTCCCCCCGATGTCATGGAAAGCCTCGATCATGAGGGATTGCATTTCAATCGGGGCCTGGTACCAGTAATAGCCCCCTTCCATCCCTTTCCAATACATCCCTTTCTCCTCATCCCGGATGGCATTTTGCCGGAGAGAGGCCAGGATATTCTTAGCCGTCTGGACATCCCCCGTCCGGTAAAGGGCCAGGGCTATCATGCCCTGCATGTATTTGCTGGTCTGAAGCCAAAGTTGCTGCGCCTGTTTGCGGTAATAACTGACGGCAGGCAATACGTCTCCCGGGATCCCATACTCGCTGAACGAGCTGCGCATATAAAGATATTGGACGGCCAGTTCGCTGATCCATCCTGGCCTATCGCCGGACTTCGGTTGTTTTTTCAGTTCCTCATAATCTTTTTTTATTGCCTGGTCCAGGTAGGGCAGCGCCGCCTTAACGAGGTCATTGATCCGGGTGGTAAGGGCCGGCGGCAGGGCCTTCAGCTTCTGCAACCGGCCAATCCCCGTGAGGATATACTGTGTCATATAGCGATCGTCCGGACCTCCCTTAAACCATACGAACCCCCCATTGGGCGATTGCAGGTCCTGCAGCTTTTGGAGAGCGGCCTCCAGCTCCCGGCTCATCCGGGTCATATCGAACAACAGGGCGACATTCCGCTTCTGCCGGGATTCGCTTTTCCCCTGCAAGACCCAGGGCGTCTCCTGCAGCAGCACCGATTTAAGCTCGGGGTTCTTCTCCAGGTTGCTTAATAATGCCGCTGTATCGGCCGTCTTCCATCGGTCGAAGATAACCCGGATACGGGGTGAACTACCCGCTATTTTGCTGGCCAATGCATTCGCATAAAACCGGTTAAAGGTTTGCTCTGCGCAGTCATAGGGATATTCCATCAGGTAGGGCAGGGCCTGCACGGCATACCAGGCAGGATTGGTGGTGAACTCCACCGTAAGTGCGTGCTGGCTCAATGTCTCGCTGCTGCCGCTCTGCAGGAGCTTATCAAAGGTATAAGAACGGCTGCCGTTTCCCGGCATATTCAACGGCAGGGTTTCGGTAACCAGCATCCGGTTACTGACAACGGGCAGCGTCGCCTCTTCTCCGTCGCTGACCTCATATTTGCCGGCCCCCGCAGCACTGTCTCCCGCACCCGGATGAGGGAGACCCGCCCTGGCGACGATGCGGTAGGTCAGGGGACGGTTATATTGATAGGGGATATCCAGGGGAAAGCTGACGACGGTGCTGAGTCCCGCTGCGACGGTAAAATATTGGTTGGGCTGTTGATTGGTATACAAGCCATCGGCCGTTTGTCCGGTCGTGGGATCCATCAGCTGCAATTCCACCTGCCCCGTCAGTTCTGAATCGGTAAGGTTGACGATCTTGGCGCTCAGCTCCATCCGGTCTCCTTCGCGGAGGAACCGGGGCGCATTGGGCTGTACCATCAGTTTCTTTTGTGTGACGACCGTCTTTTCGGAATAGCCAAAGGAAAGGTCCCGGGTATGGGCCAGCATCAGCCATTTCCAGCGGGTGAGCGATTCGGGCATGGTGAAGGAGAAGCTGATATTGCCCCCGCTGTCGGTCCGCAGATCGGGAAGGAAAAAAGCCGTCTCTTTGAGGTCCCGGCGCACTTGTACCGGGGAGGATTCCCCCTGGGCCGGCGGATTGGCCGGCCGCGGCGCCTCTTCCGGATACTCTGCGGTATCTTTCATAAGAATCTTCGACCCATCTGCATCTATTGACTTATCAGCTTCCTGTGCAATCGAACGTTTGTTCGCCGGCGACCTGGATGCCATGACTTTCATCTCCATATTCTGCGGCGCCGCCATGTCAAAAGCAATAGCTGTTTGGCGTGGCAGGTACCTTTCTCTGCCGGAGGCCGTCATGATCCTGTCATAGCTTTTTACATACACTTTCTCCACCCTTTCATTCTCATATTTTACGTGGGATTGAGCAGCCATAAAATTACTGCCGCTGTTCCAGGTTTGGGATGGATCGTAGCTGGGGTACAAGTCCGGCACGGACCATCCGTGCATTTTAAATTGATCGAGGCTGGCATCATACATGGCCGCTACCGCTTCTGCGGCCACCTTGTCTTTTTTATACCCGGCTATCTTCACCTGCCACTGCTCGTCACTGCCCGGAAGGGTCTTATCCCGGAAGCTGGTATATTGAATGGTAAGTTCCTTATTGGTCCAGGGCACTTTTATGACATGATCATTCATATACACGCGGTTGTCTTTTATAAAGACATCGGACACACCAAAACCACCCCGGTCGGCTTCCGTCACGGGAAGTTCCACTAATTTCTTTTCATTGCTCAGGGTAAGGGTGCTGAGCTTGCCGCCGCCCCGGTCTGTTTTCCGGATGACAAATACATTTTCCGCGGAAGAGCCGATGGCCACGCTGGCCTTACCTCCCGGCTCTATGGTCTCCTGGTGTTGCGTCACCCAGTCATACTGCGGGATAACAGGTTTCCCGGTCCTTCCATCATATAAGCTTACATACCGCAGGCTCTTCACTTCCTGCCCATATTTATCCTTAGTCCTCGCCTCTATGACATACCATCCGGGAGACAAGTGCTGCCCCTGCAGCCGGTATCGGGCTACGGACGAAGGCCGCCCGGTATCTGCTCTTGCCCGCCCGCTATCGCCCGCGGCCTCCTGACGGAAGCCCGCAACCGGAGAAACCTCCCTCTCCCAGCTTTCAATCTTCATCTCATCCTTGTAAGGGTCATGAGGAAAGGCAGTGCGGAATGCTGCCTCAGGAATAACGAACTGATCGGGTTCTTCTTCCCAGAGACGGAACCGGAGGAGATGATCGGGCGATCGCAGCTTATAGAGGGCTATCTCCACCGGAGCGGATTCGGGCTCCCCGGAGAGATTACTAACGTTGACCATTATTTCTTTCAGACTGTCAGCCGGCAATTGATCGTCCACCGGCTGCCCGATAGTCAACTGTAAGACCTTGTAGCCCACCGAGGCGGTCGTTTCACCACTTCTCGTCTCTCCATTGACATCCGTTATATCAACCGATACCTGGTATTCAAAGACGGGGTCCAGCTCTTTGCGCACCTTTAGGTCAGGGAGGGCGGGGAAACTAATGACGAACTTCCCCTCCGCATCGGTCCGGGTCTCTCCATGGGCGACCTCCTGCCCCTGCGTGGGCGGCTGCCTTCTCCAACTGTCGAAATACCAGGGATAAGGATAGCGGGCCTTTCGCTGCACCCGGTATTTTACGGCAGCCCCGTCGATATTATTGCCGGCATAGGCTCTGGCAGCGCCATTTACAAGGATCGTGTCTCCCACCCGGTAACTTCCTTTCAGCTTTGCATATTCCACAAAGAATTTTGGCCTTTTATATTCTTCCACGGAAAAACCGGTCGAACCGCCGGTGGAATCATCTTCCAGACTGAACTCTCCGTTCAACAACTGTTCCGGCAGGTTGAACTGACCGTGATAAGAGCCAAACTCGTTGGTGGTCACCATCAAGCTGTCCAGTTTCGATTTATTGGCGTCATAGAGGATCACCTTCGTTTTAAAAAGCGCCTGCACTTTTGGCTGGCGGGTGTCGAAATCCCGGGTCACTATGATGCCTTTGAAATAGAGGGGCTGACCCGGCCGGTAGATGGACCGGTCCGTAAAAAAGAAAGTTTGCGTGTTGTCTTTTTCATATTTTATTTTATCACCGGTAGCCTTGTCCTCCTCATTATAGTAATAGACATTCAGGGGTTGGTCCGTCATGAAAAGATGATCTCCTGCCGTGCTGATCTCAAGCAACTGCTGTTCACTGCCGGTATGAACCGTTTTGGCAGAGAGCAGGAAATGCCCGGATCGATCGGAATGATAGACCGCGCCACGGTCCAGGATGTTGCTGCTGGTCTTATAATCATAATGCTGCTCCCACACCTGCACCGTGGCCTCCGACACAGGCTGGCCGCTAACCCGGTTCAGTACAAAATAATCCTGGCCATTAGCCACATAGGCAATGGAGGAGACATAAAAGTATTGGACGGCCAGCGGATTTTGGGATAGGGGAAAGTCTTTGCCGGCGCTGGCCAGTAGCATGTATTCTCCGGCAGGCAGGGCATCGATCTTTATTTCTGTCCGGTGAAGCTGGTAATCCCCGGTGGCGGGCAATGACAGGTCAAAGGTTTGGAGGACGGGTAGCTGCACCAGTTTCTTCCAGTACTGATCCTGCCAGGAATTAGCTCCCAATCCTTCTTTCGTCGACCGGTCCGACCGGATCACCCGTACATACAAATGCCCGAAGTTACGCCAGCTCACCAGGGTGCGCATCGGTTCTCCGGGGACATTTACTTTCTCCGTCTCAAGGCGCAATTCTTTACGTTGGATCGTTTTCAACAGCATTTCACAATGGCTCTTCCCCTCACTGCTATCCTTCCCGGCGCCCTGCGCCAATACTTTTTCACAGATAGCCTTCGCCCTTACATATCCATAGCGATGAGCCGTATCTTTTATAGGATCATAGCTGCCGGCCTGGCCGGCATACGCCGCTGCCTGCAGATACCAGGCCTCTGCCGCTGCCGGCTCCTGCTCATAGCGGTCCGTGAGTTGGACCAGCGCCCGGACATACAACTCCTCTTTGTCAGGCGCGACGGCATAACTATGGACGAAATTCAGCCGCTCGATATCCACATCGATAAGGGCGTCCGGCCGGGCATCGGACAGATGCAAACGGATCAGCCGCTGGAATAAGAGAAGGGCTTTAAAATGTAAGCTGAGAGAGTCCCGGGTTTGGAAGGAATGCCCTGTAAAAGCCGCCGCATCGGTAAAGGCCGCCGTATCGTCGATCTCGAAGGCATAGGCTGGTTTACCCGCATCCCGCTCATCCGTCTTGAAATAATCCAACGCCCGGTGCGCCAGCAGATCGAAAAGGGTAGGACGTAAGGCCCGCGCATTTCCTTTGATCAGGATAGGGTCATAAGCATCCAGCTTCGTCTGTTGCAGCAGTTGTTCGTCACGCACCGAGGAGAGATATAATTCTCCCATCTTCTGGTGGAGATCAGCGGCGCCCCAGGTGGCGATATCCTTTTTTACAAAATTAACGGTGGCCGTACGGTTATAGAGCTGCCAGCGATGTTGTTGAAAATAGCTCCAGTAGATACCGGCCAGGATGTTCTGCAGGATCGACCGGGCCGGCTGCCCGGCGGTGGCAATCTCTTTCTCCAGGTCTTCAATGGCTAACAGGGCAGCATCTTCCCGGGTCGTCTCCTGCAGGTTGATGCGATAAATGAGGGCCTTTATTACCTGTGCGTCATTCTTTTCCTGTTTGGCCAGGCTGTAGATCTTATTTACCTCCGTCAGGGCGGACTGAACCAAGCCTTTTTGACGGACCAGCGAATCCACCCTCTTCCACTTAGAAGAGTAGTCGGTTTGCTTCACTTGTGCGGTGAGAAAGGAACAGAACAGACAAAAGAAGAGCAGGAGCGCCGTATTTCTCAAATTCATAGGTAAACTTTTTTAAAGTTACTTTTTTAATCTCTCTTTTAAGGATGCTGTCAGTAAAGAGATTACATACCAAAAATTCCTTTTAACATAGGTATAACGTATGGGGCTTAAACAGGTATAACCCGTTGCCATCTTATATAGGACAGCATTAATCCTAACAATTAAAAATGAAAGTTATGTCAACGAAATTTACAATACTCATCGCAGCAGGGTTATTATTTACGATGGCCACACAGGCCCAGGGGAATTTTGATCGTAAGGAAGGCCCCCGGCAGGGAATGGATATCCGTCACGACAGAATGGATATTCGGCATGACCGCAGGGAGATGCGGTACGATCAACACCGTATGATGCGCGACAGGCGGCACGGAGATTTTCGCGACCTGCGCCACGACCGTCGGGAATTAAGGCACGACCGCCGGGATTTTCATTATGATCGTCACGATCTTCGCCACGACCGCAGATCCTGGTAAAAGAGTATTCACAGGCCATCAATACAAAAAAGAAGGGCGTCCCGGTAGCATGGGGCGCCCTTAGTATTTTAACGTTGTTCAATTTATTTCTTCAGCACTTTCGCCATGGTTGCGCCGATATCAGCAGGGCTTTGCACCACATGGATCCCGCATTCGGCCATGATCTTCATCTTAGCGGCGGCTGTATCATCCGCGCCGCCGATGATGGCTCCGGCATGTCCCATTCTCCGTCCGGGAGGAGCTGTCTGACCGGCGATGAATCCAACGACCGGCTTACGGCTGTTTTCCCTGATCCACCGGGCTGCCTCCGCTTCCATGCTGCCTCCGATCTCTCCGATCATTACAATACCTTCCGTGGCAGGATCATTCATCAGCAGTTCCACCGCCTCCTTGGTAGGGGTTCCGATAATGGGGTCACCGCCGATGCCCACGGCCGTCGAAATACCCAGTCCCGCCTTGGCTACCTGGTCAGCAGCCTCATAAGTCAGGGTTCCCGACTTGGATACGATCCCTATCTTCCCCGGGATAAAAACAAACCCGGGCATGATGCCAACCTTACATTCTCCGGCTGTAATGACACCCGGACAATTGGGGCCTATCAATCTTGTCTTCTTACCCAGCAGATAGTTTTTGGCTTTAACCATATCCTGGACGGGAATGCCTTCCGTGATACAGACCACCAGTTCGATACCCGCTTCGGTAGCTTCCATGATCGCATCTGCCGCAAAAGCCGGCGGTACAAAAATAATGGATACATTGGCGTTGGTCTCTTTCACGGCATCGGCCACCGTATTGAATACCGGACGCTCGATATGCGTGCTGCCCCCTTTGCCGGGTGTAACACCACCAACCACCTGTGTGCCATAGTCGATCATTTGGGTAGCGTGAAAGGTCCCTTCTGTCCCTGTAAAACCCTGTACGATGATCCTGGAATTTTTGTTAACTAAGATTGCCATGAGAATAGATTTGAGTCGATCTTTTAGGTCTTTTATACCTTTCGGTGGGCAAAAATAGGGGAAAAAAGGCAAACTATTGCTGGGCGTAAAAGACGATGGACGCCTTGCCGATGGTATTCGCATTGAGATTGAATCCAACCAGGGCCGGAGGAGTATTCTTGTCCAGGCTCAGCTTGGTTTTCAGGGCATAAACCGTGATGAGGTATTCATGAATGGACCCGGGAGGAGGACAGGGACCGACATACCCCGGCTGGCCCATATCATTATTACTTTGTATAGATCCGGCAGGGGCCAGGTTTTTGGAGACAGCGCCTGCATCTGATTTCAGCTCCATGACATTTGCGGGGATATTGAAGATCAGCCAATGCCAGAACCCGCTGCCTGTGGGGGCGTCTTTGTCGTAGATCGTTACGGCAAAACTCTGGGTGCCGGCTGGCGCATTCGCCCAGGACAATTCCGGAGAAATGTTGTCACCATGGCAGCCGAAGCTATTGAGGAACTGCCTGTTGGTCGCCTGCCCGCCAAGCTCATTGCTTTTTAAGGTGAAAGTCTGCGCAGAGGCAAGGCCCCAGCCTAACAGGAGGGCCCATAAAAAAGAAATCTTTTTCATATATAGTAATTTAGGCTGCAAAAATACTCACAAGGCGGGGAGAGGAGGTAGGGCTGTCGGTCCAAAAACTATTGATAGACGTCCAATTTCAAAGTTCCGGCTTTCTCCCGGGGGGGATAACTGCTTTTTTGATGCTGGAACTCCCTGGGCGTCTGGCCGAATACCTGTTTGAACGAATGGGTGAAGCTGGAATGATTCTCATAGCCCACTTTATAATACACTTCGCTGGGCTTCACCTGGTGATGCTGCAGCAGCTCAGCCGCCAGCTCCATCCTTTTTTGCAGGATCCATTTATTAGGGGATATCCCGCCGTAGAGACGGGCAAACCTTCTTTTAAAAGTAGATAAACTCGTATTGCAGAGGAAGGCCAGGTCTTCGACGCTGATATGGTTATGGAGATTGCTTTCCACGGTGTTTTTCAACTGCTGGTCGCTGAGGTCGGCCGGGCTGCCCGTCTGAAATGACAAGAGGCTTTCCGGATATTTTTCCGCCAGCCAGAGCATCAGCTCTTCGAACTTCAGCAGTTGCAGGGCAATAGGTATCTTATTCTCCGATGCCAGCATAAGCCGCAGCGAATGCAGGTAATTTTGGATGAAGGCATCTTTTTCAAAGCAGACCACCGGCTGTTTCACTGTGCTGCCCCGTACGCCGCCGGTCCGGCGGATCATACTCCCGTATTTGAGGAAAAAATCCGTTAGCAGCGTATTATCGAAGAAAAGCAGCAGACTATTGTAAAGACCGTTGGTGGATAGCTTCTCGCTCATCAGGCAATTGCTGCTCCCCAATAATAAGAATTGCGTAGGATCGATGCGGAGGGCCTTGCCCGAATAGTGTATGGTCTTTTCGCCATCCAGTAGAAAACTGAAAAGATTTTTAGTGAGGGTGATACGGCTCCTTCCGGAAGGGGCATCCGTGCTATAGGCACGGATCGCTATTTTTTCAAAGGGAAGTGGTTGCCCTTCCTGAATAAAAATATCCTGCGGTATCGTAAGGATGTCCATCGTTTATTTCAGCGGATCTTCTTTTTTTAACAGATCGTCCATATTCCGGTTGTTATCGATCTTGCCTTTCATCTCCAGCATACGCATGTCTTTGGCGTCCCTCAGGAAGTCGGAAGCAAAAATAAAATCGTTCAGGCGCTGGTTTTTACTAAAAATGATCTCTTTATTGCTGCCCTCCCATTCCTTCAGGCCCTGGTACATATAGATAATGTTGTCTCCCGTCTCCATAACACTGTTCATATCGTGCGTGTTCACCACGGTGGTAATATTGTATTCGATGGTGATCTCCTGGATGAGCTTGTCGATCAGCAGGGAAGTTTGCGGGTCCAGTCCGGAATTGGGCTCGTCGCAGAATAGATATTTGGGGTTCAGCACGATGGCCCGGGCAATGCCTACCCTCTTCTTCATGCCTCCCGAGATCTCGGCAGGATATTTCTTGTGAGCGTCCTTCAGGTTTACCCGGTCCAGTACTTCGTCCACTCTTTTCAGCTTCTCTTCATAACTTTTTTTGGTGAACATATCCAGGGGGAACATAACGTTCTGCTCCACCGTCATGCTGTCGAACAGGGCCGAACCCTGGAATAGCATGCCGATCTGCTGCCGCAGCTCTTTACGCTGGTCTTGATTCATCGTCGAAAAGTCCAACCCGTCATAGTTGATATCCCCGCTATCGGGCTCAAAAAGGCCCACCAGGCACTTCATCAGCACGGTCTTGCCGCTGCCGCTGGTACCGATGATGAGGTTGCACTTCCCCGTCTGAAAGACGGCGCTGACGTCATTGATAACGGTCTTCTCGCCAAAGCTCTTCTTTATATTTTTTACTTCTATCATAGTAGTAGGGCTGCTAGTATATAATCCGAGAAAAGCACCAGCACACAGCTCACCACCACCGACTTGGTGCTGGCCCGGCCGATCTCCAGGGCCCCGCCCTGTACATAATATCCATAATAAGCCGGAATGCTGGAAATTATGAAAGCGAACGTATAAGCCTTGGCCAACGCAAAAAATACATTATAGGGCTTGAAGAACTGGTGCAGTCCCTTGTCAAAAGCCGCCGGGGAAAGGATGCCTGTCAGCGTACCGGCCAGCCGTCCTCCCCATATTCCCAGTATGCCGGAGATCACCACCAGCATGGGAATGACGACGATGGCTGCCATCAGCTTGGGCAGGACCAGGTAAGTCTTCGTATTGATACCCATGATCTCCAGCGCATCGATCTGTTCGCTCACCCGCATATTGCCCAGTTCGCTGGCTATTTTACTGCCTACCACACCGGCCAGCACGATACACACCAGGGTGGGAGAGAACTCCAGGATGACCGTATCCCGGACGATCTGTGCGATGGTCGAGAGCGGAATAAAAGGGCTCACCAGCTGATAGGCCGTTTGTAAGGTCGACACTGCCCCCATAAAAATGGAAATGATCACCACGATGCCCAGGGAGCCGATCCCGATCTCGGAACATTGATGCATAAACTCCTTCCAGTACATCTTTGCGTTCTCCGGTTTGGAGAACATTCCTTTAAGCATCAACAGGTACCGTCCGAATTCTGTAAAAAATGTCATGGATTAAATTTATTTACTGGCGTTTGGACCGCTTCCACCAGGGTGATTTTTTCAGCTCTTCATCGGAGGCGGAATTCTCGCATTTTATCTGCGCATCCACCACCGCTACCAGGGCCATATTATAAATGTTGCGGACGGAGCTGCCCAGCTGCAGCACATGCACCGGCTTCTTCAGCCCCAGCAGGATCGGTCCGATGGCATCCGCCGCCCCTACTTCCTTCAACAGGTTATAGGCAATGTTGCCCGCGGCCAGGTTGGGGAATACCAGTGTATTTACTTCCTGATCCACCAGCTCGCTGAACGGATAATTTTCCTTCAGCAGGTCATTGTTCAGGGCGACACTCGCCTGCATCTCTCCGTCCACGATGAGGGAGGGGTTCTTTTGCTTCACGATACTCCTGGCTTCTGCTACCAGCCGTGCTTCCGGGCTATCGCTGGTCCCGAAATTGGAATAGCTCAGCATGGCGATGCGGGGAGTGAGGTTGAAATTCTGCACTTCCCTGGCCACGAGCAGGGTGATATCGGCCAGCTCTTCGGCTGTCGGATTGAAATTTACCGTCGTATCCGCCAGGAACAAAGGTCCCTTCTTGGTCAGCATCAGGTACATGCCTGCGATCTTCTTTACTCCCTCTTCGGTGCCGATGGCCTGCAACGCCGGCCGGATGGTATCGGGATAATTCTTGGTAAGCCCGGAGATCATGGCATCGGCTTCCCCTGTCTCAACCATCATACAACCGAAATAGTTCCGGTCGCGCATGATCTTATAGGACTCGTATTTATTAAATCCCCTTCGTTGCCGCTTCTGGAAGAACAGTTCGCCCATGCGCTTGCGCTGCTCATCATATTCGTCATTATGGGGATTGATGATCGGCATGCCGTCCAGGTCGATATTATTGGCCCCGGCAATGTGCCGGATCTTTTTCTCGTCTCCCAGCAGCATCGGGTAGGCGACCCCTTCATCATAGAGGATCTGCGCTACTTTCAGGATCTTCAGGTTATCCGCCTCTGCAAAGACGAGCCGCTTCGGATTGTTACGGGCTTTGCTTCCCAATAGCCGGATGAGCTGGTTGTCCAGGCCCAGGCGTTTGTTCAGCTCGATCGCATAAGCATCCCAGTTGTCGATCTTAATCTGCGCTACTCCGCTCTCGATCGCCGCGCGGGCTACCGCGGGTGCTACTGTGGACAGGAGGCGGGGGTCCAATGGTTTAGGGATAATATAGGTCGGACCAAAGACAATGGTCTTCTGATTATACGCCATATTCACGATATCCGGCACCGGGGTTTTGGCCAGCTCTGCCAGGGCTTTTACCGCCGCCAGCTTCATGGCCTCATTGATCTGGGTAGCACGGACATCCAGGGCTCCCCGGAAAATAAAAGGGAATCCCAGTACATTATTTACCTGGTTGGGATAATCGCTGCGGCCGGTGGCCATGATAATATCGTCCCGCGTCTCCGTTGCCGTCTCATAGCTGATCTCCGGGTCCGGGTTGGCCATGGCGAATACGATAGGTTTTTTGGCCATACTCTTCACCATCTCCGCCGTCAGGACATTGCCGACACTCAGCCCTACAAACACATCCGCATCCTTAAGGGCCTTCTCCAGGTTCCAGTCGCTCTTTTTTACGGCAAATTTCTTCTTCTCTTCATCCAGGTCGGTGCGATCTTCATGCAGCACTCCATCCTTATCGAAAACGATAAAGTGTTCGTATCTGGCGCCCAGGGCAACGTACAGCTTGATACAGGCCATGGCGGCGGCGCCGGCGCCGTTGATGACGAAGCGTACCCGGTCGATCTTTTTCTTTTGCACCTCCAGGGCATTCAACAAAGCTGCGCTGCTGATGATGGCCGTTCCATGCTGGTCATCGTGCATGACGGGGATCTTGAGGCTTTCCCGCAGCTGTTTCTCGATGTAGAAGCATTCCGGAGCTTTGATATCTTCCAGGTTGATACCTCCGAAAGTGGGCTCCAGCGCCTTGACGATCTGTACAAATTTCTCCGGGTCTTTTTCATTGATCTCGATATCAAAGACATCGATATCGGCAAAGATCTTAAACAAGACCCCCTTCCCTTCCATCACCGGCTTCGAGGCTTCGGGACCGATGTCCCCCAACCCCAGTACGGCCGTACCATTGCTGATCACCGCTACCAGGTTGCCCTTAGCCGTGTATTTATAAACCTCCTCTACATTTTTATGGATTTCTTTACAGGGTTCCGCCACGCCGGGAGAATAGGCAAGGGAAAGATCCCTTTGCGTCTTAGCCTCTTTGGTAGGTACGACCTCAATCTTACCCGGTCGTCCTTTGGAATGATATTCTAACGCCTGCTCTTTACGGAGCTGTTTTTTTTGCATACAGGAATTTTATCAACTCGGTCCCGGGTCCGGCCATGTCCGGGCTCCGCTCGGTCGGTCGGGATCGTCCGCCAATGGGCGAAAAACCGGTGCAAAATACGAAAATGCTGGTAAACCCCCTTTCCCGGCTTTCGCCGGGACCTACCGCATATTATCCCTTAAACTCGATATGGCTGCCCAGCCAGGCCATCATACCGGCCCCGATCTCGATAGCCGACTCGTCGATATCGAACGTGGGCGTGTGTACGCCGGAAGTAATGCCCTTTTCGACATTCATCACTCCCAGCCGGTAGAAGCAGCCAGGGATCTGCCGGGTATAATAGCCGAAATCCTCCGCGCCCATCCGCACCTCGGTCTCCAACACGTTGTCACTGCCCAGGAACTGCCCCGCCTCTGCCCGGGCGACGCGGTTCAGGGCCTCGTTATTGTGGACCATAGGATAACCGACATCGATGTGCAGGTCTATCTCCGCCCCCATGCTGTGCACCAGTTCCGTCGCCTGCTTACGGATCAGCTCATGCGCTTTGAAGCGCCACTGCTCGTCCATAGCCCGGAAAGTACCCATCAGCCTGACTTCGCTGGGGATCACATTCGTGGTATGCCCTCCCTGTACGGAAGTGATGGACAGGACAGACGGAGAAAGGGGATTCCGGTTGCGGCTGATGATCTGCTGCAGGGCCACCACGAGATGGGAGGCTACCAGGATCGTGTCCACGGTGAGATGAGGCGCCGCCGCATGGCCACCCTTTCCCTTGATGGTAATATAGATCTCATCGGCGCTGGCCATGACCATACCGCCGCGAAAGCTCAGTTTGCCCACCTCCAGGCCGGGATGTACATGCAGCCCGAAGATGGCCTGGGGTTCCGGATCTTTCAGCACCCCTTCTTTGATCAAAAGACTGGCGCCTCCGGGATTCTTTTCCTCTCCGGGCTGGAAGATCAGCTTCACCGTGCCCTCCCACTCCTCTTTCAACTCCTGCAGGATCCGGGACGCCCCCAATAAAATGGTGGTATGCACATCGTGTCCGCAGGCATGCATTACTCCCTCCCGCTTCGATTTATAGGGGACGTCGGTCTCTTCCTTTATCGGCAGGGCATCCATATCCGCCCGCAACGCTATCATTCGTTTAGAAGGATTTTTTCCCTCGATGAGGCCCACGACGCCCGTCTCTGCCATTACCCGGAAAGGGATACCCAGTGTGGTCAGCTGCTGCCGGACATACCGGGATGTTTCGAACTCCTGGTAGCTTAATTCCGGATGGGCATGCAGATGATGCCGGATGGAAATAAAATCCCCTGCGTACTGGCTGGCTAATTGTTTGATCTTATCTTTCAACATGGAATGGATTCTGAATTTTTAATCTGGCTTCACCTCGATGGTATCCCGGATAACATAGACGCCCGAAGGGAATAGCTTGGTTAGCTGTTTGGCATAATCATCCGCTTCCTCCTGGGTCTTGAAATTGCCCACTTTCAATTTGTAATTAGGCGCCTGATACATCAGGTAGGGTTTTAACTCGGGGAATTGCTGGTATACCTTGGTTTTCGCAGCGAATACGCTGCCCCGGTCGGAAGAATTGATCACCTGGATCCGGAAACCGGGAATAAAACGGCGTGTCTCCCGCGTGGTCTCTTCATTGATCTCTGCCTGTTTGCGGACCAGCAGATCGATCCGGGGATCTTTATTAATGACCACGGTGCCCGCTGAATCGGTCTGGGCCATGGCCCGCGCAGAGAGGAACAACGATAGGATAATTAGACTTTTATACATAGTAGTTTCTTTAATTTTTCTGGCTTGCCTCTTTCTCCTCCTTTACGATGGCCACACTGGCGCTGCATCCCAGCCTGTCGGCCCCCGCTGCCACCAGGTCCCGGGCAAAGGCATACGTACGTATCCCTCCCGAAGCCTTTATCCGTACCCCTGACGGCAAATGCTGCCGCATCAGCTGCACGGCTTCCAGGGTGGCCCCTCTCTCCGCATATCCGGTTGACGTCTTCAGAAAATCCACCCCCAGTCCGCCCATTATTTCACAACACCGGATGATCTCCTCATCCTTCAGGATGCCGCTCTCGATGATGACCTTCACTATTTTCCCCCGGTCATGCACCCGCTTCGTCACCGCCGATATCTCCCGGCTCAGCGCCCCCCAGTCGCCATTCTTCAGGGCCACCAGGTTGATTACCACGTCCAGCTCATCCGCTCCGTCGGCCAGCGCCTGCTCTGTCTCCGATAGCTTAGCTTTCTCCACGGAATACCCGAAAGGGAAACCTATTACCGTCGCCACTTTCACGCCGTGCCGCAGGTCCCCGGACGATGGCTGCCGGACGACCTGGTGCGGGCCCTTCGCGGTACCTTCTTTTCCGCCATCCAACCACTCCCCCGCCAGGATCACCAGCGGCGGCGGAACGCAAACGGCTGCAAACCCGCAGGTCTTCGCTTCCTCACATATTTTTTTAATCTCAATATAAGTCGTGACGGGCTTTAGAATGGTATGATCGATATAAGAAGCGATGTTAATCACCGAGTTTTTCCCAGGTATTTACCGTTGATAAATATTAGAACACTAAAATTAGGCCATTTACCTAAATTAGGCATCATTTTCACAGACTAAAACTAATTTCACATGAGAAGATTCAGAGTCCCCTTCGGGCTACATGCCAGGGGTAAATTGCTCACCCTCCTCGCTACACTCTTATCCCATGCTTTTTTTTCCATGGCGCAAGTTACTTTCCCCCTTAACGGAGTGGCGGACCCCCGCGAAGGGTGTTATGCTTTCACCAATGCCACTCTTGTTAAAGACGGCCAGACCATCATCCCCAACGCGACCCTGGTCATCCGGGACGGTCTCATCGTGGCGGCGGGCCCGGGCCTGGCCCTGCCGAAAGACGCCGTTATCATCGACTGCAAAGACAAATATATCTACCCTTCCTTTATAGATGCCTATAGCGATTATGGGATACCGGCCCCCGAAAGAGGAGGCCGCACCTTCGATTTCAGGGCGCCTGCCCAGCTGACCTCCAATACAAAAGGGGCCTTTAACTGGAACCAGGCCATTCATCCCGAAACAGAAGGCGCCCGCCTCTTTGCCGTCGATGACGCAAAAGCCAAACCTCTACGGGAAATTGGTTTCGGAACGGTGCTATCCCATCTGAAAGACGGCATTGCCCGCGGCACCGGCGTAGTGGTGACCTTAGCCAATCAGAAAGAGAACCTTGTCATCGTCAAACAAAAAGCCGCGGCCCTCTATTCCCTCAGCAAGGGCTCCTCGACCCAAAGTTATCCCGGCTCTCTCATGGGTTCCATCGCCCTGTTGCGACAGACTTACCTGGATGCACAGTGGTACAAGGGGCAGCAGGTCCACGAAGGAGCTAACCTGAGCCTCCAGGCCTGGAATGAAGAGCAGACTCTTCCCCAGATCTTCGAGGGAGGAGATAAATGGGATGACCTTCACGGTGACCGTATCGGAGACGAATTCGGCGTTCAATACATTATCAAAGGCGGAGGCAACGAATACCAGCGTATACGGGAGATAGCGGCCACCAAAGCCGCCTTTATCCTGCCGCTGAATTTCCCGCAGGCTATGGATGTGGAAGACCCGGACAACGCACGCTTCGTCTCTTTGACAGACATGAAGAACTGGGAGCTGGCTCCCACCAATCCCGGCGCCTTCGAGAAGGCCGGTATTCCCTTTTGCCTGACGGCCTCCGACCTGCATGACCCTAAACAATTCTTCACCAACCTCCGAAAGGCCTTCGACTATGGCCTGACGGAAAATAAAGCCCTGGATGCCCTTACCAAAACACCTGCTTCCCTGTTGGGCATTTATGACAAGGTCGGCAGCCTGGACGCCGGCAAGCTGGCGAATTTCCTCATCACCAACGGTCCCATCTTCCAGGAAAAGACCAGCATCGTGGAGAACTGGGTACAGGGGAAAAAATATGCCGTAAAGGAAGAAGCCTGGAAAGATATCAAGGGACAATACAACCTTGTCATTACTTCCGCTGCCGGAGGATCCGTTACCTATACCCTGGATGTAAAATCGGCCAGCGCTGCCAGTGTCATCGGAAAAGATACGATGACCGGAAAATTCAGCTATGACGGAAAACTCATTGCCCTGAGCTTTGGTAAAACTTCCGCTCCGTCAGGCTCCCCGGCGGCGCCGGGCGCTGAACCCGCCCCGGCTCCCGCCGGCGGCAGAAGAGGAGGGGGAGGCCGTGCCTCCGCCGCCACGCATCTCAGTGGGGTAGCGGGTGAGGACACCTGGAACGGCAACGGCACCGACACCTCGGGTAATCTCGTAGTCTGGACCGCCACGTTTGCCAAAGCCACCCCTGCCCTTCCTGATTCCGCGAAGAAAAGGATAGCCCGTATTGGAAAAGTGGTATACCCCTTCGACGGATATGGATGGGATAGTCTTCCCGGCCAGCAGGACCTGCTGATAAAAAACGCCACGGTATGGACCAACGAAAAAGAGGGAAAACTGGAGAATACGGATGTCCTCGTGAAAGGGGGCAAAATAGCCCAGGTGGGGAAAAACCTTTCCGCCGGGGGCGCCCGGACGATTGACGGCACCGGCAAACACCTGACTCCGGGCATTATCGACGAGCACTCTCATATCGCTGCCTTCTCCATCAACGAAGGAGCACAATCCGTCACGTCGGAAGTACGCATCGCGGACAACCTGAACCCGGAAGACATCAATATCTATCGTCAGCTGAGCGGAGGCGTCACCAGCTCGCATATCCTCCATGGGTCCGCCAATACCATCGGCGGACAGACGCAGCTGATCAAATTGCGGTGGGGGGTAGACGACGAAGGGCTAAAATTCAGGAACTGGGACCCCTTTATCAAATTCGCCCTGGGGGAGAATGTAAAAAGGACCACTTCTCCAAATAACAATCGTTTCCCCGACACCCGAATGGGCGTGGAAGAAGTCCTCACCGACGCTTTTACCCGGGCACGGGATTATGAAAAGGCAAGGAAGGCAGCCCCCACCACGACCCGCCGGGACCTGGAACTGGACGCCCTGGTGGAGATCCTGGACCACAAGCGGTTCATCACCTGCCACTCCTATGTACAAAGTGAGATCACCGCTCTTTTACGGGTAGCGGACAAATTCGGTTTCCGTGTCAACACCTTCACCCATATCCTTGAAGGGTATAAAGTAGCGGATAAGATGAAAGAGCAGGGTTGCAGCGTCTCCACCTTCTCCGACTGGTGGGCCTATAAAATGGAAGTACAGGATGCCATTGCTTACAACGCCACCATCATGCAGAAAGTGGGGCTCAACGTTTGTATCAACTCCGATGACGCCGAACAGGCGCGCCGTCTGAACCAGGAAGCCGCCAAAAGCGTGAAGTACGGAGGCATGGCGGAAGAGGATGCCCTGAAAATGGTCACGCTCAACCCCGCAAAGGCCCTGCACGTAGCCGATAGGGTGGGCAGCATCAAAGCCGGCAAAGACGCCGATCTGGTACTCTGGACCGACAATCCGTTGAGCATTTACGCAAAAGCACAGGAAACCATCGTGGATGGTATCATCTTCTATGACCTGGACCACGATGCGATGCTGCGTAAGCACATTGCAGAGGAACGCAACCGGCTGGTGCAGAAAATGCTGGCGGAGAAAAAGAGCGGTTCTCCCATGCAGCCCGCCACCCCCAGCTTCCATATCGAGCTCAGCTGCGGCGACCACGATCATCATGACGGTCTGCTGACCGTCGATGGAGAAGAGACAGATACTAATACTACCCACGAGTAAAAACAGGAACACTATGAACCAATCATATTTTAAACAGCGCGTTTCGGCCACTCCGGGCGCCCTTATATATTCACTGGCGGTCTTTTTATTGCTCGCCGTCCTGCCGGCAAAAGCCCAGGATGACGTATATCCGGCTGCGGCCTACAAAGGGAAATTATTCATTACCGGCGGCACCATCCATGTCGGCAATGGACAGGTGATAGAAGGCGGCACTATTGCCGTAGACAACGGTAAGATCGTACAGATAGGACAAAATATCAGCGTCCCCCAGGGTGAGACCAAGGTCATCGACGCCAAAGGCAAACAGATCTATCCCGGTATTATCCTCCCCGTTTCGGACCTGGGATTGAAAGAGATCGGCAGTGGGGTGAGAGGATCGAATGACTTTGAAGAGCTGGGGGACCTGAATCCCAGCATCCGCTCCATTGTAGCGTACAATACTGATTCGAAGATCATCAACACGTTGAAGGCCAGCGGTATCCTCCTGGCAGGAGTGGCGCCCCAGGGCGGCACCATCAGCGGGTCCTCCACGGTGGTGCAGCTGGATGCCTGGAACTGGGAAGACGCTGCGTACAAGATGGATGGGGCTATCCACCTGAACCTGCCCACCTTCATCGTCCGCCCGCGGCGGTTTGGCGGAGGCGGAGGGAGGAGAGGAGCAGCCGAAGCCCCTACAGACCCCATCAAAGAGGCCCTGGCAAAAATCGAAGAGATCAAGGCTTTCTTCCGGGAAGCCAAAGCCTGGTTGCAGGAACCTGCCCACAAAGAGAGCAACCTGAAATTCGAGGCCGTCAAAGGACTCTTCAATCACCAGCAGAAACTCTTTGTGCATGGCGACCAGGTCAAACAAATGCTGGTTGCCATCGACTTCGCCAAGGAGTTCGGCTTTGACGTCGTCATCGTAGGCGGCAGCGAGAGCTGGCTGATCGCCGACCTGCTGAAACAGAACAACATTGCCGTGATCCTGGGGCAACAGCACAGCCTGCCTACCACGGAGGACGACGATGTAGACCAGCCCTATAAGACCCCGGGTCAGTTGCAGAAGGCAGGTGTCTTATTCGCGTTGAATGATGACAACGAAGAGACCCGTTACCGCAACCTGCTATACAACGCCGGTACAGCTGCTGCTTACGGCATGACCAAGGAACAGGCTCTGCAGGCCATTACGCTGAACAGCGCCAAAATATTAGGAATAGAAGACCGTACCGGTAGTCTCGAAGTTGGGAAAGATGCCAATATCGTTATCAGTGGGGGCGACATCCTGGATATGCGCACCAGCCTGATCGAACATTGCTTCATCCAGGGCAGGGAAGTAAGCCTGGAGAATAAGCAGACACAATTGTACAAACGTTATATGGGTAAATACGGGATTCCTGTAACGCCCACTCCATAGGCCGGCAGGCGGTGTCTGCCGCCATGCGCCAGGAGAAAGGTAACAACGGTAAACGCAAAGCCCCCGTCGCTGATAGCAGCAAGGCGGGGGCTTCCCGTTTTATATAAGAGGTTCTGGCAGTTAGACGGCAGCTGACAGCTTGGTGATTTCCGTACCATTAAAAATACGGGCCAGGCTTACATCCTTTGTTTTCTTGTAGTGTTCGATGTTGGACTCCCAAACGATCCGCCAGAAATTCTTGGACTTCAATTCGCCATAATCAGAAGTCTTGATAAAGATACCCGCCAGCGGCTGCCGGGTTTTAAAACTGATCTTAACAGGGGATTTGTCAAGATATTTTTCCCGGAGAAAATTTTCGATTTGTTCGGTTGTCATAAACGAATTTTTATGATAGACTATGATGCTGCTTACTATGGGTTACGGAACATACACTAATTCGATCACGCTAATCTTTTTCCCACTCATCATGGTCTGATCCAGCGATGCGATAGCTTGTCTGGCTTCCGCGGCAACTGGCATACTGATCAGGGCTTTACACTTCGATCGGCCATTCAGCTTGTCCCTTACCACTTCTGCTGAGTTGATGATCCCAAATGGAGAAAACATTTTTCTTACGTCCGAATCATTGATATCGATGCCTAGGTTAGTAGCCTGAATGTCCATAAAATGTTATTATATCACCTGGGAAAACATCCTTGAAATGCCGGTCCCATTGGAAAATTAGGATGTAAGGTACGCCTTTTCCGTCAACACGGCCCTTTTATTATGATTCTCCCCCATGTGATGGGGGGAATCTATGGCTTTGGATTCAACGCCAGCTTGATCCTTTCCAACAGATCCTGCAGGTGGTACCGGCTCAGCTTATCCGACTCACGGGGAATAGCCGCTGCGATCTCCGTCCGCAGATCCACCAACTGGGCCCGGGCGATGGAAGGGATATCCGTATTGCGGATATTGCCCCCGAACAACGCGGCAAACCCTCTTGGCAGACCGGCTGGAATGACAGGGCCGGCAGTGGAAGGATTGATCAGGTTGACCAGGGCATCCACATACGCTTTCTGCAGGTTGCGCCGGAAGATCTCGATGGGGCTTGCCGTCGTCAACTCTCCCCAGACACCTTTTTTCAGGTCGACCAGCAGTTCATCTGCGCCATAGACGCCTGCAGCCCCAAAGCGGCCGGAACATACGGCCATGCGGAAAAGGCGTCCACTGGACAAAAGACTGTTCAGCGTATTAGTCTGCACCGTACCTACCAATTCCGTGGCCGCGGGATTGCTGAACTTATTCAGGATGTCCTTATTGAGCAGCCACGTCGGCGTGGTGAACAGCTGTTTGTTCAGGAAATCCACCGCCTCTTTTTGAGTAGCCTTGGGGGTAGGCTCATAGACATCGCCTGGCTGTTCGATGCTTTTAAAAGTCTCACTGATGCCACCGACATTCTTGGTGACATGTCCCATATAGCGGCTGAACTGGCCCACCAGCTGCTCGTACATCTCCTCCAGATTATCGTATTGGTCGGCTTCCTCCCTGGTCCATTCCGGTAAGGCTGGCAGGATGCGTTTCAGGTTCTTAATGCCGTACTCGCTGGCCTTTACGCTGTTATCTCCCAGGTCCTCTGTCTGCGCCCTGGGGTCGAAATTATAACCTTCACCTCCAAACCATAGACGGGGATTGGCTTTCAGGCTGTCGATCACCAACTGGTTCAGGATCTTTTTATCTTCTTCATCATTTTTAGTGCCGGGTATTCCCTTATACCCCCACTGGATAGCCCACTTATCATAGTCGCCGATGCGGGGATAGAGGCCCCGCGGGCTGATATTATCTTCCGGCTGAGCGACATAGTTGAACCGGGCATAATCCATAATGGAAGCGGTATGACCATTGGCCTCTACCCAGGCTTTGTCCCGGAGTTTCTCCACCGGTGTCCTGCTGCTGCTGCCCATATTGTGACGCAGCCCCAGGGTATGGCCTACTTCATGCGAAGAGACAAACCGGATCAGGTCTCCCATTAAAGCATCGTCGAACTTCATCCTCCGGGCCCGGGGATCCACCGTTGCCGTCTGCAGCATATACCAGGTATGTACCAGCTTCATCACGTTGTGATACCAGCCGATATGACTCTCCAGGATCTCTCCGCTGCGGGGATCTGCTATATTCGGACCATAGGCATTCTCGATGTCCGAAGCAAAATAACGGATCACGGAGAACCGGGCATCTTCCAGGCTCATGGAGGGATCATTCTCCGGCCATTCTTTGCCGACAATGGCATTCTTAAACCCGGCCTTTTCAAAAGCGACCTGCCAGTCATTGATTCCCGCGATGAGGTAAGGCCTCCATTTTTTCGGAGTGGCCGGATCGATATAATAGACGATCTGTTTTTTGGGCTCCACCAGTTCTCCTTTTTTCCACTTCTCGATATCCTCGTCCTTCGGCTCCAGTTTCCAGTGATGGATAAAGCGGGAGGTTTCTACCCGTTGCTGATCGTCGCCATACATCGTATACTCGCTGGCAAAATAGCCGACTCTGGGATCGAACAGCCGTTTGCGCCAGGGCGTTTTCGGCAGCAGGATAAACGAGTTGTTCAGCTCCAGGGTAACGGCGCCTGTCACCTCGGCGGCGGGCAAGGTCTGCGAGGGTGCAGGCCCGGTGGGGGCGCCAAATCCACCTGGTACCGGTGTAGAAGAAAAAGTCTTCACGGTCCTGATCTCCGTATTGATGGGATAGGTGTGGATGCTTTCGATATAGGACCGGTCTGCTGCCAGGGCCGACAGGTTATATCTTCTCTTGACGGCCGGGGTCAGGCTGAAGGCCTGGTTATCCCCTTTGAAGAAATCGGTCACGTCGATGACTACCGTACCGGAAGAATCAGACCCTTTTCCATAGGCCTTTACATCAAAGGCAGCGGCGATGGGGTTCATATTGGAATTGCTCACGGCCTGCGCGATAGGCTGAGAGGAATCCGTCGCCACGTTGACGATGGTCAGCACCCGCAAGAACAGGGTATGCGAAGGCCCTTTCTCCCAGCGGATCGTTTGCAGGTTCACCTGTTCGCCACCGTAATTGCCGCTGGCAGCCGTCTTCCCATAACGGGTGCTGACCAGGATATCCCGGCCAAGGATGGAGTCGGGGATCTCGAAATACCATTTGTCTTCGATGCGGTGTACGGTGAACAGACCGGCATGGGTGACGGCTTTCTCCGTAATGACATCTTTGTAGGGCTTGGGTTCCTGTTTGGGAGGGACGGCCCCATTGCGGGCCCCCGGTGTTGCTGCGGGATTGGTGGCGGGTGTAGGGGGCGCGCCTGGCCGTTGTTGGGCGATGGCAGCCGAAAGGCTGAGACCCAGGGCCACGGCAATCAACATTCTTTTACTAGCGGTCATAGTTGGTTTTTAGTTGAAATAAAATGTGCCGGAGACGTAGGTCCGGCGTTTGAAAAAGAGGATGAAAATAGGTATTTCGGGGGAACAGCGGCTACCTTCCGCCCTAAATTTGATGAACGGGGCTCATCAAACCGGGCGGCCAATATCAGTGTTTTTACCCCGTTCCTGGGGTCGAATAAAGACCCTGCCTTATAAAGGTTTCTCAAATGTAACTCCTTCTTCTTTTGTATATTTAAATGCCTCCTTTTTCTCATGAATAAATTCATCTTTATATGAACAAATTCATCGAAGCGGTTAAATCGCCGGACCTTCGCCAGGTTAAAGAAATGGTGCAAAAAGAACCCGGCTGGCTCACCTGGTCGGAGGACTCCGGTAAGAATGCCCTCCATTACCTATGCGCCCTCCCCCTTTCCAAGGACCCTTCGAAAGCCGCGGATGCCTTGCCAATCCTGAAATACCTTATCAAGGCGGGCATGGATATCAATGCGGTTCATAAGATCCCCGACGAACGATGTGGATTCTTTCCCGCGACACCCTTATGGTACGCGTATACCCGGGGAAGAAATGAGAAATTGGTAACCTGGCTTTTGGCGAATGGGGCCGATCCCGAGCACTGTATGTTCGCCATCGCCTGGTATGACGATGTAAAGGCAGCCGGGTTATTTAAAAAATACGGAGCCGGCATCGATGACGGTTCCGGAGGCGATAGCCCTTTCCTCGCGGCCTTTACCTGGAAAAAATTCAACGTGATGGAATGGTTTCTAAAGAATGGGGCCGATGTTAATTTCAGGGATAAAGAGGGCAATACCGCCCTCTTTTATGCGGTAAAAAAGAAATATAAGATAGGCCTTATCGGGTTACTGTTGCAGTTTGGAGCTGATCCCGATATAGAGAATCAACAGGGGATCTCTCCCCGGAAATTAGCGGAGATGAACCGGCAGCAAAAGATCCTGAAGCTGTTTACTCTTTGACGAACTTCACCGTCTGTTTCTGCCCTTCCGTTATCACGCTAAAGAGATACATGCCCTTCGGGAGATTGGCGATCATACCTGCATCCAGGTTATTCTCTCCTTTCTGCAATGAACTATTTTGCCGTAGTAACAGCTTCCCGCTGATATCCGTCACGGTTATAATGCCGTTGGCCGTCTGGGGAGAGCTGACTGTTAAAGAAAGGGGTTGATAAAAAGGATTGGGCAGGATGCGGATGGACAGGGTGGAGAGGGGGGACTCCAGCACGACCACTTTGCTATAGGTGAATTTGCCGTCGAGGTCTGTCATCTTCAGGCGATAGGAGTTAGAAGTTCCTGTATTCCCGGCCAAAGGATCCGTATAGCTATAGGTGAGGTTTTGATGGCTATTGCCGGCCGCGGGTATAACCGCCAGTGGTTGAAACCCGCTTCCTCCATCTCTCTGCACTTCGAAGTTGCGGGTATTCTCCTCCGAAGAGGTGATCCAGGTGAGCAGGTTGCCGTCCGCAACGGATTGTCCTGTAAAACTGACTAACGTTAGAGGAAGGGGCACCAGTGAGCTGCCGGATACAAAGAACCCGCTGAAGCCTGTGATGTTAAAAGTCACTTCCCAACGGCTGGCGCCGGCGTTCCAGACGATGTTGTTGTCATCAGGATCGATGTCCCCGCTACCGCCCACATAGGTGCCGGGATCGGTTCCGGTACCATGGAATTGTGTGACGCGAAGATTGGCGATGCCGGCCCCGTCGGTGGAGCTGGCAGGTAAGGCCGGGTTGCTGCCCCGGACGAGGTTATAGGCATCGAAGTCGGCTTGGGTGAAATAGAGGGTGAGGGTAGCGGTAGAGGTAGCGGCATTGACATCGGGATTTATATTATAATGTCGTTGCACATAAGGTACACCCTGATAGGAGGGGACGGCGGCATCTACTGTCACACAGCTTTGGACCCTATACTGTACGGGGTTGGCCCCGGAAGGTGTAAGTCCGCTGATGAGACTGCAGGAGCCATCACTGGCGATAGCGCCTGCCGCCACATAAGAATAATTGCAGGCAGGCCCGCCCCCGGCGGTGCCGGCCAGGGTTGACGAAAGGGGGCTGATCGTTATGGCCAGACTGGACAGGGCGCTGCTTCCACAGGCATTATTGGCCGTGACGGTGACCGACCCCGAAGTAGCGGCCGGCGTAAAATTATATCCCGCTAACGTATCGTCCGGGGCCGGGCCATACGTAACACCTGTCCCTGTATAGCTCCAGGTATAAGAGTCGGCCAGGGTTGCCTGACGGGGTACCGCGAATAGCCTGAGATCATTGCTTCCCTGGCATATTGGGGAATTATCGCCGTCCCCTTCCGTGAGGACCGGCTGAAGGGGCACGGTAGCATGAAGTGTCAGCAGGGCAGTATTGGAAAAGACGGTACCTCCGGCATTGCTGATCCTGCAACGGAAGCGAAAGCCGTTCAAGGTATCAACCGTATTCATGGATAAGGTGGTCGTGGTGGCGCCGGTGTAGGGCTGCCCGCCGTTGGGAATGGTGAACCAATTGAGGTCGCTGCTGGTGTCCGCGGCCCATGGACAAAATTGCCACTGATAGGAAGTGGGGCTATTGGAGGCTGCCACGGTAAACTGCGCCGGGCTACCCAGGCATGCGATCTGATCCTGTGGGTTCTGCGTAATTACAGGCGCCTGTGCAACGGCACTCTCATAGGAGCTGGCGAACCACCATAAAAGAGAGGTGAATAGAATTCTTTTCATTCATAGAAGGTTTAATCGGTAACCCTACGAATATAATAAAAAACACCTGCCGGCCGGCAGGTGTTTTTTTAAAATTTATGGAGGAGGAGCGATGCTACACCGCATCCTTCCCGTGGCAATTCTTATACTTCTTACCACTGCCGCAGGGGCAGGCATCATTCCGCCCGATCTTGGGGCCGACTTTCACCGGCTCCTGTTTGACGGCCGCGGAGGGGTCGTGATATTCACCTCCGCCTTCCATGGGAGGGATTCCCGGCTGGCCAACAGGACCGGCGCCATTTCCCGGCCCTACCGGCCCCATATCATCCTTGCGGACCTTCAGCCTGCTCATGTCCGTCCGGGGCTCGCGGCCTTCCTGGATATCGGAATGATGATGGCTGGAATGGTGAATGCCGCTGTGCGAGAGGAAGCTGACGATATCTTTGTTCACCTCACTGTCCATTCGGCGGAACAGCTCAAAAGCTTCCATTTTATAGATGACCAGCGGATCTTTTTGTTCCAGGTAGGCTGTCTGAACGCTTTGTTTCAGATCGTCCATGGCCCGCAGATGCTCTTTCCAGGCTTCGTCGATGATAGATAGGGTGATCTGCCTTTCTACGGCATTCATCAGCTCTCTGCCATCGCTGTTGAGGGTTTTTTGCAGACCGACGTGTACGTTGATCCTTTTCTTTCCGTCCGAGAAGGGCACTACCACATTCTCTACATGCGCCCCCTTCGTAGCCCGGATATTGGTGAATACCGGTACTGCCTGTTTGCGCAATTCATCCAGTTTGCGTTCATAGCTCTGTGTGGCTTCCTGGTACAGCCTTTCGGATAGCTGGTTGACGTCCTCTTTCAGGAATTCTTCGTTGCTGATCTGGCTGTCGATGCCGAAGTTGACGATGGTGGCTAATTTAAATCCTTCGTAATCGTCCTGTTCCCGGAAGGAATTGATCAGGCCTTCCGCCACGATGTAAAAAGCATTGTCCAGATCCAGCGCCAGCCTTTCCCCAAAGAGGGCGTGGCTGCGTTTCTTATATACCACGTTACGCTGCTTGTTCATAACGTCGTCATATTCCAGCAGGCGTTTACGAATGCCAAAGTTATTCTCCTCTACTTTCTTCTGCGCCCGTTCGATGCTCTTGGTAACCATGCTGTGCTGGATCACTTCTCCTTCCTTATAACCCATCTTATCCATCAGCGAGGCGATGCGGTCACTACCGAACATACGCATCAGATCATCTTCCAGGCAAACATAGAATTGAGTGGTGCCAGGGTCTCCCTGACGGGCCGAACGACCACGCAGCTGTCTGTCCACCCGTCGGCTCTCATGCCTTTCCGTGCCGATGATGGCCAGGCCACCTACCTCTTTCACGCCGGGTCCCAGCTTGATATCCGTACCACGGCCGGCCATATTCGTAGCGATGGTCACCGCTCCCGCCAGACCGGCTTCTGCCACCACCTGCGCCTCCCGGGCATGCTGTTTGGCGTTCAGTACGTTGTGGGGGATCTTCTTCACTTGTAACATCTTGCTGAGCAATTCACTCACTTCCACGGAAGTGGTACCTACCAGGGAAGGTCTTCCCTCGGCCCGCAGCTTTTCAATTTCGTCGATGACCGCCTTGTATTTCTCCCGTTTGGTCTTGTAGACCAGGTCCTGGTGGTCCTTACGGATGGCCGGTACATTTGTGGGGATGGTCACCACATCCAGTTTATAGATATCCCATAATTCCGCCGCTTCTGTCTCCGCCGTACCGGTCATACCGGCCAGCTTGTGATACATACGGAAATAGTTCTGCAGGGTTACCGTTGCATAAGTCTGTGTAGCCGCTTCGATCTTTACATTTTCTTTCGCCTCGATAGCCTGGTGCAAGCCGTCACTGTACCTGCGACCGTCCAGGATACGGCCGGTCTGCTCATCTACAATTTTTACCTGTCCGTCCAGAACCACGTATTCCACGTCTTTGTCAAATAAAGTATAGGCTTTCAGCAGTTGCTGCACGGTATGGATACGATCCGCCTTTATGGCATATTCGTTCAGGAGAGCTTCTTTGCTTTGTAATTTTTCCTCGTTGCTGGCATCGCTTTTTTCAATATCCGCCAATTTGACGCCAATATCCGGCAGGACGAAGAATTCGGGATCTTCCCCTTCCCGGGTGATCATCTGAATTCCCTTATCGGTCAGGTCTACCGAATTATTCTTCTCGTCGATATGGAAGTATAGTTCTGCATCGACTTTGGGCATTTCCTTCTGCTGGTCGGCCAGGTAATAATTTTCTGTCTTCTGCAACTTGACCTTGATGCCGGGTTCGCTGAGGAATTTGATCAGGGCGCTGGACTTGGGAAGCCCCCGGTGGGCCCGTACCAGGGCCAGACCACCGTCTTTCGGATCGTCATTGCCTTCGGCGATCTTTTTCCGGGCTTCGATCAGGAACTGGTTGGTCACCTTTCTCTGGACTTCGAATAATTTTTCCACCCGGCCTTTTAAGATATGGTATTGCTGGTCATCCCCCCGGGGCACGGGTCCGGATATGATAAGGGGCGTACGCGCGTCATCGATCAGGACGCTATCCACCTCATCCACCATGGCGTAGTGATGTTTGCGTTGCACCATCTCCTCCGGTGAATGCACCATGTTGTCACGGAGATAGTCGAAGCCGAATTCGTTATTGGTGCCATAGGTAATATCCGCCAGGTAAGCTTTGCGGCGGGCTTCGCTGTTGGGCTCATGTTTGTCGATACAATCCACCGTCAGCCCCAGCCATTCGAAAATGGGGCCGTTCCATTCGGAGTCACGACGGGCCAGGTAGTCGTTCACGGTTACGATGTGCACTCCCTCGCCGGACAATGCATTGAGGTAGGCGGGCAGGGTAGATACCAGGGTCTTACCTTCCCCCGTAGCCATCTCTGCGATCTTCCCCTGATGTAAAACGGTGCCCCCGATGAGCTGTACGTCATAGTGCACCATGTTCCAGGTAATGGGACTGCCCGCTGCCATCCAGGTATTCTTATAGATGGCCTGATCGCCTTCGATCCGGATATGTTCTTTTTTGATGCTGAGATCCTTGTCGAGGTCTGTTGCCCTGGAGGCCAGCTCGGCATTTTCCTTAAAACGGCGGCCGGTCTCTTTCACCACGGCAAACGCTTCCGGCAGCAGGGCTTCCAGCACTTCCTCGATCTGCTCGTCCCGGTCCTTCTTCAGCTGGTCTACTTCCTGGTAGATGACATCCTTTCCGCTGATATCGCTGAAAGGCAGCTCTTCCGCCCTTTTATTGAGGTCGGCGATCTCCGTATCGATCTTGCTCAGATGCTCCCTGATACGGGCCCTGAACTCCAGGGTCTTGGCACGCAATTCGTCGTTGCTGAGGGATTGATACGCCGCAAAATGCTGATTGATCTGTCCAACGATAGGTTGAATGATCTTTATATCTTTTTCCGACTTATTCCCACCGAATATCTTCGATAATAAACCTAACATATTTCCTTAGTATTGAATGATTTT
>DATJJD010000179.1:0-99988 GCA_035492545.1 Puia sp.
CAACTCGACGGCTAACCGCCAACCCGGCGCAGGATTGATATCCGTAATATCTTCCAATAACCTTTCTAAAGAGCCGATGTTCCGGGCTGAGAGGCCCGCGGGGAACTGGATCAGCAGACAACCCTTCTTCAACCCGACAGGAGCAACAGTTTGCATAAAAAGACGGACATCTTCCGTTTTATAACGGAGATCCTTTACATGGGTGATCTCCTTCCACAACTTTACCGTAAACTGGAAATCCTCCGGCACCTGGGCGGCCCATTTTCCCAAGGTCGCCGGCAGGGGAAGTTTATAAAAAGTACGGTTGATCTCTACACTGTTGAAAAGAGAGGCATAATATTCCAAATGGGTCTTGTCCTGAAATGCCGGGGGAAAAAAGCTTTTGTTACGCTCCGGCAGCACAACATTGCTGGTCCCGGTCCGGAATACTCCTTTTTTGTCAGATGAATGGATAGAAGACATACAGCTTGATACTACGCAGTTTGTATGCCATACCACCCGCGGCCCGGAGGCGGGGACGGTCCGGACCCACCGGTCCCGCCGCCGCCCCATCCCGCTTGCAAAATAAGTAGTCCCCCCGATAAGACATTTTCCGGCTCTGGGTAGTAAATTGCAGGAGAGACAAGTATATGAAAGAGCTGCGATCCATCATTCAGGCATACCGGTCTATCGATTTTTCTAAAACCCGGGCGGCCCTGGCTACCGTGGTCAGAGTAGAAGGCTCCTCCTACAGACGTGCAGGCGCCCGTATGCTGGTATTGGATGACGGCACCTACCTGGGGGGCATCAGCGGAGGCTGCCTGGAAGGAGACGCCCTCCGCCGGGCCCAGAAAGGCATCGCCTTACAACGTCCCTCCGTCATTACCTACGACACCACCCAGGATGATGACTACCAGATAGGAGTGGGGCTGGGCTGCAATGGCATCGTCGACGTACTTTTTACCCCCCTCGCTCCCTCGGACGCCGCCAACCATCTCAACATCCTTTCCTCCCTGATAGCCATCCGCGAACCGGCGGTAGTGGTCGCCATTACGGACTGCCCGGATAAGCTCCCGTTCCTGGGTCGGGCCCTCCTCTATACCTCCGACCAGTCCTTCCTCCAGTCCTTCGTCCTTAAAGAAATTGCCCCCGATGTACTCCGCGATATAAAAAACAGCCTGGCAGGACAGGGATCTCAAACGATCAGCTACACCCTGGCCGGAGCCCCTGTTAAAGTCTTTATCGAGGTCATTCTGCCGGCGACCCATATCGTCGCCTTCGGCGGCAACCATGATATACACACGCTGGTGCGCCAGGCTAAAGAGCTGGGCTGGGATAGCACCGTGGTGATGAATCCGGCCAAGGCAAGTAAAGAGCTGTCGGCAACCGCCACCCGGCTGCTGGACCCGGCTGACTCCCCGCTGGCCGCCACCCCGTCAGGGTCCTCCGGAAGACTCATCGATCCTTATACAGCCATCCTCCTGATGGCCCATGACTACAAAACAGACCTTCATAACCTGCAAGCCGCCCTGCTGACACAGGCATCCTATATCGGACTGCTGGGTCCCCGCAAACGGGCGGAAAAAATGAAGAGGGCCCTTGCAGCCGAAGGACACCCCCTCACCGCTGCCGACCAGCAACGGTTATATGCACCCGCAGGCCTGGATATAGGCGCCGCCACTCCGGAAGAAATAGCCCTCTCTATCCTGGCGGAGATCCGCGCCCATTTCGCCGGACGTCAGGGCATGCCCTTACGGCTGCGCGAAGGCACCATCTATGGCAATATAGAGTAACGGGCATCGTTGCCGGGAACGATTGCGTAAATAAACCCACCTCCACCCATCTTCTTTCGGGGATATCTTTCGTAGCATTGAGTACGATTTATTCCCGGGCCCCGCCCGGTTTGCCCACTCAAAAATTAACTGCCATATGAAGAAACTCCTCGTTCTTTTATGTTTGACGATGTTATTTCAATGCGCCCTAACAGCGCAAACCCCACTGATCAAAGGCCGGGTGGTCGATGACAGCACGGGAGCTCCCATCCAGGATGTATCCGTGACCCTCTCCGGTACCAATAAGGGCGCTACTACAGGTCCTGACGGCTCCTTCACCCTTTCCCTGCCTGCTGACGGCCGGCGCCATAGCCTGCTCGTCTCCTATACCGGCTACGGATCGGTGACCCTGCCCGTCAGCACCGCCTCCGGCAACCTGGTAGTCCGGCTGAAGAAACAAACCAAACAATTGGAAGACGTCGTCATCATCGGTTACCAGACCGTGAAAAGAAAAGATGTTTTGGCCTCCGTATCCTCCGTCGGCTCGAAAGACCTGAAAGACATCCCCCTCAACTCCGCCGAAGAAGCCCTGGCGGGCAGACTGGCAGGGGTCCAGGTCACCGGCGCCGAAGGGTCGCCCAACGCCCAGGTCTTTATCCGGGTACGGGGAGGCGGCTCCATCACCCAGAACAACGCCCCCCTCTATGTCGTTGACGGGGTCCAGGTCGACAACGCCCTGTCTACCATCTCCCCACAGGACATCGAATCCATCGACGTACTAAAGGACGCCGCTTCAACGGCCATATATGGCGCACGGGGCTCCAACGGCGTCGTCATCATCACCACCAAAGGAGGACGCAACACGGGGGGCAAAACACGCATCACCTATAACGGATTCCTGGGCGTCAGCACCCTGGAGAAGAAACTCCCGGTTCTATCCCCTTACGATTTCATGTACTATCAGTTTGAAAGGGCCCAGCAGACAGGAGACACCTCCGGCATCGCCCCTTATGGCAACAGCTGGGATTCCGTAGAGAAATATAAAAATGTGCCCGCTTATGACTGGCAGAAAAAAATGATCGGCCGTCACGCCTTCCAGCAAACCCATAACGTCAGCGTCTTCGGCGGCACCGATCAGACCCAATATAACCTCAGTGTTACGGACAACCGCCAGGAAGGAGTCATGTTAAATTCTGACTATGACAGGAAACTGCTGGCCTTCCGTTTTGACCACCACGCTACGGACAACCTCCGCATCGGTACGACGATCCGTTTCAATAACACGGTGATCAACGGGGCAGGTACCTCTAACCCCGGCTCCTCCTCCCTTAACTTCCTGCGGCAGATTATCCGGTACAGACCCTTCCTGCTCCCGGGCCAGACGGCTAACACCTTCGACCAGGCCTATTACCAGGAGACCAACTCCAATAGCCTCAACCTGGTCAACCCTGTCCTGCTCAACAACGCCCAATACAGGAAAAGCCTGAACAACGTCCTCGACCTGAATGCCTATGCGAATTATACCTTCACCAGGTACCTTTCCTTCCGCAGCACCTTCGGCTTCGATTACAACAACCTGCGGCTGGATGCCTTCGACGATACGCTGACCACCAATGCCAAGAACAACGGGCTCAATATGCCCATAGCGGACATCACCTCCACGGTCCTGAGCACCATCGACAACTCCAATGTCTTTTCCTATTCCAATGCTAACAACAGCGGCCGCTTCCACCGGCACAATGACCTGACGGTCATCGTCGGGGAAGAGACCTATCAGACAAAGGAGATGGACAATTATGTCCAGTCCAACTACTTCCCCGTGGGAACAACGGCCAGCGCCGCACTGGCCAACATGAACCTGGCCTCTGCTCCCACGGGCTACATCGAGCCTAAGCCCACGTCCAACACAGTCAACATCCACCTTCTGTCTTTTTTCGGAAGGGTAACCTATGCCTATGACAAACGGTTCCTGCTCTCCGCTTCCCTCCGGACAGATGGCTCCTCCTTATTCGGAGAGACTAAAAAATGGGGGTCTTTTCCGGCTGCCTCCGTTGCCTGGCGCCTCTCCCGGGAGAAATTCATGCAGCCGCTCTCCTGGATCAGCGACCTGAAGATCAGGGCTTCCTACGGACAGGCAGGTAACAACCGCATCGCCCCTTACCAATACGTCACCCAGTTCAATACCAATTATCAATATGCCCTTGCCAACGGATTGGTCACCGCCTTCGCACCCGCAGGCCTGGCCAATCAGGACCTGAAATGGGAATCCACCACCTCCCGGAACCTGGGAGTGGACGCCAGCCTGTTTAATGACCGGCTTAGCTTTACCGTAGACGTCTATAACAATACCACCAACAACCTGCTCATCGCCGTCCCGGTACCCACCACCTCCGGTTATACCTCCCAGATCCGGAATGTAGGCTCCACCAGCAACAAGGGAGTGGAGATCCAGCTCTCTGGCACCATCATGCGCAGTACGGCCTTTAGCTGGACGGCCAGCTACAATATGTCCTTCAACCAGAACAAGATCCGCAGCCTGGGAGGCCAGCAATCCTACCTGGCCAACTCCAACTGGGCCGGCAGCGGCAACCCGCCCGATTTTATCGTAAAAGTAGGACAACCGGTAGGCTCCATGTGGGGCCTGGTAAACGATGGCTTTTACAAGACCAGCGACTTTAACTACAACCCCGCCACCCGGGTCTATACCCTCAAACCCGGCGTACCCAGCTCCCAGGCCGTCACGTCCACCATGCCCATGCCGGGTGGTCAGAAATTCAAACCGATGAATGGCGACACCACCGTCACGACCAACAGCCGCACCATCATCGGCAACGCCCAGCCAAAATTCTTTGGAGGCCTCAACCAGCAGTTCACCTATAAGAACTTTGATATCAGCATCTTCATCAACTTCCAGTACGGCAACAAAGTATACAACTATAACAAACTGGAATTTGCCAGCGGTTACACCCCGGGCGCCAACCTGATGGGTTTTATGAAAGACCGGTGGCATACGGTGGACGCTAACGGCAACCCCTATGAGTCAATCTCGGGAGGGGCCGTAGTGGGTGCAACCCCCGACTCCCTCAACGCCCTGAACAAAAATGCCAGATACTGGATCCCCATGGTGGGCGCCAGCGCCACTACCTTCTCCCCCCAGTCTTGGGCAGTAGAAGATGCCTCCTTCATCCGGATCAATAATATTACACTGGGATACAGCCTGCCGGCTAAGTGGGTAAGCAAATTAAAAATAAGCAGGCTCCGCATCTACGGCACCGTGAACAACGTTGCTGTCATAACCGGTTACAGCGGATATGACCCCGAAGTCAACACCCGGACTTCCTCACCGGTAACCCCCGGCGTGGACTATTCGGCCTACCCCCGCAGCCGCTCGTTCCTGGCCGGAATAAACGTAACATTTTAAAGACTAACTAACTTTCACCATATGCTTAATAATAAAAAACTTTTTCAAATAGCAGGGTTGGCCGGAGGAATCTGGCTCGCCCTGACCATCAATTCCTGTAAAAAATACCTCTCGCCGGCAGCCGTATCCTCCTTCAGCGCCGATTATGTATTCTCCAACGTGCCCAACGCCCAAAAAGCCGTCCTGGCGGCCTATTCGGCCCTGGAAGGCGACAACGGTTATGGCATCCGCATCAGCATGTATTATTCCTATGACAACGACGAGATGATCGGTATGCACCAGACAGGGGATGGAGATCGGGGTGACATCGCCCACTTCACGCTGAATGCGGGCAATGGCCAGCTATACAACCCCTGGGTCCAGCTATACAGGGGCATCGAGGCGGCCAATAATTGTATCTATTATATCCCCAGAATGTCCCTCTACACCACGGGCAATACACAACAAATAGGCGAACTGCAAAGGCTCTATGGCGAGGCCCTGACCCTGCGGGCGCAATTTTTCCTGGAACTGATCCGCAACTGGGGAGACGTGCCCGCCCAATTCGTTCCTTCTGCCTTCATGGACTCACTCACCCTGGGCAAGATGGACCGGGATACCATCTACAACCACCTGCTCGCTGACCTGCTGACAGCAGAGAATCTCGTCCCCTGGCGGACAGACATCGGCGCCCTGGGCGACCCACCGAACGAACGGATCACCAAAGGGGCCGTAAAAGGCCTGCGCGCCCGCATCGCCCTCTACAGGGGCGGCTATTCCCTGCGCCGGGCTTCCAGCACCTACGGCCAGAAGATGGCCCGCCCATCCGACTACCTCGACTATTATAAGATAGCCCTCAGCGAATGCGGCGACCTCATGACCCACAGGGAACAACATACGCTCAACCCCAGCTTCCAGGCCGTTTTCAAAAATGCGCTCGACGCACATACTACCGACCCCTTCGGTGAAATAATGTTCGAAGTGGGCATGGCGGGTGGAACAGGCACCAATGACAGCAAACTGGGCTACTACGACGGAACCAAGGTCAACGGGGTAGGCAACGCCGCCATCGGCGTTCTCCCCACTTATTTTTATCTCTTCGACTCCACCGACACCCGCCGCGATGTCACCTGCGCCGCCTATGAGGTCAATGCGGACTTCAGCACGCTGAAAGGACACCCCATCACCACCATCGTGGAAGCCAAATTCAGAAAGGATTGGATGACCAACCCCGTCCAGCTCAACTCGACCGGCCAATATTTAGGCGTTGACTGGCCGATCCTGCGTTTCTCCGATGTACTGTTAATGTACGCCGAAGCAGACAATGAGGTCAACAACGGCCCCACCTCCGCCGGCAAAGCGGCCTTCGAAGAAGTACGCACCCGGGGCTACGGCGGAAATACCGCCCTCATCGGGACAACCCCCACGGACCACGACGGCTTCTTCAACGCTGTGGTAAAAGAAAGGTCTCTGGAGTTCGGCGGCGAAGGAATTCGCAAATATGACCTCATTCGCTGGAACCTGATAAATACCCGTCTGGCGGACGCCAAGACCAACCTCACCAGCATGTCCAAAAGAACAGGCACCTTCGCGGGCAACTATGCCAACAACCCCCTCGACTTCAGCCAACTGCCGGATACCTCCTTTTATAAGACCAGTTCCACCATCGCCACGGGGGTGATCTGGGGGAATTCACTGTACACTCCCCGTACCGTCAATTCCATCTCCGGTTATAGCAAAGTAGCCTGGGCCACCGCCGCTATCACCAACTTCCTGAAGACAAGTTCCTCCGGTTCCTTTGCCGCCGGCTTTACGCCCAATCACAGCGAACTGTTACCCATACCCCAATCCGCCATCGACGCGGATTATAATCTCAAACAGGACTATGGTTATTGATCATCTTATATCCGTTCCCCACCCTGTAAGGGGTCGCTATGCGCTTGCGCTGGCGGCCCTTATCCTCTTATCCTTCCTCCCTCCGCCACGCAGGACAAAGGTCTGGCTCATCGGGGACTCCACCATGGCCGACAAAGAGACACGCGCCTACCCCGAAACCGGCTGGGGCATGCCCTTCGCCAAATACTTCGACTCCACCGTCATCGTGGACAACCGGGCAAAGAACGGACGCAGCACCAAATCCTTTCTGGCCGAACAACGGTGGCAGACAGTGGTGAGCGAACTGCAGGAAGGGGACTATGTATTCATCCAGTTCGGACATAACGACGAAGTGCCCACGAAAGCTAACTATACCCCGGAAGATCAGTTTGCCGCTAACCTCACCCGGTTCATCACAGAGTCAAAAAGCAAAAAGGCCATCCCCATCCTTTTGACCCCGGTCGCCCGCCGGAAATTCGACACGTCCGGCAAAGTGGAAGAGACCCACGCGGCCTATGCCGCCATCGTACGCCGGGTGGCCGCCGAACAACAGATCCCCTTGATCGATCTGGACAGCCAAAGCGAGAACCTGCTCCAACAACAGGGCCCGGAAAATTCAAAATCACTCTACAACTACCTGTCCCCGGGAGAAAACCCCAACTACCCGGAGGGCAGAAGTGACGATACCCACTTCAACGAGCTGGGCGCCCGCCGCATCGCCGAGCTGGTACTGGAAGATCTCCGGAAATTACACCTGGGACTGGCCACGCATATTACTGCCGGCGCCACCCCTTCAACCATCATCGATCTCCGGCCCTTTGCAGATAATGCCGGACATTGGTATGGTATCTTCGACAATAAAAATGTCATCAACCCCCTCCCCGGACGGCCAAAATATAACCCTTCCGACCTGACGGACATCGCGGACAATATCCTCCTCTTCCAGAAGAACAACGGAGGCTGGCCCAAAAACTACGACGTCTTCGCTATCCTGACGGATGCCCAGAAGGACAGTGTAGCCGCCTCTCAGAACCAGCTCAACACGACCTTCGACAACGGCAGCACCTATACCCAGATTGCCGCCCTGGCCACGGCTTACTCCGTGACAAAGACAGCAAAATATGCCAGGGCCGCCGCAAAAGGCCTGGACTTCATAAGGAAGGCCCAGTATAACAATGGGGGATGGCCGCAGTATTACCCGCTGGAAGAGGGCTACAGCCGGCATATCACCTACAATGACGGCGTTATGGAAGGCATCATGCGATTGCTGAAAGATATAAAGGATAAAGACCCCCGGTATGCCTTTGTAGACGAGGACCAGCGAAAAGAGCTGGAGACGGCTTATGAAAAGGGACTGCATTGTATACTCAGGACCCAGATCGTTGATGCAGGCAAACCTACCGCCTGGTGCCAGCAGGTGGATGAAGTTACCCTGCAACCGACCTGGGCCCGTAAATTCGAACCGCCCTCCATCTGTAGCAGGGAGAGCGCCGGCCTGGTATCCTTCTTAATGACGATCGACCATCCGGACAAAGAAGTAGTAGCAGCCATCGAAAATGCCGTGGCCTGGTTCCGGCAGTCCGCCATTCTTCATACCCGCATAGAGACCATCCCCGCCCCACGCATGGTGACACCCTTCCGCATTTCCGTCTCGGATAAGGTAGTGGTGACCGATTCCATGGCTCCCCCTATCTGGACCAGGTATTACGAACTGAAAACACACCGGCCTTTATTTTGCAATCGGGATAGTAAAGTGGTTTATTCCCTGGCCGAAGTAGCCCGGGAACGAAGGGATGGCTATGGATGGTATACCTACGAACCACAACAGGTCCTGGATAAATACCCGGAGTGGCTCTCCCGTCACCTCGTCGTGGCAAAGGATGGCAGCGGCGACTATACCACCGTCCAGGCAGCGCTGGACGCCATTCCCCCGCACAATACAACAGCGCTGACCGTGTTCATAAAGAACGGCCTCTACCGGGAGAAGCTGCAGTTGGATACTACTAAAGACTTTGTCTCACTGGTGGGAGAAGATGCCTTTTCCACCATCCTCACCTATGACGACCATTCGGGAAAATTGTCCCCGTCGGGCGACAGCATCAACACCCGCTCTTCCTACAGCTTTCGGGTCCGGGGCAACGAATTCTCCGCAAAGGAGCTGACCTTCCGCAATGACGCGGGGTTTTCCGCGGGACAGGCCGTGGCGCTGGAAGTACAGGGAGACAGGGCCCGGTTTATTCACTGCCGTTTCATCGGCAACCAGGACATCCTCTTCCTCAATAGTGAGACCAGCCGGCAATATTATAAGGATTGTTATATAGAAGGCACCACCGACTTTATCTTTGGCGCCGCCACCGCCTGGTTTACAAAATGTCATATTCACAGTAAAAAGAATTCGCATGTAACGGCGGCCTCCACACCAGCCGGCCACCCCTATGGATTTATTTTTTATGACTGCATGCTGACGGGCGACACAGCGATACACAATGCCTCCCTGGGCCGGCCCTGGCGTCCCTATGCCTGCGTCGATTATATCCATTGTTACATCGACGGCTTCATCCGGCCGGAAGGCTGGTCCAACTGGAATAATACGGACAGCTATAAAACGGCCCGTTATGGAGAATACCAAAACTATGGCCCGGGATCAGCAACGGCGTCAAGGGTACCCTGGTCCCATCAATTAACAAAGGAAGAAGCTCAACAGATCACTTTAAAAAATATCTTCGGGGATTGGAATCCGGAATCAACCAATTAATTCGAATACGAAAATGAACACATCACTGAAACCTTGGGTCGCCCTGTTCCCGGCTCTTGCCCTGATCACACAGATAACCTGGGCACAGGACTATTCCTGGGACCATCTCCCGTCCGTCCAGGCTCCCGTCTTCAAAAAAGATACTTTTTCCATCAGGGCCTTTGGCGCCAAACCCGACGGCCTTACCCTCAATACAGCCGCCATCAATGAGGCGATCAGCGATTGCAGCCGCAAGGGTGGGGGAGTGGTAATGGTGCCGGCAGGTTACTGGCTGACCGGGCCTCTCATCCTGAAATCCAATGTCAACTTCCACATCGATCGTGCAGCCATCCTCCAGTTCACGGCTGACTTCGATCAGTATCCCATCTTAGCCGGCAACTGGGAAGGACACCCCGCAGCCCGCTGCCAGTCCCCCATCTCCGGCACAGACCTGGAGAACATAGCCATCACCGGTACCGGTATCATCGATGGCAATGGAGATGCCTGGCGCTGGATCGCCAAAGACAGGCTCACCGAAGGCGAGTGGAAGAAAAAACTGGCCTCCGGAGGCCTGGTGACCGAAGACGGCAAGACCTGGTTCCCCTCCGCTAAATCATTAAAAGGTTACCGGACAAAAGAAGCGGGCGTACTGAAACCCGGCACGTCGCTCCAGTCCTTTGAAGACATCAGGGATTTCCTTCGCCCCAACCTGCTGGTCCTGACCAACTGTATAAAAGTGCTGCTGGACGGCCCCAGCTTCCAGAACTCACCGGCCTGGTGCCTGCATACCTTACTATGCCAGGATCTCACGGTACATGATGTACACGTTCGTAATCCCTGGTATGCCGCCAATGGGGACGGCATCGACATTGAATCCTGTAAGAATGTACTCCTGGAGAACAGCACCTTCGACGCAGGAGATGACGGCATCTGCATCAAATCCGGCAGAGACGAAGAAGGCCGCAAAAGAGGAAGACCGACGGAGAACGTCATCGTCCGCGATAACATCGTCTACCGCGCTCACGGAGGTTTTGTCATCGGCAGCGAAATGTCCGGGGGAGCCCGGAATATCTTTGTATACAATTGCTCCTTCCAGGGCACGGACATCGGCCTTCGTTTCAAAACGGTCCGGGGACGTGGTGGAGTAGTGGAAAAGATCTATGTGAAGAACATCAGCATGAAAGACATCGTACATCAAGCCATTTTTCTCGACATGTATTATTTCGCCAAACCCCCATCTCTGGCGGATATCTCGGCCGGCACTGCCAAAGTGGAAATTCCTCCCGTAACAGAAGCTACCCCTCAATTCCGGGATATTCATATCAGCCAGGTCGTTTGCGATGGCGCCGAAGAAGGCCTGTTTGTAAGGGGGCTTCCGGAAATGAGCATCCGGGATATTTACCTGGACAACATGGTGCTAAAGGCTGCTAAAGGAGTAGAGATCACGGCAGGGCAGCACATCACGCTGAAAAATATCCGCCTGGTGACAGCGTCTCCGGCGCCGGTCACATCGACGGCTTCTGTACCGGCATCAGCTTCCACATCGGCATCGGCCGCTTCGGCCTCATCCGCCGCATCCGCAGGTTCCGCCCCTTCGACGGCAGCAGATCCCGCTGCTATCATCTACATCGAGAACAGCAGCGACCTGATTTTCGACGGCATCGGCTACAACCCGGGCTCCGCAACACTATTCAGCATCAACGGGGACAAATGTTCCCGCATCCGGGCAGAGCATACCGATGTTACAAAGTCTACCCATCCGGTGACCTTTAATTACGGCGCGGCAGCGCTAAATTTTACCATAGTTGGACAATCCCATCATTAAAAGACATAATATTGAGGATCAAAGAAATTCAGCATTATGGTACCAATTAAGACAGCCCTTTGTTCCTTTGGAATGTCCGGTCGCGTATTCCATGCCCCTTTTTTGCATCTGCACCCTGGCTTCGAATTGTATTCCGTCTGGGAAAGAGAAAAGCATCTCTCTACGGCTATTTATCCTTATGTCCGCATCGTTCGCTCCCTGGAAGAGATCCTGGAGGATGCAGCAGTAGAACTGGTGGTAGTGAATACCCCGAACTACACCCATTTTGAGTATACGAAAAAGGCCTTGCTGGCCGGTAAGCACGTTGTGGTGGAAAAACCTTTTGCCATAACAGTGGAAGAAGGAGAAGAACTGACGGCGCTGGCTAAGTCGACGGGGAAAAAATTATCCGTATATCAAAGCCGGCGATATGATAGTGACGCAAAGACCCTGCGGCAAATAGTAAACGAAAATTGGCTGGGACATATCGTTGAGGCGGAGATCCACTATGACCGCTATACGACGGCGCTGAGCCCCAAAGTGCATAAAGAAACTCCTGGCCCGGGCAGGGGACTGCTCTATGATCTGGGCTCTCATTTAATAGACCAGGTATTGCAGCTGTTCGGAAAACCGGAAGCCGTATTTGCCGACATCGGCATCATCCGCCCCATTTCCAAAGTGGATGATTATATGGAACTCTTACTTTATTACCCCGCCGAACGCAACCTGCGGGTAAGGCTCAAATCCAGCTACCTGGTCCGGGAGCCGTTGCCCGCCTTTGCATTCTATGGCTCCCTGGGTACTTTTCTCAAACCAAAGGGGGACCCCCAGGAGACACGGCTGCTGGCAGGCGCCATGCCGGAAGGAGAGGATTGGGGAGTAGAACCGGACAGCGCCAAAGGACTCCTGCACACAGAAAAAGATGGCAAAGTGATCCGGGAATACATCGTCTCTATAAAAGGCAACTACGGCGAATTCTATGACGGGATGTACGAGGCCATCCGCAATGGGCAACCCGTGCCCGTAACGCCTGAAGATGGGACCGACATCCTGCGCATCATAGAGGCAGCTTACCGCAGCAGCAGGGAGAAAAAGGTCATCGCCCTCTAAAGGCTGGCCAACGGTAACGTTTGCGTAAATAAATAAAGCCGGAACCCCCGGCTTTAATCAAATACTATGTACAATTGTCCAAAATGAGGCATCTTGTAGCTGTCATATTCGTTTCCCTGGGCCTGGTCTGTCTCGCCACCGGCGCCCATGTATACGCCCGGAACCCATCATCCGCACATGTACCGGCCGCCATGGTTGTACAGGCCGCCATGCTTGCACCAGCCTCCACGCTTGCACCGGTCTTCGTGCTTGCACCAGCCGGCCCCTCCCGCATCGTGGTCGACGCCGGTGGAAAAGGAGACTTCAGGACCATACAGGATGCGCTCAACAGCCTCAGCGACCAATCGCCAACCCCCAGACTGATCTATGTACGCAAAGGGGTTTATAACGAGAAAATATTCCTGGAAAAAAGCAATATAATCCTGCAGGGAGAAGACCGGGAACATACCATTCTCACCTTCTCCCTGGCAAGGGATGCCTGGCGCTGCGACCACCCCGATGACTGGGGCGTCGCCACCCTCAACCTGCGGGGCAGCGACATCACCCTGGAGAACCTGACGATTGTCAACAGCTATGGCTTTGACAACACCTCGGATAAAACCATCTCCTGTGCGGCCGACTCGGCAACCCACGAAAAAAAGATCAGCCCTTTTGGTCATCAGATGGCGCTCCGTTCCTTTCAGACCACCCGGCTAAAAGTGCTTCATTGCACCCTGCGGGCCTTTGGAGGAGATACGGTAAGTCCCTGGAATGTGGCGGCAGGGTTGTTCTATTTTAAAGATTGCCGGATGGAAGGAGGGGTGGACTTCTATTGCCCCCGTGGATGGGCCTATGCCGAAGGCTGTACCTTCGTGGCCCTCAACGGACCTGCCTGCATCTGGCATGACGGATCAGTGGACCCGGACTCGAAGACGGTGCTGAAAGATTGTAGCTTCTCCGGCTACAACGGGTTCAAACTGGGCCGCTATCACCGGGAAGCTCAGTTCTACCTGATCCATTGTTCCTTTGCGGACAACATGGCCGACCAGGATATTTATCTGGTCCCCACAGCTACCCCCATTCACTGGGGACGCCGGATCTATTATTATGACTGCCATAAAAAAGGCAAGGAATATAAATGGTACGCGAACAACCTGGACCAGGCTCCCGGGGCCCCTGCTCCGGAGAAGATCGATCCGGCCTGGGTCTTTAAAGAAAAATGGAATCCGTTAAAATAAATTATACATGATGATGACTTTTCGTCCCTTCGGTGTCGCCACCCTTCTTTTCAGCACCCTGCTGGCCGGCAGACCCGCCCTTGCCCAGACGGAACAGACAGGCTCCGAAGCGGCCGCCATCGCTGCAACGGTCATGACCACCTGGAAAGATTCGGGGGACGCCAAAACTCCGCGATGGACCTATGACGAAAGCCTGGTATGGAAAGGCCTGGAAGGCTGCTGGTACAACACCGGCAACGCCAGATACTTCAAATACATCCAGCACCTGGTCGATCGCCTGGTAGACAAAGAAGGCAACATCGCTACCTACAAACAGGACGATTACAACCTGGACAATGTGCTGGGCGGCAGGATCCTGCTCTTGTTATACAAGGTCACCAACCAGGAAAAATATTATAAGGCGGCCACTATCCTGAGGCAGCAGCTAAGGGACCAGCCCCGTACGGCGGAAGGTAGTTTCTGGCATAAGAAAAAATATACCCGGCAGGTTTGGCTGGACGGCCTCTACATGGCCCAGCCTTTTTATGCGGAATATGCATCACTCTTTCATGAGGACACGGCCTTTAACGACATCACCCGGCAATTCGCCGCTATCGAACGCCATGCCCGCGACCCGAAGACCGGCCTGCTCTATCATGGATGGGATGAGGCCCGGCAGGAAAAATGGGCGGATAAGACTTCCGGTCTTTCTCCGCAGTTCTGGGGACGGGCAATGGGCTGGTATGGAATGGCCCTGGTGGATGCGCTGGATTATTTCCCGGCGCGACATCCCGGCCGGGCCGTGCTGCTGGCCATCCTCCAACGTTATGCCGCGGCGATACAAAAAGTGCAGGACCCCACTACGGGCCTCTGGTGGGATATCCTGGACAAACCCGGCGCCCCCGGTAACTATCCCGAGTCCTCCGCCAGCTGTATGTTCGTATATACCCTGGCAAAAGGAGTTCGTTTGGGCTACCTGCCCGCCACCAATCTGGCGGCTGCAAAAAAAGGATATGAAGCTATTCTCCGGAAATTTTTGATCACAGATGCCGGCGGGCAGTCCGCCCTCCAGGGAACGGTGAGTGTCAGCGGCCTGGGAGGAGACCCCTACCGGGATGGCAGCTATCAATACTACATCAGCGAAAAAATAGTCACCAATGACCCCAAAGGCCTGGGAGCTTTTTTGCTGGCGGCCGACGAAATGGACCTGCTGCCCACCCTGGGACTGGGGAAAGGCAGGACAGTCCTGCTGGATTATTATTTTAATAACGAGCATCATAAGGACATCACCGGGGCCATGGTACGGTATCATTATACCTGGAACGACCAGGCTAACAGCGGCTTCTCCCTCTTCGGAAACGTGTTCCGGTCCTATGGCATGCACACGGACACCCTGCCGGCAGCTCCTACCACCCAACGGTTAAAGGCAGCTTCTGTATACATCATCGTGGATCCGGATAACGAAAAAGAGAGCCCCTCCCCGAATTATCCCGGCTCCAAAGACATCACCGCCATCCATTCATGGGTAGAAGAGGGTGGGGTCTTACTGCTGATGAGCAATGACTCCGCCAATGCGGAATTCCCCCATTTCAACCGGCTGGCGGAGAAGATGGGCATTCATTTCAACGAAGACAACTACCACCAGGTCACGGGCAATCAATATGAAATGGGCGCCTTCACCATGACAGCACAGGATGGAATATTCAAAACAACAAAGAAAATTTACATAAAAGAATTGAGTACCCTGCGGTTGAGCCCCCCGGCCAAACCTCACTTTACCGATGCAGGAAAGACCATCATGGCCATTGCCCATATCGGCAAAGGCACGGTCTTCGCGGTGGGCGATCCCTGGTTTTATAATGAATACCTGGATGGGAGGAAACTTCCGGCGGAATATGAGAACTTTAATGCGGCGAAAGACCTGGCAAAATGGTTGATACAACAGGCGCGGCGATAAAATAGTACCAATTATAAAGTTATTATTATGAAAAATTTTTTGGACGAGAATTTCCTGCTACATTCCAAGGCAGCCCAGGAGTTGTACCACGACTACGCCAAAGAGATGCCTATCATAGATTATCATTGTCATTTGCCCCCGCAACAGATAGCTGCCGATCACCAGTTCGCTAACCTCACCCAGGCATGGCTCTACGGCGATCACTATAAATGGCGGGCGATGCGTACCAACGGAGTGGAAGAAGGATATTGCACCGGCGATAAGCCGGACTGGGAAAAATTTCAGAAATGGGCAGAGACCGTTCCCTATACCCTCCGCAACCCCCTCTTTCACTGGACACACCTGGAACTGCAACGGTATTTCGATGTGCATGACATCGTCAGCGCCCGTACAGCCCGCAGCATTTATGACACCTGCTCGGAGAAACTGCAGACAAAAGAATATTCCGTTCGCAACCTGTTACGGAAAATGAACGTCAGCGCCGTTTGTACGACAGACGATCCCGTGGACTCCCTGGAGTTTCACCAGAAGCTGAAACAGGATGGTTTTGAGATCCCCATCCTTCCCGCCTTCCGCCCGGACAACGCGATGAATGTGGACAACCCGGAGAACTTTTCCGCCTATATAAAGAAGCTGGAAGCAGCTACCAATATCGCCATCTCTAATTTCAACGACTACCTGTTTGCTTTAGAGAACCGGCATGATTTCTTCGCTTCCATGGGATGTACCGTCTCCGACCATGGCCTGGAGGAGATCTATGTGGAAGAGTTCACAGGAGTGGAAGTGGAGACCGCCTTCAATAAGGTGAGGATGGGCAAGGTGCTCAGCGAGACCGAACGCCGCAAGTTCAGGTCTGCCATGCTGGTTCACTTCGCGGAATGGGACTGGGAAAAAGAATGGGTACAACAATTCCACCTGGGCGCTCTCCGGAATAACAATAGCCGGATGATGCAACGCCTGGGGGCCGATACGGGATGGGATTCCATCGGGGATTTCTCCCAGGGAAGGGCCCTGGCGAAATTCCTCGACAGACTGGATAAAGAAGACAAACTGGCCAGGACCATCCTTTATAACCTGAATCCTTCTGATAACGAACTGATGGCAACCATGATCGGTAATTTTAACGATGGCTCCATCGCGGGTAAGATCCAGTTCGGCTCTGCCTGGTGGTTCATGGACCAGAAAGACGGCATGACCCGGCAGATCAATGCACTCTCCAATATGGGGCTGATAAGCCGTTTCGTAGGCATGCTGACCGACTCCCGCAGTTTTCTTTCCTTCCCCCGGCATGAGTACTTCCGCCGTATACTTTGTAATTTATTCGGGGAAGAGATTACCAACGGGGAATTGCCGAATGACCTGGAATGGATAGGGAAAGTGGTGAAAGATATTTGCTATTATAATGCCCGGCAATATTTCAACTTCCAGCCGGCCACGGTAGGAGCTTACTCGGAATAAAGCTCGCCGGGTACCCCGGCCCCGGAATCGCCGGCAGTCCGGCCCGGAATCAGTTGGCCAGCCGGCCATCGAACTGGAAAGGCTCGTTCCGAAGGAGCTTTATCTTTGAAAAATCCCCATGGGCCGGGTTGAGAATATAGTTGTATTCTTCATGGATGATTACCGAGGGGACCTTTAACACGGCTGCAGAGGCTTCTTCCACCCAGGCATCACCTAACCCTTGTGTATAGGGCATATGGGCGTAGTTTTGCCAATCGTCCATCAGGCTCTCTTTGTCACAGATGCTTACTTTCAGGTTATCGGGTATTTCGATCACCTGGACCCTGAACTTTTCATCAAGGCCTCTTGAGCTTCGATGGACCACATTTTCCAGACATGCCAATGACCTTGTCCCGGATGTATAAATTGCTTTTATATCCTTGGAGTTCCACCGGGCGGCATTGCCGGAGGCAACCAGTTTATCAGCATATTTTACCAGGGTAATTCTGTAGACAATCATGATCAGGCAAGATCTCCGTACTCAATTCTTGTTAACTCTTCTCCCACCAGGTCAATGCCTGTTATAGTATCCAATATCTCCCGGGGAACCTGGTAACCCAGCCCAAAAACGGCTTCCCCCATCCATTTATTAAATTCCTCAACGGAACCAAATACAGAAATACCTTTGTTGTATAGCGCAAAAAGTTTTAACAGTTTTTCACTGATGACAGCATCTAATAAAGTATTCTGCTCTTTATAATTAGTGAAGGTCTTTATTGTTTTCTTTAATAGCTGCTCGATCACCGGAGGGGCAAACTGGGAGAGGGAAATAAAATCAAACACAGCTTGCGGCTTCAGACCCTTCCTGGAGTTTAACAAAATAGAGATAGAGTTATCAAAAGATTTTTCATATTTTGATAACAAAGGGTTTGCTTTTCTTTCTTTTCTTCTTTCTATTAGCACTTCTTCTTCCATTTACCAAAGATAGAAATTTTTCTTAAAAAAAAAGAATTTTTTCCATTAATTCGCCGGACCCTATTCGTGCCCCCTTCTAAAAAACAAAACCCGGTATGAACATACCGGGTAAGGAGTCGACTCTGATTTAGACCTTATCCTAAGACGAAATTAAATAAATTCTAAATATGATAGGGGATATCTATGTAAAATTGATTGATTTCTAATCATCGGGGGCATTTATTAAACAAAGACCCGCTCGTTCATATTATTTTTTTCGATTATAACACCCTTTTCCCCTTTTCCACGGTCCAGGCATATTAAGTATTCAGCACCTCTCCTCCATTCGGATGCAACACCTGCCCGCTCATATAGCTGGCATCCTCCGACGCAAGAAAAACAAAACTAGGCGCCACTTCGGCCGGCTGCCCGGCCCGCTTCATCGGTGTATCCTTGCCAAAAGTAGAGATCTTCTCCTCGGGGAAGGTTGACGTGATCAGGGGCGTCCAGATAGGACCCGGCGCTACAGCATTGACCCGGATCCCTTTTTCCACAAGAGATTGGGACAGCGACCGGGTAAAGGCGACAATGGCTCCCTTCGTGGAAGAATAGTCCAACAGGACGGGGTTGCCATGATAGGCGGTAACGGACGCGGTGTTGATAATAGCCGCCCCTTTTTTCATATACGGCAACGCCGCCTTCACAAGGAAGAACTGGGAAAAGATATTCGTCCGGAAAGTCTCCTCCAATTGATCTTCCGATATATTTTCAATATCCTTTTGCACATGCTGTATAGCAGCATTGTTCACGAGGATGTCCAACTGGCCGAATTCCTCTATTACCAGTTGAATGGCGAAGAGACAATCGGTCTCACTGCTGACATCGGCAGCGATGATCACCGCTTTTTTCCCTTTTTCTTCGACCAGCCGCTGCGTGGTTTTAGCATCTTCCTCCTCTTTGTGATAGAGTATGGCCACATCAGCCCCTTCCCGGGCAAAATGTACGGCAACGGCCCGGCCAATCCCACTATCGCCGCCCGAAATAACGGCCACCTTGCCATAAAGTTTTTTTTCTTCCCGGTCGTACTCCCGTTCATAAACGGGTTGCTCCTCCATCTCCGCCTCTGTATTGGTATGCCGGATAGGACCGGCCACGGGTGTTTTTTCTTCTAATAGGTCTTCCATAGTGTTTTTAAGGGTATGCTTAAAAAATCGTTCCAGCATCACCCCGGTGTTTCTTGCGCCCGGCGCTTCCATCACCCCGGTGTTCCATCACCCCTTTGTTTCCATCACCCCGGCCCTTCCTGTACCCCGGCGCTTCTTGCACCCCGGCATTCCCATCTCTTCCATCACCGGCGTCCCGGTCCCCTAAACAGCCTTCCCATCCGGACTCTTGATATCCGGATGCCCTTTCACTTCAGTTCCCCCCGCGGGGACTTTCCACAGCGGCTCCTTGCCCGGCCCCTCGACAACGGCCCGGGTCACGGGAAAACTGCCGGGATAATGGACCTGGATATAGCGCACCAGCCCCTCCCGGATATCGCACCGGAGATCAAAGGCATTCCCCGAACTGCTGGCGCTCATCAGGGCCCTCACCTCTATCGTTCGTTCACTGGTATTGGTCACCTGTAGCACATTGATTCGTTTATCCCATAAAGGATTGATTTCCAGTAGACGGGTCAGCTCTTTTCGCAACGCATCCAGGGGCACGGTATAGTCCAGATATAAAAATACCGTCCCCATGATGTCCGCCGTATTCCGGGTCCAGTTCTGAAAAGGTTTCTCGACAAAATAATTGATCGGCAGGATGAGCCGGCGCTGGTCCCAAATATTGAGGACCACATAAGTGAGGGTGATCTCTTCCACGCGACCCCATTCCCCTTCCACCACCAGCACATCGTCGATCCGCAATGGCTGGGTAAACGCTATCTGGAAACCTGCCAGGAGATTACCCAGGGATTTCTGGGCCGCAAAACCAATGATGATACCGCCCACACCCACCCCGGTGAGCAGGCCGGCTCCCAGCTTGCGCAAGTTGTTAAAACTGAGTAAGATGATACAGGCGGTAAGGATAATGATCAGACTGATGGCCAGCCTCCGGACAAATTGCAGTTGGGTCCTTATCTTCCGCTCCTTCAGGTTGTCGGCTTTCTGGATATCGAAGGAATGATAGACATAATCCTCGAACACCTTTACCACCCCGATCAGCACATTGGCAAAAGAGACGGCCAGCAGGATCTCCACCGTCTTATTGAGGGCGGGGTAAAGGCTGGCCTTTACTTTCATCAGCGGCATGAGGAAGTTGAGGGTCAGCAGGGGAAGGAAATAGCTGAAAGGCTTGCCCAGCCTCGACAGCACGGACCGGGTAAAGGAGAAGGAGGGTTTGCCGTCTGGCGGCTTCTTGTGCAGCAGCAGCGACAGCATGAACTTCATGATAAGACCGATGACGATAGCCACCCCCGCCAACAGTCCATCCCATACATAATCAGGAAAACGATCGAATTGACTTAGAAATTGATCCGGCATATTCCCGCATTCCTGCAAGCTTTAAGCCAGACTTGTCCATCTCCTATGGTGGCATGTTTTTTTATGTAATGGTAATACAACCTGAAAAGAATGTGTAGTAGGGGTTTAGGTGTGGCCATCCCGGGATTCCGGGATGGCTTTTATCGTAAAAAAATAATACCGTGGAAGACATCCTCTCTCTATCGCATAAAGAGTTCCTGCAAGTAGACCGGGACTATGAAAGGACGGCATCGGCCGCCCACCTGGTCTATGTCAGCGACCGGCAGCCGGGCATCCGCCGCCTGAAAAAAGGAAAAGGCTTTTCCTATCTGTTGGACAAGAGACCCATCAAAGACAAAAAGGCCTTGGACCGCATCCGGAAATTAGCCATCCCCCCCTCCTGGTCGGAAGTATGGATCTGCGCCGATGAAAAAGGACATATCCAGGCTACAGGCCTGGATTTACGGGGACGCAAACAATACCGGTACCATGCCCTATGGAATTCCTTGCGCAACGAGACGAAATTTCACCGGTTATATGAATTTGGAAAGGCGCTGCCGCCCCTGCGGGCTAAAATGGAAGAGGACCTCCGGGGAAAAGAGCTGTCCCAGGAGAAAGTCTTGGCTACCGTGATCAGCCTGATGGAAAGGACCTATATCCGCGTGGGAAATAATGAGTATGAGAAGTCTAACGGCTCCTATGGGCTGACGACCTTGAAGAACAGACATGTTTCCATTGCGGGCGACAAGCTGATGTTTTCTTTCATCGGTAAAAAAGGCGTTCACCACGACATTACCTTACGGAGTAAAAGGCTGGCCCGCATCGTCAGTCAGTGTCATGATATTCCCGGCAAGGAATTGTTCCAGTATTATACGGAAGACGGCAGCCGCAGGAGCATCGATTCAGGAATGGTGAATGCCTATATCCGTCAGGTGACCCAGTTAGATTTCTCCGCTAAGGATCTTCGTACCTGGGCGGGTACGCTGAATGCCTTGCAGGTTTTCCGGACCCTCGGCGAGGCCACGACGGCTGCAGACATTAAGAAGAATGTCATCGCCGTGCTGGACGCCGTAAGCGAGAAATTGGGCAATACCCGTACCGTATGTAAAAAATATTATGTCCACCCGGGGCTGATACAGCTCTACGAAGAGAACAAACTGGTAAAATATCTCCGGGAACTGGATGCCGCAGAGGGAGAAGGTGAAACCGGTGAAACCCTGACGGCGGAAGAAGGCACCCTGATGAAGATCCTCAGGTTATACATCCGGGCTTCCTCTCAGGTGGCTTGACCAGGTTTGGCGGGCGCCACTGTCGCCACAGTCTCCGTCGCCTCCGGTGCCTTGCTGCGCAGCTTCGCATGCAGCCGGGAATAACGTTTAAAATGATATTTCTGCGGCTGCCCCAATAAAAAACCTACCGCCTTAAATCCCGGCAACGTATCGAAAACGATCTTACAGATAGCCGTCGCCGGTAGGGCAAGGATCAGCCCCGCCAGCCCCCACAGCTTCCCGAACAGCAGCAGGGAAAATATGGCAACGAGGGGATTAATGCTCACTTTTGAGCCTACTACATAAGGCGTGATCAGATTGCCTTCCAGCACATGTACAAAAAGGAATACCCCCATCACCCCCACGGCATACCAGTAAGAATCTTTGGTGATCAACGCTACCAGGAAGGGTAGGGCCGACCCGATGAGAATGCCTATATAGGGGATGATGACCAGTAACCCGCCCAGGAACCCAAAGAATAAGGGGGACTCTATGCCTAATGCCCAGAGCCCGGCAGAATTCAGCGTCCCTACGATCGCAATGACCTTCAGCAGACCCAACAGATAATTTTGAATGACCGCATATATTTTTTGCACGGTGTCGTCGATCAGATCCTTTTCAGAAGAGGCAAAGACCTTATAAAAAAATTCCAGAAAGAATACTCTCAAATACAGGAGGAAGAAACTGAACAGCAATACCAACAGAAAGGAAGATACCAGGTTTGTGGTAAAAGACATCGTGGAAGAAAAATATGCGCTGCTGTTATCCAGCAACTTGACCAGCTGCTGATGCACATGATCGGCTTGCGTGGCCTTCTCGATATGATAACGTTGCGCCACATAGGTTTCCCCCTTGTCCACCAGCACGGAGATCCGTTGGATAAATTGGGGCGCCTCCCCGACAAGATGCATCAGCTGCGTGATGACGACCGTTAGAAAGATGGCGGAGAGGACACCCGCTACCAGGATGGAACTAAAAGCCGCCACCCCTTTATGACATCCCCAGTTCTCCAGCGTCAGACAGATGGGGAACAACATCGTCGAGAAGATAATGGCAAACAGCAGAGGTACGATTACCACCTCCGCCCAGGACAAAATGACAAAGCTGATCACCAGGATGATGAGGATAGCGGCACTGCGCAACGGCGAAGCTAATTTTAACTGATGCATAACAGCATGATCCTATTATTATAAAATAAGCCGGTCAGCTGACCGGCTTTTCGGGTCGTCTATTGACCCATCCCTTTTATACCCATGGAACCGTCCTGATCAATTCGGTCATGCCCTCCTGATAATACCCAGGATCAATGAAATAATGGCTAGTACAATTAATATGTGGATGAGTCCGCCCACACTGTATACGAAAACTCCCAACAGCCATCCTATCAGTAATATAATAGCTATTAAATAAAGTAATCCGCTCATAAAAATAATTTTGCGTTAGGAAATGTTTGCTGATAATAGCAATGAAAAATGCTTGCCAGGTTTTTTAAAGCCCCTGTAAGATGAAATATCAGCGTTTAATACCCTAAATTGGGGAAGAAACTCTACAACAACATTAAAGAGATGAAGAAAATACCGATCTATTGGAAAGTGATAAAGAAGGCCGCTGTAGAATTCGATAAAGATAACGCTTTTAAGCTCAGTGCTTCCCTCTCTTACTCCACCATCTTCGCCATGGGCCCCCTCCTCATCGTCGTTATTTCATTGGCGGGTATCTTCTGGGGACAACAGGCGGTAGAAGGCCGGGTGTATGAACAGATCAGAGGTTTGGTGGGCGTGAAAGCAGCCATACAGATCCAGGATATCATAAAAAATATTCAGCAATCCAGGCATACCGTTACAGGAGCGATTATCGGAGGCATAGTCCTGATCATAGGCGCCACCGGGGTTTTTACCGAAATACAAGGTTCCATCAACTACATGTGGTCCATACAGGCCAAACCAAAAAAAGGCTGGCTCAAGCTGATCATCAACCGGCTATTATCCTTTTCCCTCATCGTTGCTTTTGGATTTGTCTCTATGGTAGCCCTGATCATTAATTCACTCATGGACCTGCTCAGCAACTACCTGAAAACATACTTCTCCAATTTTACCATTTATTTTTTTTACGGGGTCAACGTGCTCCTTACCCTGGCGGCTGTCATCATTTTATTCACCATCATATTCAAGGTCCTGCCGGATGCCATCATCCGGTGGAAGGACGCCTTCATCGGAGCCTGTTTTACCGGCCTTCTTTTTATTCTGGGAAAATTCCTCATCGGCCTCTACCTGGGTAACTCCAACTTTGGGGTCATGTATGGAGCGGCCGCCTCTATTATGATCATCCTCGTCTGGGTATATTATTCCTCTATTATCCTCTATTTGGGGGCAGAATTTACAAAGATCTACGCCATAGATTATGGCGGCAGCATCCAGACTTCCGATACGGCCGTCTTTATCCTCAAACGGGAATCGAAAGTGCTGGAATAAGGACCTCAGCTTGCTTTCTTTCTTCCTCCCTGCAAACTGGCCTTCAACTGGGACAACAGATCTTTCTTCGGAGAATGCACCACCCGGAGGGTCGGCTGTACCAGCTTCTTTCCCTTCGCCTTCGCCTTGATCAGCTTCATCAATTCATCCGAATAAGTATCCTTGTAATTCGAAATATCGAATTTCCCGGAAAGATGATTGATCAGTTCGACGGCCATCTTCATCTCTGCCGGCTTGGTGCTTCCGCCGGGGATATTCAGCTCCTCCGTAGGCCGGATCTCCTGGGCCCACCGGAGTTTGTTCAGGACCAATACATCCTCCAGAGCCCTGATGAGACAGATGTTTTCCTTATTCCGCAACACAAAACTGCCAAAACCCGCTTTCCCGGTTTTTTGCAACGCATCCCGCAACAATACATACGCTTTGGCCCCTGACTTCTCCGGTTCCAGGTAATAAGGCGTATCATAATACATTCCATCGACTTCCGTCTCTTCCACAAACTCCGTTATTTCAATGAGTTTGCTCTTCTCCGGGCTGGCCTTCTCAAAATCCTCATCCGTGAGGACAATATACCGGTCATCCAGCTTATACCCTTTTACGATATTTTCCCAGGCCACCTCCTTGCCGGTATTTTCATTCACCCTTTTGAATCGGATATGGGAATGATCTTTTTTGTCCAACATATCGAGGTCCAGCTCGCTGCCCTGCGTAGCGCTGTATATTTTTATGGGGATATTTACCAGGCCAAAGCCGATAGCCCCCGTCCATATTGCTCTCATAATTAATTGTTTTCTTAAATACGAGCCACTTTTGTGCCAGACTGGGCACAACAATTGAAGACATTCATAACAAATAAATAATCTGTTATGAAAAAGCAACAAACTATGATTCACCAGCTAAGGTTGAGTGTTTTCTTTATGGCGGCCCTGGTCGTGGCCGCTGCCGGCGCCAAAGCCCAGGAGCAACAGGCGATTACGGGAGAAAATAAACTGACCCCGAAATTTGGGATCAAAGGTGGTCTCAATCTTACCAGCCTCTATGTGGACAATGTCTCCAGTGAGCACATGAAAGCAGGCTTCAATGCGGGCATCTTCGCCAAACTCCCCGTTACAAAAGGCTTCTCGATCCAGCCCGAATTATTGTATAGTGTGAAGGGAGCCAAGGACACTTACAGCAACTTTGTTCAGGGGGACGGAGAATACCGCTTCAACCTGGGCTACATGGAACTGCCCGTCCTGGCGGTAGTCAACATTACCCCGAATTTTAACATCCATGCAGGGCCCTACCTGGGTTACCTGGTATCGGCCAATGTGAAGAATGTCAACAACAATGGGTCCATCGAAGGCGCTACTGAGCTCAACACGGGCGATTTTAACCGTTGGGACGTCGGTCTGGCAGGTGGCGTGGGATTTGATGTATCTGCTTTTACATTGGGCGCCCGGTATAACTATGGACTGAGAAATATCGGGAAATCGGGCAACCTTTCCGGAGACCTGACCAAGAATTCAAAAAATGCAGGGGTCTCGATCTACGTCGGGTTTGCATTTTAAACGAGGTAAGATAGGAAAACGGGGTACAAAAAAGCGGCCGCTTCATGCAAATGAAGGCGGCCGTAATTTTTTTATAGGACCATACCCGCATAGGACCCTATCCGCATAGCATCACACCTGAATAGCATCATACCCGCATAGCATCATACCTGTATAGGATCATACCTGCATAGGGGCATCCCTGATCTCCATCCCAGGCCGGGCTCAATCCCAGAGCCCCCGGATCTGAGCCACGGGGATATCCATCAGCTCCCTGTATTTGGCGACAGTCCTCCGGGCAATCGTATAACCCCGGGTCGCAAGGATGGAGACCAGCTGCCGGTCCGTATAAGGCGCTTTCTTATCCTCCGCCTGGATCAGCTCTTCGATAATACTTTGGATGACCTTATTGCTGATATTGTTCCCCTCTTTATTGACGATGCCTTCCGTGAACAGGTCCTTTAGCAAAATGGTGCCGAAGGAGGTCTCTGCATATTTATTACAGGTAAGGCGGGACACGGTGGATATATCCACCTTCACCTTATCGGCGATGTCCTTTAACTTCATGGGATGCAGCAGCAGGATATCCCCATATTTGAAATACTCGTATTGTAATTCGACAATGGTCTTCATAATTTTCAGCATGTTGGATTCCCGCTGCTGGATGGCATTGATGAACCACTGTGCAGAAGATAGCTTACTGCGGAGGTATTGTTTGGCGGATTTCTCGATTGCAGCATTCTGCGAGGCATTCTGCACCATCTCCGCCCAGGACTGGCTGATATGCAGGTTGGACGACCGCTGGCGGTATAAAGCTACATCAAGGGTATCCCCACTGTCCAATACGATGAAATCGGGCAGGATGGAAGGATTCACCTGGTTGTCCGTAGCTACATGGCTAAAGGGCCGCGTCTTCAGATGAGCCAGCAGGTTTAATACGATCTTGATCTCGTCGTCTTCCAGCCCCAGGTGCCGCTTGAGCTTTTCCAGATTACAGCCCCGCAGGTCCTGGAAATGATTTTCCAATAGCTGGATGGCCATCCGCACGTCGGGCTGTTTGATGTTCATCTTTTTTAGCTGCAGCAGCATATACTCCTGTACAGACCGGCAACCGGCGCCCGCAGGCTCCAGGTCACGGATATAGACCAGCCCCTCTTCCAGCTCGGCCGGCTCTATCCAGGTTTTCCGGGAGAAAGAGATCTCGGAGGCCAGCTCTTCCATATCCTGTTCCAGGAACCCATTCTCGTTTAAGGAATCGATGAGAAAGTCCAACAGGAAAAGTTTGTCCTCCGGCACGGCGAGGAAACGACATTGCTTCTTCAGCTCTTCCCGGAAATCCGGTGTCTCCGCCAGGGGCTTCTCAGGTATTTTATCGGTCGGCAGGTAATTCTTATATTCGGTCTTATAATCAGGAATATCATCATAGCCATACTCTTCCCAATTCTGAAAATCCTGGACCGTATCTTTTGAAAATTTGTCCGTCAGGAGCTCATCCTGGGAAGAATTTTCCTCCAATAGGGGATTTTCATTCAATTCATCCTGGATTCGCTGTTCCAGTTGCAGGGTATTCAGATGGAAAAGGTTCAGCAATTCAATCTGTTGCGGCAGGATCGTGTGGTGTTGCTTCTGTGTTTGAACTTGCTTGAGCATAATCCCAGTTTTTAATAATGGATAAGTAGTTCAGATAGGACAAATCGGACGCCAGAAAACTAAACGGCCTGTAACGATGCCTAAATGCCCCTGACCGGGGTCCGGCGTTGTAGAAAAATCGGTACGTCTTTGGGGAAAAAAGGGCACAAAGACCCTGAATTACAGGGATTTCTCCGGGATAGCCCCGTAAATCAAACAATGAGGCAAATCTCCTTTAATGTGGTCTGCATTTTGACAAGTAATGGTAAAGTTTTAATATTAGTTAGAAATATAATTTATGGAGAGCAGCCAGCCGGAAAATAAACCACGCAGATCCGTGATACATAGGTTGGCGAGGGTGTTTTTAAAAATATTGTTGACCATCCTTATCATTCTGATCCTGGTGATCTTTCTGATACAAACCCCCTATGTACAAAATATTATTCGCGGTAAAGCGGAGACCTATCTTTCCCGAAAGCTCAAAACCCGCATAACGATCGGCAAGATCTTCATCAAATTCCCCGAGAGCATCGAAATAAGGAACATTTATGTGGAAGACCGGCAAAAGGATACCCTGCTCTCCGCCGGCACCATCCTGGTGGATATCCATATGTGGGGATTATTACACAACAACATAGACATCGGAAAATTACAGCTCAGCGACCTTACCGTAAAAGTAAAAAGACAACTGCCCGATACCGCCTTTAACTTCCAGTTTATCGCCGACGCCTTTGCCGGCGCCCCGGATACCACGACCAAAAAATCCTCCAGCCCCATGAAGATGGCCCTCCGGAAGATCATGCTGGAAAAGATACGAATGGTCTACAAGGACGTTGTCACCGGCAATGACGTAGAAGTATGGATCGACAACAGCGAGACAAAAATGGACAGCTTCGATCCGACAGCCCTCCATTTCTCCGTTTCCGATTTTTACATGAAAGGACTGCGGGCCCGCATCTTCCAGACTCAGCCCCTGACAGCGGCCTCCCCTTCTTCCACACCCGCTGCACCCGACACGGCAGCCTCCTCTTTCCAATTAAAGCTGGGAAAAATAAAAGTAGAGAACAGCGCACTCGACTATCGCAATACGGTGAATGCCTTCTACACCAACCTGCAGCTGGGCCGTCTTGCCGCCAACATGAAGAGCTTCGACCTCAACAACCGCATCATCGACATCGATAAGGTATCCCTCGACAGCACTACCACCGTCATTCACATGGGGAAACTTGCTCCCCCATCAGGTACGCGGGCCATCGCCTCTGCACGCAACGTTTCGGCAGGTTCGGGAACCACGGCTTCCGCCAAGCCGACCACCCGGGGCAAAGGGACCCCACCCCCGGCCCCCGCCGACACTTCATCCGGCTGGTCTTTTGCCGCAGCCAGCCTCGAGCTGAACGGCAACAATTTTCAATACGATGACGACAACCAGCGCAGACAAAAATCCGGTATGGACTATGGGCATTTGAAGATAACCCAGCTCACCCTCCACGCCGGCAAACTCCACTATAACAAAGATGCTATCAGCGGCGCCCTTACCAAAGGACAGTTTAAAGAACAGTCCGGCTTCCAGCTGGACCAGCTGCAGACCAGCTTCCTGTATACAGACAAAAAGATGGTGCTGAAAGACCTGCTGGTGAGGACACCAGGCACCCTGCTACAACGCAATGCCGCCATCAGCTACCCTTCCCTGGCTGCTATGATGAAGGACCCTGCACATACCCTGCTCGATGTAGACCTGGCGGATAGCAGGGTCCAGGTAAAGGACATCCTGACCTTTGTCCCCTCCCTGGCCACCCAACCGGCCTTTGCCCATCCCGCCGATACCTGGTCCATCAATGCCCGGCTAAAAGGCAGCCTGGCTTCCCTGCGGGTAGAGACCCTGCAGTTCAGCGGTATACAGGATTTCAAAATAGACCTCTCCGGCACCATTGCCTACCCGGCAGACCCCAAACGCATCGCCGCTAACCTGGACATCAAAAATATTTCCGGGTCGCAGAAAGGCCTGATAGCCCTGCTGCCCAAAGACGTACTCCCTGCCAACATCGCCATCCCCGCCCATTACTCCTTGAAGGGAAAGATCAATGGCGGCATGCAGGACCTCATCCCCGACCTGGTGCTGAACACCAGCTCCGGCAACGTCATCGTGAAAGGAACTATTCGCAGCTATAAGGACCCGGCGGGCGCCACCTATGACCTGGCCCTGCAGACCAAAGCCCTGGACCTGGGTTACATCCTGAAAGATTCCTTGCAGTGGGGACCCGTAACGGCCAATTTTACCGCCAAAGGCCGGGGCCTCGACCTGCCCCATGCCAATGCGACCCTCAATGGCCACATCACCTCCGCCCTTATAAAAAAATATAACTATAGGGACCTGCAGTTCGACGGCTCTATCGCCGACCGGCAATTCCAGATGCAGGCTACCATCGACAACGAGGCGGTCCATTTCGACTTGCGCGCTACAGGCGACCTGAAAAATAAATTCCCCGCCCTCCAACTGGACTGGCAGATCGACACCCTCGACCTCCATGCACTCCATCTTATAAAAGACACCCTTCAGTTTAAAGGTATTATCCATGGTGACTTTGCCAGCACCAATCCCGACTCCCTGGACGGCAGCCTCAAACTATCCAGGCTGATAGTGGTACAGGGGACCCAACGGCTGGCTACCGACAGCATGCAGCTGCTGGCAAAAAGGATCGGCGATCAGCAGGACCTTCAGTTCCATTCAGAGATGGCCGACCTGGAGCTGTTGGGCAAATACAAACTGACCGAAGTTCCCCAGGCCCTGGAACAGACGATCAATAAATACTATCGCCTCAATGGCTTCAGGGACACCGCCTTCACTGCCCAGGACTGGCGGATGCAGCTGCACGTCAGAATGTCGCCCCTGGCGCTCACCCTGATGCCCTCCCTCAAAGGAACGGATAGCATCTACGCACAGATGGCCTTCAACAGCGATCGAAAGGACCTTAGAATGACGATCGACGCCCCAAAGGTCCAGTTCGGCAGCCAGGTGCTGCAAAAGGTCACCTTTCAGACTTCTACCGGCGCTTTTACACCTATCACCGGATTCGCATCGGCTTCAGCCCCTGCCCCCGCCGACTCAGCAGCCCTCCGCGACTCGGCGATGGCCCCGGCTTCCCGTGACTCCGCAGCTCTCCGTGACTCGTCGACAGCCCTGGCTTCCCGCGGATCGGTACCACACTCTGACTCGTCGGCAGCAGCCCGGAACGTAGCGGCCGTTTCCCGCGACTCGGCTTCCGCCCCCGCCGACTCCTCCTCCGGCCGCCAGCTGAAATATCGGTTGGACATCGCCGGGATAACCGGCAGCGGCCTCACCCTCCACCAGACCTCCCTTCGGGGTTATCTGGCAGACAATAAATTATTTACCGGCCTCCTGGTGAAGGACGAAAAAGGAAAAGATTACTACCGCCTGGCCGGCCAGCTGGACAAACTCAGCGACGGCCTGAAGTTCATCCTCAATCCCGACAGCCTCTTGCTGAACCACGATCAATGGCAGGTCAGCCGGGATAACTATTTTCTCTATGACTCCGCCGGCATCGTCGTCAATAACTTTTCGATCAGCAACAAGGGCGAATCCCTGCAGGTCAAAAGTAACCCGCCGGCCCCGACTTCCCCCATCGACGTGTCGTTTACCGACTTTAAGCTCAGCACCCTCAGCCGCTTTGCCAACCAGGACTCCCTGCTGATCGACGGAACGCTCAATGGAAAAGCCGAAGTAAAAAATATCCTATCCAATCCCGTCTTCACCTCCGACCTGCAGATCAAAGGGCTCAACTATAAAAAAGACTCGGTAGGCGATCTGACCATCAAGGTCAACAATGAAAAAGCGAATGCCTTCGCCGCCGACATTTCCCTGCAAGGCAATCAGAATGATGTCAATGTAAAGGGAGAATACTTTACCGGCGAAGGCCGGATGGACATGAAGCTGGACCTGCGGCAGCTCAACCTGGCTTCCGTCCGGTCCTTTGCCAGCACCCAGGTCCAGGCGATGAAAGGTTTTCTCAAAGGCAGCCTGGCCATCACCGGCACCATGGACCAGCCCACCATCAATGGCAATCTTCACTTTGACAGCGCGATGATCACACCGGTGATTACGGGCGAACCGCTGAAGGTCTCCAATGACAATATAGAATTCGACAAGGATGGCTTCAACTTCAGCGAATTCTCCTTCCGGGACTCCGCCAACAATAAGGCTACCCTGGATGGCAACGTCTACACCAGCAACTACCGGGATTACAAAGTCGACGTCACCTTCAACGCGCAGAATTTCCGGCTGGTCAACGCCCCCCAGACAGGCAACCAGCTTTTCTATGGCAAGTTGAATATGGATGCCGCGGTCAGCCTCACCGGCAACCCCGTAGACGACCTCAAAGCAGATGGCGGCATACGCGTCAATAAGAAGACCGACTTTGTCTTCGTGCTGCCGGAGAGTAACCCCGAAATAGTAGACAGACAGGGCGTCGTAAGGTTCATCGACAGGAATATGCCCGGCGATACGCTGGTAGACCATCGGGCCAAAGCCCTGGCTGCCAAACAATCCGCCATCAAAGGCATGGATATAGGCATCAACATCGAGACCGATAGCAACGCCATATTCACCATGGTCATCGACGAACGGAATGGAGACGCTCTCCAGGTGAGGGGCCGGTCCAACCTGGCCTTTGGCATGGATAAGAGCGGCAAGACAGACCTCACGGGCGCCTTCGAGATAGAGAGTGGCTCCTACAACCTCTCGCTCAGCGTCCTGAAAAGGAAGTTCAATATTCAGCATGGCAGCACCATCACCTGGACTGGAGATATGACTACCGCCACCCTGGATTTGACAGCGACCTATGCCGCCAACACACCTTCCATCGACCTCATCGCCAACGAGATTTCCGACCGCTCCCCGACGGAGATCAACAAGTTCAAACAGAAGCTACCCTTCCTGGTGACGCTCAAAATGGAAGGCGAGCTGCTGAAACCTGTTATTACGTTTGATATCACCCTCCCCCAGGAACTGCTGAGCCTCTGGCCGGACGTGGATCAAAAGCTCCAGCAGATCCGCAACGACCAGTCCGAACTGGACAAACAGGTCTTCGCCTTGCTGCTGCTCAATCGCTTCGTAGGGGAGAATCCCCTCCAAAGTGAGGCGGGTGGCGGCAGCAGCGTAGGCAACCTCGCCTTTCAAAGCGCCAGCCAGATCCTGACCAATCAGCTCAACCAGCTGGCCGCCAGCCTGATCAAAGGCGTGGACATCAACTTCGATCTCAACAATCAGCAGGACTTCAGCACCGGTACCGAACAGGACTACACGGAACTCAACGTCTCCGTTTCCAAACGTCTCTTCAACGACCGGATAACGGTCAACGTAGGCAGCAACTTCGACGTGCAGGGAACAGGGAATGCTAACCAGAACGCTTCCAACATTGCAGGAGACGTGGCCGTGGATTACCGGCTCACCAAGGACGGCCGTTACATGGTCAGGGCCTACCGGAAGAATCAATATGAGGCCGTCATTGAAGGACAAGTGGTAGAGACGGGAGTGAGCTTTATTTTAACCCTCGATTATAATAAGTTCAGGGAAATTTTCGGGCGTACCCGGGAGGAGAGACTGGAAGAAAGAAGAAGAGTGAAGGCGGCGACCAAGACTCCCAAAACTGACCAACCATGAGTTATACGCATAGGGCAAAGGACATAGTACAAGGAAAGTGGATGACGCTGGCGCTGGCGATAGGTATTGTATTCGGGACCTCCTGTAACGAATCGAAATACCTGGCGGACGGCCAGACCCTATATGTTGGTAATAAAGTAAAAATAGAATCCAAAGAGATCAAAAAAGGCACGGCGGGAGACCTCCGGTCCGACCTGGACGACCTCCTCCGCCCCAAGCTCAACAAAAAGATCCTGGGCGTCCGCTTTGCATTATGGGTCTATAATATCGCCGGCACCCCTAAAAAGAACAAGGGCTTTTCACACTGGTTGAAAACCAAAGTGGGCGAGCCGCCTGTACTGGCTACAGCTTCGATTCTGCAAAAGAATGCAGACGTGCTCCAGAACCACCTGGAAAATAAAGGCTATTTCAAAGACACGGTCATCCAAACCAGCGAGGTAAAAAATAAAAAATTAACTGCAATCTATACAGCCCAATTCGGCCCCCGGTATACCATCCGCAATGTCACCTTTCCACAAAGCAGCGATCCCACCGACTCCATTTATAGAGTGATCGACAGCCTTCAGCGCCGGACCCTCCTGAAAAAAGGGGCTGGCTATGACCTGGATGTGATAAAAGACGAACGCACCCGGATCGACACCCGGTTGAAGAACAGGGGTTATTATTTCTTTAACCCCAACTATCTTCTCGTAGACGTCGACTCCACCGTGGGAGACCACCAGGTAGACATGAAGCTGAATATAAAGGATGAGACGCCCGGCAAAGCCCAGGACGTCTATACGATCAATAAAGTAACCGTATTCGCCGAATACGACCTTCGTTCCGACACCAGCCTGAACAGGGGTGTCCTCACCCCTGAAGGGTATCGCATCATCGATACGGCGCATTTATTCAAACCCTCCCTGTTCAGCAATACCCTCGTATTCAAACCCGGCGCCATCTATCGGAGAAATGACCACAACCTCTCCCTTAGCCGCCTGGTGAGTTTGGGCGTTTTCAAATTCGTAAAGGTTCGTTTCGAGCCCGTAGACTCCTCCCTGGGAAATAAATTGAACGCTTTCTATTACCTCAATCCTACCCAGAAGAAATCCATCCGTTTTGAAGTCTCCGGGCTCTCCCGTTCGGATAATACCACCGGCGGGGAAGTGGCAGTGACCTGGCGAAACCGGAATATCTTCAGGGGGGCCGAACTGTTTACCACCAGCGTTTATGCGGGCCTGGAAGAACAGGCCGTCGGCGGTGGACAAACCATCCGGACTACGAGGGGAGGAGTGGACCTGAATTTGTACATCCCCCGTATCGTATCCCCCTTCCACTGGTCCACCAGTAGCCAGTTCGTGCCCAAGACAAGGATCAATGCCGGTTATGAGATCTTCGACCGCAGCGGGCAATATACCCTTACCTCAGCCAAGACCAGCTTCGGCTACGTCTTCAAACAAAGCCTCCCTACCGAACACCAGGTCACTCTCATCAACATCAACCTCGTCAATCCAACCAATATCACCCCGGCATACCAGGCCATGCTGGACACCAATATCACCCAACGCCGGGCCATCGAGCGGCAGTTCATCATCGGCAGCATCTACAACTTCACCTATAACTCCCAGGCAAGACCCAACCGCAAACCCAATAACTTCTACTTCCGGGGCAATGTCGACCTGTCCGGAAACCTGTTGGGACTATTCACCGGAGCCAATATCGACCATGGCAAACAGCGGGAAATCTTCAATACCCCCTTCTCGCAGTACGCACGTTTCGAACTGGACTTCCGGCATTACCTTAGCTTCAGCAAGTACAGCATGCTGGCCTCCCGGATCACAGGCGGACTGGGCATTGCCTATGGCAACAGCTCCACCCTGCCCTTTGTAAAAGAATTCTTTGCGGGCGGCACCAACGACATCCGGGCCTTCCGCTCCCGGGCGCTGGGACCGGGCAGCTATTTCCCCGGGGTCCCGACCAAAAACACGTTTATCCCCGACCAGCCCGGCGACGTCAAGCTGGAAGCCAACCTGGAATACAGGACCAAACTTTTCTCCGTCGTCCGCTGGGCCTTATTCATCGATGCGGGAAATATCTGGACACGTCAGGCGGATACCTCCAGACCGGGCTCCCAGTTCTCCAGTCATTTCCTCAACGATGTAGCGGTAGGTATCGGCACCGGCCTTCGTTTTGACATCAGCATCCTGATACTGCGCGTGGACGTGGCGACACCCATCCGATACCCCTGGCTGCCCAATGGACAGAAATGGGTCTTTAATAAAACAACAGATATCTCCAATATGGTGCTCAACCTGGCCATCGGTTATCCATTCTGAAAAAACGAAGCCATGAAGAAGATATGGAAAAAATCCCTGACGATTCTTAAAAGCTGCTTTTCCGGCTTCGTGGATGACAAAGTATTAAAGCTCAGCGCCTCCCTTGCCTATTACACCGTCTTTTCCATGGGACCCTTACTGCTGATGATCATCACCCTCTGCAGCATCTTTTATGGCAGAGAGGCGGTAGAAGGGAAGGTCTATGGACAACTGGAAGGATTCACGGGACATGATACGGCCATTCAATTACAACAGATCATAAAAAATGCCGCCATCATGGGGAAAGGCCATCTGGCCGCCATCATCGGCGGGGTGACCTTGCTGATAGGCGCCACCAGCATCTTTGCGGAGATCCAGGAATCCATCAATATGATCTGGGAAGTGAAACCCAAACCCAAAAAAGGATGGCTGAAATACCTGCAGAACCGATTCCTTTCCTTCTCCATCATCGTTGGGATGGGATTCCTGCTGCTGGTATCCCTGGCCGTGTCCGCTCTCATCGACACTTTCAGCGACCGGCTGAAAGCCATCTATCCGGGCGTGACCGTCATCATATTTTATATCGTGAATATGATCATCAGCTTCATCGTCATCACCGTGATCTTCGGGACTATCTTCAAAGTATTGCCCGACGTAAAGATCCGCACAAGGGACGTAATGGCCGGAGCCATCATGACGGCGGTGCTGTTCATGCTGGGGAAATTCGCCATCTCTTTTTATATCAGCAAAAGTCATGTGGGCACCACTTACGGGACCGCAGGGGCGCTGGTGATCATCCTTCTGTGGATCTATTATTCTTCGGTGATCCTCTACTTCGGGGCCGAATTCACCAAGGCCTATATCCTGGAATCCGGATCGGAGATCTATCCTTCTGAGTATGCCTTCAACACCCGGACAGTGGAAGTGGAGACTACTGGGGCGAAGAAAAAAGAACCCGAGCCTCCGGCTCCTGACAAGGAGCCAGGCTAAACACCCAACTTTTGGAAGATGTATGTTTCTATCCAGACAGGTATATCCTCCTCTGTTATAATATTAATGGTCCGGCCATCCACAATTTCAGCTATCAGTCGGTAGCCGCTTTCTAATGAATTGTCAAAAAGAAAGCAACGATGACAATAGGGAATCATTTCGCTCATTAAGTTCATTGATCTGATATACCGGTCCCTTATTTTTTGCTCGTTTACCGGGTGGCCCCCCTTTTTTACTCTTTCCTCGACTCTTTTAACATTAATATCAGCTGATTCGGTTGATATAAAATAAAGATAGTTTTTAAAGCCTTTATCATGTGCTTGTTTGAACAGGTCCAATTTAGATGGATGGGACATGACAGTCTCAAAAGAAAAAGTTTCTCCTTTTTTGAGAAGTAAATTTCTTATGTATTCGGAAATTAATGCAGCTTCATAAGAATTAGTGTCTTTCCCAATTCTTATAATATTGTTGCTCAGAGTAATGTCGATCTGAAAGCCTTCTTTCAGTGCTTTTGCCAAAAACGTCGATTGTTTTAAGTAAGAATCAAAATCTTCCGTTGTAGATACCAGCTCATAATCTCCCAGGTTTATAAATTTTTTTTCCTTGCTGGCTTTTTCAATGTCATCGGCATTGATGTAAGTCCCTGTGCGAACTATTTTCTGGATTTCTTTTATGATAGTACTTTTGCCCGAACCATTAGGTCCGGCAAAAACGCGCATACGGCTAGTCAGTTTTTTTGACATGTAACACAGTTCCTTTCGTGAATTTCCGTTGCCTGATTGTTTTTGTCTGAGGATCTAACTTTGCGACCTTAACAATTTCACCGTTTGGCATTCTTCGAATTACCCAACCATCCTTTAAAAAAGTGATTGGGATATCCATCGCTTTATTTTCGTTAACGGCGTTTGTAGCAGCTTGCCGGCCTATTTCAATAAGAAAAGTGTGGTCTTTTTTTCCCTCGAAGTCACTCAAATCATTGCCATTTTCGGCAGGACGTCTGGAATTAACAGCGGTGAGACTAAATTTGCGACGGCGGGATTGGTATCGCCTGGTGCTTTTATTGTTTCGGGCTGCTGTTTTTTTTTGTTTTCGTATTGCCATGACTAATTATATTAGCAATATGTATTGCATCTAATATAAAGATACAATTTTTCTGCGGGGCCCAAAAGGACGCCTCAATTCACAAAGATCTCATCCACAAACACCCAACCCTTCTTCCCCTTCTCCCCATGCCACTCCGGTAATTTAGCTACCGGTGTCACCACGACCTTTATACAGCTCACCTTCACCGGGTGAAAGGATAGATCATAGGGCGTCAAATACGCCGATCCCGGCGCCCTGGCCGTATCGGGAACAAGCCGCGCAAGGGGACGCAAGGCGCCCGGGCCCGCGCCGCCCCACACTTCGATGCTGACCGGCGGCATGATCGAAGCCCCGACATTCACCTGTGCCGACAAGGTGACATCGCTGGCCACAATGGGTTTGTCGAACAACAACAGGCATTCCATTTTATTCTTTCGGAAGCCGAGCCATTTACCGCTATTGAAATTCAGATCACCCTTGGTCAGATCGATCAGCGTCCTTCCCCCGTATTTCATATAGTTCGAGTCGATGGGCTGCAGCATGCGGACCGAGTCAGGCCGGAATTTTTCACTGTAGAAATAGGTATGGATTACATCGCTGGGCAGCCAGCCTTTCTTAAAGGCCCGTGCTGAAAAGTCAGTTCTTTCGGTCAGCCTCACCTGTCCGGCTGTATATAAAAGAGAATGGCTGCTGTCAGGCTCACTGCCATCGACGGTATAACGGATGGTCACCCCGGGCACATAATGTTTCAGCCGGAGGTCGATGGGCTCACGCAGAATACTCTCCTCATTCTGCAGGATGGGCGGATTCAGCTTCAACAGCATCGTGTCCGTACGGGAACCACCTTCAATGCGAAGGCTCCCATTCGTGTTCCTGATAGTTCCCGGCGCTATCGCAGTGTTCCAGACATAGAGACGGCGAAGGGATTTCAGCGAGCTCAAAGTAGCTAAGTCTTCGGCTTTGATGGCCGTTCCGGAAAGGCTAAGGCTTTTTAATTTTTCCAATGTCTTGAGACCCGCGATGCCGGCGCCCGTTACCCCTGTAAAAGAAAGGTTCAGCACGCGGAGGTTGGAGAAGCGGGCGATAGTAGGAATATCCGCATCGGTAAGGGGCATTTTGTCGAGGTTGAGGGCAACGATCTGTCGGTTCAGGGGTTCCAGCTCTTTCAACTGGGAAGATTTGAAAAATTGAGGGCTGTAGAAGTCTACGCTCAGGGCCGGGGAATGCAACGCGAGGGGGGACACGATACGATAGCTGGTATTTAATTGTTGGACTGTTTTCTCATCGGCAGCATCAAAATCATAGATATCTTCTTCTGCCGGTCCTTTGAACAGGGTGGCCGCCAACTGCCGCAGCGTATCCGTAGGCCCAAGGTCCGCTACCCGGATGGAGAGGGTGGGATCATGTTTCAACCATTGATAGAGGATACTGACCTCGGTTTCGGTGAGTTGGGGCTTGCCTCTGGGAGGCATGTGTTTCTCTTCCTCCGGTGAAAGATGAATACGTTGCAGCAGCAGACCAAGGTCAGGCCGGGTACTGTCCCATACCGGGCCGGTTTTCCCGCCTTTCAGCAGCAGCTGTGACGTCTCCATGATCAATTCGCCTTTGGCCTTGTTGCTGTTGTGACAGCCCATGCACTTATTCTGCAGGATGGGCTGTACCATATCGGTAAAGACAACGGCATCTTCCAGGGCGACCCGTTTTTTAGCAGCTTCAGGCCGCACAGGCGCCAGGAGAAAATTGGCTCCATGGGTGATGCCCGCGCCCTCATGGCCGGTAAAAAAGAGAAGGACCAGGCAAACAACACAGGCGCCGGCAGACGCGAATTTAATTTTTTGGAGGGGCTCATACCAGCCATACCAGGCAAAGCTGCCGAAGGCCAGCAGTACGCCACCCCATTTATGCCAGAAAATAGTTTCAGGATCATAACCGGGCTCTTTGGAGAGAAAAAGCCCCATGATGGCCGTGAGGACGGCAGTCAGCGCTGCCAGGAGTAACAGTCCGGTATCCGGACGTCGCAGTAAGGTCAGCAGGATAAAGAGGATCAATAATACCAGGGGAAAATGAAGGACCAGCGGATGCATACGACCGACGACCTGCAGCCAGGTGGGGATGACCAGGCGGCTTTCGAAAAACAATAAAAAACAAAGCAGACAGTTAGCGGCAAAGGTGACGGTAAATACTACGTTTTTCCAACGGTTCATGCTATGGAGGTCATTTTATTATGCGATCAGGCCGTTTACTACTTTGCCGGCGACATCGGTGAGGCGATAGCGTCTTCCCTGGTGTTTGAAGATCAGCTTTTCATGGTCGAGGCCCATCAGATGTAGCACGGTTGCATGAAAGTCATGTACATGCACGGGGTCTTTCGTGATATTATAGCCGAAATCATCCGTTTCTCCATATACTCCCGGTTTCACTCCCCCTCCGGCCATCCAGATGGTGAAACAGCGGGGATGATGGTCGCGTCCGTAATTCTCCTTGGTCAGTTTGCCCTGGCAGTAATTGGTCCTGCCGAATTCGCCACCCCAGATGACTAAGGTTTCATCCAGCAGGCCCCGCTGTTTCAGATCGAGGACCAGGGCTGCGGAAGCCTGATCCGCATCCTTACACTGTCCTTTGATCTCTGTGGGGAGATTGCTGTGCCCGTCCCAGCCCTGGTGATATAACTGGACAAATCGAACGCCATTCTCCGAAAGTTTCCTGGCCAGCAGGCAATTGGCGGCGAAGGTCCCCGGCACCAGGCAATCAGGGCCATATAATTTCAGCGTATCTTCAGGTTCCCTGGAAGTATCCGTTACCTCCGGTACGGCCGTCTGCATCCGGAAAGCCATCTCGTACTGTCGGATCTTGGTGCTGATCTCCGGGTCTCCAAAAGCCTTATAGGAATCCTCATTCAACTCGGACAGCTTATCCAGCATCTTGCGACGATCTCCCTTCGTCATACCGTTGGGATCGTTGAGATACAGGACGGGGTTCTCCCCACTGCTGAATTGTACGCCCTGATGGATGGAATCCAAAAATCCATTCGACCATAATTTGGAATAAACCCCCTGCCCATTACCTTTCCCCTTGGACAGCAGGACGCAGAAGGCGGGCAGGTTCTTGTTCTCGCTGCCCAGGCCATAACTCAGCCAGGACCCCATACTGGGACGATTGCCTACCTGGGCGCCCGTCTGGAAAAAAGTGAGGGCCGGATCATGGTTGATGGCCTCGGTAAACATACTTTTTACAAAACAGAGATCATCCACCACTTTTGACGTGTAGGGGAGGAGCTCGCTGATCCACGCCCTTGCCTGACCATATTGATTAAACTGGAAGTAGGTTCCGGCCAAAGGGAATTTAGCCTGGTTAGACGTCATACCCGTAAGGCGCTGGCCAAGACGAACCGATTCCGGAAGGTCCTGTCCATGCATCTGCTGCAGCATGGGTTTATAATCGAACAGGTCCAGCTGAGAGGGTGCCCCATTCTGAAAAAGGTAGATGATCCGTTTGGCTTTGGGGGCAAAATGCGGAAGGCCCAGCTGCGGTAGTTCGTCTTCTCTGCCGCCGAAAAGACCGGGGATCAGCAGAGAGCCCAGCGCAATGCTGCCAATGCCTACACCGGCCTGGTATAAAAACCGCCGGCGATTCATCGACAGGCCATGTTCAAGCATCTCTTTTTCCATATTAAATTAACTATTTAAGTCCTGGTGATCGTTTCCTCCAGGTTATACATCAATTCAATTACTTTCATGAAAGCTGCTGTCGTGTCGGGATCCGCCTTTCCGTCATGTGGATACTCACCAACCTCCAGGGTCTTATGGGCATCCAGCTTTTTTTGCCGGAACGACTGCAACTGATCTCCGTAATAATCCGACAGCACACCCAGCTCTTTGGCGGAAGGCTTGCGGCAGACAATGAGTCGAAAGGCGGTCGTCAACCGGTCCTTGTCAGAAAGTTGCTGTATTACCAGACGCTGGGCCAGTACCCGCGAGGCCTCCAATACCGTCGGGTCATTCATCATCACCAGGGCCTGAAGGGGCGTATTCGTTTTCGAACGGCGGACCTCACACTGGTCCCGGTTGCTGGCATCGAAGATACCCATCGTGGGCGGTGGAACGGTGAGCTTGATAAAGGTATACAGTCCCCGGCGATACAAGGAATCCTGATGGTCCTGCTGATAAGTGGCGAGGACCCCCCGGCCGGAAGTAGCCGACTCCCAGAGCCCCGCCGGCTGGTAGGGTTTGACACTGGGACCGCCGATCGTTTTGACCAGCAACCCACTGCTCGACAGCACGAGGTCGCGGACCAGTTCGGCCGGCAAACGGTTACGGGGACCCCTGGACAAAAAGGCGTTCTCGGGATCTCTTTCCAGTTTGTCTTTCGTGACCTCCGCGGATTGACGATAGGTGGCCGATAGTACCAGCATCTTCACCAGCCGTTTGATATCCCAGCCATTCTCCATGAAATCCACCGAGAGCCAGTCCAATAAGGCCGGATGCGTAGGCAGGTCGCCCTGCATCCCAAAATCGCTGGACGACTTGACGATGCCCCTGCCAAAGAATTCCTGCCAGAGCTGATTCACAAAAACCCTGGCGGTGAGCGGGTTGTCACGGCTTACCGTCCAGGCCGCCAGACCGAGACGGTTGCGGGCATACCGGGTAGTATCGAAACGCATGACCGCAGGCAGGGCCGAGGGGACGACTTCGGTGGACGGAGCGTCATACCGGCCCCTGCTAAGGATATAGGTCTTCCGCAACGTGTCCCTTTCACCCATGACCGATATCGTCAGCGTGGTCGTATCTTTTTTAGAAATGAAAGGCAGCTCTTTTCGGATAATACTGTCCGGTAGGGTGAGGACGGGCGCCTTGGCAGGTTTGGAGACGCTGACATCCCCCTCATAGCCCACCTCGCGGGTATTGTTAAAAAAGGCCAGCAGACTATAATAATCCTTCTGCGAGAAGGGATCATATTTATGATCATGACATTGCGCACATTCGATGGACACCCCTATGATGCCCTTCCCGTAGGTCTTTGTCTTGTCGATAAGATACTCGATGCGGTATTCTTCCGGGATCACACCCCCTTCTTCCGTGTATTTGTGGTTGCGGAAAAAGCCGGTGGCGAGGACCTGCTCCCGGGTTGCATTGGGCAACATGTCACCGGCAATCTGCCAGGTGAGGAATTTATTATAAGGCAGGTTGACATTGAATGCATGGATGACCCAGTCCCGCCAGGGCCACTGGCTGCGGATATTGTCGTCCTGGTAACCATAACTGTCGGCATAACGCGCTACATCCAGCCAGTGAACAGCCATTTTCTCCCCGTATTGGGGGGCCGCCAGATAGCGGTCGACCATCTTCTCGTAGGCATTGGGTGATGGATCGGCCAGGTAATCATCCATCTCTTGCAGCGTGGGGGGAAGACCGGTGAGATCGAGACAGACACGCTTGAGGAGCCGCTCCTTATCCGCCTCCGGGTTCATCGAAAGGCCATTCTGCTCCAGCTTCTCCTGGACAAAATTATCGATAGGGTTATGCACCCTGCCCGGATCCTTTACAGCGGGTAAAGCTGTTTTTACCGGTAAGGTGAAAGCCCAGTGTTTTTCGTACTTCGCCCCTTGCTCTATCCACTTGGTGAAGAGCCGCTGTTCGTATTCGGTTAAGGCGCCAAGATGCGAATCCGGCGGAGGCATCATAAAACCGGCATCGTTGGAAGTAACCCGTTTGATCAACAGCGAAGACCCGGGTTTGCCCTTCACGATGGCATAGGCGCCCTTGGTGACATGCAGCGCCGCATAAGCGCTGTCGGCGATGTCGAGCCGGAGATGAGCCTCCCGGTGGGTAGCATCGGGCCCATGACATTTAAAACATTTATCGGAAAGGATGGGGCGGATATGGAAGTTATAGCTAACCACCTCCGGCAACGTTCCGGACGTGCCGACACCCCCGTGATGTTCCCAACAGGAAGAAGCAAGCCAGATCGTGCCGGCAATGGCGGTCACAATAAGAAGACTGCGCAGTTGCATAGGCACCTTGAATTTCGACAAAATACACAAGAGCGGGAAATTTTTTTTTGCATTACCTTGCCACTCCTTCAAATCGATCGATCCTTGAATAAAAGAGTCATCCCTTTTCTTTTTACCCTCCTGTCTCTGGCCGGAGCAAGTATAACAGCCAGCGGGCAAAGGAAATATAGCTTCGAGCGGCCCGAAATGGGCTCGCCGTTTACCATTACCATCGACGCCGCCGACAGTATGGCGGCAGCATCAGCCGCCTCAGCCGCTTTCCAAAAAGCAGATCGGCTCAACAGCATGCTTAGCGACTATATCGACAGCAGTGAGCTCAACCGGCTGAGCGCCAGCAGTGGCAAAGGACGGTTTGTAGAAGTATCCCCTCCCTTATTCGACATCCTTCGACGTTCGCAGGAAGCCGCACACCTTAGCGGAGGCAGCTATGACGTAACGGTCGGGCCGGTAGTGAAATTATGGCGCAAGGCCCGTAAGACAGGCACCTTCCCCGACAAGGATTCCTTAAAGACGGCTCTGCAAAGAACAGGCTATCGCTATATGCACCTGGATACCCTTCATCACTCGGTATGGCTGGAGCGGCCCGGTATGCAACTGGACGTGGGCGGTCTGGGGAAAGGGTTTGTGGCGCAGGCGGCCCTGGACCTCCTGGCGGAACTTGGTTTCCCCGCCGCCATGGTGAATGCCGGGGGAAAAATCGTTACCGGCCAGCCTCCCACGGGCAAAGAAGGATGGCTGATCGGCATCAATGCTCCTGGCGAAAAACAGCAGATCCTTCCCTTTCTCTTATCCCTGCGTCAGATGGCCGTCGCCACTTCCGGTGACATCTACCAGTACGTCGAATGGAAGGGCCGGCGTTATTCCCATATCGTTAACCCGAAGACGGGCATCGGTCTCACCCGCCGCCGGAATGTCACCGCTATCGCCACCGATGGCACCACCGCCGACTGGCTGGCGACGGCCTGCAGCGTCCTCTCTTTTCGCAAGTCGTTAAAATTGATCCAACACTTCCCCGGGGCCGCCTTATTCATCACAGAGAACAGCAACGGTAAAATAATCAGGAGAAGCTCCGTTAATTTTAGAAAATATCAAATAAACTAAGGTTATCCCCCTCCCTTCGAACAAGCTCCCGCATTTTTAATTATATTGCTTACTATACATTTATCTGCCGATGCGCCGACCAACGATTACTTGTTTTGTAGGATTCATCCTTTTGAGCTTGCTCCTGAAGACCCAGCCCATCAGGGCTCAGCAAACTGTTCCCGCTTTCCAGGTTTACGAACAGAAAATTCCCAACGCCGCCGTCTCTTTTAAAATGGTCCCGGTCCCGGGCAATGCCAGACTCGACTCCTTCTGGATGGAAGAACATGAAGTAACTTATGAAGAATATATCCTTTTCCAGGATGAGTCGCAGGACCCTGCGCCGGCGCCGGATGGCATCACCCGCCCCAGCCCCCCTTACATAGACTTTACCCTGGGCATGGGCAAGACGGGTGGCTTCCCGGCCAATAGTATGAGCCAGTACGCCGCCCTGATGTATTGTAAATGGCTGTATAAAAAAACCGGTGTTTTTTATCGGCTGCCCACAGAAGCCGAATGGGAATATGCCTGCCGGGCTGGCACTTCCACCGCTTATCCCTTCGGAGATGAGGGGACTTCCCTGGATAAATATGCCTGGTACAGTAATAACAGCGGGAATAAATACCATGCGGTCAAACAGCTGCAGCCCAATGCCTGGGGCCTGTATGATATGCTGGGTAATGTGGCCGAATGGACCCTCGATCCCTATACCCCCGGCGCAAAATACCCCATCGTATTAAAAGGAGGCAACTTTCGGGATGACGCAACAGCTTTGCGCTGCGCAGCCCGTCTCCCTTCCGACAAGAAATGGAACGCCAGGGATCCTCAGATACCCCGCAGCAAATGGTGGAATACCGACGCCCCCTTTATCGGCTTCCGGGTGGTCAGACCTGCCAAACAGCCAGATGCAGCAGGTGTCGATCAATTTTTTAATCAATTTTTAATGAATAAATAACCCTCATTTTTATAACCTTCCATTCATTTTAATTGCAGTATTATGAATCAGAAACAATTCTCTAACGATCGAAGTAGAAGAGATTTTGTAAAAAAATCTTCTTTATTGGCAGGCGGGGTACTCGCTGCGCCCTTCCTTTCCCGGGCAAACTTCTTTTCCGGCGCTGACAATGTGATAAAAATAGCGTTGATCGGTTGTGGAGGACGAGGCACCGGCGCCGCCGTCCAGGCCCTCAGCACCAAACAAAATGTGCAGCTGGTAGCCATGGCGGATGCTTTCAAAGACCGGCTGGACGGTAGCTATAACAATATCCTGGAAGCCCTCGAAGATAAAAAGGGCAGGGTACAGGTAAAAGAAGAGAATAAGTTTGTAGGCTTTGACGGGTATAAAAAAGCAATGGCCCTGGCCGACGTAGTCATCCTGGCCACCCCTCCCGGCTTTCGTCCCATCCATTTCGAAGAAGCCGTACACCAGGGCAAACAGATCTTCATGGAAAAACCGGTAGCGACAGACCCCGCCGGCATCCAGCGGGTACTGGCAGCCGCGGAAATAGCCAAAGCAAAAAAGCTCAACGTGGTAGTAGGCCTCCAACGCCGTTACCAGAACTCCTATCGCGAGCTGATGAAACGGGTACACGACGGCGCCATCGGTGACATCATCAGCGCTCAGGCCTGGTGGAACAATGACGGCGTTTGGGTACATCCCCGCCAGGAAGGCTGGACGGAAATGGAATATCAGATGCGTAACTGGTACTACTTCGTCTGGTTATGCGGCGACCACATCACCGAACAACATATCCACAACCTGGACGTGATCAACTGGGCCCTGGAAGCCTATCCCGTAAAAGCGCAGGGTATGGGCGGCCGCGAAGTGAGGAAAGGAAAAGATTATGGCCAGATCTTCGATCATCATTTTGTGGAATTCCAATATGGCAACGGGGCGATATTGAACAGCCAGTGCAGACATCAGAAAGGGACCATGAGCAAGGTCGATGAAATGCTGACCGGCACAAAAGGAAAAGTATTTTGCGATCAGGCCCGGATCACGGACACCAAAGGCAATACGATCTACCAGTTCGATAAATCAAAGGAAAACCAACCTTATCAGACCGAACACGACGAGCTGTTCGAGGCTATCGCCAAAGGAGAGTATAAGTTCTGGGATGCTGAAAGGGGCGCCAAAAGCTCCATGACTTCCATCCTGGGAAGACTGGCTACTTATTCAGGACAGGCCATGGATTGGGATACTGCCCTACACTCCGGTCTCAACATAATGCCCACCACCTATGATTTCGCGGCCGCCCCCCCGGTACTGCCGGATGCAAACGGTTGGTATCCCGTCGCAGTTCCGGGTGTGACTCGCTACTAATATAACGGAGAGGCCGCAAAGCGGCCTTTCTTTTTTACAGGAAATTATCACTGTCCCGGTAGGCCTTGATCAAACCCACTTCCCCTTCTTTGCCGGGCTGTGAAATGCCATGCTCCATACCCAGAATCCCTTTATACCCTTTGTTATAAATATGTTTGAATATGCCTTTGTAATCCATCTCACCCGTCGTGGGTTCATTCCTTCCGGGATTGTTGCCGATCTGGAAATAGGCGATCTCGTTATACGTGAGGTCGATATTTTTGATGATATTCCCCTCATTGCGCTGCATATGGTACATGTCGAATAATATCTTGCAGGAAGGGCTGTTCACCGCCTTGCAGATGGCATAGGTCTGATCGGAATTACGCAGGAAAAGGTCGGGCGTGTCGCTCAAAGGCTCAAGGACCATTACGATCCCATGCGGCTCCAGGATCTCCGCTCCCTTACGCAACGCTTCAATGATATTGCCTGTCTGGATGCCCACAGGCAGGTGTCTTTCAAAATCCCCCGGCACCACCGTGGTCAGCTTCCCGTTACACCGCTTGCTGACATCCACAGCCTGGCGGCAGCCTTTCAGAAAGATCTCCAGGTATTCCGGTTTTCCCGCGGCAAGCGTATTGGCCCCATTGCCTCCTTTATCCAGCACAAAGACACCCATGGACATCCCCAGTTTGGCCAGCGCATCTCCGATCTTCTGCTGCTCTTCCACAGGTCTTCTCATCATGCCATTGTCTTCTATCGCCCGGAACCCCTGATCATACCCGAATTTTATCTGGTCGACAAAATCATTCCCGGCACTATTACGGAACATACCGTCATGGATACCATAGTTAAGATTAAAGGGTTTATCTGCACCGCGTTTGGCCTGGCCCGTGGCCCGCGATGCCTGACCCGCCAGCAGGGCTCCACCCGCCATCAGAGAATTTTGTATGAATTTTTTTCGTTGCATAAGTCAATTTTGAAAGACTAATCTACATAGATATCTGATTATTCAGTACCTTATCCTGCCTTTTATTTGTAACAAGCTGCCATTTATGAAAAGATTTATTGTACGATTAATTTCCCCCTGTTTAGCTCTTCCCCACGCCCTGGCCCTCTTCGTAATAGCGGTACTTGCACTGCCCGGCTGCCAACCTTCGACTCCCCCGACCAATGACTTTGCCACCTGGCAAATAGCCGGGGGGAATGCGGACGGAAATAAATACTCCTCCCTGGCGCAGATAGATACTTCCAATGTACAACAGCTGCGGGTGGCCTGGATCTATCATACCCGCGACCTGGATACAGCCGCCCATTCCCAGATCCAGTGTAATCCCATCATCGTAAATGGGACCCTCTATGCCACCTCTCCGCAGTTGAAGCTGGTCGCTCTGGACGCCGCCACGGGGCAACTCAAATGGAGCTATTCTCCCTATGACAGTATCACGGAAGACATGAAGGCCCATTTCAACCTGAATAACAATCGTGGCGTGACCTACTGGACAGACCACCAGGGGGACGAACGTATCTTTTATACCGCCGGCCCCTACCTGCAAGCCATCGATGCAAAGACGGGCCGGCTCATCGACAGCTTTGGCACGAAGGGCAAGATTGACCTGCACGACGGATTGGGCGAAGAAGCTGCAAAACTATTTGTGACAGCCACCTCCCCTGCCTCCATCTACAAGGATATCCTTATCGCAGGTACAAGAGTATCCGAGGCAATGGATGCAGCCCCGGGGCATATCCGGGGATTTGATGTAAGGACCGGTAAGATGAAATGGATCTTTCATACCATCCCACAACCCGGCGAACCCGGTTATGAGACCTGGCAAGACGCCAACGCCTGGAAACATACCGGAGGGGCCAATAACTGGATGGGACTGACCATCGACCGGCAACGGGGCATCGCCTATGTACCCATCGGCTCTGCCTCGATGGATTTCTACGGGGGCAAAAGGATAGGCGCCGACCTTTATGCGGACTGTCTCCTGGCCCTCGACGCGACGACCGGTAAGCTGCTCTGGCATTTTCAATATATCCATCATGACACCTGGGACTGGGACCCCTCCTCCGCTCCCGTATTGCTAACGGTGACACATCAGGGTCAAAAGATCGACGCCGTGGCGCAGACCACCAAGACGGGTTTTGTATTTCTATTTAACCGGGAGACGGGCAAACCGCTGTTCCCCATCGTGGAGACACCCGTGGATACCGTCTCAGAACTGGCTGGTGAGCGACTCTGGCCTACCCAGCCCATCCCGCAAATGCCCCGGCCTTTTGTAAGACAGTCCTTTACAGAGAAAGATATCAATCCCTACCTTTCGCCGGAGGAATTTGCAGAGGTCAAACAGCGTTTGCTTGGCTATCATGGGGGAAAAATGTTCACTCCCCAATCAAAAGAAGGGACCGTGATCTTCCCCGGCTTTGACGGGGGAGGAGAGTGGGGGGGACCCGCTGTAGATCCTTCCACCGGCCTGCTCTATGTAAATGCCAATCAAATGGCCTGGATACTCCACATCCTGGATATAAAGGATAAAGCTACGCATAAAGAGACCCTGGGTACAGCAGGCTCCCGGCTCTTCATGCAGAATTGCATGTCCTGTCATGGGGCCAACCGGAAAGGCGGTGGCAACTATCCCTCCCTGTTGGACGTCAATAAAAAATACGACAAGAGGCAGTTCATCGACTTTATCAATGCCGGCAGGAGGATGATGCCCGCCTTCCAACATTTAAAACAACAGGAGAAAGAAGCCATCGCCTCCTTTGTCCTGAATGAAAAAAAGGAGCAGGCCCAACCCTATATCGAACAGCTGTCGGCAAGTGACTCCTTCCGGATGGCGCCTTACAACATCTCGGGTTATCATAAATTTCTTTCAAAGAGTGGATTGCCCGCCATCGCTCCACCCTGGGGCACCCTGAATGCCATCGATCTCAACTGCGGGGACTTGAAATGGACCCTGCCGCTGGGAGAGGAAGCTGACCTGAAAGCCAAAGGAATTCCCCCGACGGGAACAGAGAACTATGGCGGCCCCGTTGTTACGGCCGGAGGGCTTTTATTCATCGCCGCTACAAAAGACGGGATGTTCAGGGCCTTCAATAAAAGAGACGGGAAATTGTTGTGGGAGACAAAATTGCCGGCGCCCGGTTTTGCAACACCCGCGACTTATGAAGTAAATGGAAAACAATATGTGGTCATCGCCTGCGGCGGAGGTAAGCTCAACACGGAGTCCGGTGACGTCTATATAGCATTTGCTCTTCCGCCCACCCCCCAGCCCGCCCCCGTCTCCGTGATCTTCGACACCGACATCGGTCCCGACTACGACGACGTGGGCGCCATCACCTTACTCCATGCTTTCGCGGACAGCGGCCGGGCCCGCATCCTGGCTACCATGGCCAGCAATAAATATGAAGGCATCGCGGCCATCCTCAACCTCTTTAATACCTATTTCCATCGCCCCGATGTGCCCATCGGGGTACCCCGGGGACCCGCCGTCGACCAGCGTGACTTCCAGCACTGGACGGACAGCCTGTTGGCTAAATACCCCCATACGATCCATCACAACAGCGAAGTACCGGACGCGGTTGAATTATACCGGAAGATCCTGGCCCGTCAGCCGGATCATAGTGTCGTCATCATCACTGTCGGCTTCCTCACCAACTTGTCTAACCTCCTTCAATCCGGGCCGGACAAATACGCTGACCTCAACGGAGAGGAACTGGTCCGCCGGAAAGTCAGTCAACTCGTCTCCATGGCGGGAGCCTTCCCCAAAGGAAAAGAATTCAATGTTCATAGAGACGCAGATGCTTCCCGGTATGTAACCTCCCATTGGCCGGCGCCTGTTATATACAGCGGTTTTGAGATTGGTAAAAAGATAAAATGCGGACTACCCATCATAGCTAATGAAGCCATTCAGAACAGCCCGGTGAAAGATGTGTTCCGCATCTGCATTCCTCTGGCCGCGGAAGATTCCGCGGGACGCAGCAGTTGGGACGAAACAGCCGTATTGGTAGGGGTCACCGGATACCAGCCTTATTATACTATCCACCAGGGCAGGATGCAGGTGGATACGGACGGCAGTAATACCTGGATCGAAGGGGCAACAGAGACCAACCCGGCAGCCCAGACCACCCCTGCAACAGGGACCAACCCGGCAGCCCAAACCAACCCGGCAACCCAGGCCAGCCCGGCCACTCAGGCCTACCTGGTAGAAGCTCGCCCGTTTGCGGAGGTACAGGACCTGATCAATACGCTCATCATGCACCAGCCTTCCGCAAAGTAGCCCTGTTAATGGAAAAAGGAGAGAGATCGAGGGAGGGCGTCTGCCCCATCGCCAGCTCACCCAGCAATTTACCCGTCAGGCTGCTGAATTTAAAACCATGCCCCGAACAGGGACTGGCGATAAGAATGTTCTTATAGACTGGATGATAGTCGATGATAAAATCTTCATCGGGAGTATTGGTATACATACAGACGGATGCCTGATGAAAAACGGGCTCCATATTCAGATACTTTGCGGCGATATTCTTCATGTCGTCGATCTCCTCCCTGCTGACGGTCTGCTCCAGTTCATCCGGTCGTATGGCCCTGCCCGTATGATGATACCCTATTTTAATGCCTTCTCCCAGGTCAGGAAAACCATAGAACATCCTGCCCGGTCGATATTCCCAGATGTACACGGGCATCTGGTCCGGCAGCAGGGCCGCTTGTTGTTGTTTGTTGCGATTGGTAAACCAGTAAATTGGCTGTCGCGCCACAGTGAGCGGTAAATGAAACCCGGCCGGTGCCCCTGCCTCCCCGGCAGTCGACCCAGTCCCCCCGGCAGTCGACCCCGCCTCCCCGGTCATGCCCGCCACCAGCTCCCCGACCCAGGCCCCGGCGCTGATGATCAGTTTCTCCGTTACATAATTCCCTTTCGGGGTAGTAAGATGGATGGCATCATGGCCGGCCTTGATCTTTATGACGGCTTCATTACAATATAACTCAGCCCCATTCTTTTGCGCCTGCTCCAGCATAGCCGTTATACATTTCTCCGGAAATAACACACCCGCCTCTTTCTCCAACAGCCCCACCGTACCTGCCTCCGCCTTAAAAGCAGGACAACGACTCCGTAGATCGGCATAATCCAGGTATTCATAGTCGATGCCATGCACTTCGGCGCTCAGCCGGGCGCCCCTCACCACGGCGGCATCTTCGGCCCCCAGCATAAGCCCCCCCGTTTTCAGGAACAGCTTTTCTCCGGACACTTCCTCTATCTCCTGCCAGCACCGGGCAGCGGCTCTTATGAAAGGCACATAAACAGGATTTTCATAATAGGCCTGCCGGATGATACGGCTTTGCCCATGGGAGGACCCAAAGGAATGAGGAGGAGCATACCGGTCGATGCCGGCCACTTTTTGGTGGGTTTTAGAGAGATGATACAGGGCCGAGCTTCCATTGGCGCCCAAACCCAGCACGATAACGTCGAATACCTTCGCCATGTTACTAAGGTAGAGTTTCCTGCAAAAAATCTGGCACCCATCATGCACAAATCCTTTTTTCAGGTGTTAACCCACAACAACGCTTAAAAGGGAATTGTATGGAAAAGGAAACTCAATCTCCGAATCAGGAGCCGCTGGGCCAGGACCAGGTTGAGGCGGCCAAATCACAAAAAACTGATAATGAAATGGATAAGCCGGCCCAATATCAGCGGTCAAAAGACCCGCTCTCCGGCTTTTCCGGCATCGAAGAAGACATGAAAGATACCAAGGGCCGGCTGGATGGCCTATTCGGGATCTAATTTGACCCCATTATCCAGGAATATTACTCATTTTCAGGGAAAAGTCTTAATATTGTACTTAATTAAGTACGTAATTATGCAAGTTGTAAACTACACCGAATTCCGCAATAACCTGGCCGAGAGCCTGAATAGGGTCAACGATAACAATGATATCGTGGTGGTTTCCAGGAATAAAGGGAAGAATGTAGTGGTTATGTCCCTGGAAGAATATAATTCTATCCAGGAAACACTTCATCTGGTTAGCAGCAAAGCCAATCAAACAAGGCTGGATGAAGCTATCGAAGAAATGCAGTCAGGATTATCTTTCAATCACGGTCTAATCGAAGAGTAATGGAACTGGTCTGGCAGACGCATGCCTGGGAGGATTATTTGTATTGGCAGGAAACAGAAAAAAAGGTTTTACAAAAGATCAACGAACTCATCAAAGATTGCCTTAGAAATCCCTTTAAAGGCATCGGTAAACCCGAGCCGCTTAAAGGAAAATACACCGGCTTTTGGAGCCGCAGAATTACCGACGAGCATCGACTCGTATATGCATTAAAAGACAAACAACTTCATGTCCTGCAATGCAAGTTTCATTATGAGAAGTAAACAATCATCTTCCCCCGATTGACAACCGGGTCCGTATAGCAATGCCGACCCTCTATAACAAAATCGGCTTCTTCGTATACTTTTCCAGATACGCCTCCACCAATTGACGATTATTCCCCGTCGCATGCATCGCCTCCTCTACCTTCTGACGGGAAACAAGAAACTTATTACGTAAATAGGTGATTTCAAACGGCTCGCCTACCGGGGCTTTCGGGCTGGGAGCCGCTTCCTTCTTGGTTTTATGAGTAGACATATACAGCGTTTTATATTGCGAGTTAAAATATTACGCCAAACTTATCGGACCAGGTCCCCAGGCATATAATTTGCCTGAAAATTATTGTTAGGCCTTATAAAAGAAGGGTATAGGGATGAAAATAGCCTGGGAACGAATACAAAAATACATTCATCCTGACAAACCGGGGTATTTTATCCACATTTTTTGCAAAACAATAATAAAACTGGGAAAAATGACAAACGCTAACGAAAACAATGCCGAGGTAAAAAAGATCCTGGTTATCGAAGATGAAGGGGATATGTGTCTACTGCTCAATCTTTTGCTGGATGGAAAGGGGATGGTGGTAGATCATGTAAATACCCTGGCCGGCGCCAGGAATTTCCTGCAGAAAGAAAGGCCTTGCCTCATCCTGCTGGACAACCGTCTCCCCGATGGACTGGGAGTCGACTTTATCAGCTTCCTGAAATTACACTACCCCGATATCAAGATCATAATGATCACCGGCATCGATATAGAAGCGGAAGACGCTGCCCTGGAGATCGGAGCGGACCAGTTCCTCTCCAAACCCTTTACCCGGGCACAGCTCCATGCATCCATCGCTAACCTATTGAACTGACCGGTCGCCGAAGAACCCGGCATTGCCGCCCGCCGATCGGCCGGGAACCCGCCCGTCAGCCCGCAAGCCAGCCCCCTCATTTCTTCTCCAGATCCTGCATGAACTGGGTCGGCGTCTTGCCAAACTCTTTCTTAAAAGCCTTTGTAAAATAAGACTGAGTCTGTATCCCTATGCGGTACATCACCTCCGTCAGCGATACGTCCTCCCCGGTCATAATCTCCTTCGCCTTATTCAGCCTTATCGTTCTTACAAAATCCCCGATCGACTGCCCGCTGATGCTCTTGATCTTCTGATAAAGACTCGTCCGGCTCATCCCCATCTTCCCGCACAAATATTCAATATCAAAGTCAGGATTCACCAGCTGCGATTCGATAATAAAAAGCAACTGCTGCATAAACTCCTTGTCTTTCTCCGAATGAACCAGCTCCATCACCTCTGCCTGGTGATCCCTTCCATACCGCTCCTTCAGTTTGGCCCCCTGGTTAAAGATATTGCGGATAGTCAACAACAACAGCTCCATATTCAACGGTTTGGCAAAATAATAATCAGCCCCGGAATCCAGCCCCTCTATCTGGGAATTTAGAGTGGACTTTGCCGTCAGCATGATAAACGGAATATGTTTGGTCTCCACATCCTCCTTTATCGACCGGCAGAGATCGATGCCATTCATACCCGGCATGATCACGTCACTGATGATGAGATTGGGAAAGGTCTTCTTAGCCTGCTCCAGCCCCTCCTTCCCATCCCCCGCTTCAATGACCTTATAATAGGGCTCAAGGCTCTCCTTTAAAAATTGTCTTAATTCTGCATTGTCCTCTACCAGCAGGATCAGCTCGGAAGATGAAAGGTGATGGAGGGCTTCGTTGCTGATACTCTCCAGTCGTACACCACCTTCCGGATGGGACGTCGTGGCTTTTTCTTCGGCGGCATAATCACTTTCGTTGACAGGGATCCCGATAATGATCTCCGTACCCTGATGCCGGCTGCTGTACACGCGAACATCTCCCTTATGCAGCATCGCCAGGCTTTTTACAAAGGCCAGCCCCACTCCCGAACCCAGGTGCGACTCCGTTATCCGGTAGTATCGCTGGAACAGATGCTGGATGGATTCTTTGGAAATGCCGATCCCATCATCGGCTACCCGGATATACGCATACCTTCCGGCGCGGAAATCATTTTTCAGAATAAGCTCATTTTCAAAAGAAGGGGCAAAATCCGTCAAAGAAGGCAGGATCTCCAGGGTAATATGCCCCCCATTCTTGGTATACTTAAAAGAATTATTCAGCAGGTTTAGCACGATCTTCTCCATGATCTGCCGGTCAAACCAGGTATCCTGAAGGGTGCAACAGGGCAGAAACTCGAACACGATCTCTTTCTGAATGGCCCAATCCCTGAACTCTTCCGCAATTTCATCCAGGAAAGAGTTCAGATTGCCCTTCATGACCCCCACCTGTAAAGACCCACTTTCCAGTTTCCTGAAATCCATCAACTCCGTGATCAACCCGGTCAACCGGTGGATATTCCGATGCATAATGGCATAATAATGCCGGAAGACCGGACTGTTATCCTCTTTCATAAGTTTCTCCAGGGGACCCAGGATCAGCGAAAGAGGTGTCCTGAATTCATGAGAGATATTCGTAAAAAATTGCAGCTGCACCTGGTGCATCTCCTCTCTTTTTCTTTTCTCCAGCTCTTCCAGCTTCATCTTCGTCTTGAATTTGTAAAAGGCATACAGACAACAGCTCACAACGACAGCCAGCAAAAAAATGAACCAGCCGGTCCTCCAGAAAGGAGGAGTAATAACTATCCTTACCGAAGCCCCTTCTTCATTCCAGACGCCGTCATTGTTGGAAGCCTTCACCCGGAAAACATAATCCCTGGGACCGATATTGGTATAGCTGGCCTTCCGCTCCTTTCCCACATAGTTCCAGTCCTTGTCCAACCCATCCAGCTTATAGGCATATTGATTGTTTTCCGGCGCCGTATAATTCAACGCGGAAAAAGTAAAGGAGAAAGTAGACTGTTTGTAGCTCAGTTTTATTTCCTTCGCCAGCGAGATGTCATCCTCCAAAGGCGAGTTGGCCTTGCCCGCAGTTATCTTTTTATTAAAAACCTGGAAGTCGGTGATATAGACAGGAGGTATAAACTTATTGATCTTTATATTCCCCGGATAAAAAGAGTTAAAACCATCGATTCCCCCAAAATACATCTCCCCATCCTTGGTCTTCAAATAGGCATTGGCTTCAAATTCCAACCCCTGCAACCCATCTCCGGTATTGTATTTTTTAAAGGAATAAGTATCCGGGTTGAACCGGGTGATGCCGTTGGAAGTGGCTATCCACAGCGTACCTTCTTCGTCCTCCGTGATGCCTTTGATAAACTCGTTCGACAACCCCGCCTTGTCCGGAAACAACGAAAAAGTATTCCGGGCCGCATCCAGGAGATAAAGCCCTTTTTGCCCGACCCATAACCGACCCTTGCTGTCGGTAAACAACACCCGCAGATCAGGCATACGTTCCTCATTATGAAAATAATGAGAAAAATGCCGCGTGGCCGGATGGTAACAATTCAATCCCCCGTCATCCGTTCCTATCCAGATCTTACTTTCCCGGTCTTCATGAATGGAGACGATATTATTCCCGGATAAACTGGTCTTCCGGGATGAATCATAAATAAGCCGGCTGAACTTCCCGGTCCTGGGGTCGAATATATTCAGCCCGCCATAATAGGTGGCCACCCACAAATACCCCCGGTAATCCTCAAACGTCTTCTGTACAAAATTGGAGCTGATAGAATGACTGTCCGCGGGATTGTTCTGATACCGGGTGAACCTTCCCGTCTTTTTATTCAACAGGTTAAGACCGCCCCCCCAGGTACTCACCCATATCCTGCCCTCCCGGTCCTCCATCACATCCAATACAGCGTCCGAACCGATGCTGCCATTGTCAAAAGGACTGTACCGGTAATGCTGAAAAATATGTTTGTCCCTCATAAAAAGATCCAGGCCCCCGCCGTCCGTACCAATCCAGATATTTCCGCTGGCATCTTCACAAAAAGCTTTTACATCACTATAGCCCAGGCTATTGCCCGTCGACTCCTGCCGGTAAAGATTAAATTTCCCCTTTCCGGGACTATAGACATTGATGCCCCCACGGTGTGTGCCGATCCAGATATTCCCCTGGTTGTCCTCAAATAAAGCCGATATGGTCCTTTGGGAAAGACTGGACCCATTACCGGGCTCATCCTGGTAGTTAAAAAATGAATTTTTGGCGGGATTAAATAAATTCAGCCCCCCATTGATACTGCCCACCCACAAATTCCCCTTTTTGTCCGCCAGCAAACTTTTAATCATATTGTTCCCCAGACTGAAAGGATCCTTATCCGAATGACTGAAACGGGTTATCGTTTTGATAAGGGGGTCAAATAGCTCAAGACCCGCATCCTCCGTACCCAACCATAAATTTCCCTGCCGGTCCTCTTGTATAACCTTGACAGCATTCCCCGGCAGCAGCGTCAACCGACGATTCTTCTTATTAAATAATGCCAGCCCCGACTCCGTCCCCAGCCATAAATTCCCCGCCCTGTCTTCATAAATAGCATTCACCCGGTCTTCTCCGGGACTATTGGCCTGGACCCCATCCTGCCGGATAGGGATACAACGCTGATTCTTCTTGTCAAAAAGATTGATCCCACCTCCATACGTCCCGATCCATAGATCCCCGTCCCTGTCTTCCAGGATACAGGTCACCAGGTTGGAACTAAGGCTAAAGGCATCGCCTGCCTGGTGTTTGAAACGGGAAAAGACATTTTTTGCCCGGTTCAGCCGGTTCAGGCCGTTAATGGTGCCAACCCATAAATGGTGCTCCCGGTCCTCATAAATGGCCCGGATATAACTGTCACTTAAACTGGTCGAATCCCCATCCTCATTCTTATAAACAACTATTTCATGTCCGTCATACCGGTTTAACCCATCCCGGGTGCCAAACCAGAGGAAACCCTGGCTGTCCTGGAAGATAGCTTCTATCGTACTGTTGGATAACCCCTGCTCGTTGGAAATATGTTTGAAAAGGAGTTTGGGCTGGGCCGACGTGGTCCCGGAGTAAAACAACAACCCCATAACCAGGGCAAGCATCGGGCGGTAAATATTCATAAAAGGAACAATGCGTTCAAATTTACCAAGTATACCCAAATTTTTTGATCCCAAAATCCTCCATAAGACCAGAATGATCATTAGAACCAGAGAAATGGACGATAGAACAAAGCGGATAAGCCCGCCCAATCTACCTTGCCGTAGTAGTTTATATAGTAAAACCAAAACGAAAATGAAAAAACGATTGCTTGCAAGGACGTGCATCCTTTTGCTCTTCTTATTCGTCAGCTGCTACTTATTTGCCCAGAACAAGACCATTTCGGGAAAAGTCACTGACGCAAAAGATGGTAGCCCCCTCCAGGGCGTTTCCGTCATCCCCCTGGGCTCTGCCCGGGGTGCCACGACGAATGCCAGGGGGGAATTCCAGCTTTCCATCCCACCCGGAACAAAAAGCCTTGTCTTTTCTTCCGTAGGTTTCACCACCCGGGAAATACCCCTCGGCGAAGGAGCCATGACCCTATCCCTGGTAGCCAACAACTCCAGCCTGAATGAGATCGTGGTGATCGGGTATGGCAGCGCAAAGAAAAAAGACCTCACCGGTGCCGTTGCGACCGTCTCCGAAAAAGACTTTCAAAAAGGCAACATCACCACCCCCGAACAATTGATTGCCGGCAAAGTCCCCGGGGTCTCTATCATTGCTAACAGTGGTCAACCCGGCGCCGGCAGCACCATCCGTATCCGGGGAGGCTCTTCGCTCAACGCCAGCAACGATCCCCTCATCGTCATTGACGGCGTCCCCCTGGATAATGATATCCCTCTCGGACAAAAAAGCGCTATCGCAGGGGCCAGCAGTCCCCTGAGTTTTATCAACCCCAACGACATCGAATCCTTCACCGTACTAAAAGACGCCTCCTCGGCAGCCATTTATGGCACCCGGGCCTCCAATGGAGTGCTGATCATCACAACAAAAAAAGGAAGGACCGGCCCCTTGAAAGTCACCCTTAGCACCAATAACTCCCTGTCCCAACTGACCAAAAAGGTCAACGTACTGAGCCCCGCACAATTCCGCGCGGTGGTAAATGCCAACGGGACACCTGCCCAGATTGCGATGCTGGGATCCGCTAATACCGACTGGCAGGACCAGGTCTACCAGGATGGCCTGGCCACGAATAATAACCTTAGCATCAGCGGGGGACTCAAAAACATACCTTACCGCATCTCTGTAGGATACCAGGATCAGAACGGGATCTTAAGAACAGACAATCTCCAGCGCACCTCCCTGGCCTTCGCCCTGAACCCCTCCTTCTTTTCCAATCACCTGAAAGTGAACCTCAACCTGAAAGGCGCCAAAGAAAATACCCGCTTTGGCAACCAGGCCTCCATCGGGGGAGCCGTCACCTTTGACCCGACCCAGCCCGTCAGGGTAAAAAGCAACCGGTTCGGAGGTTATTTCGAATGGCTGGACCCCGCCTCCGCAACCGGCCTGACCAACCTGGCAGGGAGAAATCCCCTGGGCCTGCTCAATCAACATTTCGATAAGGCCAGCCCCGAACGTAGCATCGGTAGCTTACAACTGGATTACGCCTTCCATTTCCTGCCTGACCTGCACGCCAATATCAACCTGGGCTATGACGTGGCCAAAGGGACCGGCAACCTCTTCATACCCGACAGCGCCGCGGAAGCCTATGTCGCCGGAGGAACCGGAGGTTCCAATAATCCCTATAAAGTAACCAAGACCAATACGGTATTCGAATATTACCTGAGCTATGTAAAGGACCTCCGATCCATAAAAAGCCACGTGGACGTCCTGGCAGGTTACTCCTACAACGACTACCTGACAAAAGTTTATTACTACCCCACGTATTATGCCAACGGCGCCAAAGTGCCAAACTCGGATCCCGCCTTTCCCTTTGACAAACCGGAACACAGCCTGATCTCTTTCTTCGGCCGGGCTAATTACTCCTATGATGACCGCTACCTGTTAACGGCGACCGTACGCAGGGATGGATCTTCCCGTTTTGGCCCCGAAAATAAATACGGCGTCTTCCCTTCCGCCGCCCTGGCCTGGAAGATAAAAAACGAAAGTTTCCTGAAGAGCAACCGCACGGTCTCCGATCTTAAACTCCGGCTGGGCTACGGCATTACCGGCCAGCAGGACGGCATCGCGAATTTCGCCTACCTGTCTTCCTATTCCTTAAGTAATGCCAACGCCTCCTATCAATTCGGCAATAGCTATTACCAGGGCTACCGTCCCAGCGGTTACAACCCGAAGATAAAATGGGAACAGACCGCCACCTCCAACATCGGACTGGATTATGGCTTCCTGGACAACCGCATCACCGGTAGCATCGACCTCTACCTGAAAAAAACAAAAGACCTGTTGAACCTCATCCCCCAGGCGGCCGGCAGCAATTTTGCCGCCTATGTGCTGGCCAATGTGGGTAATATGGAGAATAAAGGAGTGGAATTCAGCATCAATGCCGAGCCCATCCAACGTAAAGACTTCTCCTGGGATGTCAGCTTCAATGTCACCTATAATAAAAATACCATCACCCGGCTGACCCAATTCCCTAACGACACCAGCTATGTTGGTTTCCCCAGCGGCACCATCGCCGGCGGCATAGGTGGACAATCAGCCCTCATCAATGCGGTGGGCGGCCCGAAAAACACTTTCTATCTGTACAAACAGGTATACAACAGCGCCGGCAGCCCCATCGAAGGAGTATTTGTAGACAAGAATGGAGATGGCATCATCAACCAGAACGACCTCTTTAAAAGCAAACCGGCCGATCCCAAAGTATTTTTCGGTTTCAGCACGAACGTAACTTACCGGAAATGGAATGCGGGTTTTGTCCTCCGATCCAGCCTGGGCAACTATGCCTATAATAATATCAACAGCCAGGCGGGCAACCTCAACCAGATCACCGGCAACTCCGTTCTGTATAATGCCTCCTCCAATTACCTGGTCACCAAATTCAAAGGGGGCAACGCACAGGAGCTGCTCAGCGACTATTATATAGAAAATGCCTCTTTCCTGCGTTTGGACAATATCAACATCGGGTATAAATTGGGACAGCTTGCTCATAGCCATCTCAGCCTCCGCCTGAATGCCAGCGTACAGAATGTTTTCATTATTACCAAATACTCGGGACTGGACCCTGAAATTGCTGCAGGCACTTCCAACAACCCGGGTATCGACAACAACATTTACCCCAAACCCCGGACCTTCTCCCTGGGAGCAACCCTGGATTTCTAACCCATTCTAACAGCAGTAAAAAAAAGTATATGAACAAAGATCCTCTTAAAATAATAATATCGGCTGGTCTGATAATAGGCCTGCTGGCATCCTGTACAAAGAAACTGGAACTCAATCCCACCAACGACATCACGGCTTCGGAAGCCTATAGCACCCCGGCCGGGTACAAGCAGGGGCTGGCAAAAGTATATGCCGCATTTGCCCTTACCGGTAATTCTGGCGGCACGGGTAACCCCGACATCTCCACGCAGATCATCTCCGATGAAGGTAACTCCGATTTTTTACGGCTCTACTTCAACCTCCAGGAACTGACAACGGATGAGGCGGCATGGACCTGGCAGAATGATGCCGGCGTCCAGGGCCTCCATGAAATGAGCTGGTCGGCTATCAACCCCATCATCGACGGGCTCTATTACCGCGCATTTTTCCAGATCACCTTGTGTAATGAATTCATCCGCCAGTCTGCCGACGGCCTTCTCTCCGGCAAAGGCATCACCGGCGCCGCCGCGGACAGCGTCCGGCATTACCGGGCAGAAGCACGTTTCCTGCGGGCCTATCAATACTGGATCCTGATGGACCTGTTTGCCAATCCTCCCTTCGCCACCGAAAACGATCAGATCGCCTCCTTCGTTCCCAAACAGATCAACCGCAAAGATCTTTTCAACTATGTCGAGTCGGAATTAAAAGGAGTGGATAGCAACCTGGTAGCGCCCAAAGCCAATGAATATGGCCGGGCCGACCAGGCCGCCGCCTGGGCCTTGCTGGCCCGTCTTTATTTAAACGCGGAAGTATATACGGGGACAGCCCGGTACACCGATGCGATCACCTATTGCAATAAGATCATCGCCGCCAACTATACCCTGCATCCAAAATACCCCGAGCTGGTACTGGCGGATGACAACCTGAATACCGACGAATTTATCTTCACCATCAATTATGATGCTACCTACACCCAGAACTATGGCGGCACCACCTACCTGGTCCATGGACCGGCCGGCATCCCCGGAACGGTCTCGGGCTCCAACGGCAGCTGGAGCGGCTTGCGCTGTACACAGCAATTCGTAAATCTTTTTTCCGACTACAGCGGCAACACCGATCAACGGGCCCAATTCTGGCAGTCTACCCAGACCCTCGACATGAAGGACCTGTATACAGCAGCAGACGGTTTCTCCACCTTCAAATTCAGGAACGTAACCCGGTCAGGCGGCCCGGCTCCCCATGCCGACCCTTCCGGCAACTTCTCCGACATAGACTTCCCCTTATTCCGGCTGGGAGAGATCTACCTGATCTATGCCGAGTCTGTGTTAAAAGGAGGTACCGGCGGCGATGCCACCACCGCATTGAACTACATCAACGGGTTGCGCACCCGGGCCTACGGTAATACCACCGGAAATATCAATGCCGGCCAGCTGACCACCGATTTTATTTTGGATGAGAGAGGAAGGGAACTGTATTATGAGGCATTCCGCCGTACAGACCTCATCCGGTATGGGAAATTCACGACCAACACCTATCTCTGGGCCTGGAAAGGAGGCGTATCAGGTGGCGCCGCCGTGGATGCTAAATACAATGTATTCCCCCTGCCTTCCACCGATTTGTCTGCTAATCCCAACTTGAAACAAAATACCGGCTACTAAAAAAATAATTTATGAAACAACTCAGCATAAGCCGGCTCGTTAGGTCATTCCGTCCGGCCATCTTCATCGCCCTCGCATTTTTGGCTTTCACTGCCTGTAAAAAAGACGAACAACGGGCGGTCTTGAAAGAAGGCACCTTCTTCACGGCGGCTTCTTCCGGTCTCGCCGCCTCTTCCACCACCCTGGTGCTGGACAGCACCAACGCGGCTAACCGTCAGGCACTCACCTTTACCTGGCCGGCCGTCAACTACAACACGCCCGTTGCGGTTACCTATACCCTGCAGATCGATACGGTCAATAACAATTTTGCCAAACCGGTTTCCGTTACGCTCGTGAACGGGCTTCTTAAATCCTATACGGTAGCCGATTTCAATGCCCTGCTGACGACACTGGGCCTGACCCCCGGTCTGGCAGGGACCGTCCAGGCCCGGGTAAAGGCTGATGTCCTTCAAAGTACCGGCGTCGCTTCGACAGCGTCCACCGTCTACTCCAACATCGTCACCCTTACCGTTACCCCCTATAAGATCATCATTATCTACCCCAAATTATATGTGGCTGGTGATTTTTTAAATCCTACCTGGACGCAGATCAACCAGCCCGGCTGGATCCTGGCCTCCGTAAAAAGTGATGGCACGTACGAGGGCTATATCAACTTCCCCAATGCGGGCAATAACTTTAAACTTTGCAGCATCCTGAGCTGGAATGGCATTAACTACGGCTGGGGCACCAGCGCAACCACCATGAGCCCAACAGGAGGTAACCTTTATTCCGCAGGGCCTGCTTACCGTAAGGTGGTGGCGGATGTCAATGCCCTCACCATTTCCTACACGACCACCAACTGGACCCTGTCCGGTGACTTTAACAACTGGAGTACCACCGCCACTCCCATGACCTTCAATCCCACGACCAATCAATGGACCGTCACCGGCGTCAGCCTGACGGCAGGCGGCAATGTTAAATTTGTCGGCGACCCGGGATGGGCGACCAATTTCGGACTGGATGCAAAAGGCAACCTGGCATATAACGGCGGTAATATCCCCGTGGCCCAAACAGGGGTATATACCGTTACCCTGGATCTGAGCAATGGAGCCGGCAGCTATACCTATTCGATCAAATAAATTTCCGTAATGAAAGGATTCGTTAAATTTACCGCAGGCCTCTTGTTCGTCGTTTTATCCACCAGCTGCAAAAAGAGCGGCTCGGACCCGACACCCACACCGCCGCCCTCCAATCCTACCTTCGCAAAGGGGGCCGATGTAAGCTGGCTCACACAAATGGAAACCTCCGGGTATAAATTTTATAACAGCACGGGTTTGGCCATGGATGGCATGGAGCTAATGAAAAGCCTGGGCATCAACGCGATCCGCCTCCGCGTCTGGGTCAACCCGGCAGGGGGATGGAATAACAACGCTGATGTAGTGGGCAAAGCAGTACGGGCAAAAAACCTGGGAATGCGCATCATGCTGGACTTTCATTACAGCGATACCTGGGCGGACCCGGGACACCAGGCCAAACCTTCGGCCTGGGTAAGCTATGATTTTCCTACCTTGAGTAATACGGTGTATTCCTACACCCTGTCTGTCCTGGATACCTTGAAGGCCAATGGGGTAGTACCCAGTTGGGTGCAGATCGGTAATGAGACCAATGACGGCATGTTATGGGAGGACGGCCGGGCTTCCACCAACATGGCTGGTTTCGCAGCCCTTGTCAACCAGGGTTATAAAGCCGTCAAGGCCATCAACGATTCGATAAAGGTCATCGTACATATATCCAATGGATACGACAACGCCTTATTCAGATGGATGTTCGATGGCCTGAAATCGAATGGGGCCAGCTGGGATGTCATTGGAATATCTCTTTACCCTACGGCCGCTAACTGGCAATCGTATAATAACCAATGCCTGGCCAATATGAATGACCTGTTAACCCGGTACAACAAACCCGTTATGATCTGCGAGGTAGGCATGCCCGCAAATGACCCTTCCACCTGCCTCTCTTTTTTAACGGACCTGATCAATAAGACAAAGTCGCTTGGGGATAATAAAGGCCTGGGGCTTTTTTATTGGGAACCGGAGGCGTATAACTGGCAGGGATATGGCCTGGGCGCTTTTGACAACACCGGCAAACCAACGATAGCCATGAACGCATTTGCCAATTAGACCGGCGCCACCCGCCATGAAAAATAAAATTTATCGGATGAAAAGAATTATCAGCTTGGGGTTATTAGTTGTTTTGCCCTTTTTCCCCGCTACCCTGCATGCCCAGCCGCTCGCCCGGCACCGGCAACAGATTCCCGCCCAACGTCAGCGCCTGAATTTTGACAAGGACTGGAAATTTCACCTGGGACATGCCGCCGATGCAACCAGGGATTTTAATTACTCCGTAGTAAATATCTTTTCCAAATCAGGCGGGGCCGCCGGTACCGCCATCGCTCCCGGATTTAACGACAGCACCTGGCGAACCCTTCAATTGCCGCATGACTGGGCCATTGAGCTGCCTTTCGAAAATTCTTCCAATGCCGATGTAATGGCGCATGGCTACAGGCCGGTAGGTGGCCTCTACCCTCAGAACAGCATCGGCTGGTACCGCAAACATTTTTCGATAGCACGATCGGACTCCGGACAGCGTTTTGTCCTTCAGTTCGACGGAATTTTCAGGGATAGTAAGGTTTGGGTCAACGGCTTGTATGTGGGTGGTAATGCCAGCGGATATAGCGGCGCCTCTTACGATATCACGGATTGCATCAATTTCGACAAGGAGAATGTCGTCGTGGTGCGCGTGGACGCCTCTCAATATGAAGGATGGTTCTACGAAGGAGCGGGCATTTACCGGCATGTATGGTTAAATCAATATAACAACCTCCACATCGTTCCCGATGGTTTGTTCGTTCACACCGGTCTGCAAAAGGACCAGGTCACTGTCAACGTGGAAACCACGGTAATCAACCAGGCTCCCAACAGGGCCCGTGGCACGGTCTCCTGTTACATCACGGACAGGGATGGAAAAATAATGGCCAGGGCCGGACAAATGCCCATAACCTTGAACAGTAATGAGACAAAGACCCTCAAACAACAATATACCCTGGACCATGCCAGGTGCTGGTCGCCGGACGACCCTTATTTATACCGGGTAGTCCAGGTGGTCCGCTCGGCAGGCACGACAATGGACAGCTGTAAAACCCGGTTTGGGATTCGCAGTATTAAAATTGATTCGACAGGCCTATACGTCAACGGGAAATACACCAAACTGAAAGGCGTAAACTGCCATCAGGACCACGCAGGCCTGGGCAGCGCCCTTCCCGACTATTTGCAATATTACCGGATCCGTTTATTAAAAGAATTGGGGGCCAACGCCTACCGCACCAGCCATGGCGCGCCCACCCCGGAACTACTCGACGCCTGCGACAGCCTGGGCATGCTGGTATTGGATGAAAACCGACTGTTGAACAGTGGTCCCGAATACATGAGCCAGTTTGAAAGACTGATCCTCCGCGATCGTAGCCGGGCCTCCGTTTTCCTCTGGTCCATCGGGAATGAAGAAGGTCATATTCAAACCGGCTCCATCGGCAGGCGAATAGCCCAGACTTTATTACAGAAACAAAAAGAGCTGGATCCCACCCGGGTTGCTACCTATGGAGCCGACCTCGCCAATGTTTTTCGGGGAGTTAATGAAGTGATCCCGGTAAGAGGGTTCAATTACAGGATTGGGGCCGTAGACGCTTATCACAGCGATCATCCCGGCCAGCCCATCATGGGAACCGAGATGGGAAGTACAGTCACCACCCGGGGCATCTATACAAAAGACAGCATTCTCGGCTATCTTCCCGACAGGGATATCACGGCTCCCTGGTGGGCCAACACGGCAGAACAATGGTGGCCCATGGCCGCCACCCGATCCTGGTGGATCGGCGGCTTCGTCTGGACAGGTTTTGACTACCGGGGCGAACCCACCCCTTACCAATGGCCCAATATCAATTCTCATTTTGGGGTAATGGACATCTGTGGCTTCCCTAAAAATATCTATTACTATTATCAATCCTGGTGGACCGATAAGGATGTACTGCACCTTTCTCCGCACTGGAACTGGAAGGGGAAAGAAGGACAGCCGATCAACGTTTGGGTCAACACCAACGCCGATAAAGTGGAGCTGTTCCTCAACGGGACCAGCCAGGGCAAAAAAGATATGCCCAGGGACCAACACCTGGAATGGAATATTCCTTTCCAACCCGGGATCCTGGAAGCCGTTGCCTTTAAAGGGGGAAGGAAAATTACCGCTAAGATCGAGACTTCCGGCCCTCCCCATGAGATCGTAGTGACCCCCTACAAAACAACGATGCTTGCCGATGGCCAGGATGCTTCCGTGATCAATATCAGCGTAGTGGACAGACAGGGTAGGGAAGTGCCTGACGCAGACAACCTGGTAAGTTTTACCGCCAGCGGAGAGGTGAAGATCATAGGGGTGGGGAATGGAGACCCGGATAGCCATGAACCCGATCAGTGTGCAGACGGCGCCTGGCAACGACATTTATTTAATGGTAAATGCCAGGTCATCGTCCGGGCAGGCAACAAAAATGAAGTGATAAAATTCGAGGCGAAAGCAGAAGGTCTGCAGACGGGATCTACCGACATCCATACCGTTCAGCCCGACAGCCGGCCTCCGGTCAGCGTTCGATCTCTCCGTTTCACCGGCGGTCCCGCACCGTCCTCCGCACATAAGCAACCCCTCGGCAAGATCCTGGGCGCCGACATCTCCTTCTTACCTGAACTGGAAGACCGGGGTATGAAATTCTCCGATAAAGGACGGCAACAAGACGCCCTTCAGATCCTGAAAGACCACGGGTTTAACTACATCCGGCTGCGGATCTTCAATGATCCCGCACAGGACAGCGGTTACTCCCCCAAAAAAGGCTTTTGCGACCTGGAGCATACCAAACAAATGGCAAAGAGGATAAAAGCGGCCGGTATGAAATTCCTCCTCGACTTTCATTACAGCGACTATTGGGCCGACCCGGGCAAACAATACAAACCCGCAGCCTGGAAGAATGCGGATTTCCCACAGCTCCGGCAACTGGTCTTTGAGTACACAAAAAAAGTGATACAGGAGCTCAAACAACAGGGCACGGAACCGGATATGGTCCAGGTTGGCAATGAGATCAACCATGGAATGATCTGGCCCGATGGCAGGATCAGCAATCTTGATAACCTGGCGGAACTCATCTATGCCGGCATCTCCGGCATAAAGGCAGTCAGCCCCGATATGATTATCATGCTGCACATCGCCCTGGGAGGACAGAATGATGAGTCCCGCTTCTTTGTGGATAATATGCTGGCCAGGGACGTACCCTTTGATGTCATCGGGCTGTCCTATTATCCCAAATGGCATGGCACACTGGCCGATCTGCAGTACAATGTAAAAGACCTGGCATCGCGCTACCGGAAGGACATCGTAATCGTGGAATACTCGGAATTGAAGAAAGAAGTAAATGACATCGCCTTCTCCATCCCCGGTGGAAGAGGGAAGGGCACTTTTATATGGGAACCCCTGAATACCTGGGAGAAGATCTTTGATAAGGAGGGAAATTCGAATGACTATCTCCTGATTTACGATGAAGTAAACAAGAAGTTTATTTCACGTAAATTAGTAGGCAAATGACAGCTTTACAAAAGATCCTGGATTATAAAGTAGTGGCTATTCTGCGGGGCTGCGACCCTGGGCAGATAATCGAAATAGCCAGGGCCCTCAGCGAAGGCGGGGTAAAATTACTGGAGATCACCCTCAATTCCCCCGATGCCCTGGGCGCCATCGAACGGGTGGCGGACCAACTGGGGGAGGAGCTATTGGTAGGGGCCGGCACGGTACTGGATGGCGCAGCGGCGGAGGCCGCTATTTCAGCGGGCGCCCAATTTATCATCTCCCCGACTCTGGACCCTACTACGATCGAAACAACGAAAAGGGCGGGAGCTATCAGCATCCCCGGCGCCTTTACGGCAACCGAGATCCTGGAAGCCTACCGGCTCGGCGCAGATATCATCAAAGTATTTCCCGCTTCCATCGGCCCCGGTTATTTCAGGGACCTTCGGGGACCCCTTCCGCATATTCCCCTGATGCCCACGGGAGGTGTCAACCTGGAAAATATCCGGGAATTTCAGCAGGCGGGTGCGGTGGCCTTCGGTATAGGGTCAGCCCTGGTGAATGCCACAGAGGCGGTAACGGCCGATTACCTGCAACAACTAAGAGAAAAGGCGAAAAAATATATACAAGCGTTGACTCATGCCTGATCCCAACCTCAATCCTGATCCCGTCCCCTTGCCCGGTCCCGAAAAATTCCTCAGCTGTGACTGGGGCACCTCCTCGTTCCGGCTGCGGCTGGTAGAGCTTCGCACCGGCAATCCGACGGTCCTGGCAGTTTTGAAAAATGACAAAGGTATCGCCGACACCTTTGAAGGCTGGCGGACGACAGGAGAAGAAAGAATATCCTTCTACCGGTCCTTCCTCCAGGCAGCGATAAAAAACCTACAGGGCACCTCCTCCCTTTCCGGCATTCCCATCATTATCTCCGGCATGGCCTCTTCCAGCATCGGCCTGAAAGAACTCCCCTATGCACCCCTGCCTTTTGACACGGAAGGGGAAGGCCTCTATTGGGAAACCTTCGAAGCGACGGAACAATACCCGCATCAGACCCTGCTGATCTCCGGCGTCAGGTCCGCCGAGGATGTGATGCGGGGCGAAGAGACGCAGCTCCTCGGTTGTGCCGCCACCAACCCCCGGCAGGAACAGATCTTTATCTTCCCCGGCACCCACTCCAAACACATCCGGATAAAAGAGGGGAGGGTAGTGGACTTTTCAACGTATATGACAGGCGAATTCTTCGCCCTCCTGTCCAAACACAGTATCTTATCCGGCTCCATAACAGCCGGCGCAGAACCCCACACCCGTCTGGGCTTCTACCAGGGTGTCGCCGCCAGCATACACGCCAGCCTCCTCCACCAATCCTTCCTGGTAAGGACCCGTCAGCTCCTTGGAAAAATGCCGAAAGAAGAGAACTATGCCTACCTCAGTGGGCTATTGATCGGCGCCGAGTGTAATGAGCTGGCAGGAACCCGCACCCCGATAACCCTGGTAAGTGAAGGAGCCCTACTGGCCTATTACAGCAGGGCCTTTAAGATCTTAGGGATCACGGGAGTGGAAACACAAGACCTCGACCAGGCCGTCATAAGAGGGCAGGCAAAAATAGCCCGATTCCTGGGTAAATAATTACCCGGCTGCAGCTCTCCTTGCGCCGGGCCTCCGGTATGGCATCGTTTTTTTACAGGTATCAGCGTCAATCCGCCCCCCGGCAGGCAATGACAAGAACGCCCGATCCTGATGAAAAACCACACATGAACAAATAGGCACGAAAGACCTATGTTTAGCAATAAGGCCTGTTTACGACAAAAGCCTGGTTATAAGAGCCAGGCTTTTGCGTTGCCTTAAGAAATAGGCATGATTATTTCTGCGAGGTATCCAACTGATTTTGTAGTATGAAAAAGAGCAAAACAACCATTGAGTTGCTCAATGACCTCGTCCGGATCAATATTGACCGGGTCGCAGGTTATGAAAAAGGGGCACACGCAGAAAAAACCGTCGATCCGGGCGTCCGCAACATCTTCTACAAACTGGCAATGGAGAGCAGGTCGTACATCAATGAGCTGCATGCGGAAGTATTGCATCTGGGAGGGACCCCCGTGGGGAGCAGCACGATCTGGGGGGAGATTTACCAGTTCTGGCTGGAGCTAAAGGCGGACTTCGTCGGGAAGGACACCCAGTCTCTCCTGATGGCCAGTGAATTCGGGGAGGATGCCGTACAAAAAACGTATCAGCATGTGCTTGACAAGTGGACGGACCTTCCCTATAATATCCTCAGTTTGATCAGGGATCAGCAGCTAGCCCTGAAAAGAGCGTTCGACCTGGTCAAAAGATATCACGATTTTACCATTATTCATGCCCATCACACATAATTAATGAATATGATCAACACGACTGACCTTAGCGAATGCGAAGTATCCCTGCCGGGTGACTGGACAAGAATGGACAATGGGGATATCTACTCCTTTACGGTCGATAATATGCAGATCAGCGACGAGAGGTTATTCAGGCAGTTAAAGATCCGGCATGCCTCACCCCCCGGAGAAGAGACCCTGAAATATGCCCTGACGATAAAAGATGATTATTGCGGGGTACTTATAGGGGAAGACGAATACCTCATCCGGGAGCTGACAAAAAAGGAAGATGGCAGCGCTACCATGGAATGGGAGAATGAAAAAGGTACGACCATCCGGTTTAACCTGCTCAGTTCCCGGTAAGTAAAACTTAGCCACCATGTTTAAAATACTGGATGGCCCTTTCGTGTTTTTTGGCCGCCTCTATGGAATCAAAGGTCCCCAGATTCCTTCTCTTGTTGGTCTTTGGATCTTTTTTCCTCGAATAGATCCGATATTGACCGGATTTTAATTTTCGTATCATAACCGATGATTTTTTAAACAAGCATATAGGACCCTGTAGAAACAGGGTCCTATTATTATTCTTTTCTTTCAGGTTTATTGACAGGTATTTATATTAAAAAATTATGCCAACCTTTTCCCCCGCAGGTCCGGCCGTTACCTCTTTTCTCCAAAATTTCGCGGGCTCATTCCGGAATTCCTGTGCAATATTTTCCTCAGTATTCCCAGTTCTTTCCTAAACAGAAGGGAGGTTACTGTTTTTCCACAACATTTCATTTTGCATTGATAATTAGCCTCTCATCGCTGGTTTCCCCGCTACCCATTTCCCCCTTATTCATCAATGGTACTGATTTTGAAATTCTATGTTAAAATGCCAGTTATGTTGAATCCAACCGATCTAAACTTTTTACGAGGAAAAATACAGGAATTAAGAAGCGCCCTGTTCTTTAGCCAGAACAGCTCCCTTTTAAGAATAGCCACCACCATTATCTCCATTATGAAGGTAGACGACCTGGGTCAGATTTGGTTCTTTGTACCCCGCCCCACCCAGGCCCTGCATGAGTTTGACAGGGAATTTCCCGTTAAGCTGGAATTCTTCCGCAAAGGCAAAAGGTTCTTTTTGCATATTTCAGGAAAGGCCTTTATCGTCACCGATCCGGAGGAGATCAATTGCCTGGTATTTGAAGAAATAAGAGAAAGGGTAGCGGATCATATGGTCCTGATAAAGGTGAGAATGACAAAAGCCGACTATTTTGAAAGCAGCCCCGCCGCAGATCATGTGGGATGGTGGCGCGACCTTTGGACACAATTACACGCATGGCTGTTCAATACCCGGCCAGGTTATAGGCCTTATGACCTGGAAGCTCCTCTGCCTAACCTCTCTTATGGGCACGTGGTATAATAATTGAAGCTGACCCTCCGAACTCATTTTTACTAATGAAAAACATTAATTATGAAAAGTTTGTCTAACTATTGTACGGTAGCAGCCCTTGCCATTTTTTCCGTCAGTTGTAACAGCGGCCAGCCGGATACTACTAAAGATGCAAAAGATTCCAATGCGGTAAAAATGGATAGTACCGGAACGCATGATAGCGCCAGAACCCAGACTACGGGTTCCATTCCTGCCTCTGTTTCAAAAGATGACGCCGCTTTTGTCGTAAATACGGCCAATGCCGGTATGACCGAAATTCAGGCGGGGCAGCTGGCCCAGCAAAAAGGAATGGCTAAAGATGTAAAAGATTATGGGGCCATGATGGAAAAAGACCATACGGCAGCAGCGGATAAATTAAAAGCAGTGGCCGCTTCCAAAAATATCACCCTTCCTCCCGCCATATCACCCGAAATGCAGAAGGACATAGATGGCCTGCAGAAAAAAGAAGGAAAGGATTTTGACAAGTCTTATCTCAGCATGATGGTCAGCGATCATAAGAAGGTGATCAGCATGTTCGAAGATGAGACCAAAAATGGACAGGATCCCGACATCAAGGCTTTTGCCACCAGCACGCTGCCCACCCTTCGGCATCACCTGGAGGAAGCTCAGAAATGCGAAAAGATGGCGAAAAAAATGTAATGACCATTAACAACCATTAACCTTGAAAGGGGCGGGCCGGAATTCCGGTCCGCCCTATTATTTTTTCAACCTAAATAAGTATAAATTTATGGTAACTTTAAGAGCAACCCCCACTTATGAACAAATACATTCCTCCTGGCCCGGGTTCCCGTAGTATGATCGAAACTATCCTGGTTCTGTTTTTATTAGCGAGTTTGATGTTGGCTTTGTATGATGTGCTGAGAGTATTTATCGGCGTGCTGACCTTTGCCCTCATCTTCTCCGTATCTTTCGCCGGACCCTTTGAAAAACTGGTAAGGCTTTTCAACAAGAGACGCAGCCTCGCGGCCGTAGTCTATTCAGTGCTGCTCCTCGCCATCATCGCCCTGCCCTTCGTGTTCATCATTTCAGCCTTCAGAAACCATCTCAGGGGAGCGATAGCAGGTCTAAATGATATAAAAACCAATGGCCTTCCCCCTCTCCCCACCTGGATCCCACGCCTCCCGCTCGTAGGAGAGGAGATCACCTCCTTTTGGGGACAATTGCAGAACAGCCCCAAAGAGACGATAGCCCATCATGAAGAACAGATCAAGGTTGCCCTGCGCCATGTCCTGACCAGCGGCGCCGGATTACTGGGCACCATCCTCCAGTTTATTATCGGCATCTTTATCTCCGCCTTTTTCCTGGCTGCCGGCGACAAGATCCTAAGCCCCATCAAATCCACCATGCAACATCTCCTGGGCAGACGCGACGGACTTTCCTTACTTCGGGCAACGACCCAGGCGATTAAAAGCGTATCCATAGGCGTCATGGGCACGGCCCTCATAGCCGCTATCATCTCCTGGATCGGCCTGGCCATTGCCGGCATCTCCTTTGCGCTGGGCCTGGCCGCCCTGATCTTTTTCCTGGTATTGATCCAGCTGGGGCCCTTATTCGTATGGATACCCCTGGTGATCAGCACGGCCGTCCAGGGACATACCGGTGTAACCATCTTTCTTACTATTTATGGGGTCGTACTGCTGCTGATCGACGGCTTCTTAAAACCCATCCTCATCGCAAAGAGTGGGGGCAAACTGCCCTTTCTGGTCTTATTCCTGGGGGTCATCGGAGGACTGGCCGCCTGGGGTTTCACAGGCATGTTTAAGGGTGCTATTATCCTGGCGGTCTTTTATACCCTTTTTACCTCCTGGCTGGAAAAAAAGAATACAGCGCCATAGCAGATGCGCAGACATCATGATTTTGGGACAAAAATTACATTCGCCATTATTTTTTGTCCCACATATTTAATACTTTGTATTCCCTTAGCAATTCGTTCATGAAAATAGTTACAGCACCCCTCTCCCTGGTCCCCGCCGCATGGCCGATGGCATTATTGTTTTTCACCGTATTTTTCATCAGCGGGGCCCTGTTGGGCCAAAAGCCGGCCGTCGCTGGCGAGCCTTCCTGGATTTCCCGGACTGCCACTGACTATAACAGCGCCAAAGTCCCGGGCGACGCGGAAGACGGCTATAGCTACCTGGCCCTGGAACGACAGGTCAACGTCGCCGCTCATACAGTATATCATAAGACCGTTATAAAGATCATTACAGAAGCCGGGATACAAAATGCTTCTGAGGTGTCCGTCAGCTATGACCCGTCCTACCAGCACATGGTCTTTCATAACATACAGATCATCCGGGATGGAGTGGTCATCAATAAACTGAATCCTGCAAAAATAAAAACCATCCAACAGGAGAAAGAGCTGGACCGCAGTATCTACAACGGGACCGTGACGGCCGTATTATTCCTGGAAGATGTCCGGAAAGGAGACCGGATAGAATATGCTTATTCCGTCCTGGGTTTTAATCCTGTTTTCAGAGACAAATACAGCGCAGAACTACAGGCTCAGTATGGGGCGCCGATAGGACGCCTCCTGTATCGCATCATTTGTCCGGCCGACCGGCAGCTGAACATAAAGAACAGGCTCACGGACCGGCAACCGGAGATCACACAGCAGGGGAAGGACAAGGTCTATCAATGGGAGTTCAAAGACGTAGCCGCCCTGCGGGCGCAGGATGCATTGCCATCCTGGTATGACCCCTATCCCTCGATCCAGGTCAGCGAATATACCAGCTGGAATGAGGTCTGTAAATGGGACCTCCCCCTCTTTACGGACCGGGCGCCTATCTCCGGTCACCTGAAGAAAAAGATCGAAGAGATACAGTCGGCATCCGGCGCGGATGATGAGAAAAAGATTCTGGCGGCCCTGCGTTTCGTACAGGATGAAGTACGTTATATGGGCATCGAAATGGGCGTCAACTCCCATAAACCCAACGACCCGGAAAAGATCTTCGCCCAACGGTTTGGCGACTGTAAGGACAAATCCTTCCTCCTATGCACGATGCTGAAGGCGATGGGCATCGAAGCTTCCCCCGTATTCATCAACACCTCAGACAAACAGGAGATCATGCGCTGGCTGCCGACCCCTCTTGCCTTCGATCATGTAACAGTGAGGGTCAGGTTAAAAGATAAATACTATTGGTTCGACCCTACCATCTCCTTCCAGCGGGGAGGTATAAAAGACATTGCCTACCCGGATTATAAATGCGGACTGGTATTGACGGATACTACCACCGGCCTCACAGTGATCCCTCTGCAGGACCCGGGCCAGGTGGTGGCTAAAGAGAATTTTACCTTAAAAGATACCCATGGACCTGCCAGCCTGGAAGTCGTCACCCGTTATACCGGCTCTTTCGCCGATGAGATACGCAACGAGATCAACAGCAACGCAAAATCCGATTTACAGCAGACCTACCTGAATTTTTATAATGGCTTCTATGAAGGCGCCAAAGTATCGGACAGCCTCAAAATAGAAGAGGACGAAAAAGACGGGGCCGTCACCACCTATGAATACTATACTATCTATAAAATGTGGGAGAGAGAAAAAGGGATGAACAAGGCCGCTTTTGACGCCTTGCTGATCAGCAGCCTGGTAAAAAAGCCCAAAGAGCACGATCGTACCATGCCTATCGCCCTCACCTATCCCGCCCATTATGTAGAACAGATACAGATCCGGGTGCCCGAGGACTGGCATTTTGAACAGGCGCCTTCAGACCTCAGGTCCCCCGGTTTCATCTTCCATTCATCCGTCGACGCTACAGACCGGACCGTCAATTTAAGATATGAATATAGGGCTCTCAAGGATCATATCACCGCCGACGAGGCTTCCACCTATCTCTCGGACTATGACAAACTAAAAGACGACTTGGGATATGAACTGACCGAAGGCTCGCCGGTAACATCTTCCTCCACTTCTTCTTCGCCCGCTTTCGGGCAGAACAACGCCTTAAAAGCCTTGCTGTGCCTGGCCCTCCTCGCCGGCATCACCTATATGGCCAGAAGGAAGAGATAATATAAAACCTACTGTGGATTTAATGGCGTATCTTTACTATTGCTATCCACCATCCCGCACATCAGAACGTAAGTAGCCACAATATCATACCTCAACATTGCGCAATCCAGGTAATTGCACCGTCATCATTTTAAAAAGATTTTTTATGAAAAAGAATGTCTTAGTGGCCTTGGTAGGCTTATTTCTCCTGTCCGCAACGCTCTCCGCGCAGCAAGTAAATACGGATTCCCTCTCCCTGGTCTCGAAGATCAGCAGTGACCAGTTAAAGCTGGGTAAACTACAAAATATGGTCGCACAAAAGACAAGGGACAAAGAGGACGCGGCGACAAAGGCACAGCAATCGGCCGACGCGAACAAAACAGCCGCCGACAGGTTGGGCGACGCCTCCCAGGATAAAAAACTGGCCAGGCAGGCAGACAATAAGGCCGGCGACGCCAGAAGCGATGCCAAAAAAGCAAGAATTGCCGCCGATAACCTGGACAAATTGAACAAGAATATACAGGAGCTGCAAGATAAAATAGCCAAGAACCAAAGCAGGCTGGATAAATATGTACAGCCAGGTGTGACCTCCGCAACCCTATTGCCGGCACATCCGCCCACCCCCGTACCCGACAGCACCCTGCATCCATAGCCTTCTCTTCTTTAAATAAAAAGCCCCTGCATTAAAGCAAGGGCTTTTCGGCTCAACTTATGGCTGCTCCGATACCGGCAGCGGAAAAGCCGACCATACATCATCCCCGGACCTGTCGATGGGCAACTGGCCCAATAAATTATACCGGCGTAGATCCACCCACCGGTGACCTTCATAAAACAAGGAATAACGCCTTTCATACAGCATCTCGGCCAACAGCGCGTCTTTCGTAACGGCGCCGCTATAGGCCGGCAGATTGTGCGCGGTCCGGATCCGGTTCAACGCGACAATGGCATCCGGATATTGAGTGGCCTGAATTTTCGCTTCCGCATACAGCAAGATCAGCTCTTCATTGCGGATGATAGGTATCGGCGCCGTGCTGGATGTATATACCCACAAGTCCCTGTAACCGGTAAGCCCGCTTTGAGATACGGGGGCATTGCGCAAAGTAGCTTTGGCGATACGGTCATCTCCGGCTAGAATGTCGGTAGTATAGGAAGGATGTACCGCCCTTACTTCCCCGAACTGATTTTGTGGGATGAAGACGGTATTCAGCTGATCACCTGATCCGGCGCTGAATACATGGCTGACCCCCAGGCTCAGATCTCCGTTCAGATTGAAAAAAGAGACGCTCAGGTCGGTCAACGCCGTTGCCCATTGCTGCGAATAAACGGCCACACGGGCGGCCAGGGCCCGGTTAAGCTTTAATAGTCCCGCCGCATCATTAAAACCGGCAAATCCATTGGACAACTGGAAAGCGATGTCAGCACCGGCAAAATCCGTTTTGGCGGAGTCCAGGATGGCCATGATAGCGGTTAGGGCATCATTATAAGAAACAAAACCACCCAGTTGATCCGGGTTGACCACATCGATCCGGATCCCGTTGGTATCGGTCAGATTCAGGTTCAGCAACAACTGGTAAGCTTTAATGGTACGGGCAAACCCGATGTACCCGCTTTTCTGGGCAGCGGTGATCAGGGTTGAACGGGTAGCGGCCGCCGCCAGCAGGTTGCAGTTCTTCACCACCTGGTAGCGCGATGCCCAGGGACGGGTGATATAAAAATTACTGTTGCTCAGGACGGCATCATTGGCGCCCAGCAGATCGGTCACGTATCTCGGCTCGGCAGCAGAGAAGTGATAACCTTCCCGCCCCAGCGTGGAGACATCGTCGAGATACAGCGCCAGACTATTGCGCATGCCGGATTCCGTACCACTGACCAGGTTATTTAGCTGACTGGCAGAGGCGTTGGCCAAGAAACTTTCCACCGTCGGGCTATTGAGATTGCCATAATCTTTCTTGCAGCCGGTCAGGTTCGCAATCAGGACCAGCCCCATTCCTGTATATAGAATAATTCTTTTCATCAGTAATAATTTTCTATGGTTTAAAATTCCAGTGAAAGATGGAAGACGGCGCGTTTCGTAGAAGGGTAGGGGTCTACATCCACCCCGGTGGAAAACCCTGTCCCGAAATTGGATACTTCCGGATCATACGACTTGTACTTGGTGATGGTGACATAATTATTCAGCGATACTCCAAACTTCAACGACTTGATGGCATGCAACGGCAGTTGGCTGAACGTATAGTACAAACCTATTTCCCTCAATTTGGCATAGCCGGAATTCTGTACGAACTCCTGGGCGCTGGAGCCGATCTGCATAAGCCTGTAGACACCATCGGGTACCCCCAGCTTATTGGTCACTTTATCATAATCTACGCTGGTCCCACCGAAATCATTCTGCAGACTGGTAAGGTTGATATTCTGTCCGCCGGCTTTCCAATGAATGAGGAAACGAAGGCTCAGTTTATTGTACAGGGTAATGTCATTGAAGGAATTCAACTGAAATTTCGGCTCTGCATCTCCCCATTTCACGATACCTGTCGGACTAAGACCGACGATCTGCGTAGCTGACTTGCCCTGCTGGATCTGGAAAGAACCCAATACATAACCAAAAGATCCCTGTGGAATGGAAGGAATATCCAGCCTGGTGACCAAGGACCGGTTCAGCCAGAAATTGACGGACGTATTCCAGGTAATAGCTTTAGTGGCCACCGGACGGGCATTTACACCCAGCTCCACACCCCGGTTGCGCAGATTCCCCGCATTCACCCACTGACTGGTAAACCCCGAAGAGGAAGGCAGGTTATTTTGCATGAGGAAGTTGTTGATATTCTTCTCATAATAGGTGGCCTCCAGGCTCAGCCGCCCTTTCAAAATGCTGACATCGAATCCTGCCTCGAATTCTGTCTGCCTTTCGGACCTGATATCGGATTTTCCCTCCTGGATATCGATCAGAGAACCCGGCGATCCGCTGATATTCGACACGGCCAGGGAAGTGAATTTACTTCCATAGGCCGGAACATTATTCGCCTGCCCGTATGCCGCCCGTATTTTCAGGTTGGTGAAAAAGCCGTTTCCCATAATTCCGCTGCGGGTCAGGTTCCAGGATAGCCCGGCCTTCGGATACGCATAATATTTTCCGGCATCCCCATTGTTGGAGGACCGGTCGAACCGGATCCCCGCCGTTGCCGTAACGGCATCCCATATCGCCACTTCTTCCTGGGCGAACAGACCCGAGTTCTGGAACTTCGACCGGAATTGCGTCGCAGACAAGGCGCCAGCCTGGTTAACATTCGATTGGCCCGCGATGACCTGGGTAGCCACGTCTAACACATTATTATAGTCACCCGTCTCCTGGGTAATACCTGCGGAAGTGGTCAGGGACAACTTCTCGGAAGCATTGTAAGTATTGACCATGGAGAGGATATAGTTGGTATTAAAGTTTCGGGTGGAACCCTGGATGGAAGTTCCCTTGCTGGAAGCCTGGAACTGAAGATTGCTGGGGAACTGGGCATTCGTTTCCAGACTATAAAAATCGATGCCCCCCTTGCCGATGAACCTCGTCAGGCTCTTATCACTCTTTTGCAGCGTAGCCTCCAGGAAGAGTCCATTGATCCACCGGTTGACAGCTTCATTATTGCGCATTAACGCCACGGTCTGTAATGGATTCGAATTGGCAAAAGGATTGTTGGGGTAGTTGCCGAAGGCGTCAGGATGCAGCTCGGTGAAGCTGGGAGTAAAAGCCAGAGCAATACCAAGAGAGGCCCCGACATTGTCATTGCCCGTCAGTCCCCGGTCGGCGGACGAGTTGATAAAGTTCGAGCTGACACCTATTTTGATATTGTCATTGATCCGGTGGTCGATATTGAAACGGAGGCTGCTGTTCCGGTAGCCGGTATGCTGAACAATACCTCCCTCGTCCTTTTGCCCGGCGGAAAAATAAAAGGTGGTCCGCTCATTGCCGCCGCTCAGACTTAATAAAGTATTGCGGGTAAAACCCGTATGACCGAAAACCTCTTTTTCATAATCATAGATCTTGCCGGCTGACTGGGCGGCAAGGAATTGCTGGCCGAGAGCGACTCCCCTCAGGCTGTCCGAAGAAAGACTGGCGGCTCGCTGTGCATTGAATGGTCGTACCCCCAATAATTTCCGCGCCTTGATAAATCCGAGGTCCTGGGAAACGGCAATCTTCGTATTCCCCGGCCGCCCTCTCTTCGTGGTAATGATCACGACACCATTAGCAGCCTTCGATCCATAGATAGCCGCGGCGCTGGCGCCTTTTAATATTTCGATGTTCTCAATATCCGCCGGGTTGATGTCCGCGATACGGCTGGATGGATTGTCCTGGTTACTGGTGGCGCCGGAAACGTTGTCAGCGCCGGACACTGCATTCAAACCCGCGGAAGTAGCCGTATTATCGATGAATACGCCATCGAGTACATACAGCGGTTGCGTGTTGCCGTATACCGACGTGACTCCTCTCAGTTTTACGGTGGTGCCTCCTCCGGGGGCCCCGGTATTGGCATTGATATAGGCCCCGCTGATCTTTCCCTCCAACGCGCCGTCCAGTGTCTGAGCCGGCGCTATCCCGTTGAGCTGGGTAGAAGAGATCGTAGCGACCGTATTAGCAAGGTTTCTCCGTTTGACCGTGGTGCTAAGCCCGGTAATGACAACTTCATCCAGTCGGGCGACATCCTCTTCCAGTTTGATGGTATACTCCGGCTGATCGCCGCTGACCTTGATCGTCTGGCTGAGAAAACCAAGCGAACTGATCGTCACCGTGGCATTCGCGGGAACGGTCAGCCTGAATTTCCCTTCTTCATTCGTGACGGTACCCAATGCACCTTTCCTGATAAAAATACTGGCTCCGGGAATTCCACTGCCATTCGGCGCCAGCACTCTTCCGGTGATGGGAATGGATTGGGCGAATAAGACTGCCGGGAAAAAGGCCGCGGACAGCAATAAAAGTAAGAATAGAGGTGTTTTTCTCATATGGCTTTTAATAAATGGTTTGTTTTGGTTGTTTATGGAGTGACCGGCTGTGGTGTCGCATAAATATGCGGCCCATAACCCAACTCCGCTACCTGCCTGGCCCGGATGGGATAGGAAGCCAGGTCCGTAGGCGCCACCGTGCCTAGTCCGTCGACATATCGGTTGAAAAGAGAGAAGGCAGCGGCAATCAGCACGGTATCATGGATCTCCCGATCCGTAGCTCCCTGCTCACGGGCATGGTCAATGTCTTCCGGCCGGACAGCTTTCCCGCTTTGCTGCACTTTACCGGCGATCTGCAGCAACGCTTTCAGTTTGTCGGATATCTCCGCGTTGGCATAATCCTTTCTTACCGCATCCACCAGTTCGGTATCCCCATCCAGGTAACAGGCCGCCAACGCGCCATGTGAATGATGACAGTAGTAACAGCCGTTCAGATAGGAGACAAACGTGGCAATCAGCTCTCTTTCCGCCCGGGTAAGGGTGTTGTTTTCGTCATGCAACAATATTTCCGCCAGCTGACCCAACGGTGCGGCCGTTTCCGGCCGGAAAGCCATCAGGGACCGTATCCCCGGTAAATTTTCATTTACAGTTATGTAAGGCATCGTTCAATTTTTTAGGTTGTTATTTATGGAGATTCACATTCGCATACCCTTCCTCCGCACGCATCTTCGCCCTGTTGATATATACCTGCCGGTCCTCCGGCGCCCAGGTGCCCAGCCCGTCGACATACCGGTTGAACATACAAAAAGCCGCAGCGATCAACACGGTGTCATGGATCTCCCGGTCGGTCGCTCCCTGCTTTCGGGCATTGTCGATATCTTCCGGCCGAACAGATTTTCCACTCTGCTGTACCTTGCCGGCAATCTGCAGCAGCGCCACCAGCTTTTCGGAAATAGGTGCTGACCGGTAATCTTTTTTGAGGGCGTCCAGAATAGGCATATCCCATCCGAAATAATACTGCGCCATAGCCCCATGCACATTCTGACAAAAAAAACAATCATTTTCGGAAGACACATACGCTCCGATCAATTCCCTTTCTCCGCGGCTAAGCGTATTGTTTTCATCATGTAACAATATCTCCGCCAGCTCATTCAAAGGTTTTCCCGTTTCCGGCCGGTAGACCATAGGACCCCGGATCCCCGGCAGGTCATTTTGTAAGTCGATATACGCCATATTAATTATTTTTTGGTGGTACATATCCATGTTTACTCAATCTCTCTCCCATCGCGACATATTCCGCGGGATCGGTGGGGGTCAGGCTGCCCAGTCCGTCGACATACCGGTTGAACAGCGAGAAAGTCGCTGCGATCAATACCGTGTCATGAATATCCTGGTCATTTGCTCCTGCCGCCCGGACCGCCGAAATATCGGCTGGCATTACATGATGGCCGGCTACCTGCACTTTGCCAGCCAACTCCAGCAGCGCCTGCATTTTTGAAGAGAGAGACGAAAGGTCTTTCCCTGACAACAGCTCGTCCACGATGCCCCGCTCTTCCCCATACAAACAACGGGCGGCGGCAGCATGGCTATCCCGGCAGAAGCCGCATTCATTGCGGTGAGAAACATAGGCAGCGATCAATTCCCGCTCCGCCGGGCTCAGCGGCGAAGGCCCTCTTAATAAGACCTGTGCCAGCTCATACAAGGGCTTACCCGTTTCAGGGCGGAATAATACCAGGCTTCTGATGCCGGGTACATTTTTATCAACGTCGATATAAGCCATTTTTTAAGATTTTAAGATTGGACAATGGATACCTCCGGTACTGGAATGGCTGCAACGGAAGAAGGAGAAGTGGTCTTGGTAAAAAGGGTGATCAGCAATCCGGCTAAAAAGACAAAGGAGAACCAGAAAATAGCGTTGCCATACCCTCCCAGGAAATCCACCAGGGATCCGATAAAAAATACCGCCACCCCCGTAACGAACCGGCCCACATTAAAACAAAACCCGGTTCCCGTCGCCCGCACCGATGGAGGAAAAAGATCCGGGATATAGACAGACAGCGCGCCCTGGCTCACCCCAAAGAAGAAGCTGATGACAGCTATCTGCAGGTATACGATAAAAGATAGCTGGGCACTTAATTTAAACAGGAAGAAAGAAAGGATAAAGCTGATCGCGAAAAAGACCAGCAGGGTCCTTTTCACATTAAAGGCATTCACGATCCAACCCGAGACAAAACCTCCCACCAGCCCGCCACCTCCCATCAGCATCATGGCAACCCCTCTTTCCTTCTGCCCGTCGGAGGCGGTGACCAGCCCCTGTATCCAGGAGGGCAACCAGGAAAAAGTGGCCCATAAGCCAATAAGGGCGGCCCCAAAGATGAGGGAGCCTACTACAAGATTATGGCGATGATGCCGGCTGAATAAAACAGACAGATTGGAGCCGGCCGCTAAGGCCCCCATGGTCTCCTGGCCCCCTGATCCGGCGGGACGACCCATACCCTGGGTTTTACCCGTTGCCTTCCTTGCCAGCTCCCGGCCCTTGGCCCAGGCCTCGGACTCAGTGAAGAACAACGTCCCCAGGGCAGCCAGCAACAACGGGATCACCCCGATAGTAAAGGCATAACGCCAGTAAGGAAGTAAATAATTGATCAGCCCGGCTGAAAAAATACCTACCGGGATAGAGATGGATAATATACCCAGATATACGGCTCTTTTGCCTTCCGGATATCCCTCCGATATCAGCAGGGTAGTGATCACTAACACCCCGCCAATGCCAAACCCTGATAAGAAACGGCTGATGACCACCAGCCACCAGACGGGAGCAAGGGCGGTGACCAGCGTAAACAGCCCATAACAGGCCGTTGCATAGATAAAGCTGCGTTTCCTTCCCATCTTGTCGCAAAGAATACCCCAGATGATACCTCCCGCCATCCACCCAAAAATAAAGACGGCGCTGATCGACGCGCTGATATTGTCAAATTCGGCAGCACTGGGATGAACCAGCAGATCCTTCACCGCCACCGGCAGATAAACGGCCATCAGCGTGCTGACCGTGCCGCCGAACATACTGCTGAAAAAACAGATCGTAAATAATATTTTCTTGTCCTTCATGATTGGCTCATTTATAAAGTTCTTCTCCGGTCCGGACAATGCCGTCTTTGGGCCTTTCATAGCCGATGGTCACCAGGCGGGAAGCCAGGCGTTGGTAGTAAGCCGGATCCTCTGGCCGGTAGGTACCCAAACCATCTACATAACGGTTATAGAGGCAGAAGAGGGCGGCGATGAGTACGGTATCATGAATCTCCCGATCCGTAGCCCCTTCGGCCTTCGCCCGGGCGATATCCGCCTCCTGCACATCCTTTCCAAGCCGTTGCACCTTACCAGCGATGAGGAGTAAGGCTTTCATTTTTTCGCTGACAGGGGCATTTCCCAGATCGTGGTAAACCTTTTCCAGCAGCTCTTCCGTCCCACCCAGGGCAACGACGGTCGCCGCATGCGCACGGGTGCAGAAACGGCACTCATTCTTGTAGGATACAAGGGTAGCGATCAGTTCCCGCTCCAGTTCGGTCAGACTGCTCTCGCCACGCAGCAGTATTTGCGTAAGTTCCCGGATGGGCGCACCGGTATCCGGACGGTCCTCCAATAGGCCCGTGATGCCGGGCAAGGCATTGTTCAGTTGAATGTAGGCCATGATGTTGTTGATTAATAAATGAATAATAAGATCACCGGGGTGATCTCAGCCGTAAATGATAATGGGAAAAATTTAAGCGGTTAACTCGGGTGGTTTACCGGGGAAGACAATCAGCACTTCGGGTAACCCGTTGCCATAATAACAACTTCTAATGGAAGTTACAGGCGCCTTGGCTGTGGGAGCAGCAGCAGCCACCACTGCTTCATATTCGCTGACAGTAATTTTCTTTTGTACAGGCGCGGCAGGAGTTCCAAAACCCGTCTTTGCCTTCTTCAAGGTCATTTTTTGGACGTCGGGAATACATAGCAAAATTAGATTGCCCTCGCTGACCTTTCGCTTTACATATTTATAAAGCTTTCCATCCAGGGCAATTTCACCATCAATTCTTTGGAACTGATTTTCATTTAACTGATAGGGGATATTCAACGGAATTCTTAAGGTCACCAGGTCTTCGTCCTTATATTGATTCCTGTCCAATTGGGCTTCCAGCTGACGATCGGACTCCTTTTCCGCATAGTAAAACCAGGCTTTGTATCCAATGGTATTGAATAACAGCATGCAGAGAAGGAATATGGCAGCAAGTTTTCTCAAGAAAGAGTGTTAACCTTACCAAATATAAGATTCTATTCGGTCTTTACTGAAAAATCTCCCCCTCACTCCGCCTTCAAGCTCTTCACCGGGTTAGCCATAGCCGTCCGCAAAGCCTCCCAGCTCACCGTCACCAGGGCAATGAGGATGGCTCCCGACCCGGCCAGGAGAAATACCGTCCAGCCGACAGGGATCCGGTAGGCAAAAGACTCCAGCCATTTATGCATAAAATACCAGGCTACGGGGACCGCCACTACGATTGCGACCAACACCAGCCGGATAAAATCCCGGGTCAGCAACAACACCAGGCTTTGAACAGTGGCGCCCAGCACCTTTCGGATGCCAATCTCCTTAGTCTTCTGGGCAGCAGAAAAGGCAGCCAGTCCGAATAAACCCAGACAGGCGATCAGTACCGTCAGTCCGGTGAATACATTTAATATCCCCGCCAGGTTGTCCTCCGCCTTATACCGCATATTGAAGTCTTCGTCCAGGAAAGAATAATCAAAAGGATGGGTTGGATCATACCGCTCGTACAGCTTTTTGATCTTCTCCATCATCGTGGGCAGATTAACGCCCGGCCCGATCTTTACCATCAGGTGACCGGTCAGGATGGACTCCCTTTTCTTCGGATCTCCCAGGATGATCAGGCAAAGGGCGTCTATCTTACTATGAAGGGACGTATAATTGAAATCCTTCACCACGCCGGCGACCGTATGAGGGGCTTCGCCTCCCAGGCTAATTTGTTTTCCGACAGGGTCGGGTGGCAGCTGAAATTTAGCGATGGCGGATTCATTGATGACAACCTGCCGGGCTTTTGCATAAAAGTAAGGGTCCGTAGGAGCGAATTTCCATTGCATGCCCAACAGAGAGATAAAGGACTCATCCACCAGCAAAGAGACGGAAGAGACATTTTTGTCGCCGCCAGGCAGTCCGACCTGCACTATATTGTAGCCGACATACAATTCACTGGTGGAAATAGCGACCCCGCTGACCCCCGGCAAGCTGCCCACCTCTTTTTTAAAGGCCGTATAATGCCGGCCTATCGCCTCTTCAAAAGAGATGCTTACGATATGGTCCCTCTTGATACCCGTATCGGTATGGCGGAGGAAATATAGTTGACGGGAGATGAGGATACTACTGACGATGAGCACGATACTGACGGAAAATTGCAGGACGGTGAGGAACTTACGCAGCCCGACGCCCCCTTTCTGCCGGCTCATCCTGCCATACAGCACCGCTACCGGGTTATAGGAAGACAATACCATCGAAGGATAAGTGCCGGCGATAAAAATAGTGACGAGCAACAATCCGGCAAAAAATACAAGGACCCTGGGCTGGTAAATAAAAGAAGGATCGATATGAATATCCATCAACCGGTAGAAATAAGGCAGCCCTATCCGGAATAATAGTAGCCCCGCCCCAAAGGACAGCAATGCATAAAGGGCCGACTCCACATAGAACTGCTGGGCTATCAGCGACCGGGTGGCGCCATTGGTCTTTCGGATGCCGATCTCCTTTGCCCGCAGGGATGCCCTGGCCGTAGTGAGGTTCATATAATTGATCAGGGCCAGCAGCAGGATCAGACCGGCGACCAGCGGGAAGATGGTGAGATAACGGACGTCGCTGTCATCTTCGCCTTCGCTCAGCAGATGGCTGTTTTGCAAGGAAGTCAGCAGATAACGGGCCGGTATATCCTTCATGTCCTTATTGCGTTTGGCTAACTGCAGCAGGGTGCTCTCCACCTTGCCCGGTTGGGCCCCGGACTGCAACCTGAAATAAGTATCATAGTTGCCATACATGATATCCTGGCTTTTCAGCAGCTCCGCTCCATCCTTCATGGATGGCTGACTGGCCATAGAGGCAATGAAATCATAACGTATGCTGGAATTGGAAGGGGCTTGGGCCACTATACCGGTGATCTCAAAGGTATAAGCACTGTCATAACGTAAGGTCTTTCCGATCGGATTGGCATTGCCGAAATATTTTCGGGCAGCCTCTTCCGTAATAACCAGCGTGAAGGGCCTGGCCAACACCCGGTCAGGATCACCCGCTTTCAGCTGGAAAGAGAAGAACCGGAAAAAATTGGAATCGGCGAAAATAAATTGGTCTTCCCCGAATTTCTTTTCCGGATCCGCAGGGTTCTGCACAGCTTTTTTCCAATAGAATTTTTGTACCCGGAGGGCACTTTCCACGGAGGGGTCGAACTTCTTCACTTCGATAGCGGTGGAATAGCCCATGCCGGAGAATTCCAGGGAGTCGCCCCCGATCTTTACCTTTGCACGGGTTGCATAGATCCGGTCCGCATGCTGGTGGAAATTGTCATAGCTGTGTTCGTGGATCACATACAACAGGATCAGGAGACAGGTCCCGATGCCGATGGAAAGGCCACCGATATTGATGATACTATACAACTTGTGTTTCGTAAGATTCCTGAACGCAATCTTTAAATAGTTCCGCAGCATATCAAAAGTTTAAAATTTTATTCGCTCAGAGGGCGCGAGAGCGGCCGATCCTGGAAGGGCAGCCTTGTGTCAGGCTATTCTGTCCTCAAGCTCTCCACCGGATTAGTTATCGCCACCCGATAGATCTGGAAACTGATGGTGCACAGTGCCAGCGCCAGCATCCCGATGAAACTTCCCGCCAGAATGCCAAAGCCCATCTCCACCCGGGCCGCAAAAATATGCAGGAACAACTGACCGCAAATCAAACCTATCGGCAGGGCAATCAACCCGGCAATGACGATCAGCTTCAGGAAGTTTCGGGTAAGCAACGATAAGATGGCTGCTACCCCGGCCCCCATTACCTTGCGGATACCGATCTCTTTCTTACGGGTCTCCGTGGTATAGACTACCATGCCCAGCAATCCCATACAGGCCAGCGTTACCGTCATCGCAGCGAGGTAGCTTAGAAAGGAACTGGTGCCGACTGCCGAATGCCGGGCATAAAATTCCTCCCGGAACCAGCTGTATTTAAAAGGCTGGAAAGGGTTGATCCCCTTCCATGCTTTTACCAGGGCGGGTACGAAAGTAGCTGTATTCACGGAAGATACCGTACGGACATTCAGCAGACTGAATGCCTGTGAGCGGTTTCTCAATAATAAAGGGGTGATGGGGGATTCGAAAGATTGAAAATGAAAATCCTGCAATACCCCGGTTATCACCAGCGGCAAACTGTCTTCCAGTAAGATGGTTTTTCCGATAGCCTCCGCGGTGGTAGGGATTTGAAGGATTCTCCTTGCATTCTCATTGATGATGACTTCCGTTTCTGTCCCCGTTGTGGCGCCGGAATGGAAGGTATTACCGGCCAGCAGCTTCAATTGCATATTAGTGATAAAGCCGGAGTCCGCATCATAAAAATTCATCCGGATGGGAGTACCCGTCAGCATGGCTTTAACCGAGGTGGTTCCGGAGGCCGACCCGCCCAGATTATCCGAGCTTGCGGAGACCAGGGCCACGCCGCTGATATGGGCAATCTTGTCGCTTAACAGTCGATAATCGGCGCCTTGAAGAGGGATCGTCAGCAGGTTGTCCTTATTGAAGCCATAATCGGCATTCACCATATAGCTGAACTGCTTTTTAAAGGTCATGGTAAAAATGATGATCACCAGCGAAAGGGTGAATTGCGCGATGATCAACCCTTTTCTAAAGGCGCTCCCTCCGAATAGCTTAAGGGTGGAAAGGTTTTTCAGGACCTGGACGGGCCGGAAGCCGGATAAAGCCCAGGCGGGCAGGGCGCCGGCTAACAACCCCGTAAAAAGACTGAACAAGAGGAACAGCCCTGCCAGGGAACGGTCGAGGGGGACATCCGAAGGGATCAGCTCTTCACTAAAAGGAGCATAGTCCCGCATGATGACTAAAAATACATAGGCCAGACCCAGCGACAGCAGGGCTATAAAAACGGACTCTGTAATAAATTGGCCAAAAAGCTGGCTTCGCCGGGCGCCATTGACCTTACGGATGCCGACTTCCTTGGCCCTGCTCAGCGACCTGGCTATGGATAAATTGGTATAGTTGAAACAGGCTGATAACAAAATGACAAAGGCTATCGCTATTTCCGCCATGGTCTTGCCGATGTTACCCCCTCTGCCGATGGAATTACCCAACTCTTCACCCGGCGAGATCTTACTCAACGATTGGATATCGAATCCGGGAACCTGTTTGGCAGTGACATTGAACTTTTTCATCAGCCGTTCGGCAACTTGTTTCAGGGCCCGGCTGAGTTGACCGCTATGGGTATTTTTCCTGAGTACCACATAGGTATAGCCCACCATGGGATTCTCCCAATGATCAAGGGCCGCAGGAAGCCCGCCATTTTTCTCTAACCCCGCGACCGTGCTCATGGAAGCATAAGCCTCGAAATCAATATGCGATTTCCCGGGAGGGTCTCGCAGGACCCCCGTTACCTGGTAATTACCCAGCTTGCCCATGGAAAGGGTTTGCCCGATCGGATTGATACTCCCGAAAAAATTCGCGGCCGTTCTTTTGGTGAGGATAATGCTGTTGGGAGCACTGAGAGCCGAATGCGGGTCTCCCGATTCCAGCCTGAATCCAAAGACCTCAAAAAAGGAAGGCTCTGTAAAAGCTGCGTTAATATATAATTCCTTCTTCCCATTGGAGGCTTTTCCCCCGTTCGCGTATAACCGAACGGTATTTTCGATAAAAGGATAGTTGGCCTTCAGGTCGGGAGCCAGGGGTAAAGGACTGCTGGCCAACCTGAAAGTATTGCCTTCTTTATTACTTACTTCCGTAATGATCCGGTAGGTATGATCCGCATCCGGATGAAAACGGTCATAACTAAAGTCATCCTTGATCCGCATCAGGACGATCAGACATACCGACATGCTCAGGGCAAGCCCGAAGATATTAATGCCGGTGAAGAGGCGCTGACGGGACAGGTTACGGATAGCAATCTTAAAATAATGTAGCAACATACGGATTGGTTAAAGTTATTTATTCTGTCTTCAAACTCTTCGCCGGATTCCTCGTCGCCGCCCGGATAGCCTGAAAACTGACCGTCACCAGCGCAATAACAATAGCCAGCACCCCGGCGATAAGGAATACCCAGGCGTCCATAGGCACCCGGTAGGCAAAATCATTCAGCCATTTGCTCATCACCCACCAGGCGATGGGGAAAGAAATAATAGCCGAAAGCACGACCAGCTTCAAAAATTCTTTGGATAAAAGATTCACCACACTCTGCACCGAGGCGCCCAGGATCTTCCGGATGCCAATCTCCTTCACCCGCCTTTCCGCCGTATAGACGGACAGCCCGAACAATCCCAGGCACGCCACGAGGATCGACAGCAACGTAAAAGTGCTGAATACATTCCCCAGCCTGGCTTCCGAACGATAGAGAGCCTCATAGTCTTTATCCAGGAAAGAATAATCGAAGGGGACGCTGGCATCAAAGGCCTTCCACTTTTTTTCCGCCTGCCGGAGGACCTCCCCCGTCTGCCGGGCATCTATGCTGGCAATAAGGGAGATGCTGTTGGCATGATAGGTCTTCGAACTGATGTAGAAGAGGGCAAAGGGATCGACCGTATACCGCAGCGAATTCAGATTAAAATCTTTCGCGACGCCTATCACGGTGAACAGCTTGTCATTATTACCCGTATACCGGATCACCTTGCCGATAGGGTCCTTCCAGCCGATATGCCGCACCGTCGCTTCATTGACGATGACGCTGGCCGAATCATTGTAGGCTTTGGAAAAATTCCTTCCCTGGATGATCCGCAGCTGAAGGGCCGGTACAAAATGTTCATCCACCATATAAGAGGTGAGGGTAATATCCTTGGCCAGGGGCTCCTTCACCCCTGTGGTGACAGGCACATAGAAATCCGTAAAATCGCCGTCGGTCTTTGCCGGCGCCCCTGCTGAAACACTGGCATACCGGATGCCGGGAATCTCGCTGAGCTGCTGCCGCAAGGTCTCCGTATTTCCATTCAGCTTCTCCAGGTTGGGAATGACCAGCACATTATCCTTTTTAAGCCCCAGGTCCTTGTTTCGCATAAAGTCCAGCTGCCGGAAGACTATCATCGTACAGATGATCAGGGCGATAGACACAGTGAATTGAAATACCACCAACCCGTTACGGATAAACTGAGGACCGGCTTTCTTCAAAAAGATAGTTCCTCCTTTCAGCACCTCGATAGGCTGGAAGGAGGTGAGGTAGAAGGCAGGATAACTTCCGGCCAGCAATCCGGTAAAAGCTGTTAAGAAAAGGATGAACAGCCAGATGCCATGACAGAACAGATCGCCGAAATGAAGATCTTTGCCGGAGAGGGTGTTGAAGGATCCCATGAGGACGGAAATCAGCACCAACGCCACTCCCGTAGCCAGCACGGCGTACAGCAGGGCCTCAGCCAGGAACTGGCGCACCAGCTGGCCTTTCAGTGAGCCCAGCACCTTCCGCACGCCCACTTCCCGGGACCGGCGGATAGCCTGGGCCGTAGAGAGGTTCATGAAATTGATGCAGGCCAGAATGATGATGAACAGGGCAATGGCGGAAAATATATAAACGTATTTGATATTCCCCAGGTTGGTCAGCGGCGTACCCATCTCCGCGGAATGCAAATGAATATCCCCCAACGCCATCAAATGAAAATCCCATTTCCCCCCTTTTTTGACAAATTCATCAAAAGGCTGCCCGATCCGGGCAAAAGCCCTGACGGCATCCTTGCGCACCATGGCGGGGAATTTGGCATCCAGCCGCTGGACAAGATGGGGATCCTGCGCCGCCTTCTCGTTCACGACCACATAAGTCGTCATATTACACCAGACCCAGCTCCAGTCAAATCGTTTCACCGGTGGATTATCCTGGTTGGATAACAACATGCCGAACTGTAGAGAAACATTGGCTGGCAGATCCTTTAGTATCGCCGTGACGACAAAAGGGCTTTCGCTGCCCCAATCGTTCAGGGTCAGCATCTGCCCGATAGCCGGTTTATTACCAAAATATTTATGGGCCATCGTCTCCGTAAGGACGATGGAATGATACTTCTTCAGGCAGCTTACAGGGTCCCCTTCCAAAAGAGGAAAGTCGAATACCTGCAGGAAATTGGAGTCTACCGACCAGATATTTTTTTCCGTAAAGGAATGACCGTCCTGCCCGGGCGCCGGATTGTGTACGACCTCGTTGCCGACCCGGTAGATCCGGGTAGAAGCCTCAATTTCGGGGAATGCTGTCTTCATGGCCAGCCCTACCGGCGGAGGCGTATTCGAGGTGAGAAACTGCTGACCGCCGAAATTCCCTTCCAGGTTCACCTGATAGATCCGGCTGCCTTTTTTAAAACCCTTGTCATAACCAAGATCGTCCTGTACATACAAGGCGATAAAGACAACACAAGTGATGCCGATGGCTAACCCGCCGATATTGATAAAACTGTTGGTTTTGTTGCGAAGGAGATTCCTCCAGGCAATTTTAAGGTAGTTTGCGAACATAGCTATGAAGTTTTGGTCATGTGTTTTTTGCGCTTCATCCCATCCGCTGCCCCTGTCCGCACGTCCACGGCAGTCGCTGCCCCGCGTATCTCTACTCCGTTCTCAACGTCTTCACCGGATTCGCCGTGGCCGCCCGTGTTTTGCGACAACGGCTCTGCGTAGAAAATGCGCCGTTGCCGCAAAACGTCTAATGATGGGCCTTCGGCCACGGGGCCCAGTGGCCCCTGTCCGCGCGTCCACGGCAATGGCTGCCCGACGCGTCTCTCTACTCCGTTCTCAACGTCTTCACGGGATTCGCCGTGGCCGCCCGGACCGCCTGCACACTTATCGTCGCCAGGGCAATAGCCGCCGCTGCCAGACCCGCCGCGACAAACAGCCACGGACTCATGTCGATCCGGTAAGCAAATTCATTCAGCCATCGCTGCATGACCCACCAGGCAATGGGGCTGGCAATCAGCATGGCGATAACCACCAGCTTTAACAGGTCCCTGGACAACAGCCCGACAAGAGAAGGGACATCCGCCCCCAGCACCTTCCGGATCCCGATCTCCTTCCTCCGCTGCTCCGCGGAAAAAGCCACCAGCCCGAACAGACCCAGACAGGCAATAAGGATAGCCAGCACCGTCAGCGTGATGATCAGCGACCCCTGCTGCCTTTCAGTGGCATACTGACGGGAGAAATTCGCATCGAGGAAATGATACTCAAAAGGAGAGCTGGTTTCAAATTTCCGGTAAACCCCTTCTATATACTTCACGGCGCCGGGAATATTGACCTTGCTCACCCGGACATAGAGATTGTCTTTCTCATTATCGACCGGAGGCATCTGCAGGACCAGCGGCGCGATCTTATACTGCAGAGAATAAATATTAAAATCCCTGACCACCCCGATGACCGTTACCTCCCGGATCTGTCCGGAGTCGCCGGGGAATTGTATGCGTTTGCCGATAGGGTCTGTCCATCCCAACTCCTTCACCAGGGTTTCATTCACCAGGAAGGCTGCGTCTTTATCTGCTGGACGATCGGCGGCAAAATTCCTACCCTTCACCAGTTTGATCTGCAGGGTAGGCAAATAGTCCGCATCCACCATGAAAGCCTGCGCCACTCTTGCCTGCGGATCTATGCGGCCGTTGACCTCGAAATTAAACCCATAGCTTCCGATGGAATTAGTGCCGATGGGATTGCTGGCAGCCGACACCCCTTCGATCAGGGGATTTTGCAGCAGCTGCGCCTTCAGGGCCGGAATATTCTTCCGTACCATACGGTCGCTGATATGAAGAGTGAGCACCTGGTCTTTGTTAAAGCCCAGGTCCCGGGTCAGCATATAATGCAATTGCTGATAGATGATGCCCGAGCCGGCTATCATCGCAATAGTTATAATAAATTGAAAGGTCACCAATGACTTGCGGAAGAGGGTGGTGGAATACAGATTGCCCATCTGACCTTTTAAAGCCGGTATCGTACGGAACCCGGATAACAACAAGGCTGGATAGAGGCCGCCCACCAGCCCGGTGAACAGGGTGAAGCCCAGCAGGATCGATAAGGTGGGAGCAACGCCGAATTGCCATAAGGACAAGCTCTTGCCGGATAGCTGGTTGAACAGCGGTAGCAGCAGGCCGCTGAGAACGCCCGCTGCCATAGCGGCCAGCAGGGTGAACATCAAGGACTCTGCCAGAAATAGCACCACCAGCTGTCTCCTGCCCGACCCGATCACCTTCCGCACCCCTATCTCCTTTACCCGCATCGACGAGCGGGCCGTGGACAGGTTCATGTAATTGATCATCGCGATCACCAGGACCAGCAACCCCACCAGGGAAAAAATATAGACATACCGGATACTACCGTTAGGGCTGATCTCATATTCCAGGTTGGAGTGCAGATGAATGGAAGTTACCGGCTGCAGCTCCATCCGGTATTCCAGGTTGAGGCCCATCAGGGGTTTCAGATATCGGGTAAAGAACCCCGGTAGCTTGGCCTCCAGTTTTTTGACGTCGGCTTTTTTATGCAGCAGGATATAGGTATACAGCCGGAAGCTCCGCCAGTCATCTGTATAATTGGAGGGGAAAGAACGCAGGGCGCTGAAGACCAGATGGGAGTTGGCAGGCACATCTTCTATCACTCCTGTAACGGTATTGGGATAATTATTGTCAAAAACAACGGTCTTGTTCAAGGCATCCTCCGCTTTCCCGAAAAGCCGGACCGCCAGGCTGCGGGTCAGGACGATCGATTGAGGTTTGGCCAGGGCGTCTTTGGGATTCCCATAAAGAAAAGGATAACCGAACAGGGTGAAAATAGAAGCATCGGTAAAGTAAATGTCCTCTGTCTTCAGCCGCTTGTCACCATATTGCAGAATGCCGCCCCCTTCCTGGTCGATCCGGGCGGTAGCTTCAATTTCGGAATAATCATGCAGAAGGGTCGGCGCAAAAGGCGCGCTGGTCGGCGCCGATTTAAAACTTCCTTCGGCCCAGCTGCCATACTGCACCACCCGGTACAGCCTGTCTGCATTGGCATAAGACCGGTCATAGCTCAGCTCATCGGCCACATACAGTCCGATCAGCCAGAATACCGCCAGCCCCACCGCCAGACCGGATAGGTTGACGATGGAAAAAAGCGCATGCTTTCTCAGATTTCGGAAGGCGATGACAAAATAATTTTTGAGCATAACAAGCGGGGGCCAATTCGGTGCCATTGTTCCAAGATACTGAAAAGTAGTTATTTATACACAACCTGGCCAACTCCGCAGTTCACTTTCAATACAGGTGTTGTTCGTTTTCGATACAGTGCAGCGCGGGCTGGCTGCGGGTACAAAAACTTTGTCAGTTCAAAAAAAAGCGCTTACTTTGACCTCGACTTACCCCCTCACTCTTCACCGGAATTTACTTCCGATCTTCCTAGAATTATCTATTGTTCCCAATCGCAGGCATGGAAATTGCATTACATCTCTCTGCCCGCGTCTCTTGCGGAAAATTTTGACCCTTCAACCAATTTCCTATCTCAAGAACTGCTGAAGTGCATTGCCTCATTATGTCATCCTGTTGCTAACAATCTATATACTGTTATCATCCATTCTCTTAATTCAATCTTTAAGATTATGATAATGAGATTTACCCGAATCTTATCTGCTTTTGCGTTCTTGATAGTGGGATTTTTTAGTAGCGACACCTTCGCGCAGACAGGTGTTCTAAACCCCAACGACCCTATTGTCCTCTATAATCCGGCCAGCCCTCCGGTCCGCCCTGGAAGTAATACGATGGTGAAATGGGTAAAAACGACCCGGGTCAGCTACAACACGGACGACTTCAAATGTTATTACTACAACAATGTCCAGTTCCGGCTGAAATGGCCCAAGACCTTCGCCACCGATCCGGCCGGCACCACCTACCCCCTCTATCTCTTCTTTCATGGGGCAGGGGAAGGAGGAACCTGGTATGACAACGAATTCCAACTCTCTCACGGCGGCGACGTCCACCAAAAGGCAGTGAACAACGGGACCTTCAACGGGTTCTTATTATACCCGCAGAGCGCCAACGCCTCCGGGGGCTGGAACCAGCAACAGTTGGACGCAGTGGCCGACATCATCACCAAATACCTGATCCCCGAACAGCGGGTGGATGTCAACCGCGTCTCCGTGAACGGCCTCTCCGGCGGCGGCGACGCGACCTGGCAATTTGCCGAGACACACCCCACCATCCCCGCTTCCGTACTGCCGATGAGCGCCGCAAACATTTCGGACGAGCAATATGCCAATATATTAAAGTTCACCCCTATCTGGCTTTTCCAGGGCGGCCTGGACAAGTCCCCCGATCCTTCCACGACCATCCAGGTCGTCAACGCTTATAATGCTGTCGGGGCCAACCTGACTTACCTGGTCTTTCCCCTCGACGGTCATGATACCTGGGATAATGCCTGGCAGCAGAGTGATTACTTCCCTTTTATGACCCGGGCTCACAAGTCCAACCCCTGGGCCTTGACAGGTAGGACCCAGTTCTGTCCCGGAACCACCATCAACGCCACCCTGGGTGTCACAGCAGGGTATAATGGGTATCAATGGAGAAAAGATGGGACCGTCATCTCCGGGGCCACGACCAATACGCTGCAGGTCAGCGCCGTCGGCACCTATGACTGTCGTATCCTGCGCGGGTCCACCTGGTCGGTCTGGTCACCCATACCTGTCGTCATCAGCCTCAAGGCGCCCACGGTATCCCCCAACATCCAGGTAAATGGCCTGGCCAGTAAAGTCGTACCTGCTCCGGACGGCAGCACCTCGGTATCCCTGATGGTTCCCACCGGTTATGCCACCTATACCTGGGAGCGGGTGGATTCCCCGGCGGGCAACCCGGCCATCCTCTCCAGCACCACCAATATTCTTAACGGGGCAACCCCGGGACAATATGCCGTAAAAGTGACAGAACAGTTTGGCTGTTCCAGCAGCTTTTCCGCTCCCTTCACCGTCGTTAGAGCGAATGGCCCTAATCCCCCTTCCGCACCCCTCAACTTGGTGGCGACGGCCATTTCCAAGACCCAGATCAAATTGAATTGGAGTGAAGCCCCCAGCCAACCCAACCCGGAGACACAGTTTGAGATCTATCAGGGAGCTTCCGTCACCGGGCCTTTCAAACTGATCGGCTTCTCCCCGGCCAACGTCGACTCGTTTGTGGCGGGTAATCTCAATCCGAAGACGTCTTATTCCTATTTGGTAAGGGCCATCAATAACACGGCCGCCTCTGCTACGGCAGGTCCCTCCAGCGCCCTCACCCAGTCGGATGTCACCCCTCCCGGCGCTCCGGCCAACCTGCGGACGGGAGCCAGGACCAAAACTTCCATTCAGCTCATTTGGGACCCCGCTACTGATGACGTAGGGGTCACCGGATATGATATATATGTCAACGGTAACAAGGCCTACTCGGTAGGAAATATCGATACCTTCACCGTATATAATCTCGTGAACGGGCAGACGTATACGTTCACGGTAAAAGCAAAGGATTTTGCGGGGAATATCTCACCCTTCAGCAACCAGGTATCCGCCGCCGCCGTCTTCAAAGGGCTGAACTTTAGCTACTATTCCGGTACCTGGACCACTCTCCCGAATTTCAGCACCCTCACACCGGTATTGACGGGCAACACTCCCAATATTACCCTGAGCCCCGCCCTCGCAACGACGAATTACGCCTTTATGTGGACCGGGTTTATCAACATACCGGTAACGGGAACCTATACCTTCCAAACCTCTTCCGACGACGGCAGCCGGCTCTATATCGACATCCCTTACAGCGCCGGGGCCACCCCCACCGTCAACAATGATGGGCTGCACGGCACCGTCACGGTGACCAGCCAGGCCCTTACGCTGACGGCCGGAGTCCATACGTTCGCCGCCACTTTCATGCAGGGAGCAGGCGCCGCGGTCATGAACGTCAGTTGGAAGAACCCGCAGACAGGCGGCCAGTTTGTAGCCATTCCCGACAGCGCCTTTGTACAGAATTTCACACCGGGAGGTACCGCCCCTGCCGCTCCGTCCAACCTGAAGGCTGTGGCCGCTACCGCTAAAAAGATCAACCTGACCTGGAAGGACAACAGTAATAACGAGACAGGCTTCCAACTCTTCCGCTCCGCCACCCTGGGAGGGCCGTATACAGCCATCGCCACCGTAGGCGCCAACAGGACCAGCTATGGAGACTCTTCCCTCAACCCGTCTACGACCTATTATTATAAGATCCAGTCGATCAACCTATACGGATCTTCAAAATTCAATTTACAGGACAGCATCGCCCTGACCTATAAATTCTATAGTCCCTATACAGCCAGCACCCTGGCCGCTCTTGCAAGTTCCACTCCGGCCAGCACAGGGACCAGCACGAATTTTTCACTGGGCGTGACCCAGGCTACCGCCAACTACGCCCTGTCATTCAGCGGCAACCTCAACATCCAGACAGCGGGCAGTTATGCCTTCTATCTCACAAGTGACGACGGCAGCAACCTATACCTGGACGGCGCCCTCGTCGTCAACAACGATGGCGTCCATAGTGTCCTGCAAAAAGGCGTTGTACTTAACCTGACGGCGGGAAGCCATCCCATCCGGCTGGATTATTTCCAGGGGACTGGCGGACAGACCCTGACCCTCGCTTACGCAGGCCCCGGCATCTCCAAAACACTCATTCCGGACAACGTACTGGGACTGCTGCCCGCCAACGCTACGACCCTGGCCGCGCCGGCCCTGCCCGCCGCTCCGTCCGCACTAACGGGCGCCCCACAGGGACCAACCCATGTCAGCCTTGGTTGGACCAACAATGCCACCAATGCCACCGGCTTCGAAGTATGGCGCTCACCCGCAACCAATTCGAATTACCTGCTGGCTGCCACCCTGCCGGTGACAACCACCTATGTGGACAGCAACCTCACCAGGAATACCCTGTATTATTACAAGGTCAGGGCCATCAACGAGGGAGGTACTTCTCCTTACAGCAATGAGATCACCGTTACGACCAGCAGTACGGCTGTGACTACGGTAACCCTCTCGCCCGTTGCCAACCAGACCATGGTGAATGACACCACCCTTACGGTACCGCTCACCGCCACCAGCAGCAAGGCCGGATCCGCTATCACCTTTACCGCTGCCGGGCTGCCGTCTTTCGCCACGCTGACGGACAATCATAATGGCACGGGTGTCATCACCTTAAAGACCAACAGCACCAACGTC
>DATJJD010000180.1:0-36533 GCA_035492545.1 Puia sp.
GAAAACGTTGTAGTAGCGATGAAGGGATGAATCCGCAACCGTTTCCGTAAATAAAAAGCGGGTGGGATACCTGATATGATTACAATTTTCTCCAATTTGACACTCATAATTACACCCACTAAAATAAAACTTGCCATTATGCTTTTGAGAAAATCAGTGTCCGCACTGTTGGTTTTTCTTCTCGTAACTATCCATCTATCGGCACAGAACAGGCCCTTGAAAGGGAAGGTGGTATCGGGCGACAATACTCCGGTGCCCGGTGCAACTATCTCCCTTTTAAAAATGAGGCCACCCGGAAATCCCGCCAAAGTATACTCTGTTGCTGCCATGGGAGACGGCACTTTTACTTTCTCCTTGCCGAAAAGGGCGCTGACCCTGCAAGTTTCGGCCGTTGGGTTTGAGACCAGGGAGGTGATGGTAGATGAAAATACCGACTTCGTTTCTATCACGTTGAAGGAAATCCCGAAGGGGCTTAACGAGATCGTCGTAGTCGGGTATGGTACTCAACGAAAAAAGGACCTGACCGGATCCGTCAGCTCTGTTCAGTTGGCTAATGCGGAAGAGACCCCTGTATTCGGTACCAGCCAGTTGCTGGAGGGGCTCGCGAGCGGTGTGCAGGTCACGCAGACCAATTCTCAACCCGGATCGTCCTTTACGGTACGTGTACGGGGCACCAACTCCATTTCTTCCAGCAGCGATCCGCTGTACGTGGTAGACGGTTATGCCGGGGCCGACATTACGATCAACCCCAACGACATCGCCTCCATAGAAGTCCTGAAAGACGCCAGTTCCACGGCCATCTATGGGAGCCGGGGCGCCAACGGGGTAGTCATGATCACAACCAAAAAGGGCACGCCCGGCCGGAATGCCGTTAACTTCGATATGTATACCGGGGTTCAGCATGTCGGCAAGATCTTCGACATGATGGACGCGAAGCAGTTCGCTACCTACCTCAACCAGGTGACGGCCGCCAATGCGCCCGCCATGCCCCTACCCTTTACCCAGGGGGCTATCGACAGCCTGGGTAAAGGAACCGACTGGCAGCGGGCCATCTTCCGCACCGCCCCGATCTCCAACTACTCGATCGGTTTTGGCGGAGGGAATGATGTTACCCGGTATTATCTCAGCTTTAATTATTTTAACCAGCAGGGGATCATCATCAATTCCGGTTATAAAAGGGGGATTGTCCGGTTTAATTTAGATAACAAGCTGGGCGATAAAATACATGTGGGTCTCAACACGCAGCTGGCTTATAGTCAGCAGCAGCTGGCGAATGTCAATACCAGCGGCGGCGCCGGCGGCGGTACGTTGGTGGATGCATTGAGAGCCAGTCCGACAGTGCCTATCTATGACGGCACAGGCGCCTTTACCTTCCAGAATGGACCCAAGAATTACACCGACATCCTGGGCAACCCGGTGGCCGCGGCGAGGCTAAATTCGGACAAGGCCGGCGTTACAAGGATATTTGCCAATGCATATGGAGAATACGAGATCATCAAGGGTTTAAAGCTCAGGAGCAGTCTTGGCGGGGAGTTGTATAATAACCGGGAAGATGTTTTCCGTCCTACCACTACCTATCTGGGGAACACCACCAATGGGTATGCAAATGTCAATACCAATAACAACTATGACTGGCTGAATGAAAATACCTTGACCTATGACAGGACATTCGGCATCCATGCCATTACCCTGTTAGCGGGTGAGACTTACCAGGAATGGAAGGACCGGAGCGCCAATACCACTGCCACGGCGCTGTCTTCCAACAGCTATGGCACGGATAATTTGGGTGTCGGCGCCGGTGTCAGCTCCACTTCCAGCACAACCGTACATACCCTGGCTTCTTACCTGGGGCGTATCAATTACCGGCTGATGGACAAGTATCTCTTTACCGTCACCTGGCGTGCGGATGGGTCTTCCCGTTTTGGCGCCAATAAAAAATGGGGTTATTTCCCTTCCGGCGCGGTTGCCTGGAGGGTATCGGATGAAAAGTTCATGGAGTCCATCCCTGCCGTCAATGAACTGAAGCTGCGCGCCAGCTATGGAATGGGGGGCAACCAGGAGATAGGCTCTTATAATTCGCTGACCCAATACGGGACAAACAGCTATGGTCTCAACGGCACGCGTGTGGTGGGGATCTCTCCCAACAATATTGCCAATCCGGATCTGAGCTGGGAGTCCACGGCCACTTTCGATGGGGGGCTCGATCTGGGATTATTCAAGAACCGGGTAACCTTTGTCGCCGACTATTACAATAAGAAGACGACCAAGCTGCTGTATAATGTAACCCTGCCTTCCACTTCCGGTTTTACCACCATGCTGCAGAATGTCGGGAGTGTACGCAACCAGGGCTTTGAGTTCTTCCTTAGCACCGTGAATATCGAAAGCAAAAAATTACGGTGGGCGACCACTTTCAATTTCTCCCGGAACATCAATAAGATCCTCAGCCTGGGGGCTGTCTCTTACCAGTACACCGGGAATGTGAGCACAAGCCTTTTCCCCAGCGGCGGACAGCAGTCTTCCATCCTGCAGGTCGGACAGCCGATCGGCTCCTTCTACGGGTATCAATTCCTGGGGATCTGGCAAACGCAGGCCGATATCGTGAAGAGCGGCACCAAACAAGCGGTGAAACCCGGGGACCCAAGGTATGCTGACCTGAATGGGGACAGCGCTATCAATACCAGCGACAGAAAGATCATCGGTCATGCGCTACCAAAGTTTACGTATGGGTTCACCAGTAACCTCACCTACGGACCTTTCAAGCTGTATGTACTGATCCAGGGTGTGTATGGAGCTAATATCCTGAATGAAAATAAGATCGAATCGGAGAATGGGACTACTTCCGACAACAAGTTCGCTTATGTCGCCACTAAGAGCTGGACCGGTCCCGGCACCAGCAATAGCCTGCCCAGTGTAGCCAGTACGCTGCGTCGGGGCCTGGGGGTGACCAGCGACCTGATAGAGGATGGAAGTTATGCCAGGATAAAGACCATTACCTTATCCTACGATCTTCCCCTGCCAAAGCTGACGCATGTCTTCAAATCCGCCACTATATATGTAACCGGGCACAATCTCATAACGATAACTCATTATTCGGGGTATGACCCTGAAGTGAATTCTTATCCCAATACCTCCGGTAACTATACTTCGCTGAATACGGACTACAATCCTTACCCGAACGTAAGGACCTACCTGGCCGGTGTTAAATTCGGATTTTAAGAAGCCCCTATGTTGTTTATAAAAAATTCTATAAAAATGAAAAGATCTATTATACTGTTATTGTCGGGTGCGGCCACTCTGTTATTCGGCTCGTGCCAGAAGCAACTCGTTGAGAAGCCGTATAGCTTCCTCACCCCCACCAATTTTTACCAGAATGCGTCCGATGCCCAGTCTGCCATCAATGGGGTGTTGAGTGCGCTGCAGCCCCAGGCCTATTATCAGCGGACCATCTATATCATGACAGAACTGCCCGGGGATTGTCTTGCCCCATTGCTGACGCAGAACCAGGAAAGGATCGACATGTACAAGCTGCAGTATACGCCCACGAACCCGGAGATCAGCAACTGGTGGCAGAACAGCTATAAGCTGATCAGCCGGGCCAACGATGTGATCGCGCATGTGCCTTCGATCAATATGGATGTCGCTGCCCGGAATAACATTGTCGGCAACGCCACTTTCCTGCGGGGAATGGCCTATTTCGACCTGGTGAGAAGTTTTGGCGACGTTCCGTTACTACTGGCCCCCATCACCAGTCCTTCCGATTCTTCGCTTTTTCCCAGCCGGGTCGATGCCGGGAAGGTCTATCAGCAATTGATCACGGACCTGAAATATGCCGAAGCGAATTGCTTTTCCGAGCCGAATATCACTTCTGCCAATAAGGGCATGGTATCTTCGGGGGCCGCCTCCGCCATGCTGGCCAGGGTATATCTGCAACGGGCATCGAGCAAGTATGCCGACCCCGCGGATAATCAGAATGCGCTGGATGAATGCAATAAGATCATCAGCTCCAATGTATATGGCCTGATGCCGGTGTATTCCGATGTGTTCAACTGGGACAAGAAATTCTATCCCACGCAGAAGGAGGTGATCTTCGCCGTGCAGTTCGGCTCCAACGGGAGCAACATCACCCAGAATATCACCTGCCGGATGTTCTCGCCTTCGGGGCTGGGGGGATCGGGCTCTTTTACCGCCAATACCAATTTTTTCAACAACGGATATCCTGCTGATGACACGATCCGCCGGAATTGGAATCTAGCCAATAAGGTGGGAACGACGACGGTGTCGCCCTTTATCTATAAATACCGGGATGCGCAATGGGTAGCCGGTTCGAACAATTCGAGGATGAACTGGATCGTGCTCCGGTATGCCGATGTGCTGCTGATGCAGTCGGAAGCCATGAATAATCTTACGCCCGGTGATGCAGGCAAATTCGATGGGATCAATAAGGTGCGGGCGAGGGCCGGGCTGACCTCTCCCACGCAGCAGTATAGTTTTGCCAATGTCGCTAACCAAAGCGATTTTGTGGATACGCTGGTGAAGGAGCGGGCCAAGGAATTGTGTGTGGAAGGGCATCGCCGGTGGGACCTGATCCGTTTGGGCCGTTACAAGCAGATCGAGGCCGGCATTGGTTTTACGTTGCAGGATTACCAGTATCTGTTGCCACTGCCGCAGACGGAGTTGGATGCGAACAAAAATTTAAAACCGCAGAATCCTGGCTACTAGTGACCGGGGGAGAATCCTCCGGGACCACCCTTTCGAAGACATTAAAAAAAGCTCTTTCTAATAATGAAGCAATTGCGGTCAGCAAATGAGTGCTGACCGCAAGCGGATCTAAAGCTACAGGCTTTTGCACTGCCCCCTGTACAGTGCGGAGTCTGTCGCATGGGACCGGATGGAGATAATGCTGAACCGTTATTTCTTAAACCAATAACCATACTAATATGAGACCTCAATTGCTTAAAGTATCCAGAGAGCCCGGACATTCTTTCAATGTCAGGCGGGATCTCGTTCCTTACGTGAACAATCGTTGGCATTTTCATGCAGAAGTGGAGTTGATCCACTTTAAGAAAGGCCAGGGCACCCAGTTCGTCGGAGACAATATGAAGCGGTTTAAAGCCGGCGACGTAGTGTTGGTAGGTTCCAACCTGCCTCATTACTGGCGATTTGACGACCTGTATTTTGAAGATGAGGCGGAAGCAGTCATCGATGTCGATGTGCGGGTAGCTCATTTTTGCGAAAATTTCTGGGGAGAAGCCTTTCTGAACCTACCTGAGGCCTCTCCGCTGAAGGTGTTGCTGGAAAAAGCCAAAAGAGGCTTGCAGGTGGAAGGCGAGGCCCGGAAAAAGGTGGCGGAATTGCTGGAGATGCTGTTGGAAGCGGAAGGTATGTCCCGTCTTCTCCTGTTGATGGAGGCTCTCTATACCATCGCCGGCTCCGAGCACGTAAAATCGCTGTCTTCCATTGGCTTCCGGCATAATTTCCAGGAAGCCGAGTACGAGCGGGTCAATAAGATCTATGAATATAGCCTGAAGAATTTCAAACGGGCCATTCAACTGGAAGAAATTGCCAGGGTCGCCAATATCAGCCCTCATTCTTTCTGCCGGTTCTTCAAATCCAGGACGCGCAAGACCTATTCCCGGTTCCTCATCGAGATAAGAGTGGGTCATGCCTGCAAGCTGCTGATCGAGAACAATCTAAGCATCAAGCAGCTTTGCTATGAGAGTGGATTTAATAATTTCACCAGTTTCTATAAATACTTTAAATTGATAACCGGGAAAAGCCCCCTGGGTTATCAGAAAGAATTTATGGCATCCTGCATTATCAAAGATGAATTCAGCCGGAAAAGAAAAAAATACAGGGCCTGATCCTGTCAGAAAAGAAAAGCAAATCAAACCATTCTACATGAAACAAATCATTATTGCATCTGTCCTTTGCATGCCGTTGATCCTGAGGGCACAGCAGCATAAGCTGGAAAAGTTATGGGAAACGGATACGGTGATTGCCGTCCCTGAGTCTACCCTACCTGATTATCCGCAGAATATCCTATACGTCTCCCTGATCGATGGAGGGGGGTGGGATGCGGATGGAAAGGGAGGGGTGGGGAAACTTGGTCTGGATGGGCAACATTATGTTGCTGACTGGATCACCGGCCTCAATGCTCCCAAGGGGCTGGGGAGATGGGCTAACCATCTGTATGCAGCCGATATCAGCGAGGTGGTGGTGATAGACATTCAAAAAGGGAAGATCGAAAAAAAGATACCCATTGAAGGCGCCAGCGGACTGAATGATATCACCGTCGATGGCAAAGGGGTCGTGTATGTTTCGGATTCCAAGACGGGCAAGGTCCATAAAATCGAAAATGGTATTGCCTCTTTATATATGGACAATCTGCCGGGGGTCAATGGTTTGAAGTCAGTAGGCGATGATCTGTATATCCTGGCGAAGAAAGCCGTGCTGAAGGCAGATGCTTCCAAAAACATCAAGACGATCACGGACCTGCCCAATGGCGGAGACGGTATTGAGCCTGTGGGCAATGGTGATTTTATCGTGACGGAGTGGGTAGGTTATGTTTATTATGTCTATGCGGACGGGAAGAAAGAATTGCTGCTGGACACTCATCTCCAAAAGAAGAATACTGCCGATATCGGCTACGATCCGGTCGGGCATATTTTATATGTCCCGGGCTTTAATGCCAAGACGGTGACTGCTTACCGGCTTGTATTTTTATCCGGCGGCGGTCCGGCGGCGGGTGATCCCCGGGTATTGCTGATGGATGCCTCCCGGCTCGCCGAGTTGAAGAAGAAGGCGGAGCAGCAGGATGCGGCTGTATTATCCCTGGTGAGCGGGTTGCAGGCGCAGGCCGATTCATACATGAGTTTGCGGCACTCCTCCGTAATGGACAAACCTGTCGCACCTCCCAGCGGGAGCAAACACGATTATATGAGCCAGGCGCCCTATTTCTGGTACGATAGCAGCAAGCCGAAAGGGCTGCCTTATCTCCGGAGGGATGGGCAACGCAACCCCGAGATCTATACCATCACGGATCACCGGTACATGAGTGAACTGGATAATGCCTCCCGGGTATTGGCGCTGGCCTGGTATTTCACCGGCCAGGAAAAATATGCCATGAAAGCCGCCACGTTGCTGCGGCACTGGTTCCTCGATGACTCTACCCGGATGAATCCCAACCTGAACTATGCGCAGGCCGTTCCAGGCGTTAATGATGGAAGAGGGACGGGTATCATCGAGAGCATTGCGCTGACGGGGATTGCAGATGCGGCCGGGCTGCTGGAGGGATCGCGATCCTGGACAGCCGCGGACGCCGGCGCCTTACGGCAGTGGTATACGTTATACCTGGATTGGATGCTGACCAGTAAAAACGGGAAGGACGAGCATGCTGCCAGGAATAATCATGGCACCTGGTATCTGGCGCAGGCAGCAGATTTCGCGCTGTTCACCGGTGATGTGCGGAAGGCGCGGGAGCTGGCCGAAGAGGGTAAACAAAAGATGGATGAGCAGGTGGAGAAGGATGGGAAGATGCCGTTGGAGTTAGCCCGGACAAATGGGCTTGGGTACAGTACTTATAATCTGCAAGCGTGGTTTAAGCTCAGTATCCTGGCGGAGCGAACCGAAACGGATCTTTGGAATTACCGGAATAAGGAAGGCGCCGGGATCCGGACAGCCCTGGACTGGCTGGAGCCTTATGCCCTGGGGGAAAGGAAATGGGATTATCAGCAGATCAGCAGTTATAACAGGGCGGATTATTCTGCCTTGCTGCTGCAGGCGGCCACCAAGTATAAAGAATCCCGGTATCTAACGTATGCCCGGTCGGCCGGAGAGAAAAAGAATACTATTATGACAGCCTTGTTATATAGGGAATGACAATACCCAATTACCAGGGTGGAACGCCACCATCATCGGGTTAGTAAACGGCCTTCCATAACTGGAAGGCCGTTTATTTAATAAATATTGTTCTCCGATCAGTAATTTTTATGTAAATTATATTCTGATCCACCATTCTATTAAAAGCAAGCGCTAACTGCACGTCTTCCCTCCCTTTGTCTTCTTACATTCTTTTAAAAACACCTATTTATGAAAAGAAATCTACTATGTATTGTCATTGGTAGCTGGGCGTGTATTTTGTTGTCCCTAAAAACCGTCCATGCACAAGTAAAAGGAAATCCTACCTTCAGTGGCTCCGTTGCACAGCAGCCCGGGGCGCCAAAGTCATCGACCAAGTTAAGCCCGGACCTGCAAAAGCTGTCCGACCAGTACGGGCCCCATGCGAAAGCAGCTGAATCGACTAAAAAGCCAACTCCGTCCAATGATGCCCTGACCAAGTATATGCAGATCAAGGGGGATAAAGTGGTGGTGGATGTTACGGTGAAGACCGATATTTCTTCGGCCCGTGCGGAGCTACAGAAATTAGGGTTTAAAGAGAGCGCCAGTTTTGGGCGCGTCATTTCCGGGCTAATACCGATCAGCTCCCTGTCCCAGTTGGAATCAACGACTTCTATCCAGTTTGCCAAACCTGCTTACAAACCGATGCATGCAGGGAAGCCGGTGAGTGCCGTCATGCCGGGTTATATGCAATATCTACGGCGGAGTGCCGTGGCAGCCAGTCTGAAGGCGGCCTGGAAGGTACCCGCTCCGGTAATCAGCCAGGGCGACACCGCGCAGCAATCGAATATAGCCCGAAAGAAATATAAGGTAGACGGGAAAGGTGTTAAAGTGGGGATATTGTCCGACAGTTATAATAACCTGGGTGGTGCGCAGACGGGGGTATTACATGGGGAGCTGCCTGGTCCCGGCAATCCTTTTAATTACCGGAAGCCTGTGCAGGTATTGGAAGACCTTGATTCCGGCGGCACCGATGAGGGAAGGGCCATGATAGAGATCGTACACGATGTGGCGCCGGCGGCTCAGATAGCCTTTCATACGGCTGATTTCGGGCAGGCCGATTTTGCGAATGGCATTGTTCAGCTGGCGAGTACGGGCTGTGATGTAGTCGCCGACGATGTTATGTATTTTGCGGAGCCCTTCTTCCAGGATGGCATTATTGCCCAGGCCATCGATTACGTAAAAAGCAGAGGGGTTACCTATTTCTCTTCTGCCGGCAATCAGAGCATCCGGTCTTATGAGAGTGACTACCATCCAACCAACGTCGAAGCGCTGGGACCCGGTAATGGCACGGCCCATAATTTCAGCGGTCCCGGAACCCCTCCCCGTTATTTTCAGCCTATCTATATTCCACCCGGCGGGTCGCTGATCTCTTCCTTCCAATGGGATCAGTCTTCTTTTTCCGCCAGCGGGGTGGGATGTCCATCCGACCTGGATATTTATTTACTGGATACTGCCGGGAATGTGGTGGCAGCCGGCGCATCGAATAATATCGCCAGTGGCGACCCGATAGAAGTGTTTGGTTATTTTAATGATACCAAGAGCCCGACTTTCTACCTGGTGATCCTGAAGTTCGATGGACCCGATCCTACTCATCTTAAATATCTCCTTTTCAACGATGCCCTGTTCTATTTAACCGCCAATCCCATACCGGGGATCCTCTCTCCTGCCCTGGTCGGTCATGCCAAGGCGGAAGGGGCTATTGCGACGGGGGCGGCTTTTTATCTCCAGACACCCGCCTATGGGGTGACCCCTCCTGTGCTGGAGGGTTTTTCTTCTGTGGGAGGTGTAGCCAATTATTATGATGTATCGGGTAACAGGATCGCGCCATTGATCCGGAAAAAACCGGAGATCGTAGCGCCCGATGGTGGTAATACTTCTTTCTTCGACCCGTTTGGCAACGGAGATATTTCAGAGGACGCCGACACTTACCCTAATTTCTTCGGGACTTCTGCCGCCGCCCCTCATGCGGCCGGTGTAGCGGCCCTGATGATCGACGCGCAAAAATTACATACTATTACACCCAGCCAGATCAAAGGGGTATTGACCACTCATACCTATGATATGGACAATCCTTATACGACCGGGTTTGATGCGGGGTTTGATTTCGCCTCGGGTTATGGACTTATCAAGGCTGATGAGGCTGTGGGTGAAGTAAAATTCCCCAACCTGTATGTGAAGAACCTGCAGGTAAAACCTCTCTGTTCCAGCAGTCCAACGTCTGTCCGGAATTTCGATATCAGCAATCCCAATCCTTTTGAGGTAACTGTCAACTGGCTGATCGTCGGCACTTCCCAACACGGAAGTTTTACGGTTTCTCCCGGCGACACTTCCATATCAGTTAGTCCTCTCGTTTACAGGAACACCGCTCTGCCGACCATTGCCATCATTGACTGGGAGGACAATTTCGGGTTCACCCGCTTTGACCTCGCCTATGGTTCCAGCGCTACCTGTGGCAAGGATGCCGTATCGGCTATCAACAGCGATCAGCTGATCGCCGGAAAGGAAACGGGCCTGGCAACGGGCGGCAAACCGGGTAATATCGCGGAGGTATATCCGAATCCTTCTTCCACTACGTTCCGGTTGTATCTATCCACGGCCGACCAGCAGAGTACGGATATTCAGCTGTATAGTGCTGACGGGAAGGTGTTACAGGCTAAACGTGTGTACCAGGCCAATGGGGTGGTGGATATAGATGCGCACAGCTACAAACCGGGTGTCTACTTATTGAAGGTCACGCAAGGAGGAGTTGTCAAGACGATCAAGCTGATCAAACAGTAGATTAATAAGCTTAATAAATAAAATGGCCCGCGTTTTTTGCGGGCCATTTTATTATTTATTCCGCCAGTTTTATCATAGCGGATAGCTCTTCCACGGCGGCATCATTGCCTCCTTCAAAGCCTGTCAGCCTAAATCGGATATTACCATTTTTATCAATGACAAATTTGGTAGGTATGCCTGAAACCTTAAAGTCTTCGACTACTTTATTTACGGCTGTTTGTTTATCCTTCAAATCCATCAGTACCCGGAAGGTATATTTCATGCTGTCGATGTAGGTTTTTGCATTTTGCGTGGCATCGTCTCCTTTCTCCCAGGTATGAATAAAAAGGAATTTTACAGCCGGATCATCTTTGAATTTATTGACAGCCATCTGCATGGCGGGGAAGGATGCTTTACAGGGTCCGCACCAGGTGGCCCAGAAATCCACTACGACGGTTTTCCCTTTATAGTCTGACAGAGAGACGGTGTTGCCGTCGACGTCATTTAAGGTGAAGGCTGGTGCAGGGGTGTTGATCATTTTTCCGGGTAATTCTTCCAGGATCTTTTGCACCATTTGTTTGTTGGCGGCGGCCAGGTATGCTTCATAACCCGTATCACTGCCATGAGTCTTCACATACATTTTTTTCAACTCGTCCATTATTTCCCTGTTGGCCTGGCCTGTTTTTACCAGTTCAACCAATTTGTCAAGCGCCTCCTGATAGCGGCCCCCTTCGCTCAGAATTTTTGCGTAATTACCGTTAATATTAGCTTTCGGCGTTGGAGAAGCCCCGTATGCTTTTTCCACGTATGACAGCGCTGAGTCGTATTTTTTTTGCTGGTAGTATATTACGGAAATATAGTTACAATAGCCAGGGTATCCGGAGGCAGCAAAGAGGGCGCCTTCTTCATTTTTGCGGGTGGTCCTGAAGTCGAGGGAGTTGATCGCGGCCTTTTTGAGGAGATCTAATGCTTCGTCCGGGAAACCCTGTTTCATTAATTGCATAGCCGGTCCGGCCCAGCCTTCTCCTTTCCATGCCGGGGTTTGGACCTTGCTGGCGTATTCCAGGGCCTTTTTTACGTTTTTTTCTTTTGCATAGGCGACGGCGATGTCGTTGGTAGCGTAATCATATAGGATACGGGAGCCTTCAAAATGTGCTGGTGGAAATTTCTCCATCCATTTTTTGTAGCGCGACTCCTTTGCGGCCGCGGTTTCTTCTTTGTACTGCACTTGTACTTCTTCTTGCCGCATTATTTCACCGAGGGGGAACCTGGCTTTTGCAGCTTTTGTGATTGAATCCCCCACGAGAGGTTTCTTCTCCTGGTAAAAAAACTGCCGGGCCAGCAGCCAGTCTTTTTCTTTTGGGCTGGTCAGGAGGCGGTAGGCCTTGGTATCGGTGTCCGGAGCTGCTGATTGCTGTGTTCCTTTTGGCGTTGGGGTTTGCGACAGGATAGTGGCGGAGGGGCAAATCAGAATGAACCCTAAAAGGAGTTTGTTAATTGTTGTCATGATTTAATTATTTTAATACTGTGGATTTTGAGTCATGTTGGGATTTGCGATTATTTCTGGCTGAGGTATCGGATAGAGAGCCTGGTAAGATTTCCAGGTAGACTTCTTCTCTGTCTCGGCGCTGAATACCGCATCGGTGCGGCCCGTTCTTTTCAGGTTGAACCAGCGGTCGCTCATTTCTGTGAACAGCTCTACCCATCTTTCATGCTCTAAGACTGTCAGTAGATCAGCCGGTGTTGTTGCGGGGGTGTTGGCGAGGCCGGCCCTTGTCCGGATGGCATTGATATCGTCCTGGGCGCCTGAGATATTACCTTGCCTGGCCCGCGCTTCGCTGCGGATCAGGTATTGTTCTGCCAGGCGGAACATCACATTGTATTCATTGCCGGTGACGGAGGTATTCCTATTCTTATATTTATAGGGATAATAATAGGTCTTACTATTATAGGTGATGGGTTGGGTCCAGTTAGTCTGTCTCTTATCGCCGGTCTCAAAGGAACTGGCCAGGGTATCGTAGAGGATGAAGAGGGGGACGGTACCGGAGGGTATCCAGTTTACACCCATTTGTGTTACTCCGATGACGGTGACGCCTGTATTGCCATTGTAATAAGGAGCGGCATCCTGCCAGATAGTTTCGTTGCTGGTCTTGAGAAAGACGTTGGCAAAATTGGTCTCCAGGTTAAAGAGGCCGCTGCCGATCACGCTGGTCGCTTCTGCCTCGGCTGCCGTCCAGTTGCCCCTGTATAGATATACTCTTGCCAGGAAAGCGGAGACGACATATTTGTTGATCCTTGCTTTTTCCGTAATGGTATAAGAACCGTACGTTGCCGTCAGCCTGATCTTTGCGTCCAGCAGATCTGCGACAATCTGGTCGTATACTTTAGCGGTATCTGTCCGGGGTAGTTTGGCATTGGTCAATGCATTGGTGTTGATGACCAGGGGTACGGCGCCAAAATAGTTGAGCAGGTTAAAATAGCAGTAAGCCCGCCAGAATTCACATTCGCCCAGTAGCTGGGTTTTAAAATTGGTGGTAAGGCTGGTGGTAGCGGTAAGCCCCTCTAAATTGTAATTAGCCAGGTTGATCGTTTGATAAAGCGCATTATAAATCGCACTGGTGTAATTGCCGGCAGCCAGGGTATTCGTGCGGAAAAGATCATAGCCGGAGTTATTAAAATAATAGCCATCGTCTGCGGACATGGATCCGTATTGATTCAGGTTGATGATATTCGCCGTCGTGTAATACGTGTACAGAGACAAGACCGAACTAAGGGTCGTTGCCGAGTCGACAAATACTTTGTCTTCAGTGAGCTGGTTGGCCGGGGAACCGGCATCCACGTATTTTTTACAGGAAGAAAAGGCGAATACCAAAAGGAAACATCCTATTATTAAGAGCCGAAGCGGGTGTTGATATTTTTTAAACATGAGATTAGTTTTAGAATGAACAATTGAGGCCGAAGGTGATGGTACGAAGCGGGGGCATTACCATTGGCGCCTGGTTAATGACCGTAGAGGTCTCGGGATCTAAAGAGTATTTATTCTTTGTCCAGGTAAACAGGTTCTGTCCCTGCGCATAAAGTCGCAGATTGCTCATGTGCAAACGTTGGATAAATTTTGACGGCAGGTTATAGGCGAACGAAACATTCTTCAGTCTTATAAAAGAATTATCTCCCCAGTTAGCTGTAGAAGAACTGTAATAGGAATACACACTATAGGAGGTTGTAGCCCGTGGATGGGTGGTATTATCCCCTGCGTGCCGCCAGCGGTCCAGCCAATATACATTTTGGTTGCCATTGGCCAGTATACCCGGAGCGGAGCTGGGGTAGATATTCCCATAACGTCTCGTAAACTGGAAGAAGAAGCTGAGCTCAAGGCTTTTATACGTAAAGGTATTATTCAGTCCACCATAAAATCTTGGGTCCGTGTCCCCTATGACGGACCTGTCCGTGGTATAGTTGGGAACGAAGGTGAGGGTGTCTTTTGTCTGGTTGGCATACAGGGGATTCCCGGTAGCGGGGTCCACTCCTTTATACAGGAATTTCCATTGCTGGTTTAAAGACTTGCCCAATTTATAAGAACTGGCATAAAAATAAGTTGGGTCTATTGCCAGCAATTTATTCTGAGGGACGGTAAGGTTAAAGGAGCTGGTCCAGGTAAAATCTTTGGTAACGATGTTTTTGGTATTCAATTCGAATTCGAAGCCCTGGTTTTGTAACAGGGCAGGTAGATTACCTGTATACGAATTGAATCCGGCCTGTATGGCCAGGGAGATTGCACCCAGTTGATTGTTGGAGCGGTTGCGATAGTAATTGACCGTTAATAAGGCCCGGTCCTTGAAAAAGCCCAGGTCCAGTCCTACTTCCATTTTCTTGTTGGTTTCCCAATGCAGGCCGGGGTTGGCAATCCGGGAAGGATAGATCACGCTGACGCCCTGATAAGCGGAGGCCACAGAGGCGGTGGACAGCGTGGGTAAGAACTGATAATCCTGTACCTGGTCATTTCCTGTGATGCCATAGCTGGCCCTGAGCTTTCCGAAGGAAAGAAAGGGAAGGGAGTTGGCTATGAATTTTTCGTTGGTGAAAATCCAGGCGGCGCCTACAGAGCCGAAGGTGCCGAAGCGATGCCCGGAGCCGAAGCGGGAAGATCCGTCCCTTCTTATATTTCCATTGAAAATGTATTTGGAATTCCAGTCATAGGTAAGCCGGCCGAATACAGAATTGTACCGGTAGAGCGTTTGCGTAATATACCTTAGGGAATAAGAAGAAGCGCCAGCCAGGGTACCCAGGAGGCCGGGATTGCTGTAATTGCTGGCATTAATGTATTGCGTATTATTCAGCGTAGACTGCCAGGTGCCTCCGGCCAATGCCGTTAATTTCCCCTTGCTGATATTCCGGTTATAGACCAGCTGGGGTTCCGCTATATAACCTTTCTGGGTCATCGTGGAAAAAATAGCATTATTGGTCGGTGAGATGTTTGGGTTTTGAGATGTGGCAGGGGTTTGTCTGTTCTGATTCAGCGTGATGCTGGAAAAGCCCAGGTTGGTCTTCAGCTCCAGGCCGGGGAGCAGGGTATAACGTAATACGGCATTACTGATCAGGTTGTTCTTTCCGTCGATGTATTTCTGCGCCAGGTAACTCTGTGGGTTGGTAAAATTGGGATTCCAGTATAAACTGCCGTCAGCATTATAGACCGGGAGGTCGGGCGGCAGGTTATACGTAACGGCGGTGAGGTCGGAACCTATAAGATTGGATTTATCGTAGGAATAGATGACGGAAATGAGGGCATTGAATTTCCGGTCCAGGGAGCTATGTTCGGAATTGAACCGGACCGAGATCCTTTGGTCGCTCAGGTCTCCCGGGAAGACGGTGGTTTCCCGATGGTAGCCGGCTCCGAATAAAAACTTAGTGCGCATATCACCGCCGGAGACCGTGGCTTCAGCATCTGTGGTGGCTGCTGTGCCTCCCAGATATTTTTTTTGCCAGTCGGTGGTTTTGGTCGTATCCCAGGTGACCAGGTCGGGGGCATTAGCTGCGGCGGGGGTAAGGCCATCATTGACCAGGGCTTCCCTCCGGAGGGCATAGTACTGTGTCGGGCTCATCAGATCCAGAAAACGGCTGATTTTACCTCCGCCCTGGTATACGTTCAGGTCTAATTTAGTCTTTCCTGCTTTACCTTTTTTGGTAGTGATCAACACTACCCCATTGGAGCCGCGGGTGCCATAGATGGCCGTAGCGTCGGCATCTTTCAGGACATCGATCCGTTCGATATCGGAGGGATTGATCAGGCTAAAAGGGCTTATGCTGCCGTTGGCGCCGGAAGTACCATAGCTATTCAGGTCATTGTTGGCAGGAACGCCCTGATCATTGATATTAAAGGGAACTCCGTCGATTATATAAAGGGGAACGGTACCGTTGGAAATAGAGTTTTGTCCCCGTATCAACATACTTACCCTTGATCCGGGCAGGCCATTGCTCTGTATAATAACGGCACCTGCGATCCGTCCTTCCAGGGCAGCCAGGGGATTCTGTACGGGTTGTCTGGCGATGTCCTCCGAAGTGACAGAGGATACGGAGCCGGTGCTTTTTCTCCGTGTGGTAGTGCCATAGCCGATGATCTGGACCTCGTCCAACTGGCTGGTCTTAGCCTTGACCTTTATGAGCATGCTGCTGCCGTGTATGGCGATCTCGCTGGTCTCGATATTTACACCGGTCAGGATCAGAACCGTGTTGGGGCCAATCCCCTTTAAGGTAAACTCACCCCGGTCGTCCGTAGCGGTGATCATCTTTGTTCCTTTTACCATTATAGTAATGCCAGCCAGGCTATTTCCATTGTCATCCCTTACTCTTCCGACAAAGTCGCCGGGTGGCAGCGAGGAGACGGGAATATTTTCCGGGGGAGTGACCGGGCGTGGGGCTATGATGATAAATTTTTCGCTGATACTGTAGGTGAGGGGCTGTCCATTGAAGACCTGTGATAATACTTCCTCTAATGGAACGTTGACCACATTTAAATCCACGTTGGCCGTCCGGGTCATTTCTCCTTTTCCATAAATGATATGGAAGCCGCTTTGTTTTTTAATTTCGTTGAGGACTTTCTCCAGGGGGGCATTCCTCAGGTGGAGGGTTATGTTCTGGGAATACGTTTTGGCGCTCACCTGTAATATAGCCGCCAACAATAAGATCACCGTCAATTTCATACCTAACCACATTTTAGAGTCTCCGGGGGCGTGCTTCCGTATAGAATGGAGCAGCCCCTTGCCATAAGCAGTTAATTGCATAGCTTTGATTTGTTTTGGTTATTTAATAAATAGTCTGACCCGTAAAGTCCTGATTGTTTGTTGCGGTAACCGAACATTTTGCCGGAGGCGCCGTATACGCTTCCGGTTTTTTGTTGGGTACCCCTTAGTGGTGGCTCTTTTATTTCATGACAGTAATCGTTTTTCCTTCAATTTTAAAATGTACCTGCCGGGTAGCTTCCAGCAAGGTGAGTAACCGGGACAGGGTTACTTCTCTCGGGATCTCGGCCACAAACTCTTCGGTGATCTTATCCTGGTATACGATGTTGACGCCATACCATCTGGCGACCTGCCGCATGATCGTCTGAATATCTGCACCATTATAGCTGAACAGACCTTCTTTCCAGGCGAGGGTTGCCTGCATGTCCGGGTTTGGGATCAATTTCAGTCCCTCCCCTTGTTCATTCGTCCATGCCTGTGTCCCGGGTTGTAATACCAGGGACTGCGCCTGGCTGATCACTTTTACGGAGCCTTCGGCGAGGGTGGTCCGGATCTGTTGTTCGTCATCATAGGCATTAATGTTGAAATGGGTCCCCAATACCACGATCCATTCATTTTTTACTTTTACCCTGAACGGTTTAGAAGCGTTGTTCGCCACTTCAAAATAGACCTGGCCCCGAACCTCCACTTCCCTGGTATCAGTTGGGAAAGAGGTAGGAAAATGGATGCCGGATGAAGCGTCCAGCCATACTTTGGTACCGTCCGGAAGGGTCAGGCGGTATTGACCGGCGGCGGGCGTGGAGATATCGTTGTAAACAAAGGAGCCGCCTTTCGGGATTGGGGCGCCCGCATCATATAGGACCGCCCCGTCTTTTTTTATGACATGGGTATTCCCTTCTATGGCCAGGCTGCCGTTGGCTGCGTCATCCAGGACAATGGTGGAGCCATTCGAGAGTTTTAAGAGGGCTTTGTTTCCTCCCGGCTGCACATCATTTTTGAATCGCTGTGCCTGGGAGAGCGTCCCAGGAGAAGACTTCTTTTTATTGACCCAAATATAGGCCGTGCCGGCAAGGGTGAAGAGAAGGATGGCCGCTGCTGCCGTACGGGAAATCCGGAAAATGCGTCCTCTGCGGGAGGCTGGCGGCATCGGGAAGGACTGCGAAGCCAGAGTGGGCTGTGAGGCTGGGGCTGCCGGCCGGCCGGTTATTTTTTCGAGCAGTAGCTGCCTGACCTGCCGTTGCCGCTCCAGGTCGGGAGGTATTTCATATTTATCACTATTAAAGTGTGCTTCCAGCAAATTTTCCAGCTTTTCCCTGGTGTCCGGCTGATCCATCAATGCCACCAACTTCCGGGCTTCTTCCGGGCTGATGCGGTGTGTCAGCAGGTCTTCCAGTAATTCTTCCATTATTTTCTCCGGCATAGGAATTCAGTTGATTTTTGGGTGTTAGACTTACCCGTCCAGTTAAAGACGTAAAACGGGTATCTCCGTAACAGGTGTAAATGGAAAATTTTTTAAAAAAATAATAATAACCAGGTGTGCCTGGCGACAAAGGTCTTTAAAAAATTCAGGGCGAGCACGATATGCCAGCGCACGGTGGTCTTGGCTATACCCATCTTTTCAGCGATTTCCCCGTTGGTCATCCCTTCCAGGCGGCTCATCTGAAAAACCAGTTTTTGTTGCTGGGGCAGTTCCTCGATGCCTTTGAGGATCAGGAGGTAGGTCTCCTTGTATTCCAACTGCAAGCCGGGAACCTGCAGGTCTTCTTTAAGATCGGGCAGATTGCCTTCTATAAATCTGACAGCCTTTTTTCGCAGGGAGTCCACCATTTCATTTCTCGTGAGGATAAACAGATAGTTTTTAAAGCTTTTGACGGCTCTGAGCTTTTCCCTGTTGTCCCAGACTTTCAGGAAAATCTCCTGTGCATGATCTTCCGCTTCCTGGAAGTTGCTTTTGTAAGTCAGCGCCTGGGACAAAACTTTATTATAGTATCTGTCGAAAAGCCCGGAGAAGGCAGCAGTGTCGCCATCGGCTACCAGGGCCAGGAGTTCCTGTTCGGGGTAATCGGTATGTTGCTCTTTGTCATGCAAAGGGCTAAGGTACTTTATTTCGGGAAACCGGGTAACATTTATGGGCGAAACGAAAAGCGGACTCCCTGAAGAAGCCCGCTGAAGCCAGGAAAGAAATGTCGATCTTTTATTTTCAATCGGGCCAGCATCTGCTACCTTTCGCGATGCCAAAATCGGCAAACCGTACATTTTCGTCACGCAGGTAGGAGGCGTTATTGAGGCTGCGATAAATGCCCCATTTCGGCCGGACGAAGGTGGTCCCGGTACGCCACATATCGATGTTGGAATTGCTGTATGATAAAAGGACCGAGTCATCTTTGAGCCGCCGGATCGTGAGGGAATAGGTACCGGCCGTCTTGTAGATGATATGTTCTTCCGCTTCCACCCAGGCGCCTTTAAAGGGGGCGAGGCTGACAGAGAGTACGGTACCCAGGCTGGTGGCGCTGCTGGACCCGGTATGGATCACCTGCATTTTATCCGGGGTGCCATAGCGGGGTGTCAGTGTAATGAGAGGGGCGCCGTCATCGCCGTCACCAGCTTTGATCTGGTGGATATGGGTAAAGCTGGGAGAGGGTTTAAAGCCCGAGTCCAGTTTAAACTTCCAGCGGTGAACCACGCTGTCGTTCAGGAAGCCTTTCAGGCTGTCGGGAGAAGGGCCGTAGGTCTTGATCTCGTTGCGCTGGCGGTCGAAGCTGACACATCTGTCATTGTCGGGCGTAACGTGGATGGTGAACACGAAGACATATTTGTGCAGGGAGCTGTCATAGGCTTCGCTGATATGTCTTCCGAAGTCAGGATGGGAACAATCCGGAACTTCTTCGGCGTTGCCGCCGAGTACGCTGTCGATGAGCTCATAGGTGTTGCCGGGGCCATTGGCGGAGAGGACGATGCCACAGTGCGGGGCCTGATCTTTCTCCTGCTGCCAGAAGAGATACAGCTTCCGGCAGGCGATGGTAGTAGTTAGAATTAAGACGCAGGCGAGGAGGTGATGCTTTTTCATGATGACAAGGTTTGATGGTTTATAATTCTTTTTTATCCGCCTGTTCCAGGTGCGTGTCCTTTATATCCTTACTCCGGGAAATGGTAAAATCCTTTACATTTTTCAGGACAAAATAAGGGGCATTGGAAGGGCGTTGTGCGATGATGTCATGTAAGTCCGCCCCGGTTACGGCATCCAGGATAAAAGCCGGTCGCTGTTCTTCACTGAGGAAGCTGACCTGTATGTCGTGTATTTTCAAATCCTTTACATGTCGTATAAAGAACCCATATGCGGGCATAGTGCCAAAACGATAAGGTTCGGGATAGTCTTTTTCAAACTCGGGGACTTCCCGGACGGCCATTTCGGCCTTGCCTCCTCCTTTATAATAAATGCGGATATTGCTCATCTGCAAGTCTTCGATCTCATGGCCCGGCAGTCCGCTGATGATAGCGCCGTGGCGGTAGTCCGCATTGTAGATTACGATGTTGCTGAGGATGATCCTGCGGCAGGCGCCGACGGGTATGGAATCCGGGCCCCTCATCCTGGCGCCCAGGCGTATGAAGATGGGGGCATTCACGATGTCGCGCATGGTAATATTGGTGATGGCGACGTCTTCCAGCAGCCCTCCGTCTACCGTCTCCAGGGCCAGGCCACGGGAGTAATCGAAGACGCAGTTTGAAATGGTGACATTCTTAAAGCCCCCGTTGGATTCCGTTCCCATTTTAATGCGGCCGGTGGTCGTACCGTCGGAATATTTTTTGTAGGTCCTTTTGAATGTCCCGTCCAGGAGTGTGCCTTCGTCATATCCGCTGACCTGACAGTTGGTGATGGTGACATTCTCCGTGGCTTTGGCGTAGCCCAGGCCAAAGGAGCTCTTGAGACAGATGCCGTCGTCAAAGGGGGAGTTGACGGTGCAGTTGGATACTCTTACATTCTTACAGCAATCTATGTCGAAGCCGTCCCTGTCCGTATCCACTTTCAGTCCATCAAGGGTGAGGTTGTCCACCCCGGTGGCCAGGATAGCAAAATGCCCGCCGTGCAGGATGGAGACGTCGCGAATGGTTACATTGTGACAAAGCTTCAGGGCGATGGTCTTGTTGCCTCCGCCTTCGGGTACGTTGGTGCTGCGGGTCAGCTCTTTTCCCCATATAAGTCCCTGGCCGAGGATGGAGATGTCGTGCAATCCTTCTCCATAGATTAAACTGTTCTTCCAGTGGCTATGTCCATAGTCCTGGTATTTGTCAAATTCATTGGGTTCGGGCTTGTCGTACCCCGTCTTGTTCACAGGAGCGGCGGCGATGAGGGCGGCACCCTGGTCGATGTACAGCGAGACATTGTTTTGCAGGCGGATGGTATAGGAGAGATAGTTACCGGCCGGAAGATAAACGGTGCCGCCGCCGGCAGTGGCCGCGGCATTGATAGCGTTGTTGATCGCCTCACCGTCTATGGTTTTTCCATCGCCTTTGGCGCCATAATTTTTTACGTTGTAGACCGGGTCGGCCGGCGCAGCGAAGGCGCGAAGGGATAGTAGCATAACGAGCACCAGACCTGATCTGAGCAAAGAGATATTCATATGGAAATTAGTTTTTAATCAATGCCAAATACCCTCCGCCGGCCTCCAGATCAAGCTCTATCGTATCGGCTGCTGTAAAGGTAGCTTCCGCTTTTTGCAGCGATGCGGGGTCCCGGAGGCTTTTGGAGTGCTGCCAGATCCAGATGCCGACTCCTTTTTGCCGGGAATAGTCGACCAGGTCTTTTAGCTGTGCGTCCGTCCATTTTGTCCAGAACCCTTCCAGGATGTTATATTCGAAGCCAAGGGCGGCGGCTTCGTCCGTAAATTTCTTCATAGTCTCCGGTGTCCCGTCCCCTCCCCCATCCAGGTATTTCCAGACGGCCCGGCCCGGCCGGATCCAATCCGTATGGATACCCTGGGGAAACAGGGTGGGATCAGGCGGCGGGCAAAGATCGGGGAGGTGCCAGGGGGTGGTGATAGTTCCCCGTATGACGGTGGGTTGTGAAAGCCGGGCGACGTCTTCGGGACTATAGCGCAGGACATATGGATGGGAAGGAGGCTGGCGGTGTGCCATTCTCAACACCAGCCCGCTCTTCCCATCTGCCTGCAAGACTATCCCACTATAGGCCTGCAGTTCTGCCTCTGTGACAGCGACGTATAAGCCCTGCGGCAGTTTGAGGGTAGCCGGCGGCGCTACCCATTCTTCCGTCCGGACCTGTTGTAATTCTTTTTTTTCATGTACTCCTTCATAATGCCCGTTGATATCATGATACCAGAGTATGGCTTTTCCCGGTAAGGTAAAGACAGTGCCTTCATCCGGCACACTAGCCGCGGAGTCCGCTCCGGGAACACATTCGTTGATGGCTGTCGCATGGACGCCCAGCCAGGGGCATTTTTCCCGGACCTGGTATCGTCTGACGCCGGCAATTTGCGTGTTCTCTGTAAGAGGCGTCCCATCCAGGGAAAACCGGAGGGGGGAAGCGCTGATGACGGGACTATTACCGGAAAGGATGGTGAAGAGCAGGTCTTTATTTCCGGGAGATAGTTGAAAGACCAGGTGCCCGTCCGGGCTTTTTATCAGGATGGCGCCGGCGGCGGGTGCGGCGGGGTCCACCGTGCGGGCGGAAAGCGCGGAGGCAGTATGGCCGGAGGCGGCCACGGCGGGTAGCAGTTGTACGATGCAAAGAGTGGCAAGCAAGAGCAGGCGTGTCTTCATACTGCAATTGAATACTAATTTCCGGGTGTTGAATTTACCTTATTAGCAAACTATTCAACTATTCTGGCATAAGCTTCTGCATACTATAAATTTGTCGGAATATTACGATGAAAATAAACTATTAAAGTATGAGACGATGGTTATGTATGTTACTGCTGGGGTATTCGACGGGTGTCTTTTCCCAGTCTTCTAACGATCCCGAAGAGCTGGTGCGCCGGGTGGCGGATCATGTCCTGCAAACCACCACCTTCCGGTTCGTCAACAAGAGTGGGCAGAAATTTGAGTCCACGCAGGGTATTGCCCCTTCCGCGGATGTAAAGGCCGAAAGCAAGTTCACCAAATGGCAATATGTCAATGGGGTGTTGACCGTCGGTATGATACAGGCTGCTGCTGTATTGAAGGATGCAAAGTATTCCGATTACTCCCGCAGGAATTTCGACTTTATTTTCAGCAACCTCGACTATTTCAGGAAGCTGTATGAGGGCGGGGCGCAGCAGGTGGAGTACCGGCCCGTATTTCATATCGGGTCGCTGGACGATTGCGGATCTATGGCAGCTGGGCTCCTGGAGGTCTATGGATTTGATAAAAAACAGGGATATATGGACTATCTGCAACGGGTAGGAGATTACATCCTGAATAAGCAGGTAAGGTTCCCCGATGGCACCCTGGCCCGCAACAATCCCCGTAAGATGACCATCTGGGCGGATGACCTGTATATGAGTGTCCCTTTCCTGGCGAGGATGGGCAAAGAGACGGGGGATCATAAATACTTTGACTTTGCCATCCAGCAGGTGGAAAGTTTTAACCGGTATTTATATGATAGTACGACGGGCTTGTATTACCATTGTTACTACAATGATGAGAATATTAACGGGGTTGCGCATTGGGGTCGTTGCAACGGCTGGCTTGCGTTGGCGCAGACGGAATTGTTGAATGACCTGCCGGCCGACCATCCCAAACGCCCGGAGCTGCTGAAGCTGTTGCTGAGACAGATCGTCGGATTCTCCCGTTACCAGGATACCAGCGGCATGTGGCACCAGGTATTGGACAAACCTGATTCCTACCTGGAATCTTCCGCTGCTGCCATGTTCGTATACACGGTCGCGCACGCCGTGAACAAGGGATGGATCAACCGAAGTTATATCACCATCGCCCAGAACGGCTGGGAGGGCCTTGGCAGAAAAGTAACGGCCGATGGGCAGTTGCAGGATATTTGTATCGGGACCAATATCGCGGAGGATATCCGTTTCTATTATACCCGTCCCCGGGAAACCAATGATACGCATGGGCTGGGAGCTTTTTTACTGGCGGGGACGGAGATGGTGCTGGCAAAAGACAAGCTGGTAGATATCAATAAAAGATTGAAATAACTATGGCACCAATGAAAAGACCTTTTTTATTATTAAGTACGGTTGCGGCCCTGTTGGCGGTCGTCCATTGCCCGGCGCAGAAAAAGGGGGGGCAGGCTATTTCGCTGCCGGAGCCTTATGCCACTATGTCCACCAAGCGGAGCAGCAAGGTGGTTGGCTGGCCAGAGGGGATGGCGCCTGTCGCGCCCCCGGGTTTCAAGGTGACCAGATTTGCCGGTAATTTGAACAGCCCCCGGTGGTTTTATGTCACGCCTAACGGGGATATCCTCGTGTCCGAGTCGCAGACCAGCCGAAAAAAAAGCGCCAATGACATCCTTCTTTTCCGGGATACCAATAACGACGGTCAACCCGACCTGCAGGAACCATTTATGACGGCGCTGAACCAGCCGTTGGGCATGCTGATCTTAAAAAACTGGTTCTATGTAGGAAATACCGATGGGGTCTATCGTTATCCGTATACACCCGGGCAGCTGCATATTACCGCCAAAGGAGAAAAAATACTCGACTTGCCGGCGGGGGGATATAACAATCACTGGACGAGGAATCTCATCGCCAATGCGGACGGCTCGAAGATCTATGTATCGGTCGGATCGGGCAGTAACAATGCCGAGCATGGGATGGCCAATGAAACGAGGAGGGCCGATATCCTGGAGATCAACCCTGACGGATCCGGGGAGCGGGTCTTTGCCGCCGGGATCCGCAACCCGGTGGGTATGGACTGGCAGCCGGGGACGAAGATCCTGTGGACGGCGGTGAATGAGCGGGATAGCCTGGGAGATGACCTGGTGCCGGATTATTTCACCCATGTAAAAGAGGGAGCTTTCTATGGCTGGCCCTATGCTTATTTCGGACCACATGAAGATCCCCGGCTAAAGGGGCAACGCCCTGATCTCGTAGCGAAGACTATCGCTCCGGATGTCTCTGTGGGCGCCCATACGGCTTCGCTGGGCCTTGCTTTTTATACGAAGAAGGCATTCCCTGGTAAATACCAGGGCGGCGCCTTTATCGGGCAGCATGGCTCCTGGAACCGGTCCGTATTTGCCGGGTATAAGGTCATTTTTGTGCCTTTCCACGATGGCAAACCGGGGAGGCCGGAGGACTTTCTTACGGGGTTCATTGCCGACGAATCGAAGAACGAGGTATACGGACGGCCGGTGGGGGTACTGGTTTTAGGAGATGGATCCTTGCTGGTAGCGGATGATGCGGGGAATACTATCTGGAGGGTGAGTGCGGCGAAATAAGGAGGAAATGTTGGCTACTGCGTGGTTTGAACCCGTATTTCCGCGGGCAACAGGCCATCTGATGTTGCCCTTACTTTTATCACTCCCGGCCTATTTTTTTTTGCCCGCACAATCACCAGGGCCATTCCACTGAATGCGGCACGCTGTTTTGAGGCAAACGAAGTCAGATCCGCCGGGTCACCGTTATCCGTAGCCACTATTTCGCCCGGGCCACTGACCTCAAACCTGATCAGCATACCGGATGCCGGGACGGCAATAGCATTGCTGTCCAACACATTTACCCGGATAAAAGATAAATCCCTGCCATCCGCGTCAATGGTACTCCGGTCTGCCGTCAGTTGCAATTCTGATACCTTCCCGGCAGTCCTTACGCTGTCTGTTGCCCAGACCTTACCCTGTTTGTAGGTAATCGCTTTTAATTCACCTGGTGTATACTCCACGCTGTCCCAACGAAAACGATACTCAAATGGGGATCTCCTTTTCCGTCCCAATGATTGGTTGTTGAGGAACAGTTCAGCCTCATCCCCTGAAGAATAAACAAACACCGGCGTGATTTTGCCAATGCGGCCAGGCCAGGTCCAGTGCGGAAGAATATGCGCCATGGGAAGATCGGGGCGCCAGCGCGACTGGTAGAGATAGAACCGGTCTTTCCTGAATCCTGCAAGATCGATAATACCCGAATAGGAACTGCGTGCGGAATAATAGGGCGTTGGCTCACCAATATAATCCCACCCTGTCCACACAAATTCTCCCGCCACATAGGGATTACGATCCTGGGCGGCAAACACTTTATCGGGGGCAGCGCCAAATGCCGCGGTATACAAATCATATGCGCTCACGCATTTATTGGCAGGATCACCGCCGGTGCTGTCACTTACCGGGGCGCTGATCCCATCGTATACCGGGAAAATATAGGTGGCCCGCGTGCTGAGCGTGGACGCCGTTTCGCTGCTTACAATCATTTTACCGGGGAATTTCCCCTGAAAAGCCGGATACAAAGGAGGGGTCCTGATGCCCTTGAGCTGGGCATAGGCGGGAGCATCCCGGATGCCTTCCCCCTGGTAATTCAAACTCAGGATATCCATTGCCATTGGAAATGGCATGTCCGGCCTGGCGTAGTTCATGGACGCCGTGGCGGGTCTTGTACTGTCCTCTTCCCGAACCATGTCATGGAGTTGCCTGGCCAAGAAGGCGCCGCTGTCAGCAGTATATTGTTCTCCTACTTCATTGCCAAAGCTCCAGGCTATAACCGAAGGATGATTGCGGTCCCTGCGGATGAAGGACCTGACGTCGGCCTCGTGCCAATCGGGAAAGATCAGGTGGAAATCGTGCGGGTTCTTGCCTTTTTCCCAACAATCAAATATCTCATCCACCACCAAAAAGCCCATCCGGTCGGTAAGGTCCAGCAATTCCGGCGCCGGGGGATTATGCGCCATGCGAATGGCATTGCAACCCATTTCCCGCAATAATTCCAGTTGCCGTTCGGCCGCGCGAATATTAAACGCCGCGCCCAGAGCACCCAGGTCGTGATGCTGGTTTACGCCCTGTATGCGGATGGCTTCGCCATTTACCAATACCCCTTTTACAGGATCAAAGGCAAGGGAGCGGATCCCAAAACTTGTTTCATACCGGTCAATGGGTTTGTTGTTTCTGTACAGCGTAGTCACCGCGACATACAAATCCGGTTTCTGCGATGGCGCAGGTCCCCATAACAAGGGATGGTGCAGGGTGACTGAATTTTCAAATTGCTTAGTTTCACCCGCTTTTACCGTGGAAGTTGATTCGGGAAAAGAAGCAATTCGTTTCCCTGTTGGCAGGAGTCTCTTATCCGTTGCATAGATCTCTGTGACCAGCCTGATCCTTTGATCTGCGGCCGATTGGTTCTGCACCTGCACCCCGAGATCGATCGTTGCAGCGCTGTGCGAAACATCTCTTGTCCGGACCCGGGCGCCCCATTGCGCAACATGCACCCGGTCCACTTTGACCAGCCAGACATTTCTGTAAATACCGGCGCCCGGATACCAACGGGAAGAATAATTTGGATTGTCTATGCGGATGGCGAGTTGGTTGTCGCCGCCGGCTTTAACATAAGGTGTTAGATCGAGCCGGAAGGAATTGTACCCGTAAGGCCACCCTCCTACCAGGTTTCCGTTCATCCACACCATGGCGTAACTCATAGCGCCGTCTATTTCGAGGTAAATGGATCTTCCGGCATCCGTTGCCGGTATGTCGAGCTTTCTGCGATACCAGGCCACGCCCTGGACGGGAAGCCGTCCCATGCCACCGCCAACCACCGCATGGTCGCCTTTGTAAAAAGGCCCCCGGATCGCCCAGTCGTGTGGCAGGGTCACCGGTTCCCAGGACCCGTCGTCAAAATTGTTTTGTACAAAGGGGAAATTGCTGCCTGGATTTCCCGCGGGTCGTTGATGCCTTTTTGCAGGGTCTTTTATAAAATCATTCGCTGATGGCAGTATCCATTTTTTTAGTGCTGACTCAGAAGTGGTCGCCTCTGCCAATTCCGAGGCTCTCGTGTCGGCAACTTTATTATCGTTATGGTCAGTGACCTTCGGCCGTACATCATAGATCAGGCTATCGGGTTCACCGGTATAATGCATAAACCGCCAGCCTGCATTTATGGAGATGCGTTGCCTGCCTGACAGTTGCTGGGCACTTGCCTGTGTATAACCTGCCATAAATCCGGCAAGGGATAGGATTACGACTGCCGCAGTAAATGGACGAATTCGCATGAAGCACCTTTTATTCGAGCTGGCTTTGCGGAATGGGGCCGACCTATGGCCGGGCCAATCCGTTGCAGCCACAACAAATTAATCGAATTAATCCATTCTGAACAATTGTGCTATTAGTTTCAACAAATTAACGCTGATCAATTCCAAAGAGGGTCGGACATGGGGCCATAGGCCGGACCTGATGTCACTGCATCCATTTGGGACTGGGGGATGGGCCGCAGGGTATCTTTGGGTACGATGTTGGCCCTTCCGTCCGAGTTGTGTGCGATGACCCGGTTGAGCAAATTGTGAGTCCTTACCAGGTCCCACCATCTTGTCATCTGGCCGCAGAGTTCGCGGCTGCGCTCGTCCAGGATAAAATCCATCGACAGGTCAGTGGCCGTTATATCCATGGCGGGGGCATTGCCAGTGGGATATGCGGCCCTTTCGCGGAGGGTATTGATCCAGGTGACGGCGTCGGAAGTTTTATTCAGCATAAAGGCTGCTTCGGCGGCGATGAGATAGGTCTCGGACAGAGTCCAGACGATGACCGGACGGACGGACGGAGAATTCATGTCGGGCCGTTTAGTGTCGATGTATTTCTTCATGTATGGCCCCATTTGTATATTGTATTTGCGGGGCGGCATCAGCAGGTACCTGGTTGCGGCAATCTGTGCGTCCGTCACATTAACGCCAGGCATGTAACAGGCCGTGTCTCCCAGGGTGAACTTTGGTTTGCCTGCCAGGGAGGGATCGACGCCGGCCGGAACGGGACTGGGCCAGTTGGGGATACCTGCGGCATTATTGCAATACCATACGGTCTGAAAAGTCTTTCCATACCGCGTATCGTTGGTCTTATCTGCAAATACGGTATCCGTCAGCCAACGGGTGGGAACGGCCCGGATATAGGGACGTCCGTCCAGGATATCCCGCTGCATGCCTGGCACGAAGGTCTCATATTTAGGCACCCACATATGCACCAGGACATTGTCGTTGCCGCTGCTGTTCTGCGTGGGGGAGCCATTGAAGGGAAGGCTGGTGGTATGTTGTATGGTCCAGAGCACTTCTTTATTCGACTCATTACCTTCCTGGTAGATGCTGGCGAAATCGGGCAACAGACCCAATCCCAGGGCGGCACTGCCCGTGATCAATCCTGAAGCCAGGTTGTAGGCATTCTGGTAGTCATCCGACTGAGCGGCGGAAGAGCTGGCCCTGGTCAGATAAACTTTCGCCAATAGATGGGTGGCGCCTGCCGCGTTGGCCTTGCCGGGCAGGAGCCCGCTGGATAAAGGGCTGGCCGGGAGACCGGCAATAGCATCTTTCAGGTCCTGGATGATAAAATTATATACGTCGGTTTTAGGGTCACGTTTGGCGGCCGATGTAGGCGTATTCTGAAAATGCGTATTCAGCGTCACATTTCCCCAAAACTGCACCAGCACAAAATAATAATTAGCCCGCAGGAATTTGGCTTCCGCTATCATCTCCTTTCTTTTAGACGTATCTATCCCTGTTATTGACGGGCCGTAATCGACCAGTCCGTTACAGGTATTGATAAAGGTATAACAGGAGTTCCAGATACCTGACAATTTACTATCGGAGGGGGTATAGCCGCTGCTGTAATAATTGATGCTATTACCGGTGCCATCGTTGCCGGTGATGAATTCATCGGTGCCGATACAAGTGATGGTGAATAGGTTTTCCGTTCCCCAGAGGTTGCGCATGCCGCCGTAAGCCGCGTCCAGGCCCGACTGAAATCCCTGTGCGGTAGAAAAGAAGGCAGGAGTGACGACAGACTGCGGGTTTTCATTCAGTTGTTTATTGCAGGCAGGTGTAATCGCTATGATCAGGGCCGTCAGTATGACCGGTGAAATAACATATATCTTCGAGTTCATAATAGCTGAATTTAGAAAGTTAAAAGGTGACATTCAGTCCAAAGATCATTGACCAGGAAGGGGGGGTATCCAGGCTGAGCGTAACGGTGGGGTCGGTCGATGATTTAGGGCCGCTGGCTTCGGGGTCCAGACCATGATATTTATTCCGGTAGGGAGAAAAAAGAATAAAAGGATCTTTTGCCGTCGCATAGATCCGCAGGGACCTGATCCCGCAACTCTTAGCTATCGAAGCCGGTATGGTATAGCCCAGGCTCATGCTCCTGATCTTCACGAAAGTGGCATCATAATAACCGAAGGTAGAATTGTTAGCAGGGTTCGTCTGGGCCGAGTTGGCTTTGGGCCAGGCGTTGGTGGGATTGTTCGGGGTCCAGTAGGCAACATTCACGTTGTTGTAATTGGCCTGCATCGTGTTAGTGAAACCTGCTCCGAATAAGGCGGAGGAGATCATGCCTCCTACCCTGGCAAATACGACTACTGTAAAATCGAAGTTCCGGTAAGCAACCCGCTGGGTGGTGCCTCCTTCCCATTTAGGTTCGGGGGTCCCCACTATATACTGATCCCTGGCGTCTATTACTCCATTCCCATTCCGGTCGGCGATCCTGGCCTGACCGATGACGGATTTGGTACCGGTGATGGTTTGTCCCAGCGCCTTGGCTGCAGCGGAGTCCTTGCCGTTAGCCTGCCAGATGCCTATCCGCTGATAGTCATACATGGAGCCGATGGGCCTGCCTACAAACCATTTATTGGCAAAGTCGGCCGTCTTTCCATCCAGTTTGGTATTAATGCTGGGGAGCAGTCGGGTAAGCTGGCCCCTGTTGATGAAGAAATTAATGTCGGCCGACCAGGAAAGACCGTGGCTGCTTTTAGCCTGGACGATATCGGCAGCCAGGTGCAGTTCGATCCCTTTATTCTCGCTCTTGCCGATATTGGTAAAGATCTGTCCGGGGATACCTGAAGTAGCGGGAGGATTTCCCGGCAGGATCATGTCTCTTGTATAGGAATGGTACAGGTCGATGGATCCTGAGAGCCGGTTTTGAAAGAATCCGAAATCGAGACCGATGTTGGCCGTTGCCGTATATTCCCAGGTGAGGTTAGGATTGGCTACAGAATAAGGGTATAGTCCTGTAGTCGTGGTGGAACCATAATTATAAGTCTGTTGTGTCAAAGACCCCTGCGTCTGGAACGGATCGATGGCCGGGTTGCCTACCTCTCCATAGCTTGCCCGCAGCTTCAGGTTTGTGAAACCTGCGGCTTTCGACATAAAAGGTTCCTTTATTATATTCCAGGCGGCTGCAGCAGAGGGAAATACATGATATTTATTGCCGGGGGCCAGGCGGGAAGACCCATCGGAGCGCATGGTAAGGGTCAGCAAATACTTATCGGAAAAGCTGTAGTTAATTCTGCCCATATAGGATATCAGGGTCCAGGGCAACAGGTTGTTCTTTGTAAGGTCAGTCGTGCTATTCGTGGCCTGGTAGTTAGCGCCCAGGGCCGGGTTATAGTATTGGGCTGCATCCGACAGGAGCCCCGTGTAATCGAAAGTGGTGTTCTGCGAACTGTATTTCTGAAAGCTGTACAAGCCTGTGAAGTTGAGCTTGTGTTTTTTAGCGATGGTCTTATCGTAAATCAGCAAATTTTCCAGCGTATAGCTGGTAGTAAGGGTGTTGGCGTTCTCTGCGGAGGAGGCCACTCCCAGGTTATGGGTGGAATTTTTAGCATAAAAATTTCCGTATACATCAGACTTCACTTCAGCGCCGCCATTGAACCGGTATTTCAATCCTTCAATAGGGCTGATTTCAACGTAGGCCGTGGAGAAAGTACCGAGCCGGTTGCGTTTCTCCGCCACGGCGCCCGGTAAATAATCCGCCAGGGGATTCCAAACCTGGTTGGCGCTGCCGGGCAGAAAGCCGTTGATCAGCTTGCCGGTGGAGTCGTACGGAGAGACGAGCGGGCTGGCCCGTAAGGCCTGACCCATCGGGTTGTTGCTTTCCCCCCGGGTGATGGTATAGGTGTTGAGGGAGCTGAGTCCCACTTTGACATATTTGCCCAACCGTTGATCGACGCCTAATTTTAATGAAAATCGCTGGAATTCCTGGCCGGGGTAGACGCCCGTCTCCTGGTAATAGCCGGTGCTTAATGCATATTGCGTATTATCCGTACCGCCTGTGACCCCTAGCTGGTGGTTGGTGCTGATACCGGTCTGATACATCAGTTTCTGCCAGTCGGTGCTACGTCCTGTCTTCACTCCTTGTGCCTCCTGAGGCGCCAATGCGATGGTTAAAAGTGCAGGATCATCGGGTCCGGTGTAAGTACCGGGATTACCCAGGTAGGTCGCCCATTTTTTCAGTTGCAGATATTGAGGGCCGTTCATCATGGGATATTCACCGATGAATTTGGTAAAGCCGGCATAAGCACTGTAGGTCACTATTGGCTTCATACCTGCTTTCCCTCGTTTCGTAGTCACCAGGATGACTCCATTCGCTCCCCTTGAGCCGTAGATCGCGGTGGAAGAGGCATCCTTCAACACCTCCACCGAAGCCACATCGTCCTGGTTGATATCATCTATATTTCCCTGGAAGGGGATCCCATCGACCACAAACAGGGGGCCATTGCCCGCTTTTACAGACCGGGAGCCCCTGATCAGGATATTGGGCGACTGGCCGGGCCTGCTGTTGCCATTATTTTTTTGAATGTCTATACCGGCGCCCTGACCTTGCAAAGCCTGGCTAAGATTGGCTGCCGGGACATCCTGGATGGATTTTTCATTGATGGAGACGATGGAGCCGGTGATATCGGATTTTTTCCGGGTGCCATAGCCCACTACGACCACTTCGTTCAGGTCGTTCCTGTTCTCCTGCAGAGAGACGTTGAAATTATTCTGACCGACATCACCTGTTCTGATCTCTTTACTGAGATAACCGGCAGAAGATATCAGCAGCGTGGTGCGCCGGGGAACACTGAGTTGAAAAGTACCGTCGTTCCCGGTAGTGATGCCCCTGTTGCTACCCTTAATGGTGATGGAAACTGCGGGAATGGGTTCCCCCTTCTGGTTGGTAACGGTTCCTTTTACGGATATCTTTTCTTCCTGCTGTGCCCAGCTTTGGAGAACCGGGGCCAAAAGGAAAAGGAAAAGGACAAATGATAAACTTGTCCCCGTACCCGGCCGGCTAAATTTTTTCATACTGGCAATTTTGGTGTTACCTGCAACTAAGCAATTATTTCGCATGGGCGGGTTTGCTAAAATTGCTATTTATTCAACCCAATTGGCAGAGATGATAATGACTTAGTGCAGGTTTCCTTTCATGACCAGTTTGATAACGGTGGCTATTTTATTGACCGGTTCTGCGGGTGTGGTGATCACAAGATCTCCGGCAGCGGCGGCCGTTTTCAATTCCTTACCTCCCGCCAGCAATTTGGCGGAAAGAACCGGATTTTTTATTCCGGGCACGGTGAGTTGGCCGTTTGCGGGCCAGTCAAATACGATGAGATAGAGAGCCGTCCCTTCTTTTGTTTCTTTTTTGGTGCAGCGTCCCCAGGTCAGGGGAGGCAGTGGACTGGCTTGGGTAGCATAGATAGCTTCCCCGTTGATCTTCATCCAGTCGCCTATTTCTTTCAACGCCTGCAAACTTGGCTCAGGGAAAGTGCCATCAGGTTTGGGGCCTACGTTCAGCAGGTAGTTACCGCCTTTGGAAGCGATGTCGGCGAGATTGTGTATCAGTGTTTCGGTGGACTTCCATTTGTTATCGGAGGCGCGGTAACCCCATGTGCCATTCATCGTCATACAGGTTTCCCAGTCTTTTCCGTCCAGGTCGCTGAGGTTGGGGATCTTTTGCTCGGGTGTTTTGGTATCCCCGGGGAAGTTGGGGCGCTTCAGGCGGTCATTGGTAATGATGTTGGGCTGAAGTTTTAACAGCGCCTGCAATTTCAGCGCGGCAGAATCCGTCATATTCGTAGGAGTGTCCCACCAGAGCACGGCCACGTCTCCATAATTCGTCATCAGCTCCCTTACCTGTGGTACGGCAACCTTGTCGATGTATTGATCAAAGGTGGATGTCAGTTGAGCGGGGTCCCAATGTCCATTATGCTCTTCGGTATAGGCATCGATCTTTGCGCTGTCGGGGTTCGGCCATCCTTCGCGCATCAGTTTGCGGGAGGCGGCTCCGCCGGGGTTGTTCCAGTCCTGAGCCTGGGAATAGTAGAAGCCCAGTCTGATCCCATATTTCTTACAGGCGGCAGCCAGTGGCTTTAATACGTCTTTACCATAGGGGGTCGCATCCGCTATATTCCATTTACTGGCGGAGGATTTGAACATGGCAAAACCGTCATGATGTTTGGCAGTGATAACGATGTATTTCATGCCTGCATTCTTTGCCGTCCTCACCCACTCTTCGGCGTCAAATTTCACCGGGTTGAATTGTTTGGCGTAGGCCTGGTATTCCGCCACCGGTATTTTCATTCTGTTCATGATCCATTCGGCGCCGCCTCTTGCCATCTCGTGCCCCTCGTATACGCCAGCCAGCTGTGCGTATACTCCCCAGTGAATGAACATGCCAAAGCGGGCTTCGCGCCACCATTCCATCCGCTGGTCACGGCTGGGGGTCTGTGCGGAGAGAAGGGAATAAATACAAAGGGCCAGTGAAAAAGCAACTAATTTCTTTTGCATATGGGCAATAATTATCCTTTTAAAATGATCATTTATAATATACTGCAACTAAACGATTATTCCTTCCGGGGCGGTGTGCTAAAATTACTTTTTATTCAACTTATTTGGCAAGTACGTTCGGGAGATATTGCCAAAATTGCTTATAAACAGGATAATTGAAGAAATCATTGATAGGGAAAGAGCCGCTATTTTACATGCAATCTAACTGTTTGCCTATATGGAAAAGAAATTAACTCAAAATGCCTATGCGGGGCGTATTTCCCGCATAGGACTCCGGTTATTGACAACCCTCCTGCTCTTGTCAATCATCATTCCCTCCCAACTTTATGCGCAGTCTTTCAAAGTCAGCGGCACGGTGAAAGATGCAAAAGGCAATCCCATCGCAGGCGTCAGCGTCGTCATCAAAGGAACAAGGCTCGGGTCGACCACGAATCAGGAGGGCCATTTTTCGATCGAAGCGCCTGCCCAGACGTCCACCCTTGTATTTACGAATGTGGGGTACACCACCTGGGAAGAAGAGATTGCAGGCAGAAGTAAGATAATCGTCACCCTGACTGATAAGACATCGGACATGAGTGATGTCATCGTCATTGGGTATGGCACCCAGCGAAAAAGGGATATCACCGGGGCCATATCCTCCGTCAGCGCCAAACAAATAAGCGAGCGGCAGGCTGTCACGGTGGCCGATGCTTTGCAGGGGCAGGTCCCGGGCCTGCAGATAGCGGTGGGAAGCGGAGCTCCGGGCGCCAGCAATATCTCCTCGAATCAATCGCTGCTGATAAGGGGTATCGGCACCCTTCAGACCGGTGCTGGACCGCTGATCGTGGTAGATGGCGCCCAGGGTGTGGATCTCAACAGTATCAACCCGAACGACATCCAATCCGTCGAAGTATTAAAAGATGCCGCTTCCGCCTCCATTTATGGCTCCAAATCAGCCAATGGCGTCATTCTGATCACCACCAAAAGAGGATCGGACGGTAAACCGCTATTAGGTGTGAACTATATCAGCAGCTGGAGCTCGCTATCCCATAAAATACCCCAGACCAATGCCGCAGGGCGCAAACTTTATGATTTTAAAAGGACCGGCAATTACTCTACCAGCACCGACTCGTTGAATCCATCTACTAATGCCGACAATGATTACCAGGATATGCTGACCCGGACGGGGAGAAGGGACGAGGTCGACCTGAGCGTGAGCAGCGGCACCAAGAACCTCAACTTCTACAGTGGGCTCAGTTACCTTAATGAGCAGGGTATTATCATCAACAGCTGGTCCAAAACGGTCAGGGGCCGGTTGAACGTGGATTACAAGCAGGACAGGTTCTCTTTTGGCACCCGGGTAGTGGGTTCCTATAATTTTTCCAATTTTATCAGTGAAGGCAATACGCTGGCTCAGGCGATACAAAGGCCGCCCAATTTTGCCATGATCTTTCCGGATGGGACCTTGGCGCCCGTGATCGGCGGCCGGAAAAATCCGGTGGCGTATGCGCTGCTGTATAAGAACCGGTATGACATTATAAATGCCTCCATGTATAATTATGTGGCCTATGCCATTACCCCGGACTTAAAGTTGACGGTCGATGCCAATGTCAGCATTAATCCCATACATAATTTACAATTCACTCCGACCTTACTGGAAGGGAACACCAATTCCGGCAAAGATTCCAACGTAGTGAATAACTATTGGATCACGCAGGCGTATCTGAATTTCAGTAAAACGCTGAGAGGCAAACATACCATCATCGGCTTATTGGGCACCAGCGCTGAAGAAAATTACATGAAGAAGACCGGTCTGAGCGGCTCCAATTTCGTCAGCGAGCAGGTCACCTCCATCAGTACGGCGCAAGTGCTGGGCCTTCCTGTCAATGTCGAGAGCAAGTCTACCCAGGCATCCGTATTCGGAAGGGTCGGGTATAGTTATATGGGACGATATATCATCAATGGGAACCTGCGGGCCGATGCGTCTTCTAATTT
>DATJJD010000181.1:0-43496 GCA_035492545.1 Puia sp.
CAGCACCAACGTCGGCGCCTATAAAGGATTGATCATTACCGCCACGGATACCTACGGAGGCAGCACCAGCGACACCTTCAACGTCACCGTCAACGGCAGGAACCAGTCGACGGTCCTGCTGAGCTTCAATACGGCTTCCAATCCCGTACCGGCTCCCTGGAATGGCATGAACAGCGCTGCCACGGCCGGCGCTGCAGTGACCAACCTGAAAGACAACAACGGTCACGCCACCACGGATGGGGTCACCCTGGTAACTGCCTGGGACGGCGCCTATGCCACCGGCATGAATACAGGCAACAACAGCGGCATCTTCCCGGACGCCGTGTTGAAGAATTTCTATAGCGGGTCTACGGCCAATCCTTATACCTTCAAGGTGACGGGGCTCAGCAGCGCCAAAAAATATGCCCTGGTATTCTATGCAGGTTATCCCTGGACCGCCAGCGACCGGACCGCCTATGGCTCCCTGGTGGCGAACTATACCGTCGGCACGCAGACCGTGAGCCTGGACGCCGCCAATAATATCAGTAATACCATTCAGCTGGCCGGGCTTTCTCCGGATGCCAGCGGCAACATCACGGTGACGGTGACCCGGCCGGTTGGCTCGGCCTATTGCCTGCTCAACGCCCTGGAGATCCTATCCTATGATGGATCCGCGACGGCATCGCTGATACCTCCTTCCAACCTGGTTGCTGTGGGCGCCAGTAATAATTCGATCCGCCTGAACTGGGCCGCTTCAGCCGATACCCGGACCGGCTTTGAGATCTGGCGCAGTACGAGCCGCACAGGCCCCTTCAGTCTGCTGGCTACCGTCGGAGCTTCCGTCACCACTTATACCGATGGTTCCCTGCCCGCCAATTCCATGTATTATTATGAAGTGCGGGAAGTGGTCAGCGGCAACCAATATTCCGCCTTCAGTAATGTCGCCGGCGGCTCGGTGGTTCAGTATACCGTGAATATAAGTCTCAACTCCCAGCAGACAGGCTCACAGCCCGCCCCCTGGAATGATATGAATGCCCTGATCTCGAATGGCTTCCGGTTGTCGAATATGACAGATATGAATGCCCAGCCCACCGGTATTAATTTCAATGTAGTACGTACGTTCACCAGCTTCAACGATCAGCTGGGAGTGACCACGGGCAACAACAGCGGCGTGGTGCCGGATGCAGTCATGAAGACCTTCTACTACAACTCCCAGGGAGATACGGCCCGGATCCGGATCGACGGCCTCAGTGGTACGGGTGTCTTTAACTTCGGTTTCTATGCGGGCACCACCTTCAGCAATGCCCCGACCATCGGTGTATACCAGATCGGCAGCCAGATCACCTCGCTCAACGCGTATAATAATACTACGAATATGGTCTTCATCAACGGGGTGAAACCGGACTCCACCGGCTCGGTACTGATCACCTTCTATACGGGCAATACCTCACCGTATGCCATGTGGACCAGCCTCACCATCCAGGGCATGCCTTCCCCGGATGTCACCCCACCCGATACTACCACGTCACCCATAAGTGGCGGCGGCAGCGGTGGCGGCGGCAATGCGATCGGCCTGCCCATCGTCAGGCCTTCCCACCCCTGGACAATGGTCGGCGGCGCCTCGACAGACAGCCTGGGCAGCAATATTTCCCTGGTTGGTTACCCGAACCCATTCACGGATAATGTAACCCTGAAGATGGGACTGCCGCACAGCGCGGGACAGTGCAGGCTGATAATAGCGGATGCCAACGGGAAGATTGTCCGGCAGGAAGAATACAACAATATGCCGGCCGGCACCTGGCAGCAATCCCTCTACCTGGGTAACCTGATGCGCGGTATCTACTATATCCGCATCTACAATTCCTCGGGAGAAAAATCAGCAACCTTCAGTCTCATGAAGATCAAATAAAAAAAAAGGAGGGGGTCTGTTCAGACCCCCTCCTTTTTTTTTATCACTTATTGTGCATCCCACCACACCCGGTCAGTCATCTTCGCCGACTGTTGAGGCTGAGGATTGGCGTTGATCTCCGTCTGCGGATACAGCATCCTTCTGGGAATTTCCGACACCTGCGCATTAGGCACGATCGTTAGCTTGGGAAAACCCGTCCTGCGCCAGTCATTGTAATTCTCCGGCGACAGGAAGTCGGCAATCTTCTTCTCCTGCATGATCATCTCCAGCGCATTGGAGGCCGTCAGGGTGCCCCGGGCGGCTATATAGGTATTGGCATCCGTCGGATTGACGCCCAGCTTGGTCATATGGGTAGCTATGGCCGCCTGATAGATGGGTTGCGCCGCCGCAGCACCAGACTGTATCAGCGTAGCCTCCGCCTGGATGAACTGGACCTCCGTATACGGCATGAGATATTCCGTAGAATTTACACTGCAATAGGCGCTGCCTAAAAGAGAATAGTCACCAAGATTGCCGATGGTTGGCGTACCGATGGCCCGCCCATTATACAAACCGGTATTCTTGGCCGGTGCGATCAGGAAAGGCAGACGGGGATCATTCCGGGTCTTCAACGTGTCGACAATAGCCGAAGAAGCTACCAGCGTAGACAACGGCTGCATGTTTACATACCAGATATTCTGAGAAGTACTACCCCCCGGGTAAGCAAACTTCCATTCATCCGCAGTACCCGTCATACCACTTTGCAATGCCGTCAGCGCCAAACCTGCCTGTGTAGCCGCCGTATATCCCGGCGCCTTCGTCAGGTGCATAAGGTAACGGGCCTTCAGGCTATAGGCCAGCTTCCTCCATTTCGTCATATCACCGGAATAGAAATAGTCATCCGTTCCCACCTTCAACCCGGCTTTCTTGTCGATGTCCACGACGGCCTGGTCCAATAAAGCCAGCAGGGTCTTATAGATATCTTCTTGTTTATCATACGTGGGATAGAAATTGCTGGCCCCGCCTAAAGCCTGGGAGTAAGGGATGTCCCCCCAAACGTCTGTAGTAAAACCCAACGTGTAAGCCGTGAGGATCTCGGCGATCGCCACATAGTTGAAATTGCCGTTGGTCTGGCCCTTTTGGGTCAACAGCTTCAGATTCTCCAGGCAGGTGGTATACGCAGTGATCCACGTTTGATCCATATTGGTATTTACAAAATAATACGTGCCGTAATTCAGCGCCACCTGGTTATAGCAGATCATCTGCATAAAATGATTGGTATAAGTAGCCGCATCCGGCTCTCCACCGGCGGCAATGCCATGGGCAATATTGTATTCAACAGGGGCCAGTATGATTTTCTCCTGTACATCCAGGGGATTATTGGGATCTTTATTGACGTCGACGAACTTCTTGCAGCCTGTACCCGACAACATCGCCGCCAGACCTATAAAAAGAGATATTTTTTTCATGATTATATTTTTAAATTGGGTACTTATTTGAATACCACGTTCAAGGTCAGGTTAAACGAACGGGAGGTGGGAACCGTATTTCCATATACCCCCTGAGAACCATTACCCGTACCATAACTGCTGACTTCAGGATCCGAACCGGTGAAATGCGGAGCGTGGATCCACAAATTCCTCCCGGTCAGGGTCAGGCTGGCCGCACTGAAAGGCGTACTTCCAATCAGGGATGCCGGTAACTTATACCCGATCGACGCATTACGCAGCTTCAGGTAGGTGCCGTCCTGGATAGCCGCTTCATAATTGGTATTAAGACGCTGGAAATAATCTTCCGCATGAACGGACTTGGTATTCTCTTTCCCGGTGCTGGCTACGATACCCTTTATAACACGATCCTGCCTGTTCTCGGTGATCTTGGGCGTGCCATAGAACCAGCCATACCGGTCATCGGAGTTCAGGATATCCCCGCCCTTCCGGAAGTCAAAGAAGAAACTAAATGTAAAAGATCCAAAGTAGAAGGAGTTATTCATCCCCGCCAGGAAATCCGGCTGGATATTGCCGACCATCTGATTGGCAGAAGCCGTGATGGGCAATCCGTTGTCATCGATCAGGATATTGCCTTTCGTGTCCCGGGAGTAGCCCTGCGTATAGAATTCTCCATAAGGTTTCCCTACGAAAGCCCAGGTCTGACCGATCTGGATGGAGTTGGTATTCCCATTAACCTTCGTCACCTTGTTCCGGATCCGGGAATAATTCAGGGTGATATCCCATCCGAACTTTTCTCCCCGGAAAGGACTGAGGTTCACCAAAGCCTCAAAACCCTTATTGGTCATAAAGGCTGCATTCAGGGAAGTAGAGCTATACCCAGTCGACGGAGCGATGGGTACATTAGAGGTTAGCAGGTTGTCATGATGCCGGTCAAAATAGCTCACTTCAAAACCGATTCGGTTCTTCAGGAAATTCATTTCCAAGCCAACTTCACTTTCCTTGGTGACTTCGTTGACCAGGGTGGGATTACCCAGCGTCTGGCTTTGCAGGAAACCCGCATTGCCTCCATAAGGGAAGCTGGTGGCCGAAGTATACGGCGTGGTAAGACTGTAGGCAGGGATATTGTCATTACCTACGCTGGAATACGATACCCGCAGTTTCCCAAAGCTGATCGCCGGGACCTTCAGCAGCTGCGAGAAGAGGAATCCGGCAGAGGCCGAACCATAAGGATAAAAATTCTTCTGCTGATTCAATACGCTGCTTCCGTCATATCGTCCCGTCAGCGACAGGTTGAGGAAACCCTTGTACCCGATATTCGACTGGGCATAGAAACCAACCTTCCTCTCCCGGAAATATTTTTCCGAACCATTGATGGTAGCCCCATTGCTGATATTGTCAAAACCGGCGATAGAAGTACCCGTCCCGATGAGGGTGTGGGTCTGGGAATAAGAGGCCTTGATATTGTTACCCACGAGCAGGCTGACATCGAAGTCTCCAAATCGTTTATGGGCTTCCCCGATCAGGTCATGGTTGATCTGGCGATAGTTGCTGCTCTGTTGAGTGATGGTGCCCACCGTGCCCAGGGTATTGCTGGGCGCCTCGAAATAATCCGTCTGTTCGGAATACGTGTCGGCTCCGACCCTTTCCGTGAAACTAAGCCAGGTAGTTGGTTTGTACGTTACCGTTAGTACAGGGATCACACGGCTGATCTTATCGTTGTTATACACATTGTACAGGTCCCAGTAGGGGTTATTCCTGGAAAACCGGAAGACACGCTGGTTGCCCACGGAGTCCAGGTAGGGTAGGGGATTCCAGGTCCAGGGAGACGTATACACGGTCCATAGAGGGTCCGTCAGGTCATATCCTTCCGGAACGGAATGGTTGGTGCCCAGCGTATACCCTAACTGGAAAGTAGTGCTGATCTTGTCGGTGAGCTTATTGGTGAATTTGGCAAAAAGCGCATTCCGTTTGTAATTGGTCGTGGGGATGGTGCCCTTCTGATCCACATTGGAGAAGGAGAAGAAATAATTCGACTTTTCATTACCCCCGCCGACAGAGAGGGAATTGGTAAAGGTCCGGCCGGTCGTGAAGAAGGCCTTCATGGGATTCTTGTAATAGGTCAGCAACCCCACACTGCGTAGGCTGTCGACGGTAGGGCCCCAGACCGTACTGGATTTGTTGGCCTCCCCATTGATATATTTCCCCCGGTCCCCCTGTGCGTACTTGCCCTGGATCTGGGGGAAAATGGGGTTCTCGAAAGAGTACTGGCTGTTGAGGGTCACCTTGGGTCTGCTGTTATATGCACCTCCCTTCGTGGTGATCACTACGACGCCCCTGGCGGCATTCGATCCGTAGAGGGCCGAAGCGGCCGATCCCTTCAGGACGTTGATGCTCTCGATGGTGGAGGGGTCGATGTCCGAAAGACGGCTGGTCCCGCCAACCGCTGAATTAGTGGCGACACCGGCAGCATTGCCCGTCTGGTCATTGTTGATGGGTACCCCATCCAGCACGATCAGGGCCTCATTGTTCCCCAGCAGCGAGCTGTTGCCCCGGATCACGATCCGGGAACTGGCTCCGGGAGCTCCGCTGCTGGCGGTGATCTGTACCCCCGATACTTTGCCCGCCAGGGCATTCAGGATACCCGGCTCTTTGGTAGCCGTCAGATCATCTCCTTTTACCTGTTGGGTACTGTAGGTCAGCTGGCTCTTTTCCCGTTTGATACCCAGGGCTGTCACTACCACTTCATTCAGGGTGCTGTTCTTTATCTTCAGCGCTACCTCGATCGTAGCGGACTCGCCCGATTTCATTTCCGTAGTCTCATACCCGATAGCAGAGATCAGCAGCACAGCGCCCGGTTTTACGGTCAGGCTGAACTTTCCTTCCGCATCGGTTACGGTGCCTCTCCTGCTGTCCTTGTCCCTTACCGTAGCTCTGACTACGGGAGCCCCGGATTCATCTTTTATTTTACCGGAGATCTTTTGGGTTTGCGCCATGGATGGCGACACTCCGGCGATGATCCATAATAATAGAAGTGGCAGCGCCCGCCCGATCAGCCACTTTCTTTTTTTTAATGGGCGGTTCTCATGCAGTTGATTCATACCTTGTTGGTTTGGTTGTTAACAATGATTAAAATTTGCGGCAACGCAATAGCTTTCCCTTTTGAAAGGTGCCGCTTTTTTGAAAACGGCCTCCTTCAACCAGGCATCCTTTACGATTCAGGTTTAATGTTACTTTCTCAGGTGACTGTCGGTGACGCCCGACTTATGAGCGATATTTCAAACGCTTATTTCATACTATCATAAAATCGCCATTTCGCTTTATACTCTTTCTCCAACGGCTGTTTGGTTAGAATAGCCCTGATCATTTCAACAGGCATGGCATTCAGGTGCATCACGGCATCATGGTATTGTTTATAGCTCATCTTACCACTGTCCACCAATTCCTTTTTCAACGCATAGAACTGCCTTCCGCCTGTCAGGTAAGCCAGTTGGTACAGGGGGGGATAATGTCCCACAAACGATCTGCGCACCTCTCCGGCGGCATTGGCCCGTTCATGTCCTACCCGGTCCACCAGGAAATCGATACATTGCTGCGGCGTCCATTTCCCCAGGTGATAGTTCAAAGAAAAGATGATACGGGCACAGCGGTGCATGTGCCAGAACAAAAAACCGATCCTGTCTTCCGGGGTCTTGGGAAATTGGAGGTCCCAGAGGATCAGTTCCCAATAGAGGGACCAGCCTTCTGTCCAGAAACCCGAACCGAAGTTGCGATAGGTACGATAACGTTGGTTCATAAAGGCCTGCAGATTATGACCGGCGATCAGCTCATGATGCACCGTCGCCATGGAAAAATGCGGATTGTTGCCCCGCATGCTCATCAGCCGGTCTTCCTCATCCATGGTATTCGTAGGATAAGAGATGCTGATCTCGTTGCCGCCGGTAAAGAAAGGATTGACAAGCTGCCGCTCGGGAGTCATCATGATCATACCCCAGGTCTCTTCCGCCAGCGGGGGAATGGTGATGAGATCATGCTTTTTCAGGAAGTCGATGGACTGATTGAACAGACCTAGTATCATCTCCGGTTGCTGCCCCGCAGGAACATAGCTGTTCTTAACTTTTTCCAGGGCGGCCTTCCAGTCGTCGCCAAAACCCATCTCATGAGAGGCCTTCAGCATCTCCCGGTCGCACCAGGCGAATTCCTTGTTGGCGATGTCGATCAGCTCTTCCGGGCTATAGGGTATCATCTCATATTTCAACTGACGGACCAGCTCGTCCCGGCCGGCGGGATGCCCGGCGATACCGCTTTTATCATTCGCGGCAAACCGGTTATTACTCTCCTTAAACTGGGCGGCATAGGCAGTCAGCGCCTCATCCAGCTCTTTATAGGTCTTGGGGATCCACCAGGTGAAAAGAGGGTCATAACCATTATAAAATTCGTAGATGCTGCCGAGGGCCCTTTGCAGGTCACTGAGGACCAGCCCCGCTTCATAAAGGCCATCCATATCCAGGCTGCTGTCCTTCTTCAAGGCAGCCTGCAGCTTGCGGATCTGACCGGTATAATCCGCCCAGTTCTTCGCCAGCTGCCGGGCATCCAGCTGATGACCTCTTCTGCGTAGTTTCTCGATGGCATAGATGGAATCCGAGAAAGGAAACCAGCTTTTGATCTTATTATATTGTCCCGCTTCATCAGCCGATGCCCGGAGTTTTTCCGAGAGGTCTCTTTTGAAGAGGATATAATCCACTTTACATTCCTGGGGCAGACTGTTAAAATCCAGCTTGTCCAGCTTCTTCAGGTATTCATGATAGAGCTCGTCCAACCGGGCCCTTTTCTCCGGGCTGCCGCCTTCCGTGCTTATCTGGTTGCTAAAATTCCGTCCCCCGTAAAAGCTGCTGGTATAGTATCGTGTCAGCGCCCGCAGGTCTGCATTATACGTTTCTATCAGGTTGGGCATTTCCTGGCAGGGCACATATTCACCCGGCGATGGCTGCGCGTAACTTCCACTATGAAAACTCAGTAGGAATAAGGTATAAAAACCAAACAGCAGCCCAAAATTTCTCATAATGTAGTATTGTTATGTTGACAGTTCGCAGTGTAAGACCAAATATAATCATGGTTTCAACAGCCCCCTGTTTATGAATTAATCAATATTGCACGGATTTTAACAAGTTCATACGATCCATTTGCTTAAAATCGGATAACTTTTAGTGAATAAATGAATACTCACTCTTTTCTCTTTATTATACTTTTATCGTATGAAGGCGCTTTTTAAAACCCTGATCTGCTTCATCACTGTTTCTGCAACGGCACAATCCTATGTTCCGCAGTGGAATGATAACAGGATAAAGGTTCAGCCTGCTATTGAAATAGGTGCTTATGCCTTTAACCCGGGGGACGTTCAATTATTGGAGAGCCCCTTTACCAGCGCCAGGGCAGCGGATATGAGCTATCTCCTGAAAATTGAGCCCGACCGCTTACTGTCGGATTTCAGGGGGCATGCGGGATTGAAGCCCAAAGCACAACGTTATGGCGGCTGGGAATCCTCCGGCCTGGCAGGTCACTCTTTGGGGCATTATCTGTCAGCCTGCGCCATGGCCTATGCCGCCACCAAAAAAGAAGAATTCCTCCAACGGGTAAACTATATGGTCAATGAATTGGCCGAATGTCAGAAGGCAAGAGGAACCGGCTACCTGGGCGCCATCCCCAAAGAGGACAGCATGTGGGCCGAAGTGGCAAAGGGTAATATCCGGTCAAGAGGGTTTGACCTGGATGGCGCCTGGTCCCCCTGGTACACGGTCCATAAGATCATGGGAGGACTGCTGGACGCCTGGCTGTATTGTCAGAACGCGCAAGCGCTAAAAATTGACCAGGCCATGGCGGACTGGACCGGAGAAGAAGTAAAGGGACTGAATGATAGCCTGATGCAGAAAATGCTGGGCACGGAATATGGCGGCATGAACGATGCGCTGGTAAATACTTACGCCTTCACCGGGAACAAGAAATACCTGGACCTTTCCTATCGTTTTTACGACCGGCGTGTACTCGACACCCTGGCCTTAAAGATAGACGCCCTGGCCGGCAAACATTCCAATACCCAGATCCCCAAAATTATCGGCTCTGCCCGCAGGTACCAGCTGACCGGAGACAAAAAAGACCTGGATATCGCCAGCTTCTTTTGGGAGACCATTACCCACTATCATTCCTACGCCAATGGCGGTAACAGCAATTACGAATACCTGGGCGATCCGGGTAAACTCAATGATTTTCTATCCGACAATACAACGGAGACCTGCAACACCTATAATATGCTGAAGCTGACAGGGGAATTATTCAGCATACACCCTTCGGCATCTCTGATGGACTTCTATGAGAAGGCATTATACAATCATATACTGGCCTCCCAGAACCATGAGACGGGCATGATGACCTATTTTGTCTCCCTGCGTATGGGGGGTAGAAAAAGATACAGCGATGAATTCAACACCTTTACCTGCTGTGTGGGCACCGGTATGGAGAACCATGTCAAGTATGGAGAGAACATCTATTACAGGGGCAAGGACAATAGCTTATACATCAACCTTTTCATTCCTTCTGTATTGAACTGGAAGGAAAGAGGCCTCACCATCCGGCAGGAAACCAATATTCCCGCTTCGGATAACACCATCTTTACCATCACCACCTCCAAAGCCAGCCGGTTTCCCATCCGCATCCGGAAGCCCCACTGGGCGACCCGTGTACAGGTAAAAGTCAATGGGACTTTACTGCCTGTCACCATCGGAGAGGATGGCTATCTGGTGCTGGATCGCAGCTGGTCGAACAACGATAAGATAGAATTTATAACGCCCGCAGGCTTTTATACAGAGAGTATGCCCGATAATCCCGGCCGCAGAGCCCTGTTCTTTGGCCCTGACCTGCTGGCCGGCGTATTGGGCGACAAGGAGCCTCAGCCCGGCGATCTCCCCGTCTTTGTTACTACTTCGCAGGATGCCAACCAATGGATAAAACCCCTGGACAGGAACAGCCTCGTCTTTCAGACAGCCAACCTGGGCGCCCACGGGGACGTGAAACTGATCCCCTTTTCCCGGACCGGCAACGAATACTACAGCGTGTACTGGGATGTATTCACCCCCGATCAGTGGGTCGTACAGCAAAAAGCCTATGAAGAAGAAAAAAGAAAACAAAAAGAGCTGGAAGACCGCACCACGGATATATTAAGAGTTGGCGAAATGCAGCCGGAAAGAGATCACGACTTCGTCAGCGAAAAATCTTTCACCGGCGACGGAGAGGGTAAAAAGTGGAGAATGGCCAGAGAGGGGGGATCTTTCTCCTTCACCATGAAGACGGACCCCACGGAGATAAACAACATAATCTGCACGTACTGGGGCACTGACAACCGAAGCAAGACCTTCGACATCTTCGTCAACGACACGAAGGTTGCCACCGAGGACCTGAATAAATTCCGAACGAATAAATTCTATTATATTGGCTATCCCATTCCCAAAGAACTGACGGCTTCCAGGACATCGGTAACGGTGAAATTCGTCCCGAAGGAGCACAATACGGTAGGACCGGTATATGGTATCAGGATGGCGAAAGGAGATATTACCTCTTTGACCACCCCCCTGAAGAACGAAAGCATTTACCGGTAGACGGCCTAACGCGGCATTTTCGTATCTTTAAGTCGATGAAACGATCTGCCTGCATGATAAGAATAGGAGTGCAATTTCTCTTGCTGAGTTTTTTTCAGCTGCCAGCTTTCGCACAGGAAAGACCGGGAGAGATAGATTCCTCGCTGCTTCCCCTTCAGTACGCTCATTATCTACCGGAATATGCATTGGATGCCCCGGTTAACCCACAGGCTTGGTCGGATCAAAAAAGCGGCCTGCATGTTTCATTCGTTTCAACCGACAGGGCCTGGTTCAGAACGGAGGCGCCGGATCAAAAGGAGACTGTTTTGTGGGAAGCGACGGGCTGGCGGGGCGAAAGACTGAACACAGAAATGCTGATATGGTCGCCGGATACCCTGGAGCAGGTCAGGGTCAGCCTGGCTAACCTGGTCAATGCAAAAGGCCAGTCGATCAGCAGTAAGAATATTAGCTTGAACCTGGTCCGCTATGTACTGGCCAATTATCCGTACGGGGCGAAAGATGCGGTGTGCGGAAATACACCTTACAGGAACGGATACCTGATGCCGGACCGGTTTGAGCCGTTTGAACGCTTCGAACTTCCTGGAAAGACCGTAAGGCCGGTATGGCTGTCAGTCGATCTGCCGCCGGGTACGGAACCGGGCCTGTACACCGGAAAAGTTGTCGTGAGTACGACCCGTTCCAGTGCCAGCCTGCAGATCAGAATACAAGTACAGGACCGGTTATTACCTCCGCCCCATGCCTGGAAATACCGGCTGGACCTCTGGCAGAACCCATGGGTCATCGCCTGGCGCAACCATGTACAGCCCTGGTCTGAAGAGCATAAGGCTTTGCTAAAAAAACATCTGCAGCTGTATGCTAACGCGGGTGGCAAATACATTACCACTTATGGGGTGCATTCGCCCTGGTCCGATAATTCCTATATGATAGAAGGGGGTATGATCGAATGGATAAAAAAGAAGGATGGGGTTTGGAAATTCGATTATACTATTTTCGATACCTATGTTGAATTGGCTATGGCGGCGGGTATTGATAAAGCCATTACCCTCTATTCCCCCGTTCCCTGGGGGGACCGGTTCCGCTATATGGATGAATCCACCGGTAATTATCTGTATGAGACCTGGGCGCCCGGTTCGGAGACGTATAGTAAGCATTGGAATGTTTTTCTAACGGACTTTCGGGCGCATCTGCAAAAAAAGGGATGGTTTGCAAAGACCTATATCGGGATCAACGAAAGTGAAATGAGCCAGACGCTTGCCGCCATCAAGGTGGTTAAGCGACATTCGAAGGATTGGAAGATCACCTATGCCGGTAACTGGCATAAAGAGCTGGATAGCCTGTTGGATGATTATTGTTTCCTGTATGGCAACGAACCCGCCCCCGGGGAATTGAAGCAACGGGCAGCAAGAGGCGCTACTTCCACTTTTTACGTATGCTGCAATCCTGCGAAGCCGAATAATTTTGTTTTCTCCCCTCCGGTAGAGGGCAGGTGGATCAGCTGGTACTCCGCTGCCTGCGGGTATAATGGTTTCCTGCGCTGGGCGTATGAGGCGTGGCCGGAAGACCCGGAGAGGGATGCCCGCTTCGGGAGCTGGCCTGCCGGCGACTGTTACCTGGTATATCCCGGGGGCAATAGCTGTATACGCTATGAAAAGCTGCGGGAAGGCATAGCAGACTACGAAAAGATCAGGATATTAAGGGAATTGGCAGCCACATCGACCCATAAAGCCGCTAAGGATCTTTGGAGGGCATTCGAGCAGCACTTAAAGATCTTTACGACCGAGCATGATTTTAAGGAGGAAAAAATCACCGCTGATGTGAATAACGGAAAGGCTATGATCGACGAACTGAGTGTAAAACTGAGCAGCAATTAAATATTTGCACATGAGGACTATATCCTCACCCATGAGCTGACTCCTATTGACAGGGGGTCCCTAAGAAGTGGAGGGTCGTTTTATCGTAATCACTGTAGAATTGATGCGCCGCGCAGAGTACATCGATCTCGTTGAGGAAGAACTGGTACTGTGCGATGCCCAGCGAAGAGCTCACCGGGTAAGCAGAAGGGCTTGCCTGGATGCTGGCGTCGATCACATCGGAAGTGGCCGTAAGATAATTTTTAGCGTCCAGCCAGTGATTGGCCTTCAGCTCATTGTACAAAGATGCGGACAATGTAAGAGAGATGCCGCTCCATCGCGCCCAGCGCTGGGGATAGGCCGGACTGTGGTCATGCAGGAACAACTTGCTGCATACTCCCCGCCCGTTTAGGGCCGTGGAATTGGACTGCGCGAGGCTATTGCCTGCTGGTCCAACTTCCGGGGCATTGTCATATTTTGCCATGCAGAACTGAAGAGGAGTAGTGGATGCGGAAACGACCACATTGGTGGCAGGGGCGCAGTAAGAGATGCCTGCCGCGAATTTATAGAGATAGGATAGGGCCGAAGAGAAGGCTCCTCCATTACTCATGCCGATTGAATACAGGGGGATGGAAGGGGTTGAATATCCCCGGTTATAGAAGGTGTCCGTCAGCACCCGTATGTTGCGATAATCCGGGTTGGTAAGGGTATCTGCCGGGGTTAAGGTCCAGTGTATGCTCCCGTCCCCGTTGAGGTCCGTATTCAGGGACACTTCTTCGGCTTCGGTGACGATGATGGCGTAACCGGCTGCCACCAGGTCATTGATCATCTGGATCCATTCAAAGTTATTCACCAGGTTTTGGGCGCTGCCTCCCGTACCATGCAATAAATAAACAATTCCTTTATGCCCCGTGGGAAAATAATAATAGACATTCTTTAGGATGTTGACACCCCGGATCTTTTCATATTTCAGCGTAAAAGGGGCCAAGGATTTCAGCACAGCGGTGACGGTCACGTCTTTAGCCGGCATAATGAAACGATTGTGCCATTCCCCGGTATTCTCCATTAAGCTGTTATAACCGCTCCAACTGTCGAACACGCTGCCCGAAGGGATGGCCTGCGACCAGATATCAACGGTGTCCCCTGTTTTGTAACGTCCGCTGCCATAGCCGTTAATGACCGTGACAGTAGCGCTGTCGCTGGTCGTGCCCCCGGTGTCCGGCGAAGATTTTTTCGAACATCCGAACAACCCGGATAAAAGGAACAGCAGGAATAAGCCTGTGGCAGAAGGATATTTCATAATATTTCCTATAACGCTGCAGGACCCCGGAATATTGGATTATGATATTTCGCGGTTTTTCAATATCTTTTGAGGTATAACTCCTAAAAAACACCTTTATGCCCAATCATTTGTCATCCCTCGGCATCATCCATACCATCATTAGCATCCTTGCCATTATTGTTGCCTTCATCGCGCTGGCCCGCGACGGAAAGATCATTCCGCGAAATGGCCTGGGGAGAGGGTATATTGTTTTGACGGTATTGACCTGCCTCACGTCATTCGGTATCATGAAAACAGGTCATTTCACACCGGCACACACGCTTTCTGTGCTTGTTCTGATCCTTTTGCCGATAGCAATTTATGCCCGGTCTATAAAGTTCCTGGGAACCGCTGGGGAGAAGGTGGAAACCATTATTATGACGGCAACCCTTTTCCTCTCCTTCATTCCCGCCGTTACGGAAACCCTGACAAGATTACCCCTCAGTGGTCCTATTGCCATCAACCAGGATGCGCCTATTATAAAAATGATTTTACTTGGATTGCTCGTTATTTTTACGATAGGGACATTTTATCAGGTTAGGAAACTGCGCAAGCCGCTGCAGGTCTAGTACTTACGTTTTAGGGTGGTTATCTTTCGTAACCGGACCGGCGTCTTCCCAGTCGCCGCAACATCCACCTTCACCACCATATCCTTATGGTACCCCCACCGTTTGCCTTGCCCGTCTTCATAACTACCCTCCAGCCCATCCCCCTTGAGATGGATGCTCAGCGTATGCCGGTCGCCCGTCCGGTTCTCTACATAAAAACTAAGCTGATCCCTGCTAAGATCAAACACTACAGAAGAATCCCTTGCAAACCCATCCCGGTCCAGTTCAATATCGACGGACTTCACCCCATCACGGTAATACAATCTTCTGCGTAGGCCATCTTTGGGAATGACAGCAATAACTCGCCCCTTCTTGTCTGCATTCACAGACAGCCCCTTCAGTGAAGCCTGCACCAGGCTTCCCCCATACGCCACCAACCCAAACACAGCGTCATTCGTCACCACCGTCGCCGCCATCCGGGTAGCCCCGCCAAAGCCCAGGTCGATCTCCCCATCATAATACCAGGGACCCCGGCCCTGCGACTTCTGTATCCAGGGCGTGTTAAATTGCTGGGGTTCGAATGCCCAGCCGGAAGCTCCGTCATTCTCCTTCCCGGGGTACCAGTAACCGTAGTTGCTTTCGGGCGTACCGGAATTGATCAGGGCAAACGAACTGAGATAGGCTGCATAACCCAGCCGGAGATACTCATCCGGATCCTTGCTGAAATGCAGGCCGTAATCCAGGATGGCCCAACCCCCCATCTGGGACATATAACTCAGGGTATAACTATCGCTCCGGCCCCGGAAATCACTGCCCAGATAATAATACGCAGGCTCGATAGATCCCCGCAACGCAAGGTTAGCCTGTATCTGCCGGTCCATAAACAACACGGCATCTTCCTTCCGGATGGAAGGATGCGAATACCAGCGCTTCAGATTTTTATCAAACCACAGGTTGCTATCCGGCTGTAGGGTATTTAACAGTGCATACCTGGCCAGGGCATGACTCGATTCGAAAGCCGTGGCATCGATGGCATATTCACTGCGAAAAGGATAGGCATCATCATAGAGAAAATATTTTACCTTTTTCTCCCATTCACTCCGCAGGAAGCGGGCGTCTTCGGCAAACCCTTCTTTTTCCAGGTCGGCTATCAGGTCTGTCAGCAGTAATTCATTATAACAGCCCCATTTATAAGTTTCATACCAGGGCAGGATCTCATAAGGGTATTTGAAAAAAGCCTTGGCGGTTTCCCGGGCCCTTTCCAGGTATCCTTTTTTATCGAGATAATGGGTCATGCCCGGATACAGGCTGGCTATCTGGTAAAGATGATAATACAACATCATGATATGAGGATAGTCATAGGAGCGCCAGACATGCATCTTGTCTTTATTCCGGTCACCGACATTCTTCGACCGGCGGAGGCTGTCCCGGTCCACATACCAGCTGGGGGTTCCATATACGCCATAGGGATAAGGTCTCTCTTTATCGGTGCGCTGCAATTTACCCCAGACAAAATGTTCTATATAATATTCCAGCGCATCGATCTCTTTCTGCTCGGGGTAAACAACATTTTTAGCCGCCACAAACGGCGCTTTACAGAGGCCCGGATCGTCGCAGGTCAATACATAGCTCAGCCGGCTGGTATCGAAATAGTCGGCATTGTCGGGGCCTCGCAATACGGCATGTTTCATGTCATAGATAGAGAAGAGACCGTCATACCATTTGGAAGGATCTTTATGCTGCTGCCGGTTGACGATAAAGGCCGCCCTTTTTTTGTACAGCATTTCCAGGGGTTCCGTAACAAAGAATTCCAGGGTGGTCTGATAGTGATTGCCATAGTGAAGAGTCAGCTTATTCTCCCCCAGACGGGAGAAAGTTACTTTATACAGGGATGTCCCTTTTTGTCGCTGACCGACGTATTGAACGACAGTCTTCTGCGGAAACTCGGCAACGATCTCCGTAATTTTCTGATGGCTTCGTAAGGCGATCATTGCCTCCAGGTCATTGGGGATCGTCATACCCGGCATCACCCGTACATCGATCAATCCTTCTTCCACGAGGATATCCCGGATGCCGGCATAATCTTTCGCCCACCGGAACAGGAATCCATAAGTCTTTCGACCTTTGCCGGGAAGGGTGATAGAGCTGAAAGGCTGTCTCCAGCCAGCTCTTGTCGAAGCTCCTTCCGTTTTACCCGCGATGGCCTGTCCCAGTTTGCCGGTATAGGCGGCATGGATATAAGCCTGAAAAACACCACGGCCTTCCCCCATGGCATTGGTAGAGAAATATTCCAGCGAAGTCCCGGCACGGGGCACCATGACCAGGTAGGGACCCACTCCCGTTGGGCGTTCCCAGAAGATAAAGGAATTATTCCCGGAGATAAAATGATGTTTCACCACTCTCTCTTCAAAGATCTCCCTGGGGTTTTCGCCCCCTCCGCTATTATAGAAAAGGGGAAGGGCAAGATCTTCGATGATGACAGGATGGGAGGAGGTATTGTCCAGGGTAATGGTCCATTCCAGCCCATCATTCTTCAGCTCGAAAGCTTCGGATATCGCAATGGCCTTGACCTGTACCGTGCCGTTGCCGCTTCCCGGCGTCTCGTCTCCTCCATGTACCGGCGTCTCGTCTCCTCCATGTACCGGCATCCCGTCTCCTCCATGTACCGGCATCCCGCCGCCCCTGTTCCCCGGCCCGCCTGCTTTCACAGAATCCAGCACCCCGTTGTCCAACCGGTAGCGCACCGTCACCTCTCCGAATTTTTTGCCTTTTCGGATATAGTTGGTGGGATACAGGTCGTTGGTCTTCCAGAGCCCGCTGATGCCATACCCCGTTCTTTCCAATGTAAAATCGTCATTGCGGACCCTGACAGGACTCCCAACGCTGTCGCCTGCCTGGCGACTATCATCATCCTGCGCATAGAGTGCGGCCGACAGCAGCAGGGCCCACAGGGTCGTCTTTATTTTTTTATCCATATAATTGAACTGGGGGTCTGCTCGACATACTGAGGCGGTTGATTAGGCCTGGCTGGCTGGATGATCTGGGTTGATTGCGGAGTGGCCGTGGGGGTTACCCGGTTCATCCGTGTATAATTGGGGATAGCCAGCAAAGGGGAGCCATCAGCCCAGACACCCTTAATGGCCATAATACCATGGAGGAAATCTCCTTTCCATTCCAACGAGAGCGGCTGATTCCCGATGGGCTTCGTGATGTCCTGCTGATCGGCCGTCTCCACATTATATAACAGGGGGCCATACCGCAGAGCTATCCGGCCCCGGTCGGCTTCAATCTTCTCGTCGGCCGTGATCTGCTGGATCTTCATAGGCAGCTCCAGTTCGATGTGGTCTCCTTTTTTCCATACACGCCGGATAACGGCATAGCCATTTTTGATGACAGGTTTCAAAAGTTTCCCATTCACAGATAAGGAGGTAAGGCCGTTTACTTCCGGCACGGGCGTATACAATTCGCTGGTCTTGCGGTTGGGGACGCGGACATGGATGGTAAACTCCTTCGACAGTTCAGGATTCACCGTCATGGAAATATGGCCGCTCCAGGGATAGTCGGTTTTTTGTACCATTTCTACATCGGTGCCCGCCACCTTCTCCACCTTGATGGTGCTGCCGATGAACAGGTTGACATAGAGACCGTCTTCGCCCCGCACATAGGTCCAGGTGGGCATCATCAGCAGGGTCCGGGGAATATTGCCCACACAGCAGGGGCAGACATGCCATTGATACCTGGCCTGTGAAGTGGACAAGGCATTCGTGTAATAAAAATCTTTTCCATTGAGGGACAGCGAGCCCAGCAGGGCATTATAAAGGGTCTCTTCGTAGAGGTCGGCATATTTGGCATCGTGATAGGCCAGGTTCATTTTATATTGGAAGAAGATCAGTCCGCAGCTGGAACAGGATTCACAATAAGCATTGTTGCGTAGTGAATAGTTGGGACCAAATCCTTCAGATGTCTCCCCGCTGCCGATCCCACCGGTAACATAATATTTTTTGTTGACCATATTATCCCACAGCGACAAGACGGCGCTTTGATAATCTACATCGCCTGTCTCCGCCGCTACATCGGCCATGCCGGAATACGTATAAGTTGCCCGGACGGCATGCCCTACCGCCTCGTATTGCTCCTGCACCGGGACGGCGCTCTGATCATATTCGCTGCCGTCCTTTCGGTTATCCAGCAGGAACTTGGCCAGCGCGATATAGCTGTCTCCCCGGCCATGGCCTTCCATATCGTTTACGAATCGGCCAAAGCGCACCAGGGCCTGCTCCATTTCCTGGTGACCGTCATACCAGGCTTTTTTGCCCGGGCCGATATTCGCTACCCAGCAGTCGGCCAGTTTCTTGGCAGCATTATACAGCCGCTTGTCTTTACCTTCTGTTAAGGTATAGTGGTTGATGGCGGATTCGATAAAATAACCGGATACATATCCCTCATGATTGCCCCTTCCCTCGGGTGACCATCTCTCGTGCCATCGGCTGGTATCGCGTAAGGTGAAGGCTGTCTGCAGATAGCCGTCCGGTTCTTGTGCGGAAAGAATAATGGGTATCCATTGTTCCAGGGTCTTTTTCATGTTCTCCTGGGCGGCGATGATCTCCCCATCGCCCTGGGGATCTACCATCAGGGCCTCGCACATCGCTTCGACGGTCTGATGGACCCAGGCATTGGAAAATACATAGCCTTTATGAGGACCATGAGGCTCTCCCCGCAGCGCCTTGGCTGCTTCGATAAAGTTGTCGATGCCTCCTTGTCCTGTGCTGAGGTCCGTCCGGTTGATCTGATCGATACAAAAGGGGATCCAGTTGACGATCATAGACCGGGCCCGGTCATTCCAAAGCTTGCTGTCTATCTTGTATCGTTTAGTGTATACGACATCCAGCCGTTTTGCCTCCGGCTGGGGGCGCACCTTGACCTTCAGGGTGGAGGAGGAGCTGAGCGCCCCCTCTCCCGCAGTCAGTTGGAGCACATAATCGCCGGGCGCTGAAAATACGGCCGTCGTTGTTTGGGCATCGGCATCTTTAAAGGTAACGTTGCCGGGTCCGGAGGTTTTGCTCCACTGCGTATGGGCGACCGGCCGCACGCTCCGGATCACACCTGACAGATAAGTCTTTCCATCTGACATCACATCCCGGTCGACACCCGCCATGACGACAGCCGGGTACTCCGGCGAACCCTCTGGCTCATAAACCTTCCATTCTGTCAGGGTTGACAGATACCGGTCAGTGGAATCTATTTCCAGTCTTATTTTGGTGGTGGTTATCTCGTCGAAGCGGGTGGTGTTGTATTGGTTGTTCACCAGGCCCAGTCCTGAGGCGTGCTGCACCGGGACAAAATGGCTCCCATCCCAGTACTGAATGCGATAAGACTGCGGCAGCAGACGAGGGTTATTATAGTCCCACCAATAGAGGGCGATAGCCGCAGTCCGGATAGGCTGTTTCCATTCATATTGCACCCATAGCGTGACCTTGGGCGGTAGTGGGCGGTTGCCATTCCGACCCCCGGAGGGAGTGGGGGTGACCCCGTCATTCAGGACACTCCAGGAAGGGCCATAATGGCCGGGACCGGAAGGAGTCGCTATAACGGCCAGGTTGCCACGTTGGTCGTCTTGCGCCCGCGCAGACAAAGAAAGGGTTGTGACCAGAACTAGAATTATTTGCAGTCGGTTCATATTTTAAAAATACAAATTGAATGCAAAGAAGGCTATCCAATTATTGATCGAAATCAACCCTATTTTGCCCGATAGTCCAGCCTCGGACAAAATGACCGCAGAGGGTAACTTTTTTAAAAGGGTGTATTTATTTTGTATAGTTTTGTATGACAATCGTACTACGATGAATGAACAAGACATCAAGAATCTGGAAAATATAGCCTTAGAACAATTGAAAAGGGGCTATACCCGCGAAGAAGCTCTCCGCGATTTAATGAATGCTGGCATTCTTGATGAAAATGGTAATCATACAGCACCTTACCAAAATCTCGGCAGGGCCGTCAAGGCTATCCAAAAATAGGCTACTGAAGTAGCTTAATCATGTATTACATTAGACCAGGTTTAGTATTGGGCTTTCATGGATGTGATGAGAGCGTAAGAGACCGTTTATTGACTCGGCCCGACGAAATTGTTTTCAGTAAAGAGAAATACGATTGGTTAGGGCATGGTATGTATTTCTGGGAAAATAACTATGAACGAGCTCTTCGGTGGGCCGAAGATAAAAAGGCAAGGGGTCGCCTTGAAAAGCCTTCAGTAATAGGCGCTATTTTATTTTTAGACCATTGTTGTGACTTTCTGGATTCTGGCTATATTAACCTTCTTAAAAAATATTACGATATAATGAAGGTCGCGTATTTAGCTTCAGATCAAAAAATACCCGAAAATAGAGATTTGCCACAGGATAGGTATAAAGATAAAGTTTTGCGAGAGCTAGATTGCGCCGTAATAGAATTTATGCATGGCAAAATATTATATAATATTCAGAATGACCTGGATAATGATCGTTATTCTATTCACAAAACATTCGACTCAACCCGCGGCGTTTTCACCGAAGGCGGCCCTGTCTTCCCCGGCGCCGGCATCCTCGAAAAAAGCCATATCCAAATCTGTATCCGAAACCCTAATTGCATCAAAGGATTTTTCCTCCCCAGAAAAGAAACTAATTTTTCGCATTCAATTCAAGTAACTAACTAAATATTTTAACCAGAGCCCTGCCGAATAAGAATTCCCTCACAGTACATATTTCTCCAAAAAACTACTCCTACTCAAAAAAGGTATCGCCGCCGCACTCACCCCCAGTATCAGCAGTATCCCCCCTAACAACCCCCTAAACCCCAAATTCACCGCCACATCCGAAAACCGGTGCCCCATCTCAACCTGGCGAAACAAAAACAGCGTCAGCAATACGATGAAAATGGTAAAGATAAAATCCTTCTTCCCAAAGAATTTTATAAAGACAAAATATACCAGGCCGATCAACAACAACAACAGGTTTACGGCAAATATTAATGACGACACATTGATCAACGCCGAAGGCTCATACCCGCTGATATCCCGATAAGCGATGTTATAGGTCAAACAAATAATAGTATCTATAATACCGACAAACAGACCGGTCATCATGGCCTTAAAAAAAGGAGACTGTTCCATAAAATTAATTTGACCCAAATTTACCCCTTAAAAAAAAGGAAAAAGCCTGAAAGCCATTAGAATGCTATTAGAATTTCGCGGCCTTAATTTTGCTTATTCTTATCTTGCATGGGCTCAAACCCGCATCATAAACCACCTGCCATGAAAATTCTGGTAATAGAAGATGAAGAAGAGCTCAGCAAAAGCATCGTCGCCTATCTAAAGGCCGAAAACTACACCTGCGAAGTGGCCTCGGACTTCCGTACCGCCATGGAAAAAACAGAATCCTTTGATTATGACTGCATCTTGCTGGACATATCCCTCCCCGATGGAAATGGCCTGCAGGTCCTGAAAGAGCTAAAAGCCAACCATAAAACGGACGGCGTCATCATCATCTCCGCCAAAGACTCCATGAACGACCGCATTGCCGGACTCAACCTGGGGGCAGATGACTACCTGCCCAAACCTTTTCACCTTCCTGAACTCAGCGCAAGAATAGCCGCCGTCATTCGCCGGCGAAGATTCGATGGCAGCAGCGTTTTTACCCTGAATGAATTTACCTTCGACACCAATGCAAAAACGGTAAAAGTGCTGGGTAAACCCGTAGACCTCACCCGAACGGAATATGACCTGCTGTTGTACCTGGTCTCCAACAAGAACCGGGTGGTTTCCAAAAACGCTATAGCAGAAAGGATCTCGGGGGACGAAGCGGAAATATTCGATAATTTTGACTTTCTCTATGCCCACATGAAAAACCTGAAAAAGAAACTCGCCGCCGCCGGAAGTGAAGACTATATCAAGGCAATCTATGGTATGGGTTATAAATTCGAAATATAATGCAGCTGCTAAAAAAGACCATAACAGCTTATTTCATCTTCTCCGTGATCCTGCTGCTGGTCTCCATTCCCGTTTTTTATTGGACACTGAAAAGACTAATGGTCGCCAATGTCGACGAAAACCTCATCGCGACAAAGACCCGCATCATGCCGCAACTCCTCGATGCAGCAGCCGGCAACAAAGAGGGAGTCCTGCGGTTTCCCGGTTCCGGCTATGACATCCTCTTCGAAAAAGAGGGCGCCCGAAAAGAGACACATCCACAACAACAGGCCGAAAGGAAAACCGACTCCCTGTATAACAGCGAATCGACAGACTCTCACCCGGGTAGCACCCTGCCCAACCGGCTGCTGGCCTCCCATTTTTATATCAATCAGGAATCTTATAGCCTTCGGATAACCACCTCTCTGGCAGATAAATATTTGTTGATCCAACGCATCGTCCTGGTCTCCGCCCTGCTGCTCGTAGCCCTGCTGGTGGGCCTGCTGGTCATCAACCGGATGCTGACCAAAAAGATCTGGCAGCCTTTTTACAATACCCTGCAACGTTTGCGGGAATACCGGGTCGACCGGCAACCCAAACTGACCCTGCAGCCCTCCTCCATCAGCGAGTTCAATGACCTCAATACAGCGATTGAACAGCTGGCCGAACGCAATTATCAGGTCTATTCCAGCCAGAAGGAATTTACAGAAAATGCATCGCATGAAATGCAAAGCCCCCTGGCGGTATTCCAATCCAAACTGGAACTGCTCATGCAGACCAAACCCCTGAATGAGGACCAGGCAGCCCTGATAACAGACCTGGCCAACGCCAGCAAAAGGATGGCCCGGCTGAATAAAAGCCTGATCCTCTTAACCAAGATCGACAACGATCAGTTTATAGAAAAAGAGACGGTTGCCATAAAAGAAATCTTGCAAAAGTTAATACAGCAATACGAATTTCAGATCCAACAACAAGGAATCCACCTCCGCTTCCAGGACGCACAAGATATCACCGTTACCGCCAACAGGACTCTCGTAGAAATACTCCTCGGCAACCTGCTCTCCAACGCGATTCGCCACAACATACCGAACGGCTCCATCGAAATATCCTTGCAGGCGCAGGACAGGGAGCTCATCATCCGCAATACCGGCCGGCCATCCGCCCTGGACACCCAGAAGCTCTTTCAGCGTTTTCAGAAAGAAAGCCCGGATGCCAACAGCATAGGTCTGGGATTAGAAATTGTTAAAAAGATCAGCACCCTCAATCATTTTTCCATTCAATACCACTTTAGCGACCAACTACACAGTTTCAGCCTCCGGTTTTAACATTTCCTTTTTCGTTTATTCAGTTTTCATTCAGGATTCAGGGCAACATTTATCTTCTAAAAAACGAAGCAACATGACAAAGACTATTAAATTCACCGCCCTCTTCCTGGGCGCGGTAGGTATAGCGGTCGGAGCCGCTGTATTTGCCCGTAACAACGGAAGGGGCGATAGCACTCTTTTCCAGGCTAATGCCAACCCGCCGGCCAGCCACACGGCCTATACCGGACCCTCGGCCTCCCCGACCATCGACTTCGAAAAGGCCGCTTCCGGAGCCGTGCCTTCCGTGGTGCATATCAAGACCGTTACCAAATTTAAGGAGGTCGCACGCCGCTATCCCCAGCAAAACCCATTCGGAGATGACGGGGACGACTTCTTCCGGAAGTTCTTTGGGGACAATGGCAATGGCCTGGTCCCCCAACAGCCTGACCAGCGGGCTTCCGGCTCCGGCGTTATCATCAGCGCCGACGGATATATCGTAACCAACAATCACGTGGTGGATGGAGCTACCGATATCAGCGTCACCTTGAATGACCGGAAAAGCTACAAAGCCAAAGTGATCGGCACCGATGCGAATACCGACCTGGCCCTGATCAAGATCGACGGACACAACCTACCCGTCATGCCCCTGGGAAATTCAGATGAAGCAAGACTGGGACAATGGGTACTGGCCATCGGTTACCCGCTTAACCTGGATGTCACCGTTACGGAAGGCATCATCAGCGCTAAATCCAGGAATATAGGGATCAATCGCCAGGGATCGGCTCCTGTAGAGTCGTTCATCCAGACGGATGCGGCCGTAAATCCTGGTAGCAGTGGCGGAGCGCTGGTCAACACCAACGGAGAGCTGATCGGCATCAATGCGGCTATCGCTTCCCCGACAGGCTCTTACGCAGGCTACGCCTATTCTATTCCTTCTAACCTCGTGAAGAAAGTGGTAGAAGACATCCTGAAATTCGGCTCCGTCCAGAGAGGTTATCTGGGCATCAGCATGGCGCCTGAACAACTCGACGAGGCAAAGAAAAAGGACCTGGGTATTAACGACGATGTGAATGGGGTATGGATCATGGAAGTGGACCCCAAAGGCGCCGCCGCCGAGGCGGGTCTGAAGAAGGGAGATGCCATCCTGAAAATAGACAACGCACCCGTTACGACCACCTCCCAGTTGTCCGAAACGATTGCCCGTCGCAAACCTGGTGATAAGATCACGATCACTTACCTGCGCAACGGTAGTGAAAGGACGGCAGACGTCACGTTAAAGAACAACCTGGGAACTTTCGCCAGCCAGCAGAGTGCTGCTATCCAGTCCCTGGGGGCGGATTTCTCAGCCCTTAGCACAGAAGATGCCGCCAAACTGGGAATTGACGGAGGCGTACAGGTTACCAATATACAGGAGAATGGCATCATCGGCAGTCAAACCAACATGCGCCCCGGTTTTGTCATCACCCGCATCGGCGACCAGAGCGTTAAGACAGTCGATCAATTGAAAGAGGCATTAAGCAATCAGTCGTCCAACTTCCAGATACAGGGTATCTATCCCGGTAGCAAAGAAGTGTACTACTACGGTATCAACGACTTCAAAAAATAATGCTTTGTTTTGTTTTCATGTCAGGAGGCTTCCTTGGTTAGGGAAGCCTCTTATTTTTGCCGGCCTCAGACATCCGGCGGCCTCACCCACCTGTCCGTCGGCCTCGCCTGCCTGTCCGCCGGCTCGCCGGTCAGCTTCCTTATTTTTTCATCTTCAGCTTCCCCGCAATATATTGACCGATCTTCATACCCATCTCATGACTGACAGCCGTAGAATAATCGAAATGGATCCCTCCGTAAAACCGGGAATGGGCTGTCTCCAGGGCCGCATCCCGGAAAGAAGCGAACGGTCGTTTGCCAATGCCGAAATCCAGCTCGGTGGTATCGGTATAGGCGAAATGGTCGCCAAACACACTGGTCAGCGCCTCGGCGGCAGATGCCGAAATATAACAATGCCCGCAGGTATATTCAGGGAATGGAGGGGTCTGTAAATGGGGGCGCCAGTTCGGATCGAAATACCGGTTGACCACCGTCTCCGGCCGCACGGTATTGTAGAGATATTTTATATTCCAGCATTGAATAAAGGTATCGAAGAGGGCTATCGCCGTCTTGGCATAAGCACAAACGGTGGTGGGAAAGTCGGCGCCCGATTTTTGCGCGGCAATGCCGGTAATGCTCATCCAATGTCCTCCCGGCGAAAACTTCTTGGTGCCGAACATCAGGTGGCCACTGACGTTTAATTTAAAAGGGTTGTCATCCCAGAAATCAGCGATAAAACTCTGCTCTTCGGTCAGGCTGTCCACTCTGTTCTGTATTTTTTTTACCTCCCGGTAATAGTCGCTTTGAGGATGGGTAACATCGAAATGATACGGAGGAGGCGGCAGGAATTGGTTGATGCTGTCGATGGCCAGCTCACGGATCTCTTTCCAGTGAGGTTCGGCCGCAGGCGAATAGGCTGGGGGAGTGGGCACCCAGCGGCCGGGGGAATCATATACATTGTATTCCGGGGCCCCTCGTGTTTCCAGGTAATAGTCCTTGCGACTCCACTTCATGATGACAGCGGAGACGGTATCCGAAAAGGCAAGGGTGTTCTGCAGCATCTCATCCGGCATGCCATGATCGGCCGCCAGTTTCTTCAGGCTGTCGACATACTGGCTCATGCTGCCCGCAGGAAAGGTGACGGATTCCCCCAACTTGCAAAAGGCCAGGAGCGAAGCCAGGTGAAAATCGATAGGTTTACCGGCCGGCGCGGCAGGTACCGCTTTCAAACCCGTTATCTGGCCCGCCAGGGAATTATACTGGGCCGGATAGCCCGCGGCTATCACCTCATAAGCGGCCACATTCGCGTACATATAGTTACGGGAAGCGACGATGGGGCTGAAATTATTCCCCATCACCACATTGTTCAATTCATAAACGGTCTTGCAATATAAAATGGGGTCACTGAATATTTTGTCATAATCTTTCTTCGAATGGCAGGAGCTGATAACGGACAGGATAAAAAATAGAGCCGGTAATTTCTTCATGAGCAATCATATTTTGGTGGCAAGGTAACAAAAACTCAGCAACCGCCTCCTGTCACCCACCCGTCACCGCCTCCGCCCGCCCGTCGTCGATCGACCCGCCTCCCGTCACCGCCTCCGCCCGCCCGTCGCTCTGCCTCACAGCAACCGCCCGCTGACCGCCCGTCACCCGTCGCCCACCCGTCACCCGTCATCGTCCGCCCGCCACCGCCCGACCGCCCGTCGCCCATCCGGCGCCCGCCACCGCCGTCCTACCTCCCCATCCTCACCTCTACCGTATGCTCCTTCCCATCATCCACCAGGGGCACCCTGTCCCCTCCCTGGGCCACTTCATCCAGGATAAGGCTCATCGAGGCTTCCTGCGTTTGAAGGAACTGGATCGTATACATCGTTTCATGATACCGGTAGTGAAGACGGAAAGGCCCCCATCCGGATGGCAGACAAGGGGCGATGCGCAACTGCTCGCCCTCCCGCACCAGTCCCAGCAGAGATTCCGTGATCAGCTGGTACATCCAGCCGGCAGATCCCGTATACCACGTCCACCCTCCCCGGCCTTTATGCAGCGCAATAGAATACACATCCGCGGCTGCCACATAGGGCTCCACTTTATAGGTGGCCACCTTTTCCGGACTATCCCCGTGATGAATGGGATTGATCATGCTGAACAGCTCATAAGCCCGGACCCTGTCACCCAGGGCGGCAAAAGCCATGGTAAGCCAGATGGCTGCATGCGTATACTGCCCGCCGTTCTCCCGGACCCCCGGTACATATCCTTTGATATAACCCGGGTCCAGCGAAGACTTATCAAAAGGAGGATCCAACAACTGGATAATGCCCGTATCCCTCCGCACCAGGTGCTGGTCGGCAGCTTCCATCCCCTGCCGGGCACGCTGGGGATTTCCCGCACCAGACAATACTGACCAGCTCTGGGCAATGCTGTCGATCCGGCATTCTTCATTGCGGGCCGATCCTAACGGAGTCCCGTCATCGAAATAGGCCCGGCGATACCATTCTCCGTCCCAACCATGCTGATGGAGGGATGTCTTCAATTTCGTCGCTTCCCGGAGACATTCTCCGGCAAAGACTTCGTCGCCATGGAGTCGTGCAACGGTACTGAACCTTGTCAACACCGAATAGAGGAAAAATCCCAGCCAGATACTCTCTCCCTTCCCATGCTGGCCTACCTTGTCCATCCCGTCATTCCAGTCCCCGGAGCCCATCAGGGGCAGACCATGTTCCCCGTAACGCCAGCCATAACGGATGGCCCGTACGCAATGCTCGTAAAGATTGCCGGATTGTTGCGCCCTTGTCGGCATATCATAATAAGACTCTTCTTCCGGATTGAGCAGGCGCCCTTCCAGGAAACCGACCTGTTCGTCCAATATGCCGGTATCGCCCGTATGCAGCACATAACGGCTGGCCACATAGGGCAGCCAGAGATAGTCGTCAGAGCAACGGGTACGCACCCCTCTCCCGGCCGGGGGATGCCACCAATGCTGGACATCTCCTTCTTTGAACTGACGGGAGGCGCAGCGCAGCAGATGCTCACGCACAAAGGCAGGCTCCGTATGGAGAATGGCCAGAGAGTCCTGCAACTGATCCCGGAAACCATAGGCTCCCCCTGACTGATAATACCCGCTTCGACCCCTGATCCGGCAGGCAATGGTCTGATAGAGCAGCCATCCGTTCGCCAGTAAATTCAAAGCCAGGTCCGGCGTCTCTACCCGGAGGGCGCCCAGCGTCTTTTGCCAGTACGCCTCCACTTTCTCCAGGGCTTCCGCAGCGACATCCCTTCCTTTATGCCGGCTTACCAGCTCACTGGCTTCCTCGGGACTCCAGGCGGCGCCCAGCAAAAAGACAACTTCCTTCTCACCGCCGTCGGGCAGATCGATGGCTACCTGTAAAGCCCCGCAAGGATCTGCTCCTGCACCCGTCTTCCCCGATAGCTTCACCCGGGTCAGCGCGTCGGGATTGCGGAGGCTTCCATTGCGCCCGATAAACTCCGTGCGGTCCCCCGTGTACGTCCGGGTCTCCTCGTCGACATCGAAAAAGCCTACCCGACCCCCAAACTCGATACTATAGGGATTCCGGGCAAACAAGGCGCCTGTGGCTGCATCGATGAAAGTGACGATATGCATGACGGACTTGGGACGGAGGTCTCCCAGCACCCATTCCACATAGCCGGTGAGAGACAGCTTCCGTTCCCTGCCCGAACGATTGCTCAATTTTATGACCGTATACTTAACGGCCGCTTCCAAATCCACATACACCCGCATCTCAGAATAAATGCCGTCCTCATTATACTCGAAGGTCGTATACCCAAAACCGTGACGGGTGGTATAGGGGAATTTTCCCCGGGCCGGCAGGGGAGCCGGGCTCCAGGAAATACTGCTTTCTTCATCCCTTATATAGAAGGCCTCTCCCGCCGGATCGCTGACCGGATCATTGTTCCAGGGAGTGAGCCGGAACTCGTGGGCATTCTCCGACCAGGTATAGGCCTGGCCGCTTTCTGAAATGACCGTCCCGAAGTTGGCATTGGCAAGCACATTCACCCAGGGCAAAGGAGTGCTGTTTTCCCGGGAAGTGGTAATGATATATTCACGTCCATCAGGAGAGAATCCGCCCAGCCCGTTATTGAATAACAGCTCGGAAGCGCCTCCACGCCCTGCTATATGACCGGTCTGGGGGAAATAAGGTTGACGGGGGATCAGCCGGGGGATCAGGGGGCGGGCGATATTGCGCTTGCCTGCCTGGTAGCTTAGCTCTCCGCCACTATCGGTTATGATAATACGGGCCACCGTCTGCAGCAGGATACGATCCTCGGCGGAGATCTGGTCTGCTATCCGGATAAAAATGCCGCCCGGACGATCGGTTATGTCCGTTTCGATACCAGCGCTGATCAGGCCCTGTAACTGCCCTTGCAGGATCTGCCGGTATCCTCCGTGATCTTCATTCCAGATCACGAGATCGACGATCAGCCCTTTCAGACGCCAGTAGGCATGCGCCTGTATCATCTGCTTCACCATGTCGATATTGGCCGGGTCCTCTATCTGTACCAGGACAATGGGCAGGTCACCGGAAATGGAATAACTCCAGAGACCGGATTGCCCCCGCTGATTCTTTACCAGGATGGCAGGTTCTGCACGGAGGGCCGCATTGGCATAGATCACCGAGCCGGCCAGACGCGAATAAAGCTGCGCATCTGCTTCGGTGGCATTGATCTGACGCAACACTACCTGGCTATGGGTCCAGGCCAGCTCGAAGGCCCGGTCCGTCAGGTGAGCATCCTGGTATTTCTCTACCAGACCCAGCGTCACCTCCTGGGTCTCTCCCATGCCAAAGACCATGTCCACGTTCACCGTCTCCAAAGGATTCAGGGTGATCCGGTACCGGATGGAGACAATAGGGTCCAGTACGGGGCCCTGTGTCCCGGACAACGACTCCTGACTCATCGCCAGCGGATCGGCGATGGTATTCCCCCGCCCGATGAACTTCAGCCGGTCTGTTTCATAAGATACTTCCTTACCATCGACCGCATGGACTTTCATTAAATGAAACATCCAGGGAGTCTGTTCCCCCGCAGATCGGGGACGACGGGTGCAAAGGATGGCATGCCGTTCGGGCAGGATCTTCGTCTCTGTAAAAAGATTACTGAAGGCCGGATGCAGCGCATCGGCAATCCCGGAGGTCAGCACCACTTCCGCATAACTGGTCACTTCGATGATCCTTTTCTTCCGGGACCGGTTGGTCAGATGAACACGTCTCATCTCGATATCATCCTCCGGAGAGACGACGATCTCAGTATGAGTTTCTATATCGTTATCCCGGCGACGGAATTCTGCCCTCCCCTGGGAAAATACAGCTTCATAGCTCTTGGCAGCCTTCAACGTGGGCTGATGCCCTGCCGACCAGTATCCCGCATTTTCCAGGTCCCTTATATAACAGAAATTCCCCCAGTTGTCTGAAGTAGTATCCTCCCGCCAACGGGTAACCGCTATATCCTTCCACCGGCTATACCCACCGCCGGCATTGGTTACCATCACATGATAACGGCCATTGGATAGCAACTGTACTTCGGGTACGGCGCTGTCCGGGGTAGAAATGACCCGCATGCCCGCTTCCGAAGAGGCGACATTGGTATCTGGGATATCGGCCGGGGGCGCATAGAAGCCGGTAGCCTTGGGGATCCTTTCCTGCAACAATAATAAAGTCGCCTGGAAACTCAGCTCCGCGGCAAATCTCTTTTGCATAGGCTTATCCAGTAACAGGTAAGCCAGGGAGAGCAGGCTCATCCCCTGGTGATGGACCATGAACGATCGTATGATCACATTCGTCTGTCCCCTGGGCAGCCGCGAGGCCGTATAGTCGATGGCCTCGAAGAAACCATATCTTCCTTCAAAACCATCCGATGCCAGTTGCTCCAGGTTTTCACAGGCTTCTTCCGGGGCTACCATCAGGGACAGGACGGTGGCATAAGGCGCAATGACGAGGTCTTCAGCCAATCCCCGCTTCAGTCCGAGGCCTGGTACTCCGAATGCCCGGTACTGATAGTTGAGCTGGGCATCCACCATATTGTAACCCGACTCGGAAATGCCCCAGGGTACGCTGCGCTGGTTTCCATATTCGATCTGTCGTTGCACCATCGCTTTATCGGTCTGGTCCAGCAAGGTATTTTCATACTCGGGCATCACCAGCCGGGGCATCAGGTATTCGAATACCGATCCGCTCCAGGAGACAAGGATAGAAGAACCTCCGGCATTGGTAAGTTGCCTGCCCAGAGCGAACCAGGCCTCCTGGGGCAGCTTCCCTTCTGCAATACCGGCAAAAATGCCCAGCCTGGCCTCAGAAGCCAAAAGATCATAAAAACCCGCATCCCGGCGATTCTCCCCTACATTATACCCGATCGTGAGCAACTTTTGGGATTTATCATAGAGGAAATCGTATTCAATATCGGCCAGCGCGGCGCACTGCGAGGCGAGTAATTCAAGAAGGCTGATCTGCTGCCGGGCTGCTTTTCCCGCATTGCCCAGCGCCTCTTTCAACTGGCTAAGCCATTGCTTCTCTTCCAAAGAAGGATTCGATGTCATCCGGTGTTCGATCTCGGGTAACCAGGCTGCTTCGATTTCCGTTAATTCATACAGGCTGGGGATAGCATCCGGTAAAGAAAGGTCTGCCAGCTCCGGAGGGGCTGGTGGTAGCACCAGCCAGGGAGCCAGGAGGAAAAGACCCTCCAGCTGCCCCTGTATCTGAAGGGTCAGGGCTTCTGCCCAGCGATATTGCTCACTTTCCCGGTCTACCTCATGGCCTACCGCCATGCGGGTAGCGGGTATCATCAGTTTTTCCAGGAGGGCCTTTGCCATAGGCAAAGTGTACATCGGCTCTTTACAGGCAAGCTCCAGCTCTTTTGAAAAGGGCCGGAAAGTCTTGCTGTCCTTTATTTCTCTTTCCAGGAGTCCGGTAGTATCCCGCAATCCCTCTAAATTTCGGACGCTCCATATTTTACGGTAGGGAATGTCCAGCAGGCCTTGCCGTAAGGTCTGTAAGTGACCGCTGAGATTCCCGCTGTCTACGGTGGAAACATACCGGGGAGGGAGGACCTGTAAGGTCAGGGTATCATACCAGTTGAAAAAATGCCCCCGGAACCTCTCCAGGTCCTGCATGGTCTTCAGCGTTTGGAGACATCTTTCGGCAAACTGCCGGGTAGTGATGTAACCAAAATCCCAGGCGGCAAGACCCGCCAGCAGGGATAGCCCCATATTAGTGGGGGATGTACGGTGGGCCACTCTTTCCACGGGGTGCTCCTGGTAGTTATCAGGCGGCAGCCAGTGGTCTTCCGCTCCCACGAACTTTTCGAAAAAAGACCAGGTCTTGCGCGCAAGCTGCCGGAGGAAAAGCTCCTGCCCATTGGACAGTTTTGCTTCTGCCGTTGCCAAAGGCAGGCTGAACCACCAGGCTATCGCCGGAGAAGCCGTCCATACTCCCAGTAAAATAAAAGTGGTAATGACATTGATGGGGGAGACGATGATGAGGTAGGCAAGCACACTTACCCCGATAAAAGGCCCCGTCCACATCGTGAGAAAAGTGGACACCAGGGTCCCTGACTGCTGGTTCTCCGGATTACGGGAAGGGTTCCATTCCAGTAATTTTTTATGGCTGACGATCATACGCCAGTTCGTACGCACAATGGCATCCAGCGTATAAAAAGCTTCATAAGGAAGACAGACGATGGTAAAAGCCACCTGGGTGAGATAATTGGTAATGGAGTGGAAGGAGTCCCTGATATGCTGTTTTAACGAGCTCTCTTCAGGGATGTTCAATATATTCCAAACGGTGATCACCAGGGGAGGAAGAATGATCAGCAGGATCACCGACACGGTCCAGAACACTTCATCGTGGAGGACCGTCCAGCCCAACAGCAGTAAGAGGATCAGGGAGGAAGGGATGAGACTGCGGCGGAGATTGTCAAAGATCTTCCAGCGGGAGAGTCCCGATAAAGGATTTCTCCGGAGACGCCTGTTGATATCCGGAACAAAAGGCAGCAGCCAGGTCCCTATCTGCCAGTCACCCCGTATCCAGCGATGACGGCGTTTGACATCCGCGCTGTACCGGGAAGGATACTCTTCATACATCTGTACATCGCTCAGCAGCCCCGATCGGATATAACATCCTTCCAGCAGGTCATGACTAAGGATCCGGTTCTCGGGAAACCGGCCATCCAGCCCCTTGGAAAATATATCAATCTCATAGATCCCTTTCCCGATAAAAGACCCCTCCCCGAACAGGTCCTGGTATACATCGCTACTGGCCAGCGTATAGGGGTCGATGCCCAGGTCATTTCCATGAAGGCTTGCATAACGGGAGCTGTTCGATCCGGCCAGGCTGATATCCACCCGGGGTTGCAGGATCCCATAACCCTCCGTGATCCGTTGTTTCTTCTCATCATAGATGGCCTGGTTCAGCGGATGGGCCATGGCCGCAACAATTTTCCAGGCGGCATCCCTTGGCAACTGAGTATCCGTATCGAGGGTAATGACATATTTAATGTTCTGTAAAAGATATTCATCTCCCACGATGAGGGAGAATTTATCCTTCCCGTTGCCCCGCAACAGGCTGTTCAGCTCCGTGAGTTTCCCCCTTTTGCGCTCATAGCCCATCCAGATCTTATCATGGGAATTCCATCGCCGGGGACGGTGAAAGAAGAAGAAGATGGTAGGGCCCGTACTTCCGTATTTAATATTCAGAGCTTCGACTTTCTCTTTTGCCAGCGCCAGAAGAGATTCGTCTCCCGGTAATTTTTCCTGAGCGGCATCGGCAAAATCCGTCAGCAACGCAAAATGCAATTGTTCATCCCGGTTAGCCAGGAATCTAACTTCCAGGTCTTCCAGCAATCCTTCCAATTCCGTCTCGCTGGCGAATAAGGTAGGTACGACTACCAGCGTCCGGCATTCGGAAGGAATTCCTCTCGAAAAATCCATCCGGGGCAACAGACGGGGACTGACCAGCAGGGTGACCATCCAGTTGACCAGCGTCACCGCCAGCTGGCTGGCGCATAAAACGGACAACAAGGCCACTACCCATAAGAGCTTGTAATGGACCCCATGCTCCGAGGTCCGGACAAAAAATCCTCCGCCGATAAATAAAGTGATAAGGGCAATGGCTGAAACATAAAAGGTCAAAGGATAACATCGTACCGTCTTCTCCAGCCGGTCGGCAATGGGGAGTTTCATCTTCGCCATCTTCTCCGTCTGCCTCCTGCCATTGCCTATCAGGTAATAACCCACGTGGGACATCCGGTGCTGGACCCTCGCGCTCATGACTTCCATCTCTCCCGCCGGGCCCTCCTTTTTCGCGTTGCCCGGCCTGTCAGCCGGACCGCCCACATTCTCCTTTGCCAGCCCGACCACGAGCCGGGCTACCTCCTCTTCGGAAAGAGCGCCATAACGGGCAATTTTTTCCACAACATGGCGATAATGATCCCGGGTGGTAAAATCCATCATGGAATAAATGCCGCCAGTGTCTTCCCTTAAGGTTTGCTCCACAACACTCATGGATTCGACGAACTCCCGCCAGTCAGTGGTCCCGAGAGTCCGGAGGCTGCCGATGCTATTACTCATAGATACCTGGTCGGCTGCTTGTTTGAAAAACTCTGCCTGCACCAGCTCATGGCTGGTCTGCCCCATCTCCAACAGCCGCTGTTCTATCCAGGTAAGGGGTAAGGCCAGAGCAGGACCTTTACCCTGTAACAGCCTGGTCAGCTCCGCCACGAAAGAGCTTACCATAGGGGGCCCGGACCTGGCCATATCCGCAATCACCAGGATCAGGCTCTTCGGGTCCTGCTCGGCGACCGTTATCATCTGGTCAGCCCAGTAAACAGCGATGTTTTGATTGATCCGGTCGATGGAGATCTGGGCTGAAAGCCGCCGCAGATTCTCTATCAGCGCGAGACGCAGCATGATAGGAATAGCCCACAGCTCCCCCAGTTTCAGATGGGTCACCGTCTGGTAGGCCGCAATGAAATTACTGAGCCCCTGCTGATCCACACGCCCGTCACTATGGGAGATGATCTCCTGGGCAATGTCGTATACCCGGGGCAGTCCCGCGGAAGGTCCCCCCGATAGTTGGGGCAGGTCTTCACTATAGCCTTTGGGCAGATGCTTTTTCCCGGTGCGGATCTGCTCCTGGATGAGATAAAAATTGTCCAGCAGCCACTCGCCCGCCGGGATGATCCGGTGACTTTCCTTGACGGCATCGGTAAGGAGGTCATGTACCTCCAACAGGACCTCTTCATTATTCGCCAGTCGTTTCAGCAGTTCATTGGGGGCCCGGCCGGTGATCAAAGGGTGTTTGCCGGCCAGCGCCTTGCCATATTGCGCCATCTGGTCGGCACTAAACAGCTCACTGCGCAACGGGGCTTTCTCATTGGTATATTTTCGGAGAAGATTATCCCCCGGTAAGAATATTCTGAGATGCGAAAGAAGATCCTGAATAGACGAATTTTTCACTGGAAGAACTTGATTTAACGGGTGTGTAATCCTCTTAATCTAATCGTGTGCCACGTTTGTTTCCCCTGTAAATCATCCACTTGCACCAACTTACCAGGAATTGGGGTAAATATAGGACAATTCCACCCCCTCCCTGTAACATTCTCATTTATTTTACGTCATTCTCTATAATGTCATTGGACCTCTTTACGCAGCGTATTTTGCCCATGAAGGACCGGCTGTTCCGGTTTGCCTTTCGTCTGCTCCGGAATGTGCAGGAGGCAGAAGACATGGTACAGGACGTAATGGTGCGGGTCTGGTCGAAAAGAGAAGAATGGCCCCTGTGGCAAAGTGTGGAGGCCTATTGTATGACCGCCATCCGGAACAGCTGCCTGGACAGGATACGAAAGAAAAAACTATTGTCCGTTCAGGAAGAGAAAGCCCTGAACGTCAGCAGCCCTGATAAAGATCCTTACGAGAATATGATGAATAAAGAAATACTTACCCGGATACGAAAATGTGTGGACGCGCTGCCGGAGAACCAGCAGCAGGTCGTCCATCTGCGGGAAATAGAAGGATTCAGCTACCATGAAATAGCTGAATTACTGGATATGAGCCTGGAACAGGTGAAGATCAACCTGTTCCGGGGCAGGAATGCCATAAAAAATACTATCACCAAAGAAGAGGGCTTATGGAAAAAGCTACAATAGCCGCGCTGTTGGAAAAGTACTGGCGGGCGGAGACGACGGTGGAAGAAGAAAGACAGCTGGCGGATTATTTCAGGCAATCCTCCATCCCCCCGGAATGGGAGCCCTTGCGGAATGTCTTCGCCTTTTTTGAAGCAGAGGCGCAGGTCACCCCGGGAAAGGAATTTGAAGAGAAGTTGATGGAACGTATCCGCCAGATAGGAGACGCCAGCGCCGACCTTTCTGCCAGCACCGACCTTTCCGCCGGCTCCGACCTTTCGGCCGGCACCAACCTGTCTGCCCGCGCCGACCTGTCTGCCCGCGCTAATCTGTCAGCCCGCACCAACCTGTCGGCCGGCCGGCAATCCGCTCCCCCTCCAGCGCCTGTCCGCCTCTTATCCCGCAGGACTCCCTGGTGGGCCGCCGCTGCCGTCATCATCCTGGCCTTGGGCATCTCCCGGCTCCAGGGACCCCGGCCGGCAGTTACGCCGGCTCACCCTCTCGCGCAGACTGCCCCGGCTTTTCCCTCCTCACAAGTGACAACCATAAAAGATACTTATGAGGACCCGCAGCAGGCGCTCGCCGCCATCCAAAAGGCGCTGCATACAGCTGCTTCCAAAATCAACCATGGGAAGACCATGGCGCAAAAACAAATAGATCGTATGAACGATGGCTGGCAGTCCGCCCTCACCAATTGATCCGCGGTCCCTTCATAAAAAAATAAAGCTACAACATGAACTATTCAAGTCTCCGTAAATATGGTCTCCTCCTTCCGATCCTCCTGCTGGGGGCCGGCGTTTACGCCCAGGACGACGCCATTGGAAAATTCTTTGGGAAATATGTCGAAGACAGCCGCTTCTCTGTCATATCCGTAAGCCCCAAAATGTTCCGGTTATTGTCAAAGGTCAACTGGGATACCATTCCCTCCGACCTCAAACAGGCGGTATCCAAACTGCAGAGCCTTCGGATACTCAGCACGGAAACCACCCCCCAGCAATTTTATAAAGAGGCGCTGACCCGGGTCGACATGAAGGAATATGAAGAGCTGATCACCATCCGTGATAAAAATGAGAACGTCCGGTTCGTAATAAAAGAGAGTGGAGGACTCATTCACGAACTCCTCATGATAGCCGTAGACGAGGGGGGCTTCACCCTGATGAGCTTTGTAGGCGACATAGACCTGGATAAATTGTCCCGCCTTTCTTCTTCGATGTCCATCAAAGGAATGGAAAACCTTCAACATGTAAAAAAGAAAAAATAAACGATATGAACAAAATACTCTTCCCCCTCGCCGTTATCATCACGCTCTCCGCTTGCAGCCAGGGCCAGGCTCAACGATCCGCCAGGGACGAAAACCCTTCCCTGGATAAATTTTATGACCGGTTCAATGCCGCCGGAAAAGAAGGGTCTCTTTCCTTCGATCCCGGTTTCATGCTCAACGCCAGTTTCTCCGGTAAGAAGAGTGATAACAGCAGCTGGATCCACAAAGTGACCCACGTCAGGCTGTTGATCCTGAGTGATAAAAAAACAAAGGCCCAGCAAGAAGAATGGAAAGAGTTGCCCCGCCTTTTGCAGGAGGACCGTTTTGAAGACCTCCTCACCATCCGCCAGGGACAAGATAGAGTACAGCTGCTTTCCAAAGAGAGAAGTGATGGCGAAAAAGACATCGTTTTTTGGACAGGTGATAAGGATGGCGGCGGCCTGCTGATCCACTTCCGGGGCCCTTTCACCGCCCGGGATATGGAAAAGATCCGGGAATCCGTCCAATAGCTCATTTAAGTACTTATACTTACGTTAACATATGGATTTTATAAAAAAATAATATTAACTTGCCATTCCTTCTTCACAACCTGTAGTCCCCTGCAATAACATACTGTCTTTTCAGTTTCTGTCTTAATCGGAGAACCCAAAACGCTATTGCATGGAACCGTATGATCTCAGCATCTTGCAACAATTGGATGACAATCAGCAGGTGCTGGAGATACTGGATTTATTTCTTGTCAATGCTCCCCTGCAGGTCAGGGATTTACTGGAGGCGGCCGCCCATAAGGATTGGACGAAAACGTATGCTGTTGCCCATAAATTAAAAGGCAGTTTAGGCGTATTGGGGGCCTTTGACCTGATGGCTTTATTGCAGCAAATGGAGAAACAGGCCGAAGCCGCAAAAACAACAGGAGTAGAGGAGGATACCCTTAACGGGACCCTGCAAAAATTTATCATCGCCTTCTCCGAACTGGAAACCTTGCTAAAAAAAGAACGAAATAAATAATCCGGTATGAAAATCCTTGTTGCCGAAGACGAACCTATTTTGTTAAAAACGATCGAGCTTCGTTTAAAAAAAGATGGACACGAGGTCATAACCAGCGTAAATGGCCGGGAAGCCCTTGAAAAAATTGAAGAACTACAGCCGGACCTGATTATCGCAGACATTATGATGCCTTTTGCTTCCGGATTGGAGATTGTGGCGATGGTGAAGAAAAAGGCCCTTACAATGCCCGTGATCATACTTTCTGCCATGGAACAGGAGAATGTGGTATTAGAGGCCTTTCAACTTGGCGCCGACGACTACATTACCAAACCTTTTAGCCTCAATGAGCTGTCTGTAAGGGTGAAAAGATTCGCCCTTACCCATGCTTCCCGAAACTTGTAAAATGCCTTACCTCTGAAGAATACTGCTTTATTTACTGCACTTATCCTGCTATGCACTTCCTTCACGGTTGTTCACGGACAAGACACCACTACTTCCGACGGGCTCTTTCGGTCCGCCCGGAAAGCGGCCTTCGATGAAAAAGATTATCCGAAAGCAAAAAGATATTTATACGCAGCGTTGACAATAAGCCCCGGTTATGAGGACGTCAGGATCTTCCTGGGCAGGATCTACACATGGACCCATCACTATGACAGCGCGAGGATCTGCATTGAGCAGGTGTGGACCTCCAACCCCCGCAATGAAGACGCCGCGATAGCCTACTCCGACCTGGAATATTGGAACGATCATTATGACGATGCCTTGAAAATTTGCAACGCCGGACTCCTCGCTCATCCGGCATCGGAGGAACTGCTTCTGCGGAAGGCGAAGATCCTGACAGCTATGAAACGTTTTGCCCCGGCAGACTCTGCCGTGAGACAGGTCCTTCATATTAACAAGGACAATACAGCCGCCCGCTCCCTGGATAACCGGATAAAAGAGCTGTCGGTAAAGAACAAGGTCAATGTCAGTTATGACCTCGTAACCTTCGACCGGCAGTTTAAAGACCCCTGGCATCTGCTAAGCCTCGATTATGGAAGAGGCACGAAGCTGGGTACCGTCACCGGTCGTTTTAATTATGCCAACCGGTTCCGGGAAAACGGCCTCCAGTTTGAATTAGAGGCCTATCCCCATATCTCGGAAATGTTCTACAGCTACGCCGAAGTGGCCTATTCCAGTAATGACGGTGTTTTCCCCAAATGGCGGGGCGGCTTTTCGCTCTATGCAAATCTGCCGGCAGGTTTTGAGGGCGAACTGGGCTTCCGGTACCTGGAATTCTCGGGAGATCCCACCTGGATCTATACGGCTTATATGGGTAAATACTATAAAAGCTGGCTTTGGGGTGGAAGGATCTACCTGACACCGGACACTTACTCAAAGGCTGTTGCTGTTTCTTATTCCGTATCTGCGAGGTACTACTATGGCAGCGCCGACGACCTTATCGGCGCCTCGGCGGGTTACGGCCTTTCGCCTGATGACCGGTACAACGTCATTCAACTGGGAGAAAGGGCCAAATTGACTTCCTATAACCTGGGCATTTTCTTTAAAAGGAAACTCTGGCATAGAAATGTCCTGTCGGCCAGCGCCAACTGGCTCAACCAGGAATACCTTTCCCATATCAACGGCAATCAGTTTCAAGCAGGACTCGCATGGCAGTTTCGTTTTTAAAATGCCGGGTAAAAGTTCTCTCCGCCCCGCCCTGTTAACGGGGACCATCGGGGGCATCCCGTTGGGTCTGCCTGCCAGAAGGAGGGCTTGCGGCAGCGAATCCCTTCCGGGTCATCTCTCCCCAGCTTTTTTTCTTTTTTATAAGGTCCCTGAATCCCAGGATCCCGCTCCAAACGACAAATGGATGAAAGTAAAAGGGCTCTGTCAACGCCGCGAGCAATAACCGGAAGACGTCTATCCTGCGCTTATACTGGTGATAAGTGATGACTTCCATCAGGACGGCGAATGCGGAATACAGATACCCGAAACAGATAATAAATAAAAGATAAACGGCGAAGAACTCCCAGTCGATCAGACCCAATAGAACAAAAAGGAAAAAGCAGATAAATCCGAAGAACTCGACGATGGGTGCGCACATTTCAAAAAAGAACCAATAGGGATAGCTCAGCATCCCCAGCACATGATACCTGGGATTGAAAAACATCTTGCGATGGAACTTAAGGGTTTCAAACGTGCCCCTGGTCCACCGGTTACGTTGCCTTCCCAGGATGGTAAAGGATTCAGGGGCCTCCGTCCAGCATAAAGGATCAGGGACATAGGTTACCCGGTATTTTTGCCGCTTTTCTTCCATATACCGCCGCATACGGACTACCAGCTCCATATCTTCACCCACGGTATTGTGGTTATATCCTCCGCATTTAATGACGATCTCCCGGTCGAAAGCTCCAAAGGCGCCGGATATCAACATCAGCCCGTTCAACCGGCTCCAGGCCATCCTGCCCAGAATAAATGCCCTGATATACTCCAGGCTCTGTATCCGCGGCAGGTAGCTTTCAGGCAATCTTACTTTTACCAGGCGTCCGTTCTCGATGACACAGGAATTGGCAATGCGTATAACCCCTCCCGAAGCAATTACTTTCTCATCGGTCTGTTCCAGGAAAGGTTTGATCATTTTTAGCAAAGCATCCTGTTCCAGGATGCAGTCGACATCTATACAGACAAGATAATTGTTGGAGGCTATATTAATTCCCGCATTCAAAGCGTCTGCCTTTCCCCCGTTCACCTTATCAATCACAGTTAATTTGCTGTACATGGCATTGCTGCTTTTGTAGATCTTCCTGACAGGCTTGGAAGGTATCTGATAGTTGACGAAAAAATCCCTCCCCTCCAGTTCATAGGCATCGATCAACCGTTGCAGGCTGTCGTCTTTGCTGCCGTCATTGATAACGATCAGTTCCAGGTTGTTGTAATAGATGGATAACAGCGACCGTACATTCTCGACGATCGTCTTTCCTTCATTATAGGCAGGGGCCAGGATACTTACCGAAGGGGCATGAGGAGAAGCTGCCAGAAGCCGGTAATCCGTGAAACTGTTCTTATGGAGATACTTCCTGGTCTCTCCGATAGAATAAAGACCGATAAAAAGATAAAAACAAATGAGTACTGCAGAATAGGCGAATATACTATAGGTAAGGACATGATAAAGGAAATTTAATAAGCTATCAAGGCTCATAAGGCTATTTCAGATTTGACATGGCAATAGATATCGTTATACAGAGACGGTTGTTCTTTACTTTTTTCTGCCAGGATGGCGAGGCCGAAGCAGGAAGAGACCGCCAGGGCCCTGGCTGCTTTTAATTTGATAATATTGTCTTCATCGTCCAGCAGACCGGTTAAAAAAGGAACCTCTTCCTCTGAAGCTATTTTCCCCAAGTTGTCCAGGATCAGCAGCTTGTTGCCCGGAGTCTCTTCCGGAAAATGTGCAGTCAGCCAATGGGGAGTCGTTTCATTCCCGATCCGGATAAGAGTTCTCACAGCCTGCCTTCGCACTGCTTCATCGGGATGCTGCAGGCAGGCTGCGACGGCATCATGTAAGCCGAGCTGCTGATATTCATCCGCCAGCTTTAGCGCAAATTGGGCAACGGTGCTGTTCGGCGATTGCAGCCATCTTGGAATCGCGGCTCCGACTTTATCGGTCAGCTTCGAATGTTTCAGCTGCTCTAAAAGTTTGAGCTGTTGCCATTCTGTGATTGGGTAAGAAATGACATCCAGGAACCGGAGCCCGTCAAAACCCGTCAGATGTAATACGCCGATCTGCGCTTCCATACGCACCAGCTCATGTTTATTATTGGTGTTCTTATATATTCGCGTAAGCGTATCCGATTGGTCCATCAGGTACAATTCCTGTATACCCTTTGCCTTTATATGCCACTGACGGCTCCCGAGTTTTTTGAACGAATGTGGTTTAAGCCCTAATTCCTCATACAGGGCCACTATATTTTTGGCCGCAAGGCCGGTGAAATTTTTCTTACAGGCCACCAGCTCGTCGATTACAAATTGTCGGCCCGCCGGGTTCCTTACAATGCGGTGAAACTTCTGAGATATCCCCGGGCTTTCTCCTGACTCGTGGAAGATCATGGCGCTGATCCAGACTTCCAGGTGACGGCTGAGACGGACTTTATACAGATGCGTTTTCTTTTTAAAATAAAGCAGGCTGTATATAAAGATTACCATGACGGCGATGCAGATGGATATAAACTCGACGGCGATTAGCAGGTAACGGAGCCGGATAAATCTTAGAAGAGATTCCCCTGACTGCAGCAGGCAGCATCCGGGGAATAAAGGATGGTTTAACATATTGATGAATTTGCCATGCAAATTTGTTTCGGATAGCGGAGGTGCCTGTAACAAATAAAATTACGATATATTAGGCTTCTTCCGGTAAGTATATTGACCAACATCAATAATTAGATTTGATAAGTGTTTACACTTAAACTTATTATTTGCATTATGCCAATAATTAGTATTACTTTAATGCGCTTTTAATACTATATTCGGATAAGCCTCTCAGTAGCCCCTAAACATACGCTGTTTGCTCCATTTTTAACGTAATAGTAATAGCACATTATGATCAGG
>DATJJD010000182.1:0-6211 GCA_035492545.1 Puia sp.
ATGGATTAACAAATATAAAGAGACCGCCTCCGCTGTTGGAGGGCGGTCTCCCGGATAGTCATTAATGAACGCCATCGCCTTTGACGAGCTTTCTTACTTCCATGCTGTTGCCCTCCCCCTGCAGCACGGGGGATCCTTTTGCAAACTCCACCGCTTCGTTCACGGAATCGGCTTTGACAATAAGATAACCGCCAATGGTTTCTTTGATCTCGCCAAAAGGGCCATTGGTCACTATATTATTGTGTCTCACCACTTTGGCATTCTCAAAGGCCAGGCCGTTGCCGACGACGAATTTGTTCTGGGCCGCGATGCCACCAATCCAATCCATGGTCTGTTTCATCCAAACCTGCATTTGTTCCGGTGAAGCGACTTTACTGCCGTCTTCGTGTCTGAAAATTAACATGTACTCTTCCATTTTTTTAATGTTTTAATTGTTATCTGTTATTGATTACAACTTTATATAAAATGGGATGGGGAAAATTGGACAGGTGCGGGAAATTTTTTGTAAGATACTGAAATTGGCATAAACGACCCCAGGCGAGCCTGTCACGGTAAAGCTGGAAGAACGGCTCTGGGAATGAGCAACGGGCGCCTTATCACTTTGACGATTTTATGGGCTGCTCTTTGTCATCCAGCAGGATAATGAAATCTTTTTCCGTATTCATTAAATAATTCAGAACGAATTTTGCCGGCATATCCTTTGATGCGTTGTCAAAATGACTGATAACGACATCCGCGGGTTCATAGAACGGATCTCCGGCTTTTAAAATCTTAGCTGAATCTCCTTTTACCTGGAAAAGGATGGAGCCTGAAACGATATAACCAACCACGGGGCAGGGATGTTTGTGAAGAGGACCTTTCTGTCCGGGCGCTAAATTAATTTCCCGGATATCCACCCTGGATATGGGACGGGTGTCGAAATGAGCCAGCATTAATTGCTTTCTGACAATGGTGTTTTGTGCGCGGCCCATGAGGGATGAGAGTATGAGCAGGACTGTCAGCAATGGGATCAGGTTTCGGCGAGTCATCGTTTTTTACGTTTTGGTATCATAAAAATAAGGAAATATTATATTTCTTCCGTCCCGGCTGTAGTATATTTATAAGCGATGACTTACGCAATAACCTTAAATGATATGAGGAGAGACGACCCTTTCACCCATTTCCTGAAAAATTTATTTACCCTTGCTGTAGGGATAGTTGCCGGGTCGCTGGCAGAGCCATCCTATGGGCAGCAGGTTGACAGTTCAAAACTGGTCATAGGAGATATCGTTACTATTCATTCGCATATATTAGGCGAAGACCGTAATATCCATATCTATACACCGGCCCTTAGTACTTTTGAGAAATTTCCCGGCCAGCCGTTACCTGTTCTGTACCTGACGGACGGAGATGCGCTTAGCGGCATAGTTTCTGAAGAGGTGAACTACCTTTCTACCAGTTACTTTATCCTGCCTCCGATGATTGTTGTCGGCATCACGAATTATGATCATAACAGGATGAAGGATCTGACCCCGTCCCGGCCAAAGGGAGGTTATGATGGTATCAAGGATACTTCCGCTTTTGGCGGCGGTGAAAAGTTCCTCCAATTTATTAGCGGCGAGGTGATGCCCTATGTGGAAAGCCATTACAAGACAGAGCCCTTTAAAATTTTTGCCGGACATTCTATGGGTGGCTTATTGGCCTTTCATTGCCTTGTCAATCACCCGGACCTGTTTAATGCGTACGTGGCAGTGAGCCCTTCTCTCTGGTGGGATAGTGCCCTGCTGGTCAGGCAGGCAGATAAAAGACTAATCGGTAACAGGGTGAAGAACAAATTTCTTTTTTTTAGCGATGCAAATGAAGGGGGTGAATTTCACCAGGATGTATTATTGATGGACACGCTGCTCAAACAAAACAACATCGGTGGCCTGGTCTTCAAATATGTATCCTATCCCGATGAAACGCATGGGTCTGAACCCATAAAAGCCGTCTATGACGCATTGCGGTTCATTTATCCGCAATGGTACCCGACCATGGAAGATTCAACCGCCACGCTGGTAAAAAACCATTTCAGGCGGCTTTCTGATACCTATGGCTACCGGGTGTTGCCGCCGGAATTCTTCGTTGCAAGGCGCGGGAGCAGAATTCTCCGGATGGGCCCTGCCAGGGTAGATGACGCGATTGAATTTTTTGAGTTGAATGTAGCCAACTATCCGGCTTCTCCAAATGCGTATGCGATGCTGGCCGATGCATGGGCAAAGAAGGGTGATAAAGGGAAGGCAATCGGCCATTACAAGAAAGCGATGGAACTGGACCCGGGAAACAAGGACTACCAACAAAAATGGCAGTTGATGAAGCAAGCCAAATAAGCGGGCACAGATCAGCCCTTAATGTCCCCTTATTTAGAAAATTCTCCAAACAGTTCGAAGTTTCCGGCTCCGATGAAGGGACGAATGGATAGGGCCTTTTGTTTCATGGTCCGGGTTTAATTATTTTCAAGGTTTGAAGATCCTTTTCACCTTTAAAGAATTTTTTCAGGACCCCGTCGAAGACAGGGACTGTATGGGCCAGGGAAGCAAACAGGGTCATGCACGACTTTAGTTTCAGGTCATCAGGGCTGCCAAAAATGGTGGTTGCATTGTCGGATCCGAGTTTCATCAGTTCCTGGGATATTTCGATCAGTCTGATGCCCAATACGGGATCGGCCAGGTATTGCTGCGCTTCAGCCAGATCTTTTATGGCATAATAACGGGACGTTGTACTAAAGCCCAGGCCCTGGATCTGCGGGAAGATATACCACATCCAATGGCTCCGTTTCCGCCCTGCCTTTATTTCCGCCAGGGCGACGGGATAGTCTTGTTCCTGGGCATCCAGGAATCTTTTTAAGGAGGTACTGCCGGCCATCCCTTTAAAGGTACTCAGTTTTTAATACCTTTATCTATTTTGCAAGGACTTACTATGAAAATTACGGTATTAATTTCACGATTGTTGTTAGGTTTTCTTTACCTGGTATTCGGGCTTGATTACTTCCTTCATTTCATACCCTATCAGCCGCTGCATACCGGTAAAGCAGGCGCTTTTATTGCGGGACTTAAGGGAACAGGCTATTTTTATCCCATCCAGAAGGTAATCCAAATAATGGGTGGTTTGTCCCTGTTAGGTAATCTTTACGCCCCTTTTTTTGCTGTGGTGCTGTTCCCTATTAGTTTAAATGTATTGCTGTTTCATACCTTTCTAGTGCCATCCGGCTGGCTGATGGGTGTCACACTCATGGTGCCTAATCTGCTTTTAGGCTATGGTTACCGAAAATATTATAGCGGCCTGTTTACGGCAAGACCGGTTGTATAAACTGTCTTATGCCTATTCGTGGAATATATAAATTTCCACTCTTCTGTTCAGGTCTTTTGTGGGGTAGGTCCTGGATATTCCCCTGCCTTCCGCTTCTATGAGAGCAGGAGGTATGTCGAATTTTGAGGACAGCAGGCGGGCGACCTCGCGGGCTCTTTTTTGGGAAAGGTCCTGATTATAAGTTTCCGAACCGGTATCATCCGTAAATCCCACAACTTGTATTTTCTTTATGCCTGGCCTGGTCAGGAGGCGCCGGTACCGTTGTAAAGTGTCCGGGTTTTGTACCAGGTATTTGTCGAAATCAAACTGGATATTATGGATGACAATGGTGTCCGTCACCGGCCGGGGCCGGGGTAACTTTGGCGGTTCGATCCCCCGTCGAGGTTCGGGACCAAAAAGGGAATCTTTGATGGGAGGGGCGTTATTGGGTGGGATATCGGCGAGAACAGAATCCGGGTCTCCGGGATGGTGGTCGGAATGTCGCCTGGTGATGGAATACAGCGAGTCTTTTGTTTTCGGATAGCTGGTGCAGTTGGTTCCCTTTATCCGGGTGATAGAGATATCGTCTACCAGGATATCGATGGTTGGGTTGGACCAGCTCCGTTGTTCGATGATGTCGGCGTTAGCGGTCCGGATGAAGTTACCGACGATGAGAATGGTGGAATTGGAAGTGGGGACGAATTCTTTTTTGATCTCAAACCAGCCGTTCTTCAGATCCCTGGTCGATGCACCTGTGAAAGAAAGGTAACTTCGGGGTTGTAAGATAGAGTCCCCCTGTACAAAAACAAAACGGTCCGTAAACCACAGACCTATGTCACGCAGATTGGGGCTGATGGTGCTAAGCTCGGTTTTGCTGCCCGGGCTGGCGATCTTTAGGCTGACGGCGTATCGCTCCCCGGCCTGCAGCGGGCATAACAGCATGGTTTCCCAATATTGCCGGTTACCGGTTTCCCGGCTGACAGCGACGAGCTGCAGATGCCGGCTACCCGTGGCGGAGGGAAACCGGGGAAAGTAACCGGTTGTAAGTCTCCGGCTTAAATAGAACCAGGCAGAGGGGCTGCAGGGCTGGCCATATTCAGCGCAGGTATTGACATCTTCAAAGGAAGGGTTGGGTACGAGGTTCTGCCCCATACTCCTTTGGGACAAGAGGAGCAGGAGGAGAGGTGGCAAGGCTACATGACGAAAAAGGGTTCGCATATCGATGGCATAGAAATAAGGGGCTGAAGATATGAATTTTCGCCGGCCAGCGGATCACGTTATAAATTTTCGAAAGGAAGGATTCCTTTAATTTTACCGTCAATAAACGAAAAGCATATGAATGGTCAGAATAGAAAAGATATTTATCCCGGGCAGGAGGTGGCTATTATCCTAAAAAAAGACCAGCGGAATGGTAAGCTGACGTATGGCATTGTCAAGGACCTGCTGACATCTGCGGCCTATCATTCAAGAGGCATAAAGGTGCGATTGGAGGATGGCCAGGTGGGCCGGGTGGCGGAGATTGATGTTGTTGATCCGGATGGGGAGTAAAAGGCATATAAATATTTATAAATAATAAGTTTGTCTAAATTGAATCCATATGAAAAAAATATGCATGTTGCTGCTAAATTTTATTCTGTTCACGGCCATCTCAATGACAGAATGCAGTGCCCAGTCAGCCCCGCGCCTCTCATTACTGGCGCTTTCAAAAACGGATCACATGCTGGCGATTGTGGATCCTGTGACCTTAAAGGTGATCACCCGCGTACCCGTGGGAGAAGATCCGCATGAAGTCATCGCCTCTTCGGACGGCAGACTAGCTTACGTTTCCAATTATGGCGGGGGCAGTTTTCATGAACTTAATGTAGTGGACCTTGTTGCCCAAAAACCATTACCTGTTATCGACACGAGACCTTTGTTTGGCCCGCATGGGCTCACGTTTGCTGGTGGTAAGGTATGGTTCAGTGCGGAAGGATCCAAGGCCGTGGGCCGCTATGACCCTGCAACCGGTCATCTTGACTGGGGCATGGGGACAGGGCAGGACAGGACGCACATGATCTACGTTACGGAAGACGGGAAGAAAATTTATACGACAAATATGGCTTCCGGGACGGTCAGCATTCTGGTCGGTACAATTATCCAGCCCGGGAAAATGGCCCCGCCTGGCGCCAAGCCCCGCGAGGAGTGGACGCAAACAGTCGTCCCGGTTGGCAAGGGGTCGGAGGGATTTGATGTATCGCCCGATGGGAGCCAGTTATGGACGGCGGCCAGCGAGGACGGGACGATTTATATTATTGATCTGTCCGCCAAAAAGCTGGCAGCAAAAATCGATGCAAAAGTAGTAGGAGCTAACCGGCTGAAGTTTACGCCGGATGGTAAACAGGTATTCATTTCCAGCCTTCGATCGGGCGAACTGACCATTTATGATGTTACATCCCATGCCGAAATAAAACGGCTGAAAACCGGTCATGGGGCGGCGGGGATCCTGATGGATCCGGATGGCTCACGGGTGTTTGTCGCTTGTTCGGCCGATAACTACATAGCAGTGATAGATTGTAAGACGCTGGAAATTACCGGCCACCTCGATGTTGGCGGAGTACCTGACGGGCTGGCCTGGGCGGTGAGACCGTAGGTGCGTATAGGTGCAATCGTTTGCGTTGCCTTTTTACACTTTTAGCGTATATCTTTAAATCATGATAAGGACACTTTTCACATTAATGGCGGTTTTGTTTCTTACTTCAATAAAAGCACAAACCGTCGGCGATACACTCAGGCCCGTCAGGATGGAAACGATAACGCCTGCCCACAAAAACAGTTTTACCGATAACGGTACAAATGGGACTTGTAAAATACGTATGCAGGGAGGGAACCCCGCTACGGTAAACGGGTACTTTGTATTTGATGGCTC
>DATJJD010000183.1:0-6797 GCA_035492545.1 Puia sp.
TTTCCGCGCGGTATGGCAATTATAACAGGCGGTAACCGCCGAATCCCGAACCAGCCTTTCCGTCTTGCTGTTCCCCTTGAATTCTTCAAAACCCCATCCCCCTGTTGCCGCATATCGAACAGCATCTTTTTCCATCACATCGACGATCCTCCGGGGCCCCTCCGCCAGGTAATTATCCTTTTCAACAGCTTCCAGCACATCGAACACAATGACCGACCCATCGGGGAAATTACCAGAGCCATAGCCTTCCATCGCCTTGTCATTGGCATAAATGTGATGAAACCCGCCCCAATGGGAGAAGGCCGGATTGTTCTTTTCGATAACCCCGGTTTTGACGTGGGCCCAGGCGCGGAAATGTTCGGGATAGGATACTTCCGGGGAAGAAAGCCTTCGGGTGGCTGCCACACCCATAAGAACGACAAAACCGATCCCCGTCAATATCTTGTAGTGGTTGTTAGTTGCCATAGACGTAATTTTGAAGGTTACCCATCAAAAATAACAGCGGGCGATGGCTCCCACCACTTTATTAAACGGATTGCCCGGCCAGTTCAATGAAAATTTTATAAATACCTTTGGCATTCCCATGGCAACACCCAAAAAACACAGCGCCGGTTTGCTTCTTTATCGCCTGGTTCCTGCAAAAAAGGGGACCTCAACAATACCGGAAGTCTTTCTCGTCCACCCGGGCGGACCCTATTGGAAAAATAAGGACGCCGGCAGCTGGACGATCCCCAAAGGAGAAATTACAGAAGAGGAAGAGGCCCTAAAGGCCGCCATCCGTGAATTCCGCGAAGAGACCGGCGCCTCCCTCGTAGGCCCATTTCTTCCCCTCTCACCCGTACGGCAGAAAGGCGGCAAAGAGATCCAGGCCTGGGCTGTATCAGGAGATCTGGACCCGGCCACGCTGGTCAGCAATACCTTTGACATGGAATGGCCGCCCCGGTCCGGAAAATACCAGTCCTTCCCGGAAGTCGACCGGGGCGAATGGTTTACCATCGATGCAGCCTCTACAGCCATCAACCCCGCCCAGATGGCCCTGCTGGAGGAACTGCTCGTTTTTCTTTCTAAAGGGCAGCATCCGTAAATCACACCCATCATTCTCCGGGACGTTGTCCCCGGCAAACCCGGAACAGTCCGCCCCCTGCAATTCATCCCGTTTTTATACCGCTTCATCCATTTCCCCCCGTATTCATCCCCGGCATCAGCCTATTTTGCAGCCGCACCTGATTAGCTAACCTACAACACCGGCAACATGCACAGATTACCCTTTCTCTTCCTGATCCTTCTGGTTTCCCTCCAATGTAAAAAACATGGAGAAGACCCTCCCCCCCTCAACGACGCCCGCACCGTCCTGCTTAAAACAGCCACCCTGCAGAACCTTCCCAGCCCTTATTACTATTATGAATACGATGATCGACATTATGTGACCCGGGTCGGGTTTGCCGCCGGCACACGGCTCTATAACATGGAATATACCGGCGGCCGGGTTACAAAAATGACGGAAACGAAGTCCGGCCGCGTTTGCCGATATGTTTACACTGGTAAGAATGTTACGGAGATCAATGAGTCGGACGCCTCCGGAAACCAACGATTCAGCTACCGGTTTTCTTACAACGCCCAGGAACTGTTGTCCCAGATCATCTGGGTGGAATTCCCGGATGGCCGGACCGGCGACATCATCAAAAAAGCTCAGCTAAGCTATTTCCCCGACGGCAACCTCTCCGCCCTCCAGCGGTATAGCCTCACGGCCTCGGGAGGACTGGAACCCAGCACTCTCTTCCAGTTCTCCGATTATGACACCGGTCTCAATGTGGATGACTTTTACCTGGTAGAAGACTTTTTCGATACCTTCCTTTTTCTCCCCCGGGTAAAATTGCAGAAGAACAATCCCCGGCACGGCAAAATTATCGGCTCGGTCAGCGAATTCGATCTTACCTACAGCTACCAGTATAACGATAAGAAATGGCCGCTGTCTGTTACGGAGACCACCTTACAGACAAAAGGCCCCAACCCGGGAGACACCCAGGTTTATACGAACCAATTCTCCTATTATTAACATTTTTCCCAACAATTAATCATTTTAAAGACTATAGAGTGGTAGTAGAATTAGTATATTTACATATCCTTTCAGGTAAAAAATTATACTATGGCCAACGCTAAGAAATCCGCCCCTTCAGGAAAGGCGGCACGTAAAAGGAAAAAACCAGTTCAATATGTATCTTCAGCGGAATCCTCTGTTGTTAATGACAATACTGTTGCCTACGCAGGTAAAAGACAGACCTCACTGACATCAGTCACGCTGAGGGAGTCAGCTATCCTGCTTAAAGAGATAACGGATAAACCGGAAAATCAAATGACCCCACTTGAAAAAATGGGGATTGCCCGTGCCGGAATAAGAAAAAAAGACCTGGAAGGTTTTAAAGAGAAGACGGCCCTCGATTACGACGACCTGGCCAATGTTTTAGCTGTCACGAGGGCGACCTTAATTAATAAGAAAGGGGAAGAAAAATTCAATGTTTCCTTAAGTGAGAGAATTGTAGATTTGGCAGGCCTTTATTCTTATGGCTACGAGGTTTTTGAAGATATAGACCGGTTTAACGAATGGATATTCCGGTCCAATAAGGCATTAGGAGGTCAGGCTCCTTTGGAATATATCGACAACCAATTCGGAAGGGAAGAAGTAAGGAATATAATAGGGAGGATTGATTACGGAGTATACTCCTAAACCTTTTTCGATGATTGTCTACAGGGTTGGTAAAACAAGATACGCAACGGATCTCACAGGCGAAGGCGCCCGCCTGAATGGCGGGCGCTGGAACCATAAGCTTACGGCCTGCATCTACACTTCTGAAAGCCGCGCGTTGGCCGTTCTTGAATACACCGTGAATATCAACATCGAAGAGATCCCCCGTACATTAAGTATCACAACTTTTGAAATACCCGACACCGACATTCAAAAGCTGTCTATAGCAAAACTGCCGGGAAACTGGAAGGATTTCCCCGCGCCCTTTTCTACCAAGGCATTCGGCGACCTTCTTTTAGAGGCTGCGGTATCGCCTGTTATCAGAGTTCCATCTTCTATTATTCCGGAAGAGTTTAATTACCTGTTGAATCCGGCTCATCCAGCCAGCAGAGACTTTAAAATAGTAGAAGTAAAAGACTTTGTCTATGACGTGCGCATCAAACTGATATGATCAAATCCGGGCCTGTTTCCTCACCGACGGCCTCAACTGCGTCGCCACCCCGATCCGGTTCCAGGCATTGATCGTGGCAATGATCATGATGATCTGGGCCGTTTTCTCCTCCCCGAAGAGGGCGATGGCCTTTTCATAAACCCCGTCGCTCAATCCATCCTCATGGATCAGCGTTATCTCCTCCGTCATCTGGAACAACAACCGCTCTTCTTCCGAGAAGAGGGGCCCCGCCTCTCTCCAGGCGCTTACCAGGAGCACACGTTGTAAAGACTCCCCCAGCTTCAACGCATCATGGGAATGCGCATCCACACAATAGGCACAGCCATTGATCTGCGAGGCTCGTATCTTGATCAGCTCCCGGTGCGGCCGGGCAATGGCAGACGCGTCGACGAACTGGTCCAGCGCATCCATGGCGTCATAAGCAGTTGGCTGAACCGTATTGAAATTGATTCTCTTTTTCATACAAATAATTTAAATAATGTAAAAATGTTGGATCAGCAGTACCGGCTCATGGACTCCTTCAAAAGTCCCTTCACCCCGGCTATAATATTATGCCCCGGCGCATACCCATAATAGGCATCAAAGGAAAGGGCCTCAAACCGTTGTTGGATACGCCGCATCTCCGAAAGGGGTAGGGGGATGCGGTTGGGATAGCTGTACATGACGGATAGATGCCTTTTGCTGGGCGACAGCACCAGGGTATCCCCGCAGCAGAGGGCTCCTTCTTTTGAGAGAAAAGGCGCTTCCAGCACGCTGCTCCCGGGGAAATGCCCGCCGATATGATGGAGCCGCATACCCTCCCACAAAGCTTTTTCTTCCCCTTCCCAAAGCTGGATGCGCTTATCTTTTTGGGTGATCCACTCCGCATCACGGTGATGGATATGGACAGGGCAATCAAATGCGGCGGCCCAGTCAGTTACATTACTATAGTAATGGGGATGCGAAAAGGCAATGGCTTTCAAACCGCCTTTCGATTCGATAAAGGCCCGGGTTGGCTCATTCAGTAAAGGGATACAATCCCATAGTATATTCCCCTGATCGGAGAGGACCAGCAGGGCCCGCTGCCCGATAGCAAACGTCGGGGCGATGGTTAGCTCATACAGCCGCTCGTGTAAGGGGAGGATCCGGACACTGTAGTTTTGCAACAGCTCCTCGTGGCTGGTCCAGTGTTGCCCGTTCTCCGGAAGGTACTGGCGGTCGTCGGCGCAGATCGGACAAACTTCGGGTGTCTTCCCGGCCGGGTATTGAGTACCGCAGGCAGTACAGATGGAAGGTCGATACATAATGTTTGTTTTTTTATAGATGCAAGTTGCGTTACTTCGCGGGTTTAGACCATAGACAAAATGGAGAAAAGCATGTAATATTTACAAAGCGTACTTACTTTGATAGGCTTTGGGAGATTGACGGGTATGCTTCTTAAAAAAATTGGAGAAATAAAAGGGATCATTAAACCCCAACTTATACGCTACCTCCTTCACGGAAAGCGCCTGATAGGTCAACAGGCGTTTGGCCTCGGAAGCAATGAGGCCATAGATAACGTTTTGGGCCGTCTTGCCCGTATGCAGCTTGGATTGCTCATTGAGTTTGGCCTCCGTCGTGCCCAGCATCGCAGCCAGCCGGGCCAACGAATAATTATGTTCGAAATTGGCCCTTACCAGCTCCAGGAACTTCAGGAACAAGGCATCGGGCTTCCAGATCTCATCCCCCCTTTCCACCTTGGCCCGGTTGATGGCGATCAGCAGCAGCTTGATCCTGGAATGAATGGACAACAGGTATTGATAGGGCTTTTGCGCTAATTCCTCCCCCATAAGCCGGAGCTGCTCCTCCACCGCCTCATGTTGACCGACGGGGATAACTTCGTTTTGAGCAAAATGACAGAACAACCCGTTGTGAAAGATCAGCTCCACATCGTTATCGTCCTTACAGAAAAAAGCAAGCGGGAACTCCAGGATAATCCCCTCCGCCTTCTCCGTTTTTGTAAAATAATGGATCTGCCCTGACGTAATGGTAAGGACCTCCCGTTTCTTCAGCACCAGCTCTTTCTCATCCACAATGACGGTAACACTGCCCCGGCTGCACCAGATCAGCACATAGATGCTCAACCTCCGCGGTTGGCGGATGTCCGGATGTTCGCTAAAAGAATACAGGCTGATCATGAAATAAATATAGGATATTTGCGGAAATATGCTTCTCCGGTTTCCACCCATACCGCCCCCCATATCGGATCCTACCTTTCTCACCTCCCCGACTGCCACCTTCGCCAAACATAAGATAGAGACCCAGGCGGGGAAACGAACGGTTTTCCTTACGGAACATACGGTAGTCTTCGTCCTGGAAGGAACGAAATTCTTACACCTGCCCGAACGTACCATAACCGTGGCTCCCCACAGCGTCGTCCTGGTGAAAAAAGGCATTTACGCGATGGCGGAATACATCGTGGAAGGGCTGACCTACGAGGCCCTGATGATCTTCCTGTCCGCCAAAACGGTAAAGACGATGGCCTGGAACCTGCCGGCGGGACAACCTGCGGAACAAGGAGAAGACCCCTTCGTCATCTTACCCTCCAACGAATGGCTGGATGGGTTTAAACAACAATACCGGAACTATTTTGGGAAAATAATGGCCGGGCTGGAAGATCTCCTTACCCTGAAGCAAGAGGAATTGCTGCTCTTGCTACTCGCTTCGGACGGGCGGGAGAAAATAATTTCATTCCTCAGGTCGGCCAACCGCCAGGAGCCGGAAGACCTGGAATATATCGTCCGCACCTATCTGTTCCAGCCGATTACTCTCACGGAACTGGCCGGCCTTTCCAACCGCAGCCTGGCCTCTTTCAAACGGGACTTTCAGCGCTTATATGGTTGCTCCCCAAAATTATGGATCAACCGGCAACGCCTGGCCCATGCCCAGCTATTATTGCACAACACCCATCAGCAGGTGGCGGAGATCGCCTTTGCCTGCGGCTTTGAGAGCGTCTCTCACTTCATCCGCATCTTCCGCAAAGAATACGGCCTGACCCCACAGGCGATGAGAACCGAAAAGGCGATCCTTTGAGCTTTTTGCGTTACCCTCCGGCTCCCTGTCCCGATAGCTTTGCCGGAAATTAAACAACATGAAAATTTTAATCATCGGCGGCAACGGCACCATTGGAAAAAAAGTAGCAGCCGCCCTTTCCGGACATGATCTCATCATCGCAGGCCGCAGCAAGGCGGATATCCAGGTGGACATTAACGAGGCGGATTCGATAACAGCCATGTTCCGGCAGCTTCAGTCGGTGGATGCCTGCATCTGTACGGCAGGAACAGGTTACTATGGGGAATTCGCCACTACGACAGAGGACCAGTGGATGCCCGGCATCAAGGGGAAATTATTGGGACAGATCAACCTGGTCCTGATCGGCAAGGACTATATGACCGAAGGGGGCTCCTTTACGCTGACCTCCGGCATCGCCGCGGAACAACCGGCCCGCAACGGCGCCTGCGTAGCGATGATCAACGGCGCGATCAACAGCTTCGTGCTGGCGGCGGCACAGGAGCTGAAACAGGACCAACGCATCAATGCCGTCAGCCCGGGCCTGGTGGAAGACTCGATGGAAAGATACGGGGC
>DATJJD010000184.1:0-10775 GCA_035492545.1 Puia sp.
GCGGAGATGGCGGGACCGGTAATAAGACCTAAAATGGCCGCCCCCGGGTATAGTTGATCCACACTTCCGCCGTTATAAGATGCAGCGTAAACCCGATCCAAAAGGCAGTCCCAAAAAACACCTGTGGTGGCAAACCAGAGATGATCGTCCTTTCGCGATCCATATGTCCTTCCCGCTTAATCCAATGACAAGCCCATGGCTGCCAATGCTGCCCGCGTCTGTTCGTAATTCTTATGGGCGATGCCCCTTAAACCCAACCCCTCCGCTACCTGCACGAACATCGGACGGTCATCTATATATACAACCTGTTCCAGGGGCACCTGGGCAATATCCAGCGCTACTCTCCAGATATCCGCATCCGGTTTCCGGAAATGGACAAAACAGGAAGAAATAAAAAAATCCACAAACTCATTGAGCCTGAACTGCCGGATCCGGTGCTCATTCAACTCCCGGCCCTCATTATTCACCACCGCTATCTTCAACCCGTATTTTGCTTTCAATTGCCGGACCAACCCGATCATGTCCGGGTAAGCCACCGATTGGGCGAACATAAATTCCCGGAACTGATCCATGGTAAATGACCTTTCCTCATAAAAAATGACTCTGCTCAAATATTCATCCAGACTTAATTTACCGGATTCGTAGGTATCGAAGGTCATCCGGTGGCGGTCGCTGATCTCAGCCAGATCCAACCCGAATTGTTTTGCCGCTGCTTCCCGGGCTTTTCTGTCCCAGCCATTGGTCAGCATCACGCCGCCAATATCCAGGAATAGGGCGGTTACCGGTGTCTTTGTAAGTGTCGTTGCCATGCGATTAATAGATTATACGCTAAATGTAACAACAAACTCTTAGGTAAGTTCTTACTTTTTGTAAGCCCAATGCAACGGTCTTCCCGGGCATTTTGTCAGGAAACAAAAAACTTGCTCCATGAGAAAGATTACCCCTTTCATACGCACGCTCTTAATGGGAGCTGGCATCCTGCTGGTACTGCCCGGCTGTTTTAAAGACAAGATCACCCAATCCTATACCATCATTACACCGGTATATACCTTGAAGACCACCGTCCTGGCCAATCTCAATGGCAGCCCCTCCCAACCCATCGACTCCATCGGGAGGATCTATATAAAAGATCAGTTCATCTACCTGAACGAGCCCGATAAAGGCATACATATTATCGATAATAGTAATCCCGCGCAGCCCGTCCAGGTAGCTTTTCTGAATGTTCCGGGCAACCGGGAGATGGCCGTCAAAGGCAATACCTTATATGCGGACATGTACCGGGATCTGCTGGCCATCGATATCTCCGATCCTCATCATATCAATGTCACCGGCACCTCCCATGATATCTTCATGGATCGTTATGACGGCATCGGCGGCTACACCTCCGTCAACAATGGGATGATCACGGACAGCAACGTAATGCTCACAAGTTATATAAGAAAGGACACTGTCCTGAAAACCACCGCACCCAAGTCCCTGTACCCCGGTGGTATCTATTACTATGCTCCTTCGCCGGGATATAACGCCCTTAGTTCCAGCAGCAGCGGCGGCTCCAACAGTGGTAACGGTCTCGCGGGATCGATGGCTAAATTGGTCCTGCTGAATAATTATATGTATACCCTTTCGGAACCCCATAGCCTGGCCATCCTCAACGTTACCAATGCCCCCAAACCCGTATTCATGTCCACTTTTATGGCCGGTTTTGACCTGGAGACCATCTATCCTTTCAACGATAAATTGTTTCTGGGTTCCCAGGAGGGGGTGTATATCTACGATGTCAGCAATCCCGGCAATCCTACCAAGCTGAGCACCTTCACCCACGGCCGCGCTTGTGACCCCGTCGTTGCCGATGGCAACTATGCCTATGTTACCCTGCACTCCGGCACCTATTGCGGCGGCGCCAGCAACGAGCTGGACGTGCTCAACGTACAGGACCTGCTGAATCCTACCCTGGCAGCCAGCTATCCGATGACCAGCCCGCAGGGACTCTGCAAGGACAACAACCTGTTATTCGTCTGTGATGGTTCGGCGGGTATAAAACTGTACGACGCCACCAACCCCGCAGCTCTGAAACTATTATCACACATAGATATAACCTCCGCGGCGGATCTCATTGCCAGCAACCAGCGCTTGCTGGTCATCGCTAACGGGAAACTATATCAATATGACTATAGCAATACCCAGAATATCCGGTTAATCAGCACCTTTTCCGCAAAATAAATAGGATGAAAAAATACCTGGCGATTTTCGCCCTGGGATGTCTGTTTTTCACACAGGGACTTGCGCAGTCTTCCTGGAAATTCAAGTCTGTCGAATATGTGGGGATGCTCACGGGAGAGTCGGGAAAATACGGACAGTTTCAGACGATCAATGGCGCCGCCAATAAATCCTGGTTTGTTGGGTTGGGATTAGGGCTGGACTACTATCGGTTCAGAAGCCTCCCCATCTTCCTCTCGGTGACCAGGGAATTGAGGCCGGCTAAAAAGAATGGCCTGTTTCTGACCCTGGATGCCGGTTACAATTACGCGGTATACCATCGCCCGGGTTCCTACTATTCCCCCGGCTTCATCACCAGCGAATTTAATCCGGGACCTTATTGGAATGCGGGCTTGGGTTATAGATACAACATCTCCACTATTCACCGCAACAGGGCGCTGCTGGCAATGGTGGGATATAGTTACAAAGAGTTGAAGGAAGACGCAAAGACCTATCCTGAATCTACTTTTGATTATCGCAACAGGCGCTGGTCTTTTAAGATTGGCATCGCTTTATAAACTGGTTGCTAACCATTTCTTGCTCATCATTGCATCGGCTGCCTTAAACGGCCCCCGTTTAGCTCAATGCGGCAAACACCGGAGCCGGCCGCCGGCTCCTTAATGGACCTTCCTTGCTATTGGTCAGCAGGTTCATCACATCCTTCACCGTACCCTTGAATGGCCCGGAGGATTCGATCTTCAGCGTGGCCGTAGCCGCAGCAAACTCCCCGGCATCCTGCAGAGCCGCCCCTTTTATACGCTGGTATAAATAACCCGCCATATACGTGTCCCCGCAGCCGGTAGCATCGACAACGGCCGTAATAGGAGGATACGCGGGGATTTTATAATAAGTTCGTCCATTATAGATAACCGACCCCTTGCTGCCCAGCGTAATCACCACTTCCTTGACCCCCCAGTCATAAAGGATCCTGGCGCCTTTACGGACATCCGAAACCCCCGTCAATACCTCCATTTCAGATTCACTGGCTTTTAATATAGTGACATACTGAAGGGCCTCTTTCTTGGCAGGCCAGTCAATAGCATATACATTTTCATTTTCCACCTCCCGTAAATAACCCTGCACATCCAGGGATACCTTACCTCTTTCAGATAAGGTCCTGATCAGCTCCACGGGAATATCCCCTGCCAGTAAAGGGCCCAAATGAAAGATCCGGGCATTTACGTTTGCTAATTGTTCAACAGTGAAAGCATCTGCTTGCTGTAGTACTCTCTGAGTCCGGTAATCCTGGTTCTCCGCATAGTTGTTCTCAAAATAGACAGTATGGGCGCTGGGTGACACCTTTACTTCGATGCCCTTGGACCGCAGATCCGTTACAAAATGCATCTGCTCAGTGGCCAGGGCCGTGACCAGGGCATAGCTGACATCCATATTGCGCAGGGCATTGGAAAAATAGAACGAAGTACCTCCTGCCATGTGAACTACCGCCTTGGTTGTGACTACCTTATCTAATGTAATATGTCCCACGCAACATATATCGTACATATGCTTCTTTTTATAATTACGGATTCCGTTTTCCGGGTTTAAACCAACTGCAAATATAGTTAATTGCTCGTTAACTGGCCCTTTTCGCCCCCGGTTCAGGCCAAAAAGTGGTATTAAAATTTGATTAATATCTGAGGTGATCGTATAAGACCTGCATTTTCCGGCGGCGAAGCTGGTTTTCCTCTTGTAGCTCCAACAAATGATAACTCCCTTTGTTCAAGTCGATAAATCTTTGGGATAACAGGCCATCATTATCCAGTAAAACCCGTAGTTTTCTCCGGACGGAAGGAAGGGTCGACCGGGTAAAAGAAGGGGCATTCACCTCCTGCTCGATACATAAAAAACGAAGATATTGCAGACGTAGTTCGGTCATCAGCCGGTAATGCTCAAACTCTTCCTTATTCTTTAAAGGCTTTAAAACCCTCAACACCTCCGCCACCTTCGCAACACTGTCCGCCAAACCCTTCAATGAAAGAGGGTGGGGGCTTTTCACCACTCCCTCGCTTACTTCATAAGGAGCTGCCCTCAACGCCTGCCAGAAGGAGATAGCCTGCGGCTTGGATAACCCGTAGTGCTGGCTGCAATAATCCACGATAAAATCTTCTGTATGCAAAGGCTCGTTGGAATGAATACTTTTTATATAAGCCGCCAGCAGGATATTGAATCCGGTAATAGGATACACATGCCGGACAGCATACAGATCGATAAGGCTGTTCTCTGATTCATATAAATAAGAATAAACCCCCGAAGTGGACCAGGACGTCATCACAATCCCCTTGTACCCCATCTCCCGGGCCTTTGGAACAAAATCCCTGATGTTATTAAAATGCTTTTCCCACTGGGTGAGATAATAATTGTCAGGACTGCTCCTCAACGCAGGAGCCCCCCATATTTCATATCCGCTGTTCAGCAATTTCTCATGCTCGCCAAACCGGTTCAGGTCCCATCCATAATTCCAGTCCACGAAGATGGTCCCCTTCGGCAAGGACTGCAGCGCCTCGGGATATTTCAAGGCGATGTCCGCCCAGAGCACAGGACGTTTGCCCAGCCGGACCACGATCCGGCATAGCATGTTGATATAGTCGATATATAGCCTGGAGATGCCTTCCTTCTCGGCCTTGAGCCGGCATCGGGCACAGTGTCCCAGCAAATGGGTCTCGTCTCCTCCGATATGGATATAAGGGGAAGTATGCGTGGACACCAGCTCCGTATAAAGCTCCGTGAACAAAAGACTGTCGGAAGCCGCCTCCAGGGGACACACCTGCGAAAGATCCTCATCGTCCTCCCGCAAGCCTTTGTAACGGTAATGACGTAAAATATATTCTACATGGCCAAAACTTTGCTGCAGCGGGATAACATCCAGCCCCAGCTTATTGCAAAAGGCTATAAAGGATACGATCTCGGCCCTGGTATAAGCATACTTCCCCGGGATCAGGGGATGATGCTCATAAGGATAAGTGGCTTCATACTCCATGATCAGCGTGTTGATGCCCTGCCCCCGTATCTTCTGCGCAAAAGCTTTCAATGCCGGCATCGTCATCACCTGGATACGAAGGTCCAGGTGAAAGGCCCTGACGGAAAAATCAACCCCCGCCGGCGCTGCCCAAACTACCAGGTTTATCATCAGCACCAACAGGAGTAATAATTTTTGTCTCATAGTTTTATCATTTTACAGCTGTCCTTATCCAGGAATAACCCGACAGCCGGGTGTCGTCGTAAAATAGTAGAAGGCCATTGTTCCCTTACAGGACTGTTCAATGTATGATACACCGCCATCGCCTTTCTTTCTCCCGGCACGATCACAAAGAGCTTACGCCCCTTCAGCAGGGCCGGAATAGTAAGGGTCATCGCCCGCGTGGGCACCTGCTCCAAAGAAGGAAAACAATTGTCATTCACCTGCTGCTGCCGGCAATCCCCGTCCAGCATAACGATCTTTACCAGCTGGGGATCGGAAAAGTCGGCAACGGGCGGATCATTAAACGCAATATGGCTATTCTCGCCAATGCCCATACAGACGATATCGGTAGGGAATTGCCGCAACAACGCTGCATAACGTGCACATTCCACGGACGGGTCGGCCGCCCGGCCATTTAAATAATGTACCGACCGGAAGGACACCTTTTCAAATAGTCGCTCCCGGAGATAAGTAGCAAACCTTCGTGACACATCATCCTCCAACCCGATGTATTCATCCATATGAAAAGCATTGACACGCCCCCAATCAACCCCCTCCAACAACAGGGCAGCCAGGAACTCATTTTGGGAAGGGGCGGCGGCAAAGACCATATTGACAGCTTCCTGCTCTTTCAAAAGCTCCCCGATCGCAGTGGCGACAGCCGCGGCCGCCGCTGCACCCATCTGCTCCCGCGTTTCATATACACCTACCCGCATCCCATCGCGAACGAGTTCCTTCAACATACGCCCTCCTCTTTTTTTTCATATACGATCTTACCACCGACCATGGTCAGGTGAATGTGGATCTGTTCATCAAAGATCACTAAGTCAGCATCTTTCCCCGAACTGAGGATTCCCTTCCGGTCCGTTATACCCATGATAGCCGCGGGAGTACTGGTCATCATCCGGACTGCATCACAGAGAGGGACCTCCGCCAGCTGAACCATGTTCCGCACCAGGCGGTCAGCCGTAGCCACACTGCCGGCAAAGGCGCTGCGGTCCGGCAGCTTGGCCACCCCATCTTCTACGATAACCTTCAGACCTTCCTGGTTGCTCCCTAAGGTATATTCCCCCGGCGGCATACCGGCGCCCCGCATGGCATCCGTGATCAGGGCCGTCCTGCTGGCTCCTTTGATTTTATAGACCAGCTTCAGCAGGGGAGGAGGCAGATGGACTCCGTCCGCAATGATCTCGACGGTCATCTCGTCGATCAGAAAGGCGCCCTCCACCGCCCCTGCATAACGGGCCGCTCCTCTTCGGGTCACCCCCGACATGGCCGAATACAAATGGGTAGCATGGGTATAACCCTTCTCCCAACCTGCTAATACCTCTTCATAGATGGCATCCGTATGGGCAAGGGCCGCCAGAATCCCTCTTGACCGCAGGTACTCCGCAAATTCCAACGCCCCTTTCAGCTCGGGCGCCGCACTCCACCGCGTAACAACACCCGAACGGGCTAACACCTCCCGGTACTCCTCCGGGTCCGGTTGGCGGATATACCGGGGATCCTGCGCCCCCCGTTGACTCATGGCAAAATAAGGGCCCTCCAGGTGCATGCCGATAAAGGCAGCCCCGGTTTTATTTTCGGCCTTTGCAGCTTCATAGATGTCCAGCACCTGCAATAATGCTGACTTGTCACAGCTCAACGTAGTAGGCGTCATCGAGGTCGTACCATAGCGGGCATGCAATTTGGCTATCTCCAAAAAGGCTTCTTTAGTGCCGTCCATAAAATCATGCCCTCCTCCACCATGTACATGCAGGTCGATAAAGCCGGGCGCTATATACCGGCCACCTGCATCGATGACCAGGGCCTCCGGCGTTTCCACTTCCCCCTCGATGAGGGAAAGGATCTTGTCCCCGGAAATCAACAGGCTGGCTCCGTTCAGCACGCGATAGGGAGTAATGATACGACCGTTAAAAATCTTGATTAGCTGCATGAAAAAGGTCCTTTAATGATTATCTTACGCTGTCTAAAATACTAAAATGCCTGTACCTGGTAAGATATTTATCTTTTTGCTTATCACCTGCGCTGCATTTAAAAAAAGGGACCCCACACCCGCGTGGATCCGGATCAATCAGCTCGGATATAGCTGCCACAGCATCAAAGTGGCCGTCTGGGTAAGTAAGGACTCCCTTGCCCCCTCCTCCTTCCAGGTCATCGATGCCACGACCTCCCAACCCGTTTATACAGGGAAGGGGATTGCCGGTGGATCATATGGACCGTTTTCCGGGACACTGCGATTGAACTTCACCGCACTAACGGCTCCCGGAAAATATTATTTGCGCTGCGGCCAGACCGCCTCCCCGGTTTTTCGGATAGACGACACTGTTTACAAAGGGACCGCGGATTTTCTGCTCAACTACCTGCGTCAGCAGCGCAGCGGCTACAACCCCTTTCTGAAAGACTCCTGTCATACCAAAGATGGTTATACCATGTATGGACCCATGCCGGATACGACTCACATAGACGTGGCCGGAGGCTGGCATGACGCTACCGACTACCTGCAATATGTTACCACTTCGGCTAATGCAACCTATCATTTACTGGCTGCTTACAGGGATTTCCCCGGTGTATTCGGGGACCTTCACCTGGCCAATGGGCTGGATGGCAGCAATGGAGAGGCGGACGTACTGGATGAAGCCAGATGGGGACTCGACTGGCTGTTGAAAATGCACCCCCGCAAAGACTGGCTGTTTACACAAATAGCCGATGACCGCGATCATCATGGCTTCCGGCTGCCTACGAAAGATTCCGTGGATTACGGAGTAGGGGCGGGACAAGGGCGCCCGGTTTATTTTGCAACAGGCAAACCGCAGGGACTGGGACAATACCAGAACAGATCGACAGGAGTAGCCTCCGCGGCCGGCAAGTTTACCAGCGCATTCGCCCTGGCAGCCGCCCTCTACGCTCAAAAATCACCAGCCCTGGCCCAACTCTTTGGAGAAAAGGCAAGGTCTTCCTATCAACTGGGACTGGAAAAGCCGGGAGTCGCCCAGACCGCCCCGAACCGGGAACCCTATTTTTATGAAGAAGACAACTGGACGGATGATATGGAACTGGCCGCGGCCAACCTGTACCAACTTACAGGTGAGCGGACCTATTTCACCCAGTCACTGAATTACAGCGGGGAAGAAAAAGTAACACCCTGGATGGGAGCGGACACCGCCCGGCATTATCAATGGTACCCCTTTCATAATTTCGGACACTACGAACTGGCAAAAAAAGCCGATAAAAAAAACAAAGACTCTCTGATCAGTTATTACCGGCAGGGCATCGAAAGGGTCTGGCTCAAAGCCCGGAACAACGCCTTTTACAGGGGCGTCCCGTTTATCTGGTGCTCTAACAACCTCACCGTATCCTTCGCCATCCAATGTTACTTATACCGCACGCTCAGCGGCGATGATCGGTATGCCGAACTGGAACAGGCCTGCTTCGACTGGCTGTTCGGCTGCAACCCATGGGGCATCAGCATGGTCTATGGATTACCCGCCGGAGGAAATACCCCGCATCACCCTCATTCCTCTTTATCGGTCCTCTATCAGGTTGACCTGGATGGCGCTATGGTAGACGGCCCCGTATATGGAAGTGTTTATAAGAGACAGAGGGGCCTGAAGTTATACCAGCCCGACGGGAATGCCGATTTCCAGTCGGCGACGGCCGTTTATCATGATGACGCAGGCGACTACTGCACAAACGAACCCACTACAGATGGCACGGCCTCCCTGGTATATTTATTGGCGGAGAAAGAATACCAGGCCCGGACACCCGGCGCCTCCAGCCGCGCAGCCACCGGGCACGCAGCCCTCCTTTATGAAAAAGGCGCCATTATTCGCGGGCCCAAAAACGAAAAAAAATTAGCCCTGGTCTTCACCGCAGATGAATTTGGAGACGGCGCAGCCTCCATTGCCACTACCTTAGAAAAGGAAAAGATCCACGCCTCCTTCTTCCTGACTGGCAATTTCTACCGGAATGCCCGTTTCCAATCCTTTATTAAAGGCCTGCAGCGACAAGGGAATTACCTGGGATCTCATTCAGATCGACATCTGCTTTATTGCGACTGGCAAAAAAGAGACAGTCTCCTGGTGACACACTCGCAGTTTGAAGAAGACATGACAGCGGCATACCGCCAGCTGGGCAAACACACCATCGACAAAAAAACTGCGCCCTATTTTTTGCCCCCTTATGAGTGGTATAATGATACTATCGCTGAATGGACAAGGCAAATGGGATTGAAATTGGTTTGTTTCTCCCCGGGCACCCGCTCCAACGCAGACTATACTTACCCGGAAATGGGCGTAAAATATGTCGATAGCAGGACGATCCTGACCTCCATCCTGCAATATGAACAACAATCTCCTCAGGGTCTGAATGGCTTTATCCTGCTGCTTCATCTGGGTACCGACCCCCGGAGGAAAGACAAATTCTATTCGTACCTGCCGGAGCTGATCCATGAATTAAAAAGCCGCGGTTACCGCTTTACCAGAATTGATGAACTACTGGATTAATGTCGTTGTATAGGCCCGCCAGGCCGCTTATCCCATCCAATCTTTTCTCTTTGCGTAAACGGATTTCCTGAATGTATAACCTGTTCTGATCCGACTATCGCAATTTCGTGCCTTGAAAAATAACTGATTATGAATTTGCACCGGTTAAGCGCAACTGCCTGGAAATATATTCTCCTTTTCTGTTTATTGTATTATAGCTGCCAACTCTCCGCCTATGCCGGAGAAGAAGAGCCCGGCGGCATCATTAAGGGAAAAGTCATCACAATGGACAACAAACCTGCCGCTGGCGTTACCATTCAATTGAGAGGAACGAAAAAAGCCACCCTTTCTGAAGAAGATGGCAGCTTCACCCTGGGTAACCTGCACTCCGGAACCTATGAGATGGAGATATCCCTGGTGGGATTCACCACCATCCGGCAGACCGTGGTCGTAGAGAAAAATTCTACAGTCGCCGTCCATATCGAATTAAAGGCATCCTCCGGGCAATTGGAAGAGGTCATCGTCACCAACGGCGCTAATAGGTTCGCCAAAAAAGAGACCGGCGATATAGCCCGCCTGCCTTTAAAGAACCTGGAGAATCCGCAGGTCTATAACATCGTCCCAAAAGAGCTGATGCAAGAACAAATAGTATCCGATTATAACAGCGCCTTCAAAAATATACCCGGCGCGGGTGTACCCGTTGTCTACAATCAGGGAAGAAGCCAGCTGCTCTCAAGGGGCTTTTCTACCGCCAACCTGGTACGGAATGGAGTAGGGGGATTTGTTTACAATAATATAGACCCGGCTAACCTGGAACGGATAGAAGTGATCAAAGGCCCCTCCGCTACCCTGTTCGG
>DATJJD010000185.1:0-26443 GCA_035492545.1 Puia sp.
AGCGTGAAGGATTCACGTGTAATTTCTCAACATTAAAAAGAAAAATAATGAATGAATTGCAAGACAAAATCGCAGTGATCTATGGGGCAGGCGGCGGAATCGGCGGCGCTGTCGCACGTGCTTTCGCACGCGAAGGAGCCAGGCTTTTTCTTACCGGGCACCGCTTGGCGTCTGTGGAAGCGGTTGCCAAAGACATCGTGTCTGCTGGCGGCGATGCCGAGGCCGCGGAGGTTAATGCCCTTGATGAGCAGGCTATCGATAAGCATCTGCAGTCTGTAGTGGATAAGGCAGGCCGTATCGATATTTCGTTCAATGCGATGGGGAACTCGCCAACCAAGTATCTGGGACCATCGCTGGTCGATATGGATCTTAAACAATTCTCCATGCCGATCACGAGCTATACCACATCATACTTTCTGACTGCGCGTTTAGCGGCAAGACGCTTGCTCCCGAATAAATACGGTGTGATCATGACCGTTACTGCGCCTCCCGCAAGAATAGGCACGCCAAACGGAGGTTATGGTCCGTCACAGGCTGCCAAGGAGGCGCTTACCCGATACCTGTCGAAGGAGCTCGCGCCTCAGGGCATCCGCGTGGTCGGTCTGCAGCCGCACGGCATGCCGGAGACGGAGACAATAAGGGAAATATTTGAAAGTAGGGCCAAGACAGCGGGCGTAACCTGGGAACAGTTCACGGGTTATCTTGCAGGCATGAACCATCCCAAACGCTTCATGACACTCGCAGAGATGGCTAATGCAGCGGCCTTTGTGGCTTCCGATAAGGCAAGCGTGATGATGGGAACGACCGTCAATCTGACCATGGGAGCCCTGGACGACTAGTATCTGGTGACAAAAACCTATATAATATAAACATCAATATAAAGGAAACTACTATGACTGAATTTGTATACTTCTATCGAGGTTACGAACTACCTGCATCTCCTGAGGAAATGCAGAAGAAAACGGCCAAATGGATGACCTGGCTTAAGGATCTCAGTGACAAAGGCCTTGTGAAATCACTCGGAGAGCCTTTGCAACCTGACGGCAAGGTAGTTAAAGGCACAAAAAAGCAGGTCATTGACGGCCCCTATGCCGAAGCTAAAGACGTGGTCGGAGGTTATAGTATCATTGTGGCCAGGGATATCGAACAGGCTGTGGAGTTTTCCCTGGGATGCCCAATTTTCGAGGATGGCGGTTCTGTAGAGGTACGTCCAATCGGACAACTAGAATTAAGCGATGGATATTGAGGAACATTTTTTCCGGCATGAATTCGGAAGAATTGTTGCCACGCTTACCCGGCTTTTCGGAGTCCGTAACTTCGCATTGGCAGAAGACGTCGCTCAGGACGCCTTCTGCCGTGCGATGGAGACGTGGAAGTTACGCGGTCTGCCGAAAAATCCTTCCGCATGGCTGATGGCCATTGCCAAGAACCGTGCCTTGGATATTTTGCGCCGGGAGCGCACGGCTAGAGTGTCCGAACCAGAACTAACGCGGTTTCTTGAATCGGAATGGACGCTGGTTCCGACGATAGAGGAGGCGTTTAGTACGTACGCTGTGAAAGATTCCCAGCTACGTATGATGTTTTCCTGCTGCCATCCCCGCCTCTCTGAAGAGGCTCAAATTGCACTTATATTGCACATACTATGCGGATTCAGTGTAAAGGAGATTGCACAGGCCTTCGTGAGCAGTCATGCCGCTATTGAAAAACGCATCACCCGGGCAAAGAAAATATTGGCGGAATCCGCGAAGCTTTTTGATCTCGCCGATGCGGATTTTCCCTCCAGGCTTTCCTCCGTTCTGCAAGCATTATATTTGCTTTTCAACGAAGGATATCATGGATCTTCACCTGAGGCGGCAGTGCGAATGGAGCTTTGTCAGGAAGCCATGCTGCTTATGAATTTACTCATCGAACAACCTGCTTTAGTAACCCCCCAATCATATGCGCTTGCTGCGTTGATGTATCTCAACGCGGCCCGTCTGCCAACTCGTTTAAATGGTTCGGGTAATCTTGTTTCGTTCTTTGAGCAGGATCGGTCTTTATGGAATCATAACCTCATAGCAGAAGGCCAAGCGCTTCTTAACCTTTCTGCCTCTGGTACAGAACTGACAAAATATCATATTGAAGCGGCTATTGCTTCAATGCATACCAGTACCGCTAGAACCGAGGATACCGATTGGAAACAGATAGTATCGCTTTATGATATGCTTATGGCTATCCATCCTTCTCCGGTCATTGCACTTAACCGTGCGATTGCCATCGCACAGCTGGATGGCCCAGAACGGGGATTGCAGGAGATACGCGTTATACATGACCTTCATCGCCTTTCTTCTTACCCGTTTTACCCGGCTACGCTTGGTGAACTTGAACTCCGTCGAGGAAATTACCCGGTTGCGAAAGCGCACTTCTCCACAGCGCTTTCGTTGGCACGCAATCCTATGGAACGTAATTTCTTGCAACGGCGTATAGATACATGCAAAGAAAGCCAACCAGGGAGTTAATGGATGAAGGGATCGGATCGCAACTCGATAAGATCACGATCAGGTCCATTTTAGCATTGATTGTTTTGCTGAAAAACCTCAATTACACCGCTTCTGATATAAGTTGTAATATCTATTCAAATTAAAAATTAGAAATCATGGAAAATAAAAATTCTGGGAACCCGTCTTCTTTGATGTCCGAAAACAAATCTAATAATAGCCGAGTCGGCTTTTTTACCTCGCCAGTGACATTAATTCGCCTCAGTTCTATTCTATTTGTTTTTTTAACGATCGGACATACATCGGCATACCCTTGGACCTCGAACAACGTCCCTCAGGAAAAACAGCTCGCCGGTTCGATGAAATCTGTCGACCTTGTATTCTTTGGAGAGCGTTCAAGCTATTGGAGCCTTTATTTTGGATGGGGCCTCTTCGTCGCTGTTCTTCTGCTCACATTGGCAATTATCCTTTGGCTATTGTCAGATATTGCTCGTCTTGCCCCACGACGCGTAGGTGTCATTACAGGAATAATCTCCGCGACCTGCCTGGTCGGCGCTTATTTCTCTTTTCGATTTTTCTATACCCCGCCGTTTATAATGCTGTCGGTTATGTTCGTAATTCTACTGACGGCAGCCTTGCAACTACTGAGACAGACCTACTCCACGGCAGCAAAGCAGCCCATGAACGCCTGGGTATAGACGGCAACCTTCTGCTAAATATGCCTAAACCGCAAGCTATTTACCCATTCAACACACTCGACTTCCCCAAATACCTCTTCGAAGGATAATAAATAAAAAAGCAGGTCCCGTCTTTGATTGCCGGTATAATCTCATTCGTCAGCTCCGCAGGAATAGCCGGGCAACCGAAAGTCGTTCCCATCACCCCATATTTATGAAGGATCCGCTCGCTGACATAAGGCGCCCCATGAATGACAATATTCCGCTGGTTGGCGCGGCTGTTAAAGCCCCGGTCTAACCCGTCGATCCGAAGGGAAAGCCCATTACCGCCATAATAGGTGCCGCGGGTTACATAGAAGCCCAGGCTGCTTTTGTGCGATTCGGCGACATTGGAGAAAGAGTTGGCATATTCTGAGCCGGAGTTGATGCCATGGGCGACATAGGTGCGATAAAGCACCTTCCTGTTTTGTACGTCGATCACATACATCCTTTTAAGGCTGGACGACTGGCTGAAGTCGCAGATGGACAATACATCGGTCCGGTGAAGAACGCCTTTTTTCAAAAGATGGTGGTATCCGATCAAAGCATATTCCAATGCTTTTTCGTTTAATCCGGAGTCTTCCAGCTGCATCTCCCGGAACATGTCCAGCGCTTCCAGGCTGATCATCTTTAGTTCGGCTTTCCGGGCGATGGCTCTTGCCCGGGCAAGGCGGTTAGCGGCCAGGGTGGCGGTAGAAGTTTTTACAGATATGGCTTTATTATCAGGAGCAGCATGATCGAAGGCATAAGAAGACGGCCAGGAAGAGAGAATAATAAAAAAGGAAAAACAGCAGCATTTACCGAAAGAAAAAGGCAGGTGAATTCCAATGAAGGTTTTCATGTTGGGTACGTTTAGCGTGTTTAGGAATACGGCGTAATTACCAGCTGTACAGGTAGTACATAGCTATTGGAGGATACGGTAATTACAGAGGATAGAATTTTACGAATTCAATTGTTACAGGAACTAAGGAAAGATGGTAATTCGAGGAGATTGGGTACGGTGCGTGTTAAATAGGAAGCTGAGTGATTACTCCATTACGGGTCAAAAGTAATAGCCGATTTAGATTTATGCAAGCTTCTACGGGTATTCTTTTGAAAGATTGTGAGTGCCGTCGAATTGTGAGGATATTATATATATTATAAAGCAGCTATAGACCCAACAAAAAAGCACTTACAACAATCTCGTCATAAGTGCTTGATTTCCAGTGGATCCTGCTGGGCACGATCCAGCGACCCTCTGATTATGAGTCAGATGCTCTAACCAACTGAGCTAAGGATCCAATGCCTTGTGGGCAGCGCAAAAATAGAAAATTCAGACTAAGCCAGAAAATATAAATGCCGGGTCCGGCCAAAAAATGCGGCCGGCCAAAAACACAGCTATCCTCAAACGTACCCTTTCCAAATCGCATCAAGCTAAATGGGCCTGTCCCAAAATCAACTCTTCCTAAAGTGACCTCCCTGCCATAAGTATCGGTCAACCTATTATTTCCGCCCTAAGCTCCCCGCCCCGGTATCCGGTCGACCCATGGTCCTAACCCTAAAGCCCCTGCCCAGGTACCCGGCCGACCGATGGCCGTCTGCCCTAACCCCCGCACCCGCCCGGTCCAACCGATAGTCGTCCCCCCGGAAACCACCCCCACGAAAGCAGCATCAACCCGAAAGAAACTGTCCAAATTAATAAGTACCGTTTTCTTTCTTAATATTGCTTGTAATTGATGATTAAGTCCGATTATCGCTTTGCCAATGGTAAACGTTAACAGAATTCAATATTTACAACAACGCATCGCCCACTTCGACGACCAGCAGGCGTATAAGGACTTATTCACCTCCCTCTACCCCTATTTGTTCGCTTTCGCCCGAACCCTGGTCAAGGCCAAAGAAACCGCCGAAGAAGTGGTATCCGATGTCTTCATCCGGATCTGGGAGAGAAGGGAAGACCTGGATAAAATAGAGAATCTGAAAGTATATTTATACGTCTCCACCCGCAACACTGCCTATAATTACCTGGAAAAACAGAAACGCACCGCCACTAACTCCATAGAAGATTACCAAGCGGAGTTCACGAGTGTCTATTTCGACCCCGAACAGCTGCTCATCACCGCCGACATGCTGGCGCTCATCCAAAAGGCCATCGACCAACTGCCCCCGAAGTGTAAAATAATATTCAAGCTGGTGAAAGAAGACGGGCTCAAATACCGTGACGTGGCCGAAATCCTCGATATCTCCGTCAAAACCGTAGAAAACCAGCTGGCCATCGCCCTCTATAAGATCGGAACAGCCGTCAGCTTCGACATCAAAAAAACGATCTCCTCCCCGCTGGAACATCCCCGGTAATCACTTAGTGTTACCCTCCCTGGCCCTACTCCACGAATGTTAAATTTATTTTAAATCCTTTTGGGGGTTTCTTCTATTCTTCCTGTCCTGATACATAGTTACTACTACAAAATGGGACAAGAGCATAAGGAATATACCTGGAATTTAATCGCTAAAAAGCTCACAGGAGAAGCTTCCACAGAAGAATTACTGGAGCTGGAAGCCCTGCTGAGAGGGAACCCGGAACTGCATTACCCCATGCAAACCATGGCCGACCTGTGGAAGTCCTCCAGTCCGGAAGACAAAAAAATGGCTGAACAGGCGCTGAACCGGCACCTCGATCGCATGGAAGTCCTCAACATCGACTTCATCACGTCTACCCATGGAACAGGAAAGGGCGCGGGCCCCAATAGATCCTACGAATCGGAGGCCTCCGACTCTGCCGGGAGAGGCACTTACCGGGACCCCAGCTGGCCTGCCCGCCAGGGCTTCCAACGCAAAAGGATCCTGATAACGGCCTCCATCCTCTGCCTCCTGATCATAACAGGTTTGGCCATCTTTATGCGATCAGGCACCAAGGCCTCCCTCACTGCCAGTATACCCCCGGCCCCGGCAGAACCACGCAGTGAAGTCTTTACCCGCAACGGCTCCAGGACCAACCTGGTCCTGCCGGACGGCACCCAGGTCTGGCTCAACGCCGGCAGCCGGCTCACCTATGATAAAAATTACGGAACGGCATCCAGAGAGGTCAATCTCACGGGAGAAGCCTTTTTTGACGTGGCCCGCAACGCCGGCAAACCCTTTGTCATCCACGCTGCGAGAGTCGATATCAAAGTATTAGGCACCCGGTTCAATGTCAAATCCTATCCTTCAGATAAAACGACGGAAACGACCCTTATCCGCGGCAGCATTGAAGTTTCTATAAAAGACAGACCCAGCGAGAAAATTATTTTAAAACCCAACGAAAAGCTGGTAGTGGCTAATGATGACAGCACCCTGCACCGCAATCACCCCAGTCAGCCGGCTGCTGCCATCAACGAATCACTGGTCTCCATCCGTAAGCCGACTTACGAGACGGCTACGGGCGCCGTCATTGAAACTTCCTGGGTGGATAACAAGCTGATCTTCCAGGATGAAGAGTTCAGAGACCTGGCCAAACAAATGGAACGCTGGTATGGCGTCACTTTTCGGTTTACCAACCCCATCCAGGAAGGATGGAGCTTCACCGGCAATTTTCAGAAAGAAACGATACAACAGGCGCTCGACGCCCTGAAATTGACACAAGCCTTCGATTATACGATCGAAGGGAACCAAATAACTATTTATGACAGATGATTAAAAAATCAAATATAATAATGAACGACAGTACATAAAAGAAAAGCGGGAAATGTTGGCGCATTCCCCGCAAGGTTACATCGGAAACCTGGCGTGCATTAGCAGCAGCAGCGCAAGTTTCGCTTTTTTAATAACCCACAAGTTTAAAAGTATGAAAAAAATTCTAACGATTGGGGGCTGGTGTCCCCATGCCGTAAAAAAAGCTCTTTTGATTATGAAACTAACCTTTCTACTGATATTCGTAGCCATGCTGCAGGTATCGGCAAATGTCAACGGGCAGGGTAGGGTCTCACTCAATGTAAAACAGGTAGAAATCTCAAAAGTCCTCCACTCTATTGAAAAACAGGGAGTTTACCGCTTTCTGTATAACAGCCGTCTCAATGGCATCGGGAATAAGATCAATGTAGAGGCTTCTAATGAACCGATCGGAGAGGTACTAAGTAAGATGTTCGCAGGAACTGATCTCTCCTATAAACTACTGGATAATAACCTCATCGTCGTTTTGTCCCGAACCCTCGCCGTACAGGATATCACTGTTACAGGAAAAGTAACCGGCGACAACGGAATAGGGTTGTCCGGCGTCTCTGTTTCCGTGAAAGGGTCTTCCCGCGGTACCACCACTGACAATAACGGGAACTTTACCCTGACAGTCCCTGAAAAAGGAATCCTGGTCATTTCTTACATCGGCTTTCAGACACAGGAAGTACCCATTAACAGTCAGTCCGTAATCGATGTTAAACTGGTTCCCTCCACGAAAATAATGGACCAGGTTGTAGTGGTTGGTTATGGCACGCAGCGTAAGATCGATGTTACCGGCGCCGTCGCCACCATCAAAGGCGAAGAAATTTCCAAACAAGCTTCCACCAACCCCATCAGCGGGCTACAGGGTAAGGTAGCCGGGGTACAGATTATCAACAACGGACAACCGGGCTCTTCCCCCCAAATAACCATTCGGGGAACAGGGACTATATACGGCAGCACCAGTCCCTTATATGTAGTAGATGGAGTCTGGTTTGATGACATCGGCTTTTTGAATCCCAACGATATTGAAAGCATCAATATTTTAAAGGATGCCTCCAGCGAATCCATCTACGGGATCCGGGCAGCTAATGGCGTAGTGTTGATCGTTACGAAAAAAGGTAAAAATGGCAAACCCATAGTGAACTACAACGGCTATATCGGCTACCAGCGGGCGACCAATCAACTAAAAATGGCCAATGGCACGGAATATGCCACGCTCTTAAACGAGAAAAGCATTATTACCGGCGGCGACAGCCTGTTTACCAATCCTTCCCAATTCGGCGCTGGTACCAATTGGTACAACCAGCTCCTGCAGAATGCCTTTACCACCAACCACCAGGCTTCGGTCAGCGGCGGCTCTGAAAAATCTACCTATAATTTTTCCGTAGGTTATCTGGATCAGCAAGGCATCATAAAGACCAACGATTATAAACGCTATACTGTACGCCTTCAGAACGATTACCAGGTAAGCCGGTTTATAAAGGTCGGATACTCTGCCCTCGGGACATCCAGCTATTCAACGGATGTTTATGGAGGCCTCTTCAACCAGCTTTTCAATGCAGCACCCATTGTTCCGGTAAGATACAAGGACGGCGCTTACGGCGATCCGGCTGACTATGCCCTCGGACCAACCGTAGCGAACCCCCAGGCCACCCAGGATTTTTATATTCAAAATTCCAAAAACAACTACCTGACGGGAAATCTCTATGCTGATATAAAATTTGCCAAACATTTCACCTTTCATAGCAGCATTGGCGGAGAATACGTAGAACAGGAAGTGAAGAACTACCTCCCTGTCTATTATGCCACTTCCATTCAGAATAATACCATAAGCCTGTTGACGGTTGAAAGGATTGAAACCCGGAATTGGATCCTGGAAAACACCCTGACCTATGAAAACCGCATCGGTGATCACCATATCACGGTACTGGCAGGTCAAACAGCCCAGGAAAATGATTTCAACCATATTAAAGGAACAGCCAAGAATGTACCTAATACCAGCACCGGCGATTGGTTCCTGGGACTGGGCGACAACTCCAACGTAACGGATGTCGATGCGACGGGCCATGCGTATCCGCTTAAATCTACGGTGGCTTCCTATTTTGGAAGGCTCAACTACTCTTTTAAAGACAGGTATTTATTGACGGCTTCCGTAAGAGGGGATGGCTCTTCGAAGTTTACGGGAAATCAACGCTGGGGTTATTTCCCTTCCATCGGAGCAGGCTGGGTGATCAGCCAGGAAGGATTCATGCAAAACCAGCACATCTTCAATACCCTGAAACTGCGGGGCAGCTGGGGTAAAATAGGCAACGCCTCTATCCCCCCCAACTTATCTACCTTGCAGGTAGCCCAGGGCGGAAGTCTTATTGCTTTCTATGGTAATCCCAGCAACCCCTATACGGGCGCCAGCGTCAATTCCCTCATACCTCCGACACTCTATTGGGAAAAAGGCGTAGGAACGGATATCGGCCTGGAAGCCGCCTTACTGAAGAATAAATTGTCCATCGATGCGGACTATTATATCAAGAAAACGCAACGCGCCATCTTTGATGCTCCCATCCTGGCCTCTCTCGGTACTACTTCCAATGCTATCATCCAAAATCAGGCAGACTTTCAAAATCAGGGCGTTGAAGTTGCCCTTACCTGGAAAGACAACATCAACAAGGATTGGTCCTACAGTGTCAGCGGCAATATAGGGATCAATACTAATAAAGTATTATCAGTGGTAACCGGAAGCAACCCCATTTATGGCGGCGCCGGCGGTGCTACCAGCGGTCAATACACCACCAGGACCGTAGCTGGACAGCCTATTGGACAGTTCTTCGGACAAAAAGTGATCGGTATCTTCCAAAGCCAGGCTGATATCAACAGCTATGTCAATAAGGGAGGCACACCCATCATGCCCAATGCCCGCCCCGGTGATTTTAAATTTCAGGATACCAATGGCGATGGAGTCATAGATGCTAAAGATCGGGTTATCCTGGGTAACCCTAACCCTAAGTACTCCTATGGTCTCAATACCAACTGGAACTATAAGGAATTCGACCTTACCCTTGACTTTCAGGGTGTGGCTGGAGTCCAGCTTTATCAGGCCCAACAAGGGCTTCGTTATGGGAGTGAGAATTACACCAAGGATTTCTACGACCATCGCTGGCATGGAGCAGGTACGTCCAATACCAACCCTTCTGCCGATATCGTAGGCGGTAATAATTACCTGCCTAACTCCTGGTTCGTTCAGAGCGGCAGCTATTTCCGGATCCGGAATATGCAGCTGGGCTACACGCTTCCCAAGGCGCTGATGGACCGGTTGAAACTGACCAGGCTGAGAATTTATGTTAACGCGCAGAACGCATTTAACTTTTTCAAATACAAAGGATTTAGTCCTGAAATCGGCAGGGTGGCCGGTGCAAATCCTACCAATACCGGGATCGACACCAACGTGTATCCACTGTCTGCTACGTATAATTTTGGTCTAAACCTTACGCTGTAATTTTTAAAAAGTTTATTATGAAACGTACTATTAATATAAATATACCGACATGGGGATTGGCTGTTATAGCAATTCCGATGTTACTGATACAAACCGGCTGTTCTAAAAAATTCCTGGACGTCGTGCCACAGGGGCAACAGCCAAGCGAACAATTCTGGCAATCACAGGATGATGCCACCAAGGCTGTCAACGCCATGTACGCCAACCTGCGCGGATGGACCAATGTGGCATTTGCTCCTATCGCTGTAGAAAGCATGGGTTCTGACGATGCCGAGAAAGGGGGAGGATATGCCGGAGACGCCAACTTCATGAACGACTTCGATAATTTTACCCTCACTTCAACCGAAGGGCAGATAAGTGATTTCTGGGGCGGGCAATACCAGAACATCAATTACTGTAACCAGATCCTGGACCATGTGGACACCATGAATTTTGACGCAAATCTCAAAGCGCGTTATATAGCAGAAGCAAAGTTTGTACGGGCATATTCGTATTTCAGACTGGTGCGGGCTTTTGGTGGGGTACCCCTGCGGTTGCATCTTCCTGCCGGCGCCACCGATTACAACCTCCCCCGCTCTTCCAAGGATTCCGTCTATGCAGCCATCGAACAGGACCTGACAGACGCGGCCAACGTATTGCCACAAAGCTACGGCGCCGCTGACATCGGACGAGCCACCAAAGGCGCGGCCCTTGCCTTACATGCCAAAGTGAGTATGTATCAAAAGAAATGGACCGATGTCCTGAACTACACCAACCAGGTGATGGGTCTGGGCTATTCCCTGTTCTCCAACTATGAACAAATGTTCCGCATTGCAAACGAGAATTGCAGCGAATCCATTTTCGAGATCCAGGCCACTTACCTGGCCAGCAACAATGACGCCTCCAACTGTCAGTATTCACAGGTTCAGGCGGACGTTCTCGTGACCCCATCCGTAGGCTGGGGCTTCAACCGCCCCACCCAGGACCTGGTAAATGAATATGAACCCGGAGATCCCCGTAAAGACGCTACCATCCTCTTCCCTGGTGAAACAACACCGGAAGGAGATGTCGTGCCCGCCGGTACTCCCGCGGACGCCTTTCACTACAACTCCCTATATAATCAGAAATCCTATGTACCCTTTGCCCTTGCTGTTGTCACGAACCAGGGCGCCGATCAGAACATACGGGTCATACGATATGCTGAAGTATTATTAATGAATGCAGAAGCCGCCAACGAACTGGGCAATGCGACACAGGCGCTGTCTTCCCTGGAAATGGTCAGGGCCAGGGCAAGATCCAACAGCTCCGACCCTACCGTCCTACCTCCGGTGACAACTACCGACCAAACGGCCCTACGGACCGCCATCTGGCACGAAAGAAGGGTAGAGCTGGCCATGGAGTTCGACCGGTTCTTCGACGTAATACGCCAGGGAAGAGCAGGTACCGTGTTTGGCCCCAAAGGGTTTACCGTCGGTAAAAATGAGCTGATGCCCATCCCTCAGAATGAAATTGACCTGAGCGCCGGAGTATTGGTTCAAAATCCCGGGTATTGAGGCCCTCCTTACCCCGGAGGTTCTATTCAATTAATTGTAAAAATCATCAGTATGAAAATATTTAACAGCCAACTACTATTCCATTTGTTAGTGGCGGTGGCTATCAGCAGTTCCCTCTCGTCCTGCCAGAAGAAATTCGATGCTGCCAGCTATGCCCCGGAAAAACCTTTCGGAGGATATAATAGCTCAAAAGAGATCGCACCCGGTAACCTGGTGGCCTACTGGTCCTTTGAAGGCAGTGTCACCGACAGCGCCGGCGGACTGACAGGCACTAATAACGGGACCACCTTCCTCGCCAAAGGCGAAAAAGGACAGGCCCTGCAGGTCGGCGGCAGCAATTATTATCTGTTCAATAACCCCGGCACCGTTCTCCCTAACCTGAAAGCATTTACCGTTGCCTTCTGGATGAATTCAGCTCAGAACACGTCTTATGCCTATGGTATATTTTCTTTAAATAACCCCAATGATTTCTGGGGCAGCCTGGACATATATATAGATAATGGCGGCACGGCGGACTCTGCACAGTTCAAATGCCATTTCAATACCAACGGTAATGGTCAGTTCCAGGGTGTCAAGATCGGAAAAGCCTGGAATCAATGGGTACACATGGTCATCACCTATGACAGCAGCATGACCACCTCTTCCAACTTTAATATCTATCAGAACGGATCGGTCGTCTACTCCACCTTGCTGAAGAACGGGTCGGCCAACCTGGGACCTATCACCTTCCCCGGCCCCACGGCCATGGTACTCGGTACCTGGCAGTTTCAAACCAACCCCAGTCTGACCAACTCGGCTACGGCGCAGCCCTGGGCAGGCAGCTTCGCCGGCGCTCTGGACGAATTCCGTATCTATGACAAGGCACTGAAGGCAGGAGACGTCAACGCTCTTTTCAAATTAGAGGCAGCAGGACGATAGTTTCCCCCTGCATAAGTATGAATAATTAAAGGGGTTGCCCTTAAAGGGGCAGCCCCTTCCTTTCGGAACCTATTTAGTACTAATCCAATGATTAAATCCGGACTTTGCAGTTGTTTGGTCTTCTTTATCTGCTTTTTTTTCAACTGTAAAAAAAGCGGTAACAACCCTGCACCCCCTCCCCCCGTTACCCCTCCCTCTTTTAGTTTCAACAGCTTAAAAGTAAATGGCGTTTATAATGGCTTCACATATTATAACGTCAAGACTTCACCGATACTGAAATTCTCTTTCTCCGCTCCCATCAACCATAGCTCTGTGGGCAGCAGCTTCTCTTTCTCTGATAATACCGGCGGTACGATGGCTTATACCACCTCTTTTGAGAATAGCGACAGTACGGTGGTCATTCAGCCTTCCTCCGGATTGAAACCGATCACAAAATATGTGGTTGCCGTATCAACGAACTTACAATCCAGCGCCGGTGGTAGCCTGCAATCTACCCTCAGCGTCAATCTCATCACCGCTATCGACTCGACGGATAAATTTCCGCAGGTCTCCGACAGTGCTTTACTTACCCTGATACAACAACAAACGTTTAAATATTTCTGGGATTTTGGCCACCCCGTTGCAGGCATGGCCAGGGAAAGGGCCACTTCGGGGGATGTAGTCACCACCGGCGGCACCGGCTTCGGCATCATGGCGATACTGACGGGCATACAGCGTAATTTTATTTCAAGGACAGACGGGCTAACCCGGATCACAAAAATTGTCACCTTCCTCACGAATAATGCCCAACGGTATCATGGCGCCTTTTCCCACTGGATCAACGGCTCTACGGGCGCTACCGTTCCATTCGGAACCCAGGATAATGGCGGAGATATTGTAGAGACCGCGTACCTGATGCAGGGACTGCTTTGCGCCCGCCAGTACTTTGCTACTGCCAACACCGACGAAGTGACCCTGCGCACGAATATTAATAACCTCTGGAACGCCGTAGACTGGAACTGGTACCGGCAGAATAATCAGAATGTCCTGTACTGGAACTGGAGCCCGGATTATAACTGGGCTATCAACGTGAAGGTCGGAGGATGGTGCGAGGCGTTGATTACTTATGTGCTGGCTGCTTCCGCCAATACGGACAGCATTCCCAAAATTGTTTATGACAATGGCTGGGCGCTCAATGGAGGCATGGAAAATAATAAGAGCTTTTATGGAATTAAACTGCCCCTGGGCCCGGACTTCGGCGGGCCCCTGTTCTTTGCGCATTATTCTTTCCTGGGCATCAATCCCCATGATCTTTCCGATGCCTATGCCAACTATTGGACCCAGGATACCGCCCATGCCCGGATTAATTATTTATATTGCGTCAATAACCCCAAACAGTATAATGGTTACAGCAATTTGTGCTGGGGCCTGACGGCCAGCGACGAACAAAACGGTTATTCCGCTCACTCCCCCACCAATGACGATGGGGTCATCAGCCCGACAGCCGCTATCTCCTCGCTGCCCTTTACCCCCACAGAATCCATGAATGCCCTGAAGTTCTTCTATTACAAGCTGGGCGATAAGATTTGGGGACAATATGGCTTTATAGATGCTTTTAATCTGACGAATATCTGGTTTGACAATGACTTCCTGGCCATCGACCAGGGCCCTGAGATCGTCATGATCGAAAACTTTCGCAGCGGCCTGTTATGGAATTTATTGATGAGCTGCCCCGAAGTAAAGGCAGGAATGAAAAAACTGGGCTTCCAAAGCCCGAACTTATAAAACGAACAGAAATGATCAGCGTCCAACGAAATCCTTTTGGTAAGATTCTATTGATCGCAATTTTATGGACAGCAATCCAGCCCGGCCCCCTGTCAGCACAAAAGAAAAAACCCGCAGGAGAACCCGCGACAGCAGCAAGACCCACAGGGCTCTCCGATTCCGCCCTGGTAGACCTTGTACAGAAACAGACGTTTAAATATTTCTGGGATTTCGCACACCCCGTCAGCGGCATGGCCCGCGAGCGCAGCAACCAATCCTTTGACTACGGCGATGAAGTAGTGACTACCGGCGGCACTGGCTTTGGGGTAATGGCTATCATCGTTGCTACGGAGCGAAAATGGATTTCCCGGGATACGGCCGCGAAACATCTGCTGAAGATGGTAGATTTTCTGCTAAAGGCAAATTCCTATCATGGAGTATTTCCACACTGGATGGATGGAGCAACGGGGAAAACCATCCCCTTTAGCCGGAAAGACGACGGCGCCGACTTGGTGGAAACCTCGTACCTGATGCAGGGATTGCTGTGCGCCCGCCAATATTTTAACCAGGACAACCGGGTAGAGCATGAGCTTCGGAACAGGATCGGCTGGTTGTGGAATGACATTGAATGGAACTGGTTTTCCCGGGACGGGCAGGAAGTGTTGTACTGGCACTGGAGTCCCAATAATGGCTGGGCTATGAATTTCCCTGTCAGGGGATTCAACGAATGCCTGATCATGTACGTATTGGCTGCGTCGGGACAAAGATATCCCGTCAGCGCAGCCGTCTACCACCGGGGCTGGGCGCAAAGCGATTTCTTTAAGAACGGCAAAGTATTTTACGGCTATAAGCTGCCCCTGGGCTTCGATTACGGAGGTCCCCTTTTCTTTTCCCAGTATTCCTTTCTGGGCCTCGACCCCCACGGACTAAAGGATGAATATGCCGACTACTGGGAACAGAACAGCAACCATACCCTGATCAATCACGCCTACTGTCTGGATAACCCCAAAAAATTCAAGGGTTATGGAGAGAACTGCTGGGGACTGACAGCCAGCGACACGTATGACGGTTACAATGCCTTTTCACCCACCAATGACTGGGGGACTATCACGCCTACGGCCGCTCTTTCCGCTTTCCCTTATACCCCCTCTTTTTCCATGAAGGCACTGCGACATTTTTATGATGACCTGGGCGATAAGATATGGAGTAAATATGGGTTCACTGACGCTTTTAATGAGACGCAAAACTGGTACGCCGCCTCCTACCTGGCCATCGACGAAGGCCCCATTGTGGCGATGATCGAGAACTACAGGAGCGGTCTGCTCTGGCGGCTCTTTATGAGCTGTCCCGAAGTCCAGGGCGGTTTGAAGAAACTGGGGTTCCAAAGTCCCTGGATAAAATAAGAAAACTGAACTTAAACGATAGTATGTTTTACAAAGCGCTCATCACCACGGCAGCTATAACGTGGGCCTCCCTGTCATTCGCACAAACGAACAAACGGCATGCCCCGGCCACCTACCCCGATTCCATTGCCCCGGTAGGGATCCTTAAAAACAGCTCCGATTCACAACTGCTGGACATCGTTCAACGCCAGACCTTCCGCTATTTCTGGCATTTTGGCCATCCGGTCAGCGGGCTTGCCCGGGAAAGAGATAATACGGTGAAGGCAGAATACTATTGGGACTTTATCAATGAAGCGGAAGGCGAACCCAACTTCAGCAAACATACCTTCGGGCCCGAAGCCTGCGCCATCGGAGGTACCGGCTTTGGCATCCTTTCCACCATCGTGGCCGTTCAACGCCACTGGATAGGAAAGGACACGGCCCTGAGGCGACTGGTAAAGATTGCCGATTTCTTAATAAAGGCCGATTGCTATCATGGGATCTATCCCCACTTTATGAACGGTGCTACGGGAAAGACCATCCCTTTCGGAAGGCTGGACGACGGGGCCGATATCGTGGAGACTTCGTATCTATTAATGGGCCTTTTATGCGCCAAAGAGTATTTTAACGGAGACGAGCCCCTGGAAAAATATTTCCGCAACCGGGTCGAACAAATGTGGGCAGTGGCTAACTGGAACTGGCACAGTAAAGGCAGCGACAAATTATTATACTGGCACTGGAGTCCCAGCAATGATTTCGATATGAACTTTCCCGTTTACGGATGGGATGAAGCCCTGATCACCTACATCATGGCCGCTTCTTCCCCTACGCATCCCATTTCAAAAGAGCTCTATGAGAACTCCTGGGTGAAAAGCCAGTCCTGGATGAACGGCAAATCCTATTATGGCATTAAACTACCCTTGGGAAATTTCGATTACGGCGGCCCGCTGTTCTTCGAACAATATACATTTATGGGCATAGACCCTAACGGGCTGAAAGACGACAAGGGCATCGATTACGCCGAACAAACACGCAATCATACCCTGATCAACCGGGCCTACTGCATCGACAACCCGAAAAAGTTCAAAGGGTATGGAGCCAATTGCTGGGGATTGACCGCCGGGGATAGCTATAAAGGGTATGTCGCCCATTGCCCGCAGGACGATCGGGGGGTCATACAACCGACGGCGGCGCTGTCTTCTTTTCCTTATACACCCGAATACAGCATGCAGGCCCTGAAGCATTTCTACTACGACCTGGGCGATAAGATCTGGGGCCCATATGGCTTTGCGGACGGATTCAGCGAGACCAGGAATTGGTATGCCCGCACCCACCTGGCCATCGACCAGGGACCTATCGTCGTCATGATAGAAAATTATCGTAGCGGCCTGATCTGGAACTTATTTATGAAGGTTCCGGATGTACAGAACGGATTGAAAAGACTGGGTTTCCAAAGCCCAAGGATAAAAAATTAAACCATGAAAAAGTCGGATCATGAAAAACATATCACGCCAGGAGTTTTTGCAGCGCACTGGATGAAAAAATCGTTGACGACAATCCTGTATCTTTTTTGCTGTCTAATGGTCGCTGATCAGGCAATTGGCCAGCAACGCACGTATTGCAACCCTATCAACATCGACTATGGCTATACCCCCATTCCGGACTTCAGCGAGTGGGGAAGACACCGGGCGACGGCCGACCCGGTGATCGTACTCTATAAAGGGGATTATTATCTGTTCTCTACCAATCAATGGGGCTATTGGTGGAGTCATGATATGCTGAACTGGAAATTCATCCCCAAAAAATTCCTGCGTCCCTGGAACAAGGGGTATGATGAGCTGTGCGCCCCCGCGGTCGGCATCGTGGGGGATACCATGCTGGTATTCGGCTCGACCTATACCCGGCAGTTCACCCTATGGATGAGCACAGACCCGAAAGCGAATGAATGGAAACCACTTGTCGATTCTTTTGAGATCGGCGGCTGGGACCCCGCTTTTTTTACAGATGACGATGGCCGGTTCTATATGTATAACGGAAGCAGTAATGCTTATCCCTTGTACAGTATCGAACTGGACCGCAAGACATTTCGCCCGATAGGGACCCGGCAGGAGACCTATCATCTTCAGGACTGGCGCTATGGCTGGCAGCGATTTGGGGAATACCTGGACAACACCTTTTTAGACCCTTTTATCGAAGGCTCCTGGATGACCAAACATAATGGAAAATATTATCTTCAATATGGCGCCCCCGGCACGGAATTCAGCGGTTATGCAGATGGCGTCGTAGTAGGCGACCGGCCCATCGGGAATAACTTTACCCCCCAATCCGATCCCCTCTCTTACAAGGCAGGGGGATTTGCCCGGGGAGCAGGACATGGAGCAACCTTCCAGGACCCCGGAGGAAATTACTGGCATGTCAGCACAATGACCATCGCCGTAAAGAACAACTTTGAAAGAAGGATCGGCATCTGGCAGACCGGTTTTGACAAAGATGATGTAATGTATTGCAATACCAGCTATGGAGACTACCCACATTACCTTCCTGCTGAAAGGACAAAAGAAATGGAAGAGAATGGCGGATTTACCGGCTGGATGTTACTCAACTACAACAAACCCGTGACGGTTTCCTCCACGCTGGGCGACTATACCGCCAATGCAGCCGTAGACGAGAATATAAAGACCTGGTGGAGCGCGGCAACCGGAGATCCGGGAGAATGGATCCAGACGGATCTGGGAAAAGTCTCGACCGTGAATGCCATCCAGATCAATTATGCCGACCAGGATGCGCCCTACCTGGGCAAGCAGACGGATATCTATCATCAGTATAAACTATATGAATCCACCGACGGAAAGAAATGGAAGCTATTGGTGGACAAGAGTGCTAACCGGACGGATATACCCCATGAATATGTTGAATTGCAGCATCCCGTACAAACCCGTTACCTGAAGTTGGAGAACAGACATATGTCCGGCGGTAAATTCGCCATCAGCGGCCTGCGCGTCTTCGGCAACGGCAATGGGGAGAAACCGGATACCGTCAAACAGTTTATCGTCCTGCGGACTGAAAAAGACAAACGCAGTGCCTGGATAAAATGGCGGCCTGCCGATAACGCCTATGCTTATAATCTCTATTTTGGAACAGCGCCGGATAAATTGTATAATAGCATCCTCGTCTACAGCGCCAACGAATATTGGTTTAAACTAATGGACAGGGAAAAACCCTATTATTTTTCCATAGAAGCCCTTAATGAGAATGGTGTTTCGGCAAGGACGAAAGTGATCAAAGTCGACTGATATATAAAATATAAATACTGCTAAATATGAAAAAGGTCTTTGTTCTATTGGCCATCGTCGCGCTTTCGCAAGTCCGTGTACAGGCGCAGGAAGAGAAAATGCACGCATTTGTCAGCACCCTGATGGGGAAAATGACGCTCGATGAAAAAATAGGCCAGCTCAACCTGCCCGGCGCCGGTGACATCACCACCGGACAGGCGGGAAACTCCGGCATCGCCAAAAAGATCGAAGAAGGGAAAGTGGGGGGCTTATTCAATATTAAATCCCAGGTAAAAATTCGGGAAGTACAGAAGATTGCCGTGGAGAAGAGCCGGCTTAAGATCCCGCTGATCTTCGGCATGGATGTTATTCACGGATACGAAACAGTATTCCCTATTCCTTTGGGCCTGAGCTGTAGCTGGGATATGAAGGAAGTGGAAAAGAGCGCCCGCGTAGCGGCTACCGAAGCCAGCGCAGACGGCATCTGCTGGACATTCTCCCCGATGGTGGACATTGCCCGCGATCCCCGCTGGGGACGTATCGCGGAAGGTAACGGAGAAGACCCTTACCTGGGCTCACAGATCGCAAAGGCGATGGTAAAAGGGTATCAGGGCAATCTTTCCGGCAACAGCGATATCATGGCCTGCGTTAAACATTACGCGCTCTATGGCGCGGCAGAAGCAGGTAGGGACTACAATACCACGGACATGAGTTACGTAAGGATGTTCAATGAATACCTGCCTCCCTATAAGGCGGCCGTGGACGCCGGCGCGGGCAGTATCATGGCCTCTTTCAACGATGTCAACGGCATCCCCGCCACAGCCAATAAATTCCTCATGACCGACGTGCTGCGCAAACGCTGGGGTTTTAAAGGTTTTGTCGTGACCGATTATACAGGGATTAACGAATTGGTGGCACACGGACTAGGCGACCTCCAGATAGTCTCCGCCCTGGCATTGAAAGCAGGCATCGACATGGATATGGTAGGAGAAGGATTTCTGACAACTCTAAAAAAGTCCCTGCAGGAAGGAAAGGTGACAGTGGCGCAGATCGACGAGGCTTGCAAATGGGTCCTGGAAGCAAAATACAAGCTGGGCCTTTTTAGCAACCCCTATAAATACTGCGACGAAAAAAGACCAGCTACGGACATCTTCACGGCGGACAACCGGGCGACAGCCAGAAAAATTGCTGCCGACTGTTTTGTATTGCTGAAGAACCAGGGGAATATACTTCCGCTAAAAAAGAGCGGCACCATCGCACTGGTGGGCCCCCTGGGCAATAACAGGGAGAACATGCCGGGTACCTGGAGTGTGGCCGCCGATTTTACGAAGTCCGTGTCCCTCCTGGAAGGTTTGAAAGAAGTGGCCGGTGACGGCGTAAAGATCCTGTACAGCAAGGGCTCTAACCTGGATGCAGACAGCCTGTTCGAACAACGGGCCGGCATGTTCGGCAAATCCCTGGAGAGGGACAACCGGCCGGCAGCAGACGTCATCCAGGAGGCATTGAATACCGCCAGCCAGGCCGATGTCATCGTCGCCGCCCTGGGCGAATCGGCCGAAATGACGGGCGAATCCAGCAGCCGCAGTAATATTGAAATACCTCAGGTTCAGCAGGATTTGCTGAAAGCCTTACTGGCAACCGGCAAGCCGGTAGTGCTGGTCTTATTCACGGGCCGTCCCCTGGCCATCAAATGGGAAAATGATAAAGTACCTTCTATTTTAAATGTATGGTTCGGAGGCAGCGAAGCAGGACATGCTATTGCCGACGTACTGTTCGGAGATGTCAACCCCTCCGGTAAACTCAGCACCACCTGGCCCCAGAATATAGGACAGGTCCCTATTTATTACAACCATAAGAATACCGGCCGGCCGCTGCCGGAAGGCGGCTGGTTTCAAAAATTCCGTTCGAATTACCTCGACGTGTCTAATGACCCGGTCTATCCATTTGGCTATGGGCTGAGCTATACACACTTTACGTACAGCGATATAAATCTGAGCAGCACCTCCCTGAAAGGAAACCAACAACTGACGGCAACCGTGACCGTGACAAATGACGGGTCCAGGGATGGGAAGGAAGTAGTGCAGCTCTACATCCGCGACGTGGTGGGCAGCATTACCCGGCCCGTAAAGGAGTTGAAAGGATTTCAGAAGATCTCCTTAAAAGCCGGCGAATCCCAAAAAACAACGTTCACCATCACCCCGGAAGACTTGAAGTTTTATAACAATGACCTGAAATATGACTGGGAGTCGGGCGATTTCGAGATCATGATTGGAGGTAACTCGCGGGACGTAAAACCGGTAAAGATTAATTGGACTAAATAAGCCACCATGCATCATTCCTTTTTCTGTTATTTCCGGGCCCTGGTCCCGGCGCTGGCGCTCTCCCTCGTCACGTTTGCCCAGCATAAAGAAATCAACAGGCCCAGAACCATCGCGCAAAAAGTTGATTCTGTCCTGAGCCTGATGACCCTGGAGGAAAAGATCGGGCAGATGAACCAGTACAACGGCGACTGGGAAGCGACCGGCCCTATCACAAAAGACGGGGATAAGCAACGACAGATCAGCGCCGGCAAACTGGGCTCCATGTTAAATGTCACCGGGGTGGAGCATACCCGGCAATTACAGGAAATGGCGATGAAGTCCCGGCTGCGTATCCCGCTGTTGTTTGGCCAGGATATCATTCACGGTTACCGGACAACCTTCCCCATCCCCCTGGCAGAAGCCGCCAGCTGGGACCTGGAATCGATAAAAATGTCCGCCAGGGTCGCAGCTACGGAATCGTCGGCGGCAGGGGTACACTGGACGTTTGCGCCCATGGTCGATATCGCCCGGGATCCCCGCTGGGGGAGAGTGATGGAAGGTGCCGGGGAAGATCCTTATCTGGGCTCGCAGATCGCCAGGGCGCGGGTGCTGGGCTTCCAGGGGAAAAACCTGGGTGATACGGACGCCATCATGGCCTGTGCCAAACACTTCGCAGCCTACGGTGCAGCCATTGGCGGGCGCGATTATAACTCGGTGGATATGAGCCTGCGTACTTTATGGGAGATCTATCTGCCACCCTTCAAAGCAGCCGCCGAAGCAGGTGCCGCGACTTTCATGAACTCCTTCAATGACCTGAATGGAATTCCTGCTACCGGCAACCAGTATCTCCAGCGGGTAGTGCTGAAGGGGAAATGGAATTTCAGAGGATTTACGGTCAGCGACTGGGGCTCAGTAGGGGAGATGATTCCGCATGGGTACGCCAAAGACAATTACGAGGCTGCAAAGGTGGCATTGGCCGCTGGCTGCGACATGGACATGGAAAGCCGCAGTTATATCCGCAATCTATCCGCCCTTGTAAAAGATGGGAAAGTAAAAACAGCCTGGATCGATGAGGCGGTAAAACGTATCCTTACCAAAAAATTTGAAATGGGCTTGTTTGACGATCCGTTCAGGTTCTGCAATGACCAACGGGCAGCCCAACAATGGAACAACCCGGAGAACCTGAAAATCGCGCGATCGGTGGCGGAAAAGAGCATTGTATTGCTAAAGAATGACCACCAGCTATTGCCACTGTCGAAAAACATAAAAACGATAGCCCTGATAGGTCCGCTGGTAAAATCCGTAAGAGAGAATCTCGGCTTCTGGTCTTATGAATGGCCGGATGACTCCAGCCGGATTGTGTCTCTATGGGATGGTATAAAAAAGAAGACCGGCGATGGGACAACCCTGTTATATGCCGAAGGCTGTTCCATCAGGGATACTTCCAGGGCCGGTTTTGCGGAAGCTGTCGAAACAGCCGGAAAGGCCGACATCGTTATTCTCAGCGTGGGAGAGGCCGGCAACATGACCGGTGAAGCCAAAAGCCGCAGTAATATACATTTACCAGGCGTACAGCAGCAGTTGATAGAAGCAATTCAGGCGACCGGCAAACCGGTAGTCGTTCTGATCAGCGCCGGCCGGCCCCTGGTCTTCAACTGGACGGCAGACCATGTCCCTTCCATCCTATATACCTGGTGGCTGGGCACGGAAGCTGGCGACGCCATCGCCGATGTCCTCTTCGGGGATTACAACCCATCGGGCAAACTACCGATGAGCTTCCCCCGGACGGAAGGCCAGATCCCCATCTATTATAATCACTTCTCCACCGGCCGCCCCGCCAAAAATGACAGTGATCTTAATTATGTCTCCTCCTATATCGATCTGCCCAACGACCCTCGCTTCCCTTTCGGTTATGGATTGAGTTATACAAAATTTTCCTATAGTGATATTTCGTTGAACTCCCCATCCTTCAGCCCCGGACATACACTCACGGCGGCTATAACAGTGACAAATACCGGTCAATATGATGGCAAAGAGACCGTTCAGCTCTATATTCAGGACCTGGTGGGCTCCGTGGTAAGGCCCGTAAAGGAACTGAAAGGATTTCAGCAGATCTTCCTGAAAGCAGGAGAGTCAAAAAAAGTTTCCTTTACCATCCGGACGGACGACCTGAGGTTTTATAACGATCAATTGCAATATATTTTTGAGCCGGGAGAATTCAGGCTATATCTTGGAGGCAATTCGAGAGATGTAAAGCAAGCGGCCTTCACACTTGCCCGGGAATAGTTATTTTTACGCTATGCAAGGGATTAAAAACATTATTTTCGACCTGGGCGGGGTTATCATCAACCTGGACAATCAACTTACGGAGAATGCTTTTATAGCCATGGGGGCGAAACCCTTTCGGGAATATTTCGGACATGGTCATGCCGCATCTTTTTTCAGAGCGTATGAAACAGGCAGCATCACGGACAGACAGTTTATTGATTCCATAAACGAGCTGACCGGTCTTTCCCTATCGGACGAAGAGGTTATAAAGGCGTGGAATGCCCTGCTGCTCGACTTTCCCACGGAACGAATCCAACTGCTGAAAGAGCTGGGGCGACGCTATCGCCTCTTTCTTTTCAGCAATACTAATGCACTTCACCTCACGGCGCTGCAAAAGATCTATCGGGATACCTTCGGGGAGGGGGAATTGGACGATCATTTTGAACGGACTTATTATTCCCACCTGCTGGGCATGAGAAAACCCGATATAGCTTCGTACCAGCATATTCTTCAGGAAAATCAACTGATAGGAGGGGAAACCCTTTTTGTGGATGACGCCCTGATCAACGTGGAGGGGGCAGAGGCGGCTGGATTAAAAGGACTGTATCTGAGACCCGGCACCACGTTACTGGATTTTCAGTGGTAGCCAGGGCCGTCCGGCATTCGCAGCGGGTGGCTTATTTGATCTCTTCAAAGTCAATGTATTCCCCCATCGTATTCTTCGAAGAAGGCTCCGGCTTTTTAGGCTGAGGTTGGCTCTGCTGGGTGTACTGCTGCCGGAAAGGACCGGCAGGGTCCTGCTGGTTGCCCTGCATATTTCTGAACTGTTCACGGACCTGGCGGGTTGTCCGGGCAATGGGGAGACAAAAATTAAAGATAAATTTATATAGCAGGTATATTACGATCCCCAAAAAGAATATTTCCGATAACGACATCATGATATAGCTAAGTTACGACAAAGGCGTATAAAGGGTTGTTAAAGATAGCCCTATTTCCTAAAAACCCTGCTAACCAACCAGTTAAGGCCATCTCCCACCTTCTCGGCCAGCTTGTCCGCCAGGCGGATAAGGATTTTCTGAAGACGTTCGTTCTGTAAAAAAGTATCCAGGATCTTAACCCCGGTGACGGACTCCCCTTCGATCTTGCGGGGAAGGAGGGATCGGATGAACATAGAGCCGGAATGCTCCTGGAAGTAAGTAAAATTTTCATCCATTTTTTCCTCCAGCTGACGGGCTTTCTGCCGTAGACGGCGAATATCGTCTTCGAGCGCATCGAGGCTGCGGGCGGCTTTTGTCGTTGCGGGCATAATGTTATAAAATTAGATTATTTATCTTCTTCTTCTTCCCGTGACCTCTGAATAATGCTTTGAATAACAGGATCTACGAAGAGGAGTTTTCTGAAAACAGCCAAAAGGATAAAAACGACCAGCAGCAGCAGGGTCACCAATCCGAAACCTTTCACATAACTATGGAGAAGGCTGGAAAACCAGAACCCAATGGCCATTCCGCTGAAAAGCAGGATGAGAAAGACCAGGAAAAGGGAAACGATGATCCAGGCAAAATAACCTGCCGACTTGGAAAAAATGCGAAGGCTTTGTAGCCGGTAAATCTCCATCCGGGTCTCCAGGTATTCTTTTAGCAGCGTTTTATTTTCTGAAAAGAAAGAACCTAAATTATCTGGTTGGCTCATGATGGTTGCTCATTTATTATAAAAGTACACAAAAAACGCCACCGGCGTTTTGCCCCAACCGAGCCAAGCGAAGGTTGCGAACGAGGAGGAGCGAAGGACGATGCTCCGACGAAGTTCTGCCATCATTAGACTCGGCAGTCCGGAAGTCCATCTTCCGGACTGCCGCTCGGATTCTCGCGTTATTTTTCCCTAAGTCAGTTTTGGTGGAATCAGGATTTACCTTACATTTGCATAGGTAAACGAAGCAAAAGAAAGGGAACGAATCCGTTCCCTTCTTTATTTTCAAAGCGGGCGGGGCCCGATTCCGAAGATGGCTCCGGGCCGAAGGTGTCTTAAGAATGGTAGTTTTCTATGGTCAATGAAACAGTTAAGGCGGTGGAAGGTATGGTGCAGGCCTTGTTGGCTGGCGAGTCCCTTTATTTCCTGGTGGAGGTGCGAATTAAGCCCACCAACAATGTTAAGGTATTTCTGGATGGAGATCAGGGTATCTCGATTGAAAAATGTGTGCAGGTTAACAGGGCCTTGTATAAGCAGCTGGAAGAGTCGGGGCTTTTTCCTGGAGACGATTTCTCCCTGGAAGTTTCTTCTCCGGGACTGGATGAGCCGCTGAAATTGCTTCGTCAATACAAAAAGAACATTGGCCGGCAGGTAGAGATCCTTTTACAGGATGGGGTGAAGAGAGAAGGCCGTCTGCTGGAAGTAAGCGAAGACGGTATTGTGGTGGAAGAAACCAAAGGAAAGAACAAAAAGAAAGAAGTGATCAGTCACGCTCTCTTATTCGATAACATAAAAACAACAAAAATTCAAGTAGTTTTCTAGCGGATCCTGGTTCTGCCGGGGTCTTTAAAAAATTAAGTGTTATGGCAAGTATCAATTTGATCGAAGCCTTCCAGGACTTCAAAGAAGCTGAAAATATCGACCGCCCTACCATGATGAAAGTGGTAGAAGATGTGTTCAAAACTTTGTTGCGTAAGAAGTACGGCAGCG
>DATJJD010000186.1:0-10702 GCA_035492545.1 Puia sp.
CATCGGTCCACAAAGGAAAATGACCGTGTTTCTCCTTATATTGGAATGAGTTCTGCGCCATGGCCCTCCATTGGGTTACATCCTCCTGCACCAATACCTTCTCTTCAAAAACGGGCCGGCAATAAATAACAGCTACTAACAAAAAGACCACCACTGCCACAACGTGGGGAATAAAGATCCCGGTCCATTTTTTTAGCATATGCCACAATTATAAACCTTTTTTGTAAATTTATTTTATGAGCATTCGACAACGCTGGTTAGATTCCGCATCCTACCGATTCTTCCTTACTATGACAGGCTTTCGCAAAAATAATGACCACAAAGAATATGAATTCGTACCCTACTTCCAATACAAAATAGGCCCCTATGAAAGAGACTATACCTTGTATTTTGCCAAAAAACCTTCCAAACTGATCTACCATCGCGAGATCTTTGCGAAAATGGTAGAATATTACGGCTATGGCCTGATCGGCTATCTGGATTACCATTATAAAGCTTACACCGATAAAAAAGAATTTCTTCGGTTTCTCCGGTATGAGATCCTGGAAAGAAGCAAATATGCTGTGACCCCAATCAAATCAGCCCTCGAACAGGTCCTGAATTGGGTGAGGGAGGAAGAAGACGCCAACAACCGTCTCTCCGGTGCCAGTCAGCATCCCGAAGTAACTTCTCCGGAGCCAGCCCTGAATTCCTTGGCCGGCCCCTTTCCCGGCAGAATGCAATTGAACAACCAGCTCAATACAGAAAAATACACCCAATTATTGATCCTGGCACAGGGCCTGACGTCACCGGGCAGGGATGGAGAATACCTCTTCAAAAGATGCTCCGACAGCGACCTGGCCGCCATCCTCCATCATTTCGAACACCTGGGCGGCTTGAGACTTAATACCTTACAAAAAAAAGTCGCCGAAGCGAGAAAACATCTCGATCTAAACGACCCAAAGGTCGAAAAACTCAATCAGGCTCTTCTGGAGTTTTTCTATCACTAAAGGAAATTAAAGCAGTATTAAAACACCTATCCATAAGTGTTTACCTTTATTTGCGTTCGCTTTTAATCGAAGTACCTTTATTCCCACTTCTGTAATCTCCAAAGGATCCCAACATTCCTGAATGACCCCGGTTTCTTAACTATTATTGACCCCCTCAACCCTCGTTATGCGTACGCTCCTGTCACTGTCCGTAGTATTGCTCCTATTGTCATGCCCCTCCCAGGCCCAGACACAAACAAAAAGAATCGTGGTGATCGGCTCCTCCACCGCCGCCGGCGCGGGTGCCTCCACCGATGCCAAAGCCTGGGTCGCCCTGGTTAATAAATTTTATACTGACCTCCACCTGCTGACCGAGCCCATTCATAACCTGGCCGTATCCGGCTATACTACCTACAAGGCGATGCCCGACGGTTACGTTCCTCCTGACTTTCATGATGGCAACCCGAGAGACCTGGTGGACCCCGCCCACAATGTCAGCGCAGCCCTCAGGCTCAACCCGGACATCGTCATCGTTGCGTTCCCCACCAACGACCTGGCAAAGAACTATACGATGACGGAGTTTCTCTCCAATCTGCAAACGATCTACAATACCGTTACTGCCGCTGGGGCCGTATGCTGGGTCACAGGTTCTCAACCCCGTGACTTTGGATCCCTCCCGGCTCGCCAGCAGCTTCAGACGGCCAATAACCTGATCCTGGCACAATTCCCCATCTATGGTCTCGACTTTTATAGCGTTTTGACCAACCTTGATCCCAACAGCACCAATTACCTGGGCATCAAACCTGAGTATGAAGTAATCTCTAACGGACAAGTCGACGGTATTCACGTCAACGACCTGGGCCATGCGGCGATCGCCGTCGCCGCGGAAAGCGCCAACGTCATCGGGGCCACCCCCCTTGCCCTCACCTTGCTTTCCTTTACCGCTAGCCTCTACGGACCATCCGCACTACTTAACTGGACAACAGCCGGCGAGACCGGCCTGAACTACTTTATTCCCCAACACAGCGCAGACGGCGTCACCTTCGACGACCTGGGCCGGGTAGACGCCAAAGGAGGAAGTTTACAGATAGACTATTCCTGGACCGACCAACACCCGCTGACCGGCAAAAACTTCTACCGGCTGAAAATGGTGGAAGATGGGAAAGAGACGTTTTCTAAGATAGTCAGCCTCTCGCTGCAGACAACGGGACTCAATATTGCCAAACTTTATATACAAGGCTCCGAACTCCAGGCCGAGATCAATCTCCGGCACGACCAGCTGCTGACGCTCACGATCACCAATACCCTGGGTGGGACGGTCCGTCAACAGACCGTCATGGGCCAGGCCCCCTCGAAGAAGATTCCCGTTTCCATGGCAGGCCTGGCCGCCGGTCAATATTTTTTAAAGGTCTGCACCGCCAGTGGCGAACAGGCGACGAGGGCTTTCCTGTCCTTCTAACTTCTTCATACCCAATCCTGACAAATCCATGATGCATCCATCATAGGAAACTGGCCGCGTGGTCCCATATTTGGTAAAAAACCAGCATGCACACGCGGGAGAACAATCGAAAAAAACATAAGATAAGTCTGTGGTGTACCGCCACGGAAAAAAAATACATCGAGATCCGGGCCCGGAAGGCTGGCCTCTCCACCTCCGAATACATGCGGGAGATGGGGCTAAAAGATTATTTGAAAAAGCCAAAGACCCTTCCCCCGGAAGTCCTGGCCTTTAACGCCCAGCTCAACCAACTGGCGGCCACCCTCTTCCTCATCGCCCGCAAACGCCTCGACGGGGAAGAGCTCAACGCCTTCGAACGGGCGGAACTGCAACAGCTGCGGTTAGAGATCAGCAAACTCATCGATCACATCAAATCACTTCTCCAATGATGGGCAGGATCAATACTCCCGACTCTTTCCGCCAGACCATCACCTATTGCCTGGAAGACAAACACCTGTCCCAGTCCCAGGGAGGCGAAGCTCTCTTTAAAGACCGGGCTGAAATCCTATGGTACCACCAATGTTTCGGCAACAAAAGGGAGCTGATCCGTCAGTTCAACGAGGTGGCCCGGCTGAAACCGAATATGTCCAAGCCGGTTTTCCACATCTCCCTGAGCCTGCCTCCCGGCGAACGGCTGACAAAAGGGGCCCTGGTGAACCTGGCTTTCGACTGCGCCCGGTCCCTGGGTTTTGACCGGCACCAGTACCTCGCCATCCTCCACAAAGACACCGCCCAGCAACACCTCCACCTGGTGGCCAATAGGATAGGCTTCGACAGGCATACGGTCAGCGACAGCTTTTCCCGGGGAAAAATTGCCGACTACTGCCGGGATGCCGAACGCCGCCTGGGCCTCCGCCAGGAATTAGGCCCCCGGCGTTACCTGACAAAAGAACAACGAAAGACGCCCCGCAAAGGCATGCGCCTGGACAAACTGAAACAGCAGATAGAACAGGCCCTGCAGGAATCCCGGGATTACCCCCAATTCGAACAGAACATGCAGCAAAGAGGATACCGTGTTTTAAAAGGTAAAAGAGGGATCACTTTCATGGACGAAAAAAAGGTCTTTATCAAAGGCAGCGACACAGGCTACCCTTTACGCACCATCGATAAGACCCTGGCCATCGACCTGGACCTCCGCCTGCGGGAGAAACAACGGCAGGAGCAGCGGAAGCAACAGGAACAAGAAGAACAACATCAACAACAACGGCATAGGCATCGGGATAGAGACTATGGTCTGTCTCTCTAAACATCAATTTATTCAATCCAACCATAACAACAATGAAAGAAGAAATTTTCGAATCCGTATTAAACGAAATCCTGGAAGACCAGAAATTATTCATGCAAGTCATAAAAGACCTGCAAACTACCGTGACCACCCTCATCGAAAAAGTGGCCGGCTTCGATCAACGGCTGAATGAACAGGTAGTGGCCCCGCCGGCCGATACCCTCGCCGTTCAAAAGGTCATAGACGAAGGCCTCGCCAGGATTGAACGACGCATCGCCGAAACCACCGCCAGCATCAACGATACGGTGAACAGCGCATTCCAAAAGACCAACGCTATCGTAGAGGCCCAGCCTAAAGCCATCATCCGTCAGTTCAGGATATTCGCCATCCCCGAACACGACCCCGAGGGCAACTTCCGGTATTTCTTTAGCAGGATCCTGTTATGGCTTCTTGCCTTGTCGATTGTCGCGGCGCTTTTTGTGTTGGCTTCGCACTACATGGGCTGGCGGTATTAATGGGGTCTCATCCCCCGGCATCCCCACACCCTCATCACTCATTCTTCAGACTCTTTACCGGACTGGCCATCGCTGTCCGGAAAGCCTGGAAACTGATGGTAGCGATCGTGATCAGCAGGGTAGTGGCCCCCGCCAGCAGAAAGACCCCTATGCCGATCGTTGTCCGGTAAGCAAAACCGCTGAGCCACTGGTGAGACACCCACCAGGCCAGGGGAAAGGCGATTAATAAAGCTATCAATATCAGCTTCAGAAAATCCGCCGACAACAACAGCACCATTCGTTGGACACTGGCCCCCAATACCTTCCGGATCCCGATCTCTTTAAACCTCCTCTCCGCCGTAAAAGCCGCCAGCCCGAATAACCCCAGACAGGAAATGACGATCGCCAGCCCCCCGAAATACCGGGATAACACCGCTACCCGCTTCTCCGCAACATACTGCGCCTGGAAGTCATCATCCAGGAACCGGTATTCAAAGGGAAATCCGGGATGAGCTTTCGCATAGATTGCCTGCACCTGCCCGATCGTATTTTTCTCCGCCCCCGCCCGAACCTTGACCATGACATCCCAGGTACTCCCGGGCACCAGCCTCAGCGCAAAAGGCGTCACAGGGGTATGCAAAGATTCAAAATGAAAATCCTTCACCACCCCTACCACCGTCCGCATCCCATCCCCGCGAAAAATTCCGATCTTTCGACCAATGGGATCCTTGCCCCCCAGGGCCTTCACCGCCGCCTCATTCAGGATCACCTCGACACTGTCCGAACTCAGCTCCCTGGAAAAAGTCCTCCCCTTCACCACCTCTAACCCCAGCGTCTCGATCATGTCATAATTGACTCCTATATTGCTGATTTGAAAACTTTCCTTCGGACTCATACCCTCCCAATAAGGCTGACTTCCTCCAAAGGCCGCGATAAGACTCCGGTGATCCATACTCGACGCACCCGCAACCCCCGGGAGCTTCTTTATTTCCGCCAGCAGACTCCCCGCAGACTGATCAGGGCCGTTATTTGGCAGCTCAAAACTGAGGATATGATCCTTATTATAACCCGGATTCCGGGTTTGAATGAACTGGATCTGTTTGTACACCACCAGCACCGCCACGATAAACAACACCGTCAGGGTAAATTGAAAGACCACCAGCCCCTTCCTCACCCACAACTCGCCCAGGGAAGTTTTCACCGTCCCTTTCAATACCACCGCCGGTTGGAAGCTGGAAAGATACAGGGCCGGATAACTACCTGCCAACAGACCCGTAACGAGGGTAATGGCCAGCAGCACCCCGACAAACTGGTTGTCCGGGAGAAGCACCAGCTGTTTTCCCGTAATGGAATTGAACTCAGGCAGCAACAGCCTGACCAGCATCACACCCAGTACCAGGGATACACAGCTCATCACCAGCGACTCGCTCAGGAATTGAAAGATCAGCGACCACCGGCTGGCGCCAATACATTTCTTCACCCCTACTTCCTTGATCCGCTTCGACGCCTTGGCCGTAGACAAATTCATAAAATTGATACAGGCAATCAGCAGGATAAAGAGGGCGATAATAGAAAACAACCGCACATATTCGATCCGGCCCCCCGCCTGCACGCCATTCTCATAGTTGCCATAGAGATACCCGCTGCTATAAGGCCGGGCAAAGAGGGTGAGGTTTACATTCGGGTCCTGGCTTTTTTGTTTGATAAGAGGGGCAATCTTCTGAGAAAAGGCCGCCAGGCTGGCCCCTTCCTTCAGGACCACATAGGTGCTGGGATCTTCCGACCTTCCCCAGACCTTTTCGTAAGGATGCGTGTCCAGGAATTGATCCAGGGGTAGCAAAAAATCAAACTGGTCAGAGCAGTGGGGTAGGTCTCCTTCAAAGACCCCGGTAACAAGATAGGGATGCTCATGCTCCCACTCCACCGTCTTACCCACAATATTTTGAGTCGTATGAAATAATTTCAGGGCCAGCTCCTTCGACAGGACGATAGAGTTTTTATCCTCCAGCACCCGGCTCTTGTCTCCCTGTAAAAGAGGGTAGGAGAAGACATGGAAAAAATCCTTGTCGGCATAATGCCCCATCGCTTTTATGTCCGTGTGCTGTACAGAAAGCGTCACCCTGCCATACCAGGAAGTGGACAACACCCCGGCGGCATATTCCACTTCCGGCAACTCCTCCTTCAGCGTCCTGGCCAGCAGCGAAGGAGTCGCCTCCATGGTCCTGATCCCGTTCGTATTTTGCTGGTTGTCCATCACCTGGTACAACCGGCTGTCTTTTTCATGGAAATGGTCCATTGCCAATTCATCCGTTACCCATAAATAGATCAATAGGGTACAGGCCAGTCCCGTCGACAGACCGATCAGGTTCAGGATGGTGAACTGACGGTTCTTACCGAAATAACGCCAGGCGATCATAAACGTACTTTTAAGCATAGTGATTCCCCGTTTCCCTGGGTGACGCTAACTCAATGCCGGATTGATAGGTATGTGGAAATCAATAAACTATGACTTGCTCGCCAGGTTTCAATGTCCGTTTTCGATACGCCGGGTGTACCATTCCGCGCACCTACCCAAACTAATTTAGTATATTGTTGTTGTTCAGGTTCATTGCCCAACTTTTCACCATATGCCCACAACAACTTCTGACAATGGATTTTATCAGTTAACCGCCCGTACCCCCCGGAGCGAGCCCATCCCCATGTCCATCTACAAAGGGAAAGTTGTGCTGGTGGTCAATACCGCTACCCAATGCGGCCTCACCCCCCAGTTCGAAGGACTGGAAAAATTATACCAGGACTATAAAGACAAAGGCCTGGTGGTCTTGGGCTTCCCCTGCAACCAGTTCGGTAGCCAGGAGCCGCTGAGCAACGAGACGATGGTGGAGACTTGTAAGATCAACCACGGCGTGACCTTCCCCCTCTTTGAAAAAATAGAAGTCAACGGCCCGGATACCCACCCCGTATTCAAATACCTGAAGAAACGACTGGGCGGGCTCTTCGGCAGCAGGATCAAATGGAACTTTACCAAATTCCTCCTCGATACAAATGGCAAACCCGTCCGGCGATTTTCTCCCGTCACCAAACCCGCGGCGATAGAGCCGTATATTAAAAATCTTTTGAAAAGCTAGGCCTTAGCCCGCCGCCCGGCGCTCACCGCTCTTGCCGGCGTCCGCTGCTCGCCGCTCTTGTCCGCTGCTCTTGCCCGCTGCCTTAGCCCACCGCTCTTGCCGCCGCCCCGCTGCCCACCGCACTTGCCGGCGCCCGCCACCCTTGCCCGCTGCCTTTGCCCGCCGCTCACCGCCTTTCTCACCCTTCCAGCTCGCTGAGCTGCTCTTCCGTAAGCACAATACTTTCTGCCTTCATATTCTCTTCCAGGTGTTTGACGCTGGAGGTCCCCGGGATCAGGAGAATATTAGGTGAATGGTGCAGCAGCCAGGACAGAGCGACCTGGTGAGCCGTGCCCCCTACCTGACGCGCCACTTTCTCGATCTGTTGCATCTTGGTGACATTCCCGGCATTCAGGGGATACCAGGGGATAAAAGCCTTATCGGTCTGTTCGCAGTATTCCAGCACAGACTCCCATTTGCGATTGTCCACACTATACATATTCTGTACCGATACCACCTTGAAATACTTCTCCGCCTTTTTGATATCCTCCACCCCGACTTCGGAAAGACCGATGTGTTTGACCAGCCCCTTTTCCTGGGCATCCTGTAAGAACTCCAGGGTTTTTTCATAAGGGACGCTGGGGTCGATACGGTGCAACTGGTAGACATCGATGCGGTCCTGTTTCAACCGGGTCAGGCTCCCTTCCAGGGCTTTCTTCAAATACTCCGGGTGGGCATTCACCGGCCACTGATTGGGACCTGTACGGGTCAGGCCCCCCTTGGTGGCAATGACCAACCCCTTGGGATAAGGATACAGGGCCTCGGCGATCAGCTCCTCGGAGACATGTGGTCCATAGCTATCGGCCGTATCGATAAAGTTGACTCCCAGCTCCAGGGCCCTTTTCAACACCCTTAAGGCCTCTGCCCGGTCTTTTGGCGGGCCCCAGATACCTTCCCCGGTAATGCGCATGGCGCCATAACCCATACGGCGCACGGTCAGATCGTTTCCGATCGTATACTCCTTCTTGAATGCTACTTCTGTACTCATATGATTACGGTATTTTATTCATTCAACGTCCTCTCCTATAAATTGTTCAGGAATCCTCATTACTTTATATTAAATTAGTCAGGTACACCAAACCCCACTGCATGTTCAGGAACTATCTCAAAGTCGCCCTTAGAAGCCTTCTCAAAAGAAAGGTCTTTACCGCCATTAATATACTGGGACTGGCCACCGGCATGACCGTTTGCCTCATGATCATCCTCTTCATCCGGGATGAGCTCAGCTATGACAACTTCCAGGTAAACGGCGACCGGATCTACCGGGTGGTCCTCGAACGGAAATACCCCGAGCGCAGCACCCCCTACGCCATCATCCCCAACTCCATCGGCACGGCCATCAAAAAGGAATTCCCCGAAGTGGCAGCCAACACCGGCCTGCTGGACTTTTCCGGCAAGGATAATTTCCTGGTGAAAATAGGAGACCAGCGCTTTGAAGAAAAATACGTGTTTACGGCGGACTCCAATTTCTTCCGGGTATTCTCCCTGCCGCTGCTGGCGGGAGATCCGGCTACCGCTCTCCAAAAACCCAACATGGCCGTCGTCAACGAGACCACCGCCAAAAAGCTCTTTGGCTCTGCGGAAGCAGCCCTCAACAAGACCTTCGAGACCGACGCTAACAACCTCCGCTTCCAGATCGCCGGAGTCTGTAAAGACCTGCCGGAGAACTCCCACATGCGCTTTAATATCTTACTTTCCGATATTACGTTCCCCTTTGCCAAACAACCCAACTATACGGGCTTTTCCACCTATACCTACCTGTTACTGAACAAAGGCGCTTCCCCCGCCGCCCTGGAATCAAAATTTCCCCGCATCATCGAAAAATATGTATCGGGAGATATCGCCCGCAACTTCGGCGAGACCTTCCGGCAATTCCTCGCTTCCGGCAATAATTATCACTATTACTTACAGCCCCTCCAAAAGATCCACCTCATCTCCGACCTGGAGGCAGAGATAAAACCCAACGGCAGCATGCGGGCCGTATACATCTTCGGCATCATCGCCATTTTTATCCTGGGCATCGCCTGTATCAATTTTATCAACCTGTCTACCGCCCGCTCGATGGAAAGGGCCAAAGAAGTAGGCATACGCAAAACCTTCGGCTCTGAAAAAAAATCCCTGATCTTCCAGTTCCTGCTGGAGTCCGTACTGGTAAGCCTCTTCAGCGTGCTGTTATCCTTACTGCTCATCCTGATCCTGCTGCCCCTCTTTAACAAATTATCGGGTAAAGAGCTTAGTATCCTCGGTTTCCTCGAACCCCGGGCGATAAGCCTCCTGCTGATCTTTGGCTTGCTGGTAGGGCTGGTCGCCGGCCTCTACCCGGCCTTCGTCTTGTCATCCTTCCAGCCAATCAAAGTATTAAAAGGGAAATTTCAATCCAATAAATATGGAACGGCCCTGAGGAATGGCCTGGTCGTATTTCAGTTCGCCATTTCCATCATCCTGATTATCTGCACCATCATCGTCAACCGGCAAATGCAGTATATGACGGGCGACAAACTGGGCTTTAAAAAAGACCATATCATCGAGATCCAGCGGTCGGACCTTCTCAATGAAAAGATCAGGGCCTTCCGTAACGAACTGGGCAACATCTCCGGGGTAGAAAAGGTCAGCGGCGCCTCCAGCATGCCCGGCGGGGATGGCTTCTTCGGCATTACCTGGCAGCCCGTAGGGTCCCGTGAGTCGATGACGGGAAGGGGCATCATCGTGGACGACCAGTTTGCCGCTACCCTCGACCTCCAGTTGACCCAGGGAAGATTTTTCTCCCGACAATTTGGTACCGACTCCCTATCCGTTGTCCTCAACGAAAAAGCCGTATCGGCCCTGGGGCTAAAAGAACCCGTGCTGGGCACCCGGCTCACCACCACCAGCGAGAATTTCAACCTCAGCCCGGATTCCCCCCATATCTATACCGTCGTAGGCGTCTTAAAGGACTTTCACTTCCAGACCCTGCACCAGGCCATTGCGCCCCTGGTCATCACCAACTCCGCCAAGTTTAATGATCAGACGCAGCTGACCACCGTACGCATAAAAGGCGATGATTTCAGGACAGCCATCGTGGCCATCGAAAAGACCTGGAAGACCTTCGTGCCCGAGCGGCCTTTTCACTATAGGTTCCTGGACGAGACCCTCGCCGAACAGTATAAGGCGGAACAGACCGTTCAGCGGGTATTTACCGTTTTCTCCGTCCTGGCTATCTTCATCGCCTGCATCGGCCTGCTGGGCCTGGCTGCCTATGCCACCCAGCAACGGATCCGGGAGATCAGTATCCGGAAAGTACTGGGAGCCAGCGCCGGCAATATCATCGGCATGTTATCAAAAGATTTTCTGCAACTGGTCACCCTATCGGC
>DATJJD010000187.1:0-12118 GCA_035492545.1 Puia sp.
AGTACCAATGAAGAAATGACAATGAGTTCCATAGAGTTCATTTTTCTTTTTGAGTCAAGAACAACGATTGCTACAATCGGGTCTCCCATTGGTGTTGGATACGGAACTATGGCTTTTAGGTTAGAGTGGAAAAGCTATAGGCGGGTTTAATCAAGAGGAATGAATCATACGGATTGGGAACAAGATAGAAATAAAATTTAAAAATCAAAAGCCCTGGGGAAATGTTTTCCATTCTTATTTATAAAGGAATGAAAATTAAATAGTTGGATAGGACTCAGCCGGCGCGCCGATTTTTCCGGGGGTAAGAGGGTCCTGGTTTAACAGGGTGCAAAGCGAAAAATAGAGCTCGGGCAGCTGTCGTTTGAAAGTATTGGTCCTTTCAAAGAAGGTTTCCACGCAGACGGCCCAGAATTCCTGGTAGTTCGTGGCGGCGTAAGGGTCGAGGATGGTGGTCTCTCCTGCCTGCATGCGTTCGAATACGGGGCGCGCGACGATGGAGAAGTCTTTGAATTTATCGTGAAAGCTGGTATCTCTCCCGTCTTGTACGGTAAAATTTACATAGGTCAGCGCATGGGCCATTTCATGGAGCCCAACGTTCTGTCCGTCCGAATAATCCGTGAATTCCCGAAAAAAATGGCTCCAGGAGAGATAGATCCCATCCTCGCTGACATGCCCCTCAAAAGGTACATTATACAATCCATAACGATAGTTGTCCTTTATAATATAGATCGTTTTGAAATAGTCCAGCTGGAAGTTATCCAGGCCAAAGGTGAGCTGTACGGCGGCAGAGCTGACCAACAGGGGCATTTTGTCATCAGGCTCGATGTCTATGTATTCGAAATCCTTGAACTCCATAAATACGAGGACCCGCCGCAGGAAACGATCTCTTCCCGCATTATCCAGGCTTCTGTAATAGGGATTATGCTGGGCCAGAATGCTGTCAAAGTCCTTGTGTTTGTCCTGGTAGATCCGTATCAGCTTCCCCTTTTTGAACCATCGGTAGATAATATGGGTCAGACGGGCCACCGTTAGGATGGCAATGGCAAGACCGATTATGAAAGCCACTTCGTTGGACATAATTCCGTAAAATTCGTAAAATACAAAATTTGCCGGGCCCGCGCAATGCTTCTGGGTTTTAAATTACCTTTGCCCCTCTTCCTGAAAAGCGGGAAGTTGGCTATCATCAAACGCAAAACTGAAAGGAATGTATCGCACTCATACTTGTGGGGAATTAAGAAAGGAGCATATCGACAAAGCTGTCACCCTGGCCGGCTGGGTGCAGACCGTCCGTAAATTCGGCAGCATCACTTTTATCGACCTGCGTGACCGCTACGGACTTACCCAGCTGTTATTCGGGGAAGAATTGAATAAAGAGTTGGCGGAGAACCCCCTGGGAAGGGAATTTGTATTGCAGGTAAAAGGCCTGGTGACCGAAAGGACCAGCAAGAATGCAAATATGCCCACGGGGGATATCGAGATAAAGGTAGAGTCTTTCTCCATCCTCAACAAGTCCGTCACCCCCCCTTTTACCATCCAGGATGATACCGACGGAGGGGATGACCTGCGGATGAAGTACCGGTACCTGGACCTTCGCCGCCATGCCGTCAAAAAGAACCTGGAATTACGTTATGCAGTGAACCGGGCCGCCCGCAATTACCTGCACGAGAATAATTTCATGGACCTGGAAACACCTTTCCTGATCAAGTCCACCCCGGAAGGAGCCCGTGACTTCGTCGTGCCCTCCCGTATGAACCCGGGGCAGTTCTACGCCCTCCCCCAGTCGCCCCAGACCTTTAAGCAATTGCTGATGGTCAGCGGGTATGACCGGTATTACCAGATCGTGAAATGTTTCCGCGACGAAGACCTCCGGGCAGACCGTCAGCCGGAATTCACCCAGATCGACTGTGAAATGAGCTTTGTCGAACAGGAAGATATCCTGGAAATGTTCGAAGGCATGGTAAAATATATATTCCAGGCCGTGAAAGGCATCCAATATAAGGAGAAAGTGGAGCGTATGACCTGGGAAGATGCCATGTGGCGGTATGGGAATGACAAGCCGGATATCCGGTTCGGCCTGGAAATACTCAACCTGAAGTCGGCCTTTATACGCACCGGTTCGCAGGCACAAACAAAAGAGGAGCTGATCAACGGCGCCGGCTTCGGCGTCTTCGACAATGCCGAGACCGTCCTGGCTATCGCCGTGCCGGGATGCAGCGAATATACCCGCAAACAGACGGATGAGCTTACCGATTGGGTCCGACGTCCCCAGATCGGCATGCAGGGGCTGGTGTACATCAAATACAATGCGGATGGCAGCCTGAAGAGCAGCGTGGACAAATTCTATGGGGAAGATAAGCTGAAAGCCATTGCAGCGGCAGCAGGGGCAGCTCCCGGTGACCTTATCCTGGTCCTGGCCGGCCGGGAAGAAAGGACCCGGAAGGCTACGAGCGAGCTGCGCCTGGAAATGGGCCGACGCCTGGGACTACGCAAGGATGATGAATTCAAATTATTATGGGTGCTGGACTTCCCCCTTTTCGAGTATGCAGAGGAGGACAACCGCTGGGTAGCCCGTCACCATCCTTTTACTTCCCCCAAACCTTCGGATATCAGCATTATGATCCAAAATAATCCCGCGATCGAAAATGCCGACAAATACCTCGAACATCCTTATTCGAATATCAAGGCCAACGCTTACGATATGGTGCTGAATGGAAATGAGATCGGGGGCGGCTCTATCCGGATCTATCAGCGGGAACTGCAGGAAAAAATGTTTGCAGCGCTGGGCATGAGCCCGGAAGAGGCGTTGCATAAATTCGGTTTCCTGTTGGGGGCGTTTGAATATGGCGCTCCGCCACATGGGGGCATCGCCTTTGGGTTTGACCGGCTTTGCTCGATCCTGGGAGGCAGTGAGAGCATCCGTGACTTTATCGCCTTTCCGAAGAATAACAGCGGACGGGATGTGATGCTGGATGCGCCAAGCACCATCGATGAGAAACAACTGCAGGAGCTGGAGCTCAGGCTGGGTCTGAAGTAAAAATAAAAAATGGTACAAGGGATGAAAAACGCGCTGAAGGTGTCCACGATCTTATCGTGGTTCAATATCATCGTCTGGGGAATATCTACGGGACTGACGTTACTGGCAGGAGTGCTGGGAGGCAATATGCTTTTGCTCATCGTGGGGGTGCTGACGGGTGTTATCGTCTTACACAGCTATGCGTCCCTTCAATTGCATAAGAGCATTAAAAATCCGGCGGTGCCACTGAGCAGTCAAACGCCGGTGGGTATCCGTTTCATCGGGTTTATCGCTTTGTTCTTCGGGATCAGTTTCTTTACGGAAGGTCTGGCCATGCTGCAGAACACCCGGGACCTGGCCAGGTTAATGGAGCCTCAGATGCCTCCCCAGCTCAAGGACATGGACGTTGCCAAATTTATCCGCACAACGGGTATTTTTGGCATTGTGACAGGCCTTTGTGTCTCCGTGAATGTTTTTTTGGGGTTCCGCCTCCTGCGCTGGTATCTATTTCTTAGAGACAACGATATAAAATAGCGAAGTACCGCCCGCCAGCAACAGGAACAGGCTGGCTATCAACAGGACGCGTTCCACCGGTTCGGAACCTTTACTTTTCCCTTTTTTTATATTGTCCCTGCATTCGGCTATATAGGTGTAGAGGCCGGGGTAGGATGGATTGAGCTGATGAACAGCCTCGAAGTTTTTCAGGGCCGCCTGGTAGTGTCGTCCGTCATAAAAGGCCATAGCCCGGGCAAACAAGAGTGAGGACCGGCCCGCCCGGGGGGTAATGCCCGCCGTATCCAGGTATTCATTCAGGATGGCGATAGGCACGGCAAAATTCAATCCTGCCGCCAGGCCCCCGGTATTTTCCAGGCTGCCGAAGGTCGTGAGCCCGATGACCTCCCCTTTTTCATTACATACCGGGCCGCCGCTGCTGCCATGATTGATATTGGCATCCATCTGGATAACAGGCCAGCCCCTTACGGAATTCTTTATGGCGCTGACGATACCGGTGGTCAGGGTGGGCTCGATGGCAGACTCCACGGCAACAAAATCATTGTTGGTGACAGGGCCCGGATAACCATATACGAACAGCTGCTCCCCTACCTGCGGCAGCCGCGGGTCCGCGATGGTGAGCACAGGCATTTCCCGGCCCGTCTCGATCTTCAGGATAGCGATATCCTTACCGGGCATCGGCTCCCCTTTAACGACGATACGGGCAGGCTTTTTCTCGCTGCCGGGACCTCTTTCACCGTCGCTGCGGTAAACGACGTATATATTCTTCTTCAGGTCATAAAGGATCATGGAAAAGAGACGGGAGTAAACGGAAGCGTAGGTATTGTAGAGCAGGCTGCGCTGCTGCTCCGTAAAATGGGTAGCCCAGGAATTCTCCAGGGCGGAGATGCTGGCGTCCGTTATCTGCTGAAAGGCGGAAAGGATAAATTGACGGCGGATAAAAGCATTCTCCCGTTCGATCAGATGGCAGTTGGTGGCCACATAACCATTGTCGGTGATGAAGAAACCGGTACCGGTAGCAGTGATCTGTTCCACCTGTTTGATATAGTCGAAGGTCGTTTGGAAGAAGCGGCCGGGGCGCTGGTTCATCTCCCGCAGTACGATGTCCAGCTTTTGTTCGGCCGATACACCGCCGCCGTGGTCCAGTTTTTGAATGGAGTCCAGCAAGGCGTTAAAGGCCTTATTGTCCATTTTCATGCTGTTGACGTATACATTCGCGGAGTATTCCGTACGGATCATCACGATGCCAGGTCTGTTCAGCGCATAATTCTCCACCCCGGACACCGTCACGGATTGCCCGTAGGCCGGGAGCAGGGGCCCAAGCAGCAGAACAAAAAGAAAGCGGAAATCCGGGTGGAACGACAGCATACTGACCGTTTTGCAAATTAAACAGGAAAAAAGGTAACTTGTTGTACTATTGATGTTTAAATTTTTTTATGTTGTCTCCACAAGCTCCGCTGGCAGAGCGGCTTCGTCCCCAAACGCTGGATCAATTGGTCGGTCAGCGACATTTGACCGGTAAGGGCAGCGTGCTGCGTACTGCCATCGAGAACGGGAAACCGCCTTCTATGATCCTCTGGGGGCCTCCCGGGACCGGGAAAACCACCATCGCCGGCATCATTGCGAATTCCCTGCAGGTCCCTTTTTATACCCTCAGCGCCATCTCCTCGGGGGTGAAGGAAGTGCGGGAGGTTATCGCGGAAGCCCGTGAAAAGGCCAAAGCCATCTTATTCATCGATGAGATCCATCGTTTTAATAAAGGACAGCAGGATGCCCTGCTGGGGGCAGTAGAGAAGGGGGTCGTTACCCTCATCGGGGCTACCACGGAAAACCCCTCCTTCGAAGTGAACAGCGCCTTGCTCAGCCGCTGCCAGGTATATGTGTTAAAACCCCTGGATGAAACGGATCTTATCCAGCTATTACAACAGGCACTGCAGCAGGATGAAATATTGAAACAGGAGAATATCACCTTGAAGGAAACCCAGGTGCTGGTCAGTCTATCGGGGGGGGATGCCCGTAAATTGCTCAACCTGCTGGAAGTTGTCTGTAATGCGGCCGGAAAAAATGCAGTCATCACCGATGAGCTGGTCATGGAGATCGCGCAGCAACGCATAGCCCTCTATGATAAACAAGGCGAACAGCACTATGATATTATTTCCGCTTTCATCAAATGCATCCGGGGCAGCGACCCCAATGCGGCGGTGTACTGGCTGGCGAGAATGATAGAAGGAGGTGAAGATGTAAAATTTATCGCCAGAAGATTGCTGATCCTTGCCAGTGAGGATATCGGAAATGCCAACCCGAATGCCCTGTTGCTGGCCAATGCCTGTTTCGATGCCGTGAACAAGATCGGTTATCCCGAGTCCAACCTCATTTTATCACAGTGCGCTACCTATCTCGCATCTTCCCCTAAGAGTAATTCAGCTACCACGGCCATCGGCGCGGCGCAGGCTGCCGTTCGTATGCATGGGGACCTGCCGGTACCGCTGCATATCCGCAACGCCCCCACCAAACTGATGAAGAACCTGGACTATGGCAAGGGTTATCAATACAGTCACAGCTATGAAAATAATTTTTCGCAACAGGAATATCTTCCCGATGCCCTCGCGGGAACGAAATTTTATGACCCCGGTAAAAATGCAAGAGAAGAGGAACTGAGAAAATTTTTAAAAAGTCTCTGGAAGGATAAATATGGATACTAAAAAAATGACCACCTGGATCTGTAAAAAATTCGAGACCCTGCATGCAGAGGAGTTGTACGCTGTTTTACGCTTGCGCAGCGAGGTTTTTGTCGTGGAGCAGAATTGTGTTTTCCTGGATATGGACAATAAGGATCAGCTCTCTCAGCATCTGATGGGATGGCAAGAGGAAAACGGAGAGAACAAGCTGTTGGGATATGCACGAATAGTGCCTGCGGGTATTTCCTATGAGGAATCTTCGATAGGCAGGATCGTAACTTCCCCTGCCGCCAGAGGCAGAGGGATAGGAAAAGAACTGTTGCAACACAGCATTCAGACACTGTACACCCTTCATGGAAAGAGAGTTATACGCATCGGAGCACAATATTACCTGAAGGGATTCTACGAATCTTTCGGCTTTGAACAAGCCAGCGAAATGTACCTGGAAGATGGAATTGAACACATTGAGATGCTATTACTTACGCAAGACTAAGTGGATTTCCTCAATTGGGAATTCTGTGGATAAAATAGTTGTGTTTTAATGCACAATTAAACCTCTTTTTTTCGTTTCTTGTATGATAACCCCGGTTTCAATTTTGAAAAGCGGGAATCCAAACCATCGGAAAACTAAAATCTAATATTCATGAAACAGAGTCTACACTCCTTGCTGCGGATGTGTTTGTTCTTGCTGGTAGTTACGCTGTCCCTGCATTTCCCCTCTTACAGTCAGGACGAGCTGAAAAATACTACAGAGGCAGGGATCACAGTAGGCCCCATGGTCTTTCTGGGTGACCTGGGGGGACATGCCGGAAAGGGAACAACCTTTATCAAAGACTATAACATGACGACCACAAAGATAGCTGTGGGAGCCTATTTTACCGCTTATCCTGCCCCCTGGCTGGGTTTCCGGTTCTCCCTGAACTATGGTCGTATTGAAGGCGCCGATAATGAGATCAAGGGCAAGGGCGGTGATGAAGAAACCCGCCTGAACCGTAACCTTGATTTTCGCTCTACCATATTAGAAGGAACCGTGATGGCGGAAGTATACCCTACAGTACTGCTCGAAGAAGACCCGGAGGATGTAACCGGTCGTTTAAGGCCTTATGGCGTCATCGGATTGGGGCTTTTCCATTTCAACCCCCAGGGCAGCTACCGGTCTCCTAACGGCGACGTATATTGGGTGGACCTGAAGCCGTTGCACACGGAAGGGGAAGGGTTTCCGGAATATCCCGACAGAAAGAATTACTCTCTTACCCAAATGAATATTCCAATGGGTGTGGGTATCAAATATTTCTTCAGTGAGAATGTGAATGTATCTTTTGAGATCATACATCGTAAGACCTTTACCGATTATATCGACGACGTCAGTAAGAACTATGTGGACCCCAGCCTTTTCTATGCTCATCTCTCCCCGCAGCAGGCGACGATAGCCGAAGCGATGGCGAATAAGAGCCCCCTGAGAAGTACGCCGGGAGCAGGTTATCAGCCTGGCAATAAAAGAGGAGATCCTCATCAGAATGACGCCTATTTCACTGCTGGCTTTAAAATAGGATTCCGTATCGGTGGGGGTAGTGAGCAGCGCTGGAATAATTCTACCCGTTGTCCGTTGTTACGATTCTAGTTGAATAATGACCAATCTGTTCGAGTTCGAATAAAGTTTGTTTTTAGTTATTAGTTATTGATCCGTTTTTAGTTGTTGTTGATCCGTACCCTACTTTTTTTATTGATTCTATAATCAATAGGTAACTTATGAAGAAAACTGTACCCCTAAAGAAAACACTACGATTGCGAAACTTATTTACCTGGGCCCTGAGCCTGGCAATGATCATTGCCTGTCCGACTTATGCATTCGATCTTCCTTCCGGGATGCGACCTGCATCCACCGTCACCGGTAAGGATACTATTCACAGTATCCAGGTGAGCAAGTCTCAAAGTAGCAAAAAGAATAAGATCAGATTATACCCTGATGCCCGTCAGCAGGTGCTGTTCTTTTCCGCCGGGGGAGAGGACGGGAAAGTCTATCAATTATACCTGTTCGACATGGATGGCAGGCTGGTAAACCAGGCCAGCATCCGCAAAGGGGAAACAACTGTGCTGACCAATATCACGGAGGGCAATTACCTGTTCGAAGTGTTCACCGATGACGAGCGGATAGAGAATGGACGCCTGGCGGTCCGTTAAGGCCGGCCGGTGATCAATAAAGAAAGTTCTTTAAAATATTATAAACGCATAACCAATAAGCAAGCAGGGAAATTAGTAAAATCCGAATATCCGAAGGTTTAAGTAAGACCTGATCCGTTCCCTATTCTAGGTACCCTTTACAAACAAAGATTTTATTGATCACTCCCTGCTACCGCTTATTGGTATTTTATTTTTGAAAGAGGCTTACTTCAGAAAGATGGCTGCGGCCTCTTTCCAGTTATTGATCCGGTCATAGCCCGTAACCTCCAGGTTATGGGCGGCCGTGAACAAATGTGCCTTACCTTTGAAACCTTTTAAGTTTTTCACATGGTCATCGATCATGTGATCTCCATGCACCAGGTCTTTGCTGCCACAGAGGGCCAGCTGTTTCCAGGTGAAGAAGGGGAAGTGCTCCATCAGCCATTCATATTTATCTTTCAGCGAGTTGGGAAACTCCATGGCCGCCGACACGATGAAGACCTCGTAACGCTGGTTCATTTCTTTCAGTACATCTATACTGTCTTCCATCACCGGGAGGTGGCGGAAGAAGCCCGGGGCCAGCAGTCTTTCCATGATCAGGGGCTGATGCTGCTCCGGGAAGCCCTTGAGCCAGGAGCCTACCAGCATTTTATCCCAGTCGACGTCCCCTCCATATTCTTTTTTATACCAGTCTATCATCGCTCCCATGGGGTCGGCAATGACTTCGTCCATGTCTATGATTATTCTTTCCATACGGTGTTATTATTTTTGGATCGGCGGTCCCGGTTAGCGGTCCTGATCGGCGACTTCGGTTAGTGGCCCCGGTTAGCGGCCCTGATCGGCGACTTCGCATATCGGCCTGCTTGGCGGCCCCGGTTATCCCGCTTTCAGCTCCTCCTTCAGGTATTTGGCCGTGAAGCTTTCCTTATTCTTCGCCAGGTCTTCAGGTACCCCTTCGAAGAGGATCCTGCCACCTCCGTCTCCCCCTTCAGGGCCCAGGTCGATCACATGGTCCGCCACTTTGATCACGTCCATATTGTGTTCGATGACCAGGACCGAATTACCCCGGTCCACCAGCTTATTCAATACATCCAGCAGATGCCGGATATCTTCGAAGTGAAGCCCGGTGGTAGGCTCATCCAGGATATAAAATGTCTTACCCGTGTCTTTCTTGCCCAGCTCCGTCCCCAGCTTGACCCGCTGTGCTTCACCGCCACTGAGGGTTACGGCCGACTGGCCCAGGGTTATATATCCTAATCCCACCTCTTGCAGCACTTTGATCTTGCGGTAGATATAGGGTACATTCTGAAAGAATTCCACCGCTTCGTCCACAGTCATATCCAGCACGTCGCTGATGGATTTCCCCTTGTACCGGATCTCGAGGGTCTCCCTGTTATAGCGCCGGCCATTGCATTTTTCACAGTGTACATAGACATCGGGGAGGAAGTTCATTTCAATCACCCGCATGCCCCCGCCTTCACAGACCTCACAGCGGCCGCTTTTGACGTTGAAAGAGAACCGGCCCGCAGTATAACCGCGGATCTTTGCTTCCGGCACAGAAGCAAAGAGGGTGCGTATGTCCGTGAAGAAACCGCAGTAGGTCGCCGGGTTGCTGCGGGGCGTCCTGCCGATGGGCGACTGGTCTATTTCAATCACCTTATCGATGTGCTCCAGCCCTTTGATGCTTTTATGCTCCAATGGCGTCATCCTGGAGTTGTAAGCATGTTTGCTGAGGATAGGATACAACGTCTCGTTGATGAGGGTGGACTTGCCGCTGCCGCTCACTCCGGTGACCACGATAAATTTCCCCAACGGGAATTTTACATCCACGTTTTTCAGGTTGTTGCCCTGGGCTCCTTTCAATTCTAAAAACTTCCCACTCCCCTTTCTTCTTTCTGTAGGAATGGCTATTTTCTGGTGCCCGTTGAGATAAGAGGAGGTAAGGGTATCGAGTTTCAGCAGCGCCGGCGGGCGGCCCTGGGCGACGATGCGCCCCCCGTGAAAGCCCGCCTTGGGGCCGATGTCCACCAGGTAGTCGGCGGCCATCATGATGTCCTTATCATGCTCTACCACCAGCACGCTGTTGCCGATGTCGCGGAGGTTCTTCAGGGCTTCGATGAGGCGTTGGTTATCCCGCTGATGAAGGCCGATGCTCGGCTCATCCAGCACATAAGTAATGCCCTGTAACTGCGATCCTATCTGCGTAGCCAGCCGGATGCGCTGGGACTCTCCCCCGCTGAGGGTCCGGGAGGCACGATTGAGCGTAAGATAGGTGAGGCCTACGTCCAGCATAAATTGCAGTCGTTCGCGGATCTCCTTCAGGATATCCTTGGCGATGGTGTTCTGCTTGCTGCTCAGCTTCTTCTCGATGCCGCTGAACCAGACGATGAGTTTATTGAGATTCATCCCGCTCAACTCGGAAATATTCTTCTCCGCTACCCTGAAGTAAAGGCTTTCCTTTCTCAGCCTTGCTCCCTGGCAGGTGTCGCAGGTTTTGAGCTCCATGAATTTTTCCACCCACTCCCGGAGGGAATCGGAAGTGCCTCCGGCAAACCAGCGTTTGAGCTGGTTGATCAGACCTTCGTATTCGGTCGCGTAGATCTGTCCTCCCGCGGCGGCCTCTTCAAAATCCAGGTTGACTTCATCAGAACCGGTCTCGTTGCCGTACAGGACGAGGTTCAGTGCTTTTTTGGGCATGTCTTCTACCCGGGTGTCCAGGCTGAATTTATTCTTTTTCGCCAGCTGTTGTACCTGTTTGAACACATAAGAATCCCTTTCCTCACCCAAAGGAATGATAGCGCCTTCGTTGATGCTCTTGGACGGGTCGGGGATGATGGCATCCATGCTGACCTGGTAGACGGCGCCCAGCCCTTTGCAGGTAGGGCAGGCTCCATAAGGTGAGTTAAAGGAGAAGCTGTTGGGGGAAGGTTCTTCATAGCTGATGCCGGTGTCTTCGCACATGAGCTGTTTGCTGTACTGGACGACCTTGTTATCGTCATTGACGAGGAGGAACATCAGGTCTTTGCCCATCTGCAGGGCTTTCTGTACACTCTGGCTCAGACGGACTTTCATATCCTCGGTGGCAGCCAGGCGGTCGATGACCACTTCGATGTCGTGGATCTTGTAACGGTCGACCTGCATTTTCGGCGCCAGATCTTTTACCTCTCCGTCCACCCTTACTTTGAGATATCCTTTTTTGCGGATGTCTTCGAAGAGCTCCCGGTAATGTCCTTTGCGGCCCCGGACCAACGGCGCCAGCACGGAGATCTTTTTATTCTTGAATTTCTTATAGACATTCTCCACAATTTCTTCCTCGGTGAATTTCACCATTTTCTTACCGGTGTTGTAAGAGTGGGCTTCTCCTATGCGGGCATAGAGGAGGCGGAGGAAATCATAGATCTCGGTGACGGTGCCTACGGTGCTGCGGGGGTTTTTATTGGTGGTCTTTTGTTCGATGGAGATCACGGGGCTGAGGCCGGTGATCTTGTCTACATCGGGTCGCTCCATGTCACCGATAAATTGACGGGCATAGGCGCCGAAGCTTTCCATATAACGCCGCTGTCCTTCTGCGTAAATGGTGTCGAAGGCCAGGGAGGACTTGCCGCTCCCGCTGATACCGGTGATCACCACCAGTTGGTTCTTAGGGATTCGGATGTCAATGTTTTTCAGGTTATGCACCCGGGCTCCAAATACTTCAATAACTTCCTCTGCGGGCAGAATACCCGTTTCTGTGTTTTTTTCTAAGATCGGCATA
>DATJJD010000188.1:0-12773 GCA_035492545.1 Puia sp.
AAAAGCCATGCTCCGCTACTTCACCCACAACAGTGAAGAATACCGGAAGAATGCCGTAGGCCTGGCAAAAGTAGAATCCATCTACTTCCCCTCCATGGGCTTGATGATCGGCCTCAGCACCCTGTTCACCATCATGATCGGGGGACTCTACGTCATCTATGGACGCCACAACACTGACATCGGCACCATCACCGAGTTTGTCATCTACATCACCATGCTCACCTTCCCCGTCAGCGCCATCGGATGGGTAGCCAGCATGATCCAACGGGCCTCCGCCTCCCAGAAACGACTCAACGAATTCCTCGACACCCGGTCCCGGATCCAGAATCCGCCGAATGCCCTCATACAACAATTACAGGGCGACATCTCCTTCGAAAACATCGACTTCACCTACCCCAATACCGGCATCCACGCCCTCAAACACTTCCACCTGGACATCAAAAAAGGGGAGAAGGTGGTCATCATCGGCAGAACCGGCAGCGGAAAGACCACCCTGGCCCAACTACTACTCCGGATGTATGACCCCGACCAGGGCCGGATCCTCATCGACGGCGCCGACATCCGCCAGATGGACCTCCAATCCCTCCGGCGACAGATCAGCTACGTCCCCCAGGACGTCTTCCTCTTCAGCGACACCGTCTCCGGGAATATCCAGTTCGGCCTGGACCAGCCGGATGAAGAAAAAGTGCGGCGGGCGGCCCGCTACGCCAGCGTAGAGAAAGAAATAGACGGCTTCTCCGAAAAATATGACACGATGATCGGCGAAAGAGGGGTAACCCTTAGCGGCGGACAAAAACAACGTATCTCCATCGCCCGGGGACTCATCAAAGATCCTGAGATTGTCGTTTTCGATGACTGCCTCAGTGCTGTAGATACTAAGACTGAGAAGGAAATACTTGCTAATTTATATCAATATCTGCAACACAAGACCGCTATCATCATCACCCACCGCATCTTCTCCCTCCTCGACTTCGATCGCATCGTCGTCCTGGAAGAAGGAAAGATTGTCGAAACAGGCACCCACCAGGAGCTGATGGCGCTTAATGGATACTATACCTACCTGTATGAACAACAACAGGAAGAAAGCGCCAACGGCGCTTAGCCATAAAATCCCATTCTTGGACAAACCGTTCACCTTCTGTCTTAATTAGTTCTATTTAGGTGCTACAATTTCTTTAGCAAATTTTGCTAATTCGAAAACAATACTATATTTGTGCCTAGTTTTTAATTGTAATTTTCAACTGTAAAAAAATTTAATAGTGGCGTACGAAAACAACGAAAAAAGGATGGAAAGCGTTTACAGTAAGCGCATCAGAGCCGGCAAACGCAGGACGTATTTCTTTGATGTGAGGGCAACGCGTAGTAACGATTATTATCTTACTATCACTGAAAGCCGTAAAAAATTCAATGAAGACGGGTACGACAGACACAAGATCTTCCTCTACAAAGAAGATTTCAACAAATTCCTCAAGGCACTGACCGAAGCTGTGGATTATGTAAAGACCGAACTGATGCCGGACTTTGACTTTGACGCCTACAACCATGACACCGTCGCTGAAACCGAAGGAGGACTGCCGGAATCCAGCGCCGCCGATGACATCATCGAAGAGGTTAGGCATACACCCACACCCATCCCAACCCCAACTACCCCCACGGCTACGACTGGCGAAGAAGTAGACAAATGGTAATACCGTCAACGTTTTTATAGAAAGCCCCGTTCATCGACGGGGTTTTTTTTATGGCCCCCCTCAATAAGACAATCTCGCCTTCACCCGCCGCAGATACCGCAACGCCTCCTTCCCCAACGGCCTCCGCTTCTCCGTACCCGGGATCTGACCGATCTCCCTCCAACCCCTCCGGAAACCCGCTACATCCCATCCGCTCTTACGGAGATATTGCAGGCTCCATAAAAAGGCCGTAGTGAAATAATATACCTTGGGAAGATACTTCCACGCCACCTTGCTCTTGTTCACCCACATCCCCCGCAACTTCTCCCGGGGCGTCAACCTACCCCCCGGCGACTCCTTATGTAATACCACCACCCGGTCATCATAACAGAGGTGATAGCCCGCCTCCAACGCCCGGTAACTCAGGTCATACTCCTCCATCCCATAAAAGAAATTCTCGGGGTAATAACCCGCCTCGACAAAGACCGACCGTCGTATCGCATGGGCGCAACCGGAAAAATAAGCCGTCTCGAAATGAGGCCAGTCCTTTCGCTCCACAAACCGCTTATGAGGAAAGGCATTCTCCTGCAATTCCATCGTAGCATAATAGTAAACCTTAAAAGCAGCTATCCCCGTCTTTCGTCCCGCCGACTCCTCCTCCCCAAAAATGGCGACGATGGCCGAAAGGGCATTGGCATTTTGGAAAAGGGCATCATCATCCAGGAAGACGAGGATAGGGGCCCGGCTCTGCTGGATAGCATAGTTCCTTCCCCGGGAGACACCCAGGTTCTCCGTAGAGGCAAAATACTTGAAAGGTACTTCCGGATGTTGCGCGATAAAAGACTCCAGGGCGGCATAGGAGAGGGAAGAATGATTGTTGACGATGATCACCTCCTCCACCCAGGCCGATAACCCCTGCAGCCGGCTGATATTCTCCGCTAATGCCAGGGCGTCCTCCGGCCGGTTATACGTGATGACAACGATGCTGAGTGGCTTCAAATTCCAACGGGTTTTCTTTTACGATTTGGCGACAGTCCCCTTATTTCGCTTCCTGACTTCCAGCGCCACGGCGGCAATCAGCCCCAGGTACATCAGCAGACTGGTCCAGAGCGTAAGACTATTGCCCACCATATAGGTATGAGGCTCAAAACGGAACTCCACCGTATGCTCCCCCGCCGGCAGCGGCATCCCCCGCAGGAGATAATCCACCCGGTAATAAGGGGCTTTATTCCCATCGATAAAGGCATTCCACCCCCGCGCATAATACACTTCGCTAAAGACGGCGAATTGGTTGCTTTTAGCAGAATATTTATAGGTGAGCTGATCATTCAGGTTCTCCGCCAGTTTGATGGAGGCCGTGGAATCCGGCACGGGTGCAGCCTTGATCTCGGCCTCGAATTGCTGCTGGATGATGACGGTATCTTTTACGTTAATGCTGTCCAGCGCCTTCATCTCCTCCTTCCCATCCTTCACATAGTGAATGGCCTTCACCAGCCAGCAGGGACCATAGGCGCCGGGGTTCAGCCGGGCCTGGGGCTGACCATTCGTGGGGTCGGCCTGGATAAAATACCTTGTGTTCAGCATATTATACACCTGCATATTCCCCTTCAACAGCTGACTGTCGATCAGGTCCTGGTACAACCCCAGCTTGGCAGGAGAATACCCCCCCACGGAATTATGATGATAAGAGGTACGCCCGTCATTAAATGGACTGGAGGTCTCGTTGAAGACACGGAAGTTTTTATCCGCATCGCTCTGTATCCGTTGATCTGCGGCAGAAGGGGCCAGGTTGGCCTCGATATCCGCCGGATCGGCATAGATCTCCTCCGTCAGGTAACGGGTCCCCACCGACAACAGATCATACCCGCTCAGCACGATCAGCCCGGCAAACAGCACCGTCTGGTTCAGCTTCTTCTTCAGGTAAAGACCCGTCAGCGCAGCCGCCAGGGCGATCAATATAAAGGTGCGCAGCAGATCGGAACCAAACAACGACTGCCGGTCCGCCTGCAGGGCCTTCATCAGCTCATTGCCAATCCCCATCGCCTGCTGCTGCATACCCGCATCGGGTTGTTTACCCTGCGACAGCTGTTGCAGCTTGCCATTGACGATCTTTTCCTTCAACAGGTTGTCCGACTCGCTGTGATAGCTGGCCGTAAAATACAGCCCCGCCAGCACCACCACCAGTCCGCCGGTAGCATAAAGGACCGTCTTGAATTTCTTCCAGTTCTGCTCCGCCGTCAAAGACCCCGTCAGCAGCTCCTGTAAACCCAGGGCCCCCAACAGGGGCATGGCCAGCTGGGCAATCACCAGCGCCATCGCCGGCGCCTGGAATTTATTATACAAAGGGAAATGATCGAAAAGGAAATAATTCAACCCGGCAAAATGCCGGCCCCAGGCCAGCACCACGCTGAGGATAAAGGCGCTCACCAGCCACCACTTCTTCCAGCCCTTTACATAGACGATGCCCAAGAGAAAGAGAAAACAGACGACGGCGCCCGCATACACCGGCCCCGTGGTAAACGGCTGATCCCCCCAGTAGGCAGATCCGTTGGCCAGTTGCAGCGCGTTCTCCTCCGGCATGGAAAACGCTTCCATCGCCTTCTCTGCAAACTTACTACCCTCGCCGATCTCCTTGCCGCCACTGCCGCCGCCGACACTATTGGGCACAGCCAGCGTGAAAGTCTCTCCAATACCATAACTCCAACGGAAAGCATAATCCTTGCTCAGCCCGTCATTACTCTCATTTTTGTTGGTACTCCGGGTCAGCTCCGTCCTTCCCCCCCGCATCGTCTCTTTGGCATACTCATTCAGGGGCATGGTGGACAAGGCGCTGGCGCCCAGGGCCAGCAAACCCGCCACAGCGGCCACGGCGATGCCGATAAAAGTCTCTTTCAGCTTCTTCTGCTGTACATTATAAATGAGATAAGCTATCGTCAGCAGACCCATGCTGAGAATGGTATAAAAGACGATCTGGATATGCTGGGTAATGATCAGCTGCTCCGAAAAAAAGATGGCCAGCAAAATACCGCCCCAGAGATACCTCCGCTGATAGATCAATAACAGGCTGGCGATTACCGCCGGGGCATACCCGATGGCGATGATCTTCGTATCATGACCCGTGGCCACCAGCTCCGGGTTATAGCTGCAAAAACTATAGGCCAGGGCCGAGAGGATACCGATCCAGGGATTGATCCCCAGCACCATCGCCAAAAAGTAAAAACAGACACAGGCTAAAAAGAAAAAATTGATGGGTTTGGGCAAGCCCAGGGTGAATACATAATGGAGATAACCGATATTGATCGCCGACCGGGGCTCCATGGCAATCGTATAAGCAGGCATCCCGCTGAAAGCTCCTTCTGTCCACAACGGATAATGACCGTGTTTCTCCTTGAACTCCTGGGACTGCCGGGCCATGCCCTTATATTGTATGACGTCTGACTGTAGTAGCGCCTTGCCCTGGAGGACAGGCTTGCAATACACGATGGAAACCACCAGGAAAACAACAACGGCAATAATGTGCGGCAGCGCTTTTTTCAATAAGGAAGAATTCATAAATATCCGGGTAATTATTCCCGGCAAAATAATGGTATTTTGCCCATAAATACAGATTTTTGAGGAAATATGCGGTTATTGCGACTTCTCTCCCGCGTGGCATTTATTTGTAATATTTGCTTTCTGCTGGCCTCATTCGTTCAATGGTTGCCCAATCCTCCCGAGGGCGGAGTGGTATCGATGATCATTATCCTGGGCTATCTGCTGGCCATCCTGGTCAATACGCTGGTCAACGTCTGGGTAATGGCACTGTTCGTTGCCCGCCGCCTGATCAAAGATGCCGTCCCCACCTGGTTGCTCATCGCTAATTTCTTGTTCTTCTCGATCCAGCTGACACTATTTATCATCAATCGTATCAATCATTCATAATGATCCCCCAATTGCTTAAAGACAGGCCCACCAAACTCTTTATATTCTTTACCGCTTTTTTTGTCGCCAACGCCCTCATCGCCGAGTGCATCGGAGGCAAGATCTTCTCCCTGGAGAAATTCCTGGGCTTTCACCCGGTTCAGTTTACCCTCTTCGGACAAAAAGGGCTCTCCTTCAACCTGACCTGCGGGGTCCTCTTATGGCCCCTGGAGTTCGTGATGACGGACATCGTCAACGAATACTATGGCCCCAGGGCCGTCCGCCGGATCTCCTACATCGCCGTAGGCCTCATCTCCTACGCCTTCATCATGTTCTATGCCGCCATCCACATCCCCCCCGCCGACTTCTGGATCGGGACCAGGACGGATAGCAATATCCCCAACATGCAGGACGCCTTCAACGGCATCTTCGGCCAGGGCATGTGGATCATCCTGGGAAGCCTCACGGCCTTTCTGGTAAGCCAGGTAGTAGACGTCACCGTCTTTCATAAGATCAAACGGCACACGGGGGAGAAACACGTATGGCTCCGGGCTACGGGTTCCACCGTCATCTCCCAGCTGGTGGACAGCTTCATCGTGCTCTACATCGCCTTTAAATTAGGAAATAACTGGAGCTGGCAACAGGTACTGGCCATCTGCCTGGTCAACTATACCTACAAGTTCACCATGGCGGTGGTGCTGACGCCGTTGATCTATCTGGTCGAACATCGTATTGAGAAATACCTGGGTCATGAGACGACCCGGAAGATGAAACGGTCGGCCATGGGCCTGGATGAAGAAGCGACGACAGTCCTGACGGAAGCCTGATCAGATAGCCTTCTCCAGGATATAGTCATTCATCCAGTAATTATTGCCGATGTCGATATCCTCCTCCCCGATAATGACAAAGCCCATTCGCTCATAGAATTGAAGGGCCTTGTTATACCGGTTGACATTCAGCCGCAACGCCCGGGCCCCCCGGATGTCCTCGAAGATAAAATTCAGCATGGCCTTCCCCATGCCCTTGCCCTGGATGCCGGGCAGCACATAGAGCTTGTGCAGCCTGTAAACACCAGGCTCCGCCATCGGCGCCCAGGAGGCAAAACCTATCGGCTCTTCGTCCTGCTCCACCATAAGGAACTGCTGTTTCTCCTCCAGCATCTGGCGCCGGAGGGAGAGGGGATTATAAAACAAATTCAGCATATACTGCATCTGCTCGGCAGTGATAATGTGCCCGTAAGTCTCGGGCCAGGTCTGTTGCGCCAGCCAGCCGATCGTATTGATATCGTCCGGCTCCGCAAATCGGATAGATAGTTTTGGAATCATAATTTACGGGCCAAAATTAGTATTTTGATCCATATCCTCTTCGGATAATTCTATTTCTTCTTCCAGCTCGCGGTGCATCCTTATCGCCCGCAACGCCATCCGCACCGCAATATAAAAGGAAGCAAACGCCCCAAAAGATAAGATCCCCGTCGACACATACCGCGTCACCGTCCTGTTCTGCTGCAGGAAAAGGAAAAAGTCAAAACTCCCATGCAGCAACACCACCGTCAACAGCCCCTTGCCCATCAGCCAGACCTTTCGCTCCGGCTCGAATTTCGCCCACCCCACATTATACCCCAGCAGCACGGCAAAAGAGGCATGGGCCGGCACGGCGAGAAAAAACCGCGAGATCCCCGTCTCCAACCCGAACTGCAGGACATATTCGATATTCTCCACCGTGGCAAACCCCATCCCGATCATGACGGCATAGACGATCCCGTCAAAAGGTTCCGTAAAGGATTTTTTGGGATAGGCATACCACCGCAGCACGAGGAACTTACTGCCCTCCTCGCTAAGGGCCACGACGATAAAAGCATACCAGGCATAGGACCAGACAGAATGCCGGGAAGGCTCCTCACGGACATCCCCCGCCAGCATTTGCAACAGGAGAGGAGGCACCGTAGCCACCATGCCCAGGAGAAAGGAGAGGACCAGTTGGCTCAGCGTACTCTTCCCATATTTATTAAGGGAATAAATAAACAGGCAGATGGCAACCCCGGGAGCAATGGCTAAGACAAGTAATAACATCAGGGTTCCGGTTTTTCCGCCAGGGCTTCCGTGGTGAAATAATAAATGGTCCCGTCATGAAATCGTAGGGTATTGACCAGCCTCTTATGCTGGGTGATAAACCCTATCGTCACCAGGTCGGTATTGATCGCATCGTCAAACCAGACGACATAAAATTGCTTTTCGTTTAAGAACTCCTTTACATCCCAGGGAAGGTCCCGGTGCGGCAGCATTTCCGTCCGCAGACCGGTAAAGAACCAGATCCCCTCATAGGCATTCGAAAAAGTGGGCGTCCCGGCGCCAAACAGTTCCTGATGCCCCCTTATATAGGCCATCGTCTCCGACTTTTTCCACTGGTCCTCCGTATACCCCGGGATCCCGGCATATTTCACCCCCTCCCAGTTCTCCGCATTGACCCGCCATTGCCCCACCTGGAAACTGATAGCCAGCGCAAGACTGCCCACCATCAGGAAAAGACGCCATTGTATAGAGTATCGGGAATAGATTAAAGCCCGACCCTGCAACACATCGACGATCCACGACGTACTGCCCCAGAGCCAGGGAATGAACAAAGGCGACAACAGCCGGCTGTCCAGCTGCTGAAACCGCGACAGGCTGGCCGTCGCCAGGATAAATACGGAATAGACGACAAAAAAAGACAATGCGATGTTTTCATACGAAAAGAAATCCCGCTTCCGGATCAGCCGGTAAAGGAAGAGTCCCGTACAGAAGAGGATAAAAAAGGCGCCCACCCAGGTCGCCCCGCTGAAGTCCTCATCAGTAAAAGGCATCCAGTCACAGAGCACGCTGCCATAGTCATGCAGGTTGGTGCCAAAAGTGACGATCGCCTTCTCCCGGTATCCTGTCAGCGTACCCGTGACCAGCCGGTTACGATAGATGTTCAGGACCAGCAGCGAACAGGCTGCCAACCCAAACAGCAAACCATGACCGATCTTCTTCTTCCAGGTCAGGGCCTCATCACAAAGGATCAACAGCTCGCCCAATAGGATAAAACTGACACCGGCATACCGGGTGACACAGGCCAGCGCCGCCACCAGCCCCATCCACAAAAGAGCAGCCGTGGTATGGGAAAGGAAGTAACGCCGGGCGCAAATGATAAAGATCAGCAGCAACAGCAGGAACAAGGTCTCCGACCAGATCATGCAATACACCTCCAACAGACAGGGACTAAAGAGGATACAGCTGAGCAGGATCCATTTATAAGGTTTGACTTTAAGGTAGTTGAGAGGCCAGGTAAATTGCTCCATCATCCACCCGCAGAGAAAGATCAGCACACCAAATAAGAGCCCGTTCAGCACGGGGCCATAGGAGAGGGGAGAATGACCGGTGAGGAATTGCACCCCGCTGAGGAAAAGGGGATAGAAGGCGGGGAAATCCATCATCGGCAGTCCGGTAAAATCATTGATGGCGCTATGATCATGGATGCTGGCTGCCGTGCTCATATAAACGACGGAGTCCGGCGAAACGCCGATCCCCCCATGACGGGCGCAAATCTGGATAAGCCAGAAACCCGCGAGGGCGGCAACCAAAGAGTCGAAGTTCCCGTAAGGTATTATTGACCGGAGTTTTAAGGACATATAGGTACTGTAAAAGTTTGCATACGAGTATTGTAAAAATAAGAGATTCCCCCTTTTAAAAATCTTACTTTCAAACTTATGCTTAATTTCAGGTCTACATTAAACATGATTTTTCCATGACTGCTTTTCGCCTGGCCACCTGCATGCTGCTTATGGTTATTTGTTCGACAGGCTTAGAGGCCCAGCAATTTGGCGGCAATCCCCCTTCCCTTCACTGGCAGCAGATCAATACCGACACGGCCCGTATCATCTTCCCCGCCGGTTTGTTGACACAGGCCCAACAGGTGGCGGCCATCGTTCACCAGCTCAGCCGTTCCACCCTCCCCACCATCGGGGGACACCAGCATAAGATTGACATCGTCTTCCAGAATCAGACCATCATCCCCAACGGCTACGTGGGCCTGGCGCCTTTCCGCAGCGAATTCCAGCTGACACCCGAACAGAATAGCCTGGACCTGGGCAGCCTGCCCTGGCAAAAAATGCTCGCCATCCATGAATATCGCCACGTACAACAATATAATAACTATCGTATAGGCTTGTCCAAAGCTTTCTACTACCTCTTCGGGGAAGGAGGACAGGCGCTGGCCAACAGCCTGGCCATCCCCAACTGGTTCTGGGAAGGGGACGCCGTCTACCAGGAGACCCTGGTCAGCGACCAGGGCCGGGGCCGCCTCCCTTTTTTCTTCAATAGCTACCGCTCCCTCTGGGCAGGCGGGAAAGACTATTCCTGGATGAAACTCCGCAACGGCTCCCTCCGCGATTACGTGCCGGACTGGTACCCCATGGGCTATATGCTGGTAGCCTATGGCCGGGAAAAATATGGCGATGAGTTCTGGAAAAAAGTGACCCTGGACGCCGCCGCCTTCCGGGGACTTTTCTACCCGCTTCAGACCGCTATCACCCGCTATGCGGGCATCTCTTTTACCCAATTCCGCCAGGACGCCCTGGATTTCTTCCGGGCCCGCTCCTCTGCCTTGCAAAAGGACAGCGCTGCCATCTCTACCACCCCGCCCGCTCCAACCGACGAATACGCCCGGGCCCACCGGCATTTTGTGGCGGACCAGCAGTTCCCCCAGTTCATGGGCAAGGACAGCCTCGTATACATGAAAAGTAGCTACCGGCGCAACCCCGCCTTTATGATCCGCGACGGCCGGCCGGGAAGAGAAAAGAAATTAAAGGCCCGTTCCATCTCCCTGGATTATTATTTTTCCTATGGGGGTGGCAAGATTGTCTATGCGGCCTATGAGACGGACCCCCGCTGGGGTTGGCGCGACTACAGCGTGCTCCGCGTACTGGACCCCGCTACGGGAAAAGATCAGCGTATCACCAGCCGCTCCCGGTATTTTGCCCCCGACATCTCCCCGGATGGCCAGCACATCGTAGCCGTACAGGAATCCCCCGAAGGTGCCTGCGACCTGCACCTGCTCAACAGCGCCACCGGTCAGCTGGAAAAGGTGATCCCCAACAGGGACTCCCTCTTTTATACCTATCCCAAATTCTTTAACGGTCGCATCGTCTCCGCCGTCCGCAACCCGAAAGGTGAGATGTCCCTGGCCCTGACAGACCCCGCGGATGGAACCAACTCGTTCTTACTACCCTTCAGCTTCCAGACCATCGCCTTCCCATCCATAAAAGGCGACACCATCTGGTTCACCGCCTCCCGCAACGGCGAAGACCGGGTCTTCGGCCTGGCCGGCGGTCAACTCTTCCGGTTGACCCTCCCGTTTGGCAACCCCGCCACAGGCCAATATGGCTTTCAGGCGGGCGCCCGTCAATACGCCTGGACCACCTTCACGGCCGTTGGTTATAAGCTGGATACCGGCAGCCGCGCTACCGGCCGGCTGGAGCCCATGCCCCTGGGCGAATGGGCCCGCTCGTTACCCATCCAGGGCATCGACTCCCTGGACGAGGGACCCGCTCACCTGCTGGACGGCATCGGTTTGGGAAACTATCCCACCAAAAAATATCCGCTCTCTTTTCACCTGCTCAACTTTCACAGCTGGCGGCCCTATATCAATGACCCGGATTATACCTTCTCCCTGACGAGTGAGAACATCCTCAATACCCTCGAATCCGAACTATACGTGACCTATAACCGCAATGAACAATACAAACAGGTAGGGGCAGACGCGGTCTATGGCGCCTGGTTCCCCTGGATCGACGCCGGCTGGGATTATACCTTCGACCGCAATGCCCTCTACGGCAATCAGAAGGTTTTCTGGAATGAGACGGAAGGCCGGCTGGGCTTTAGCATCCCCCTGCACTTCACCCGTCACCTCTCTTATACCAACCTGCAGTTCGGCTCAGACCTGGTGTATAACAAGCGTTATTATCAGGGTATCTTCAAGGACACTTTCAATAGCCGGGCCTTCGCCTACATCGACCCCTACGTCACCTTCACCAACCAGGTCCAGCAGGCTCCCATGCAGATCTATCCTCGTTTTGCCCAGGTGCTGACCCTGAGCTATAACCGGGCGGTCACCTCCCTGGATGCCAACCAGTTCCTGGCCTCGGGTAGCCTTTACCTGCCCGGCCTGGCGGGTACCCATAGCCTGGTATTGTCAGGGGCCTTCCAGCAGCGCGACAGCCTGCACAACGCCCGTTTCTCCAACAGCTTTCCCTTCTCCCGGGGTTACACGGCGGAGAATTTTTACCAGCTATGGAAGCTGTCCGCTAACTACAACTTTCCCCTGCTCTATCCCGACTGGGGCATCGGCAATGTGGTCTACTTCCAGCGCATCCGGGCCAATGCATTCTACGACTATACCAACGCGCTGGATTTTTATACCAATGGGAATAAATACAAGGCGACCTTCCGGTCCTATGGCACGGAGATCTTCTTCGACACGAAATGGTGGAATCAGCTGCCCGTGAGCTTCGGCATCCGCTATAGCCATCTCATAGACCGCGACTTCGAAGGCCGGGCGCCCAATCAGTGGGAGTTTATCCTGCCGCTAAATTTGTTGGGGAAATAGCCCCTGCGCGGATTTTAGAAAGAGGACTCTTTTCAGTCAGTTTTAATTTATAGGGCCGGTTAAACGTCTCCTGGGAGACCTTAAATCTTTCCGCCAGCTTACGGATCACCTCTTTTGACAACCCTTTTTTATAATGCAGAATATCAGAGACATATCCTTTGCTGACTCCCAGTAAATCGACCAGGTCTTTTGCTTTCATCTTATGGTCTTCCATAAAGGAGTGGAGCAGGCGTATAGGATCAACCTCCTTCAGCGTGCTGTGCTCTTCATCCCATTTCTCGATCAGCAGGGTCAGCAGATCGATCTCATCGGCCACGGACTTATCCTTAGAGGCCCCGTCCAACAATCCTTCCAAAGTTTTACAATATTGAATATATTGCTCTTTGGATCGGATGACCTTATATTTCAATGTTTCCATAACCTACTTTTTCCAACAGGTTTAAAAATCGTCTACAGTATACTGTAGCTTTTTCCTGCATAGTTCAGAATATGCTGCATGGGTCCCAATCCATTTGATATATAAATGCACTTTCGTATAGCCAAACCAGTATTTTGCGATCAGTCGAAAGCTATTGCCGGCTA
>DATJJD010000189.1:0-4286 GCA_035492545.1 Puia sp.
CAGAGCTGAATAACCTCTTCTTTCCACGGGATGACATGCTGCCGGATCACCAGCCACCAGTCCAGCGAAGTATAGACCAGCATGTACCCGGCGGCTATCCGCAGGAAAGGCATAAAAATAAGTTGGATCTTATGGCGTAACGTTTCCATTCATTGAATAAGGTCCACAGTCACTCTACCGCTATCCAACGCACTCTACTCGTCTCACGGCTCTCGCCGCATCTCTACGGCTTGCATCGCGTTCCTATAGCCTCTCATCGCATCTTACTGCTTCCACACGTTATTCTCCCGGTTCACATCCGGCAGCACTTTATCCGGGTCTATCGTCACCGAGACCAGCGACCCATGTCCGCCGCCCGCCGAACCGCCAGCTCCCGCCGCACCGCCAGCTCCCACTGTACCACCCGCCCCCAGCTTCAGCACATGTACACCCGACTGCAGCCAGGTCTCAACAGGCAACGACACCCGTTGTTTCGTCCCATCTTTCCAGACCAGCTCCACAACGGCCGGCATCACCATCCGGTCCAGGTTAGCGATGGTCACCTCGACCCCTTTTCCGGGATCCCCCGCCGTATAACCGACATTTTGTACCGCCAGGTCCAACCCCCAGTTGTGGAAGAACCATTCCCTCCAATACCAGGACAGGTCTTCCCCCGCCTCATTATCCATCGTCCTGAAAAAATCATATGGAGTGGGGTGACGATACGCCCAGCGTTTAATATATTGTCGGAAGGCATAGTCAAATCTTTCCTTCCCTAAGATCACGTCCCTTAATAATACCAGTCCCAGCGCCGGTTTAAAATACGTCATCGGATGCCGGTATTTTTCCGGGATGCCATCCGCCCGGGTCATCATGATGGGAGCCTGCGGGTCTTTTAAGAGTGGAACGATCTCCTCCACCGGGTTACCCCCGCCGGGAGCATACTCTCCATCCCGCTTCGGGGCATATTCCCCTTTATTAAACGCGTCCGAAGCATACACATCTATAAAAGTGTTAAACCCTTCATCCATCCACGCATACTGCCGCTCGTCGGAGCCGACGATCATGGGAAACCAGTTATGGCCGATCTCATGGGCCGTCACCCAATACAATTCCTTTCCTTTGTCTGTGATCCCATCAAAAACGATCCCCGGATACTCCATTCCACCGGCAATCCCGGCCTCATTGATGGCTACCGGATAGGGGTAAACGTACCATTGCTCCGAGAAATATTCCATCGAAGCCTTCAGATACTCCGTCGCCCGGCCCCAGGCTTCGTTGCCGGCACTCTCCACAGGATACACCGACATGGCCAGTGATTTCCTGCCGCCCGGCAGATTGACCCGCGCACCGTCCCAGATATATGCCCTCGAAGCGCCAAACGCTACGTCTCTTGTATTAAACATCTTAAAATGCCAGGTCAGCACTCCCCGCTGCACCGGCCGGCTTGCCGGATCCCCCAGATCTGCAACACCATGGATCATCACCGTCTTGTCACTGGCCTTCGCGGCAGTCAGTCGGGCGACCTCCCGGGCTGTCAGCACCTCCTGGGGGTTTACCAGCTCTCCTGAGCCCGCTACGATCATATCCCAGGGCACCGTGACCTTGTAGTCGAAATCCCCGTACTCACAATAGAATTCTCCGCCACCCAGGAAGGGCAGGGTATTCCAGCCCTGTGTGTCGTCATATACACACATGCGGGGATACCATTGGGCGATCTCGTAGATCTTGCCATTCTTCGTTGAGACATAATCCGTCCGGTTGCCAAAATCTCCCGGCACGGTATAATGATAGCTGACCAGGATGTTGATCTTTCCTCCCCCGGCGGGCAGCGCCTGTTTCAGCCGGATCTGCAGACGGGTATCCGTTACCACATAATCCGCATTGACAACCCGCCCCCCTTGTTCTACCTTCACCGACTCCAGGCTATACCCGTTTGTATGCTGGTCGGTGCTAAAAGAAGTGAAATAATTGGAGCGGGCATCCGCACGATAAGTATTCTGATCCAGGTAAAGCCATAAGGAGTGCAGCGTATCCGGGCTGTTATTGGTATAATGGATGGTCACATTGCCGGCTAATTCATTCTTCAGGGTATCCAGCCGGGCTTGCAGGGTATAGTCTGCCCGGTTTTGCCAGTAGTTGGCGGCAGGGGCTCCGTTGGCTGAGTGGTAAGGCTCTCGTTGATCGCTGTAAAACCCTGTGCCAAACACCGCGTGAGGATCATATCCCGGACCAACAGCTTTTTCCGGCAGCCCGGTAGCCACCTGTCCTTCTGAATCGATCCATAATGTGAAAAAACCAATTGCCGAAAGGAAAAAATACAAGGAGAGCCTCATCATGAGTAATATTATATCTTTTTATCAAATATGGGCGGTGCGCCGTCTTGCAATATAGCAATTTTTACAGGCCCGCATGGGAGCCCCTGATTTGTTTTATTTTAGCGGAATATTCAACTCGTCACCATGGCAAAAGCGGCCTCCAGGTCTCCAAGCAAAGCGGCCTCCCGTCCCCGGACTAAAGCAGCCCCTCCAAATAAGCCTTCCAGCTATTGCGAAGCCATCACAAGAATGGAAAAAGGCAACGTCCATATCCATTATCATGATAAGGAATATGGCTTCCCCATCGAAGAGGACAACCAGCTTTTTGCCCGCCTTATCCTGGAGATCAACCAGGCCGGCCTCTCCTGGACGACTATTTTAAATAAAAAGGACAATTTCTTCCGGGCCTTCGACGACTTCGACATTGCAAAAGTGGCGGGTTATGGACAACGACAGACCGACCGGCTCCTGCAGGATGCCGGCATCATCCGCAACCGCCTGAAGATCGATGCCGCTATTGAAAATGCCCGGCGCATCCGGGCCCTGCAAAAAGAATTCGGCTCTTTTAAGAACTGGCTGGACCACCATCACCCGCTGACAATAGAGGAATGGGTAAAATTATTCAAAAAGACGTTCCGCTTTACCGGAGGCGAGATCGTAAACTCATTTTTAATGAGTATCGGCTACCTGCCCGGCGCGCATATCGAGACCTGTCCCATCTACAAGAAACTGTTAAAGTATAAACCGATGTGGCTGGCTAAAACTAAATAACATCAGCTAAAACCCAATAACACCATTATCGGATTTGCCTGGGGATGTCATTGTCGGTATTGTCCTGGGTTTACCTGAATCGGCGTAGATAACCCGCTCGTCTAGTTCAACTGTACTACCGGCAGCCGGTAATGCAGCCCGTCTACGGCAAATAGTTCGTCGATCTCGAAGGTCCAGAATTTGAAAAGAGGAGATTTGGAGATATATTTTTCAACGGAGGCCTTGTCTTCTGCGGATACAGTGATCCATACCCTTTGCGTTTCCATGGAAACGACATAATGATCTATTACCCCTTGTTCGATCAGCCGGTTTATATAGGTTCGGTGAGGAGGAACCAGCGCTGCAAATTCATCTGTCATTTCAAATTGTATGGTCACCTGGAATTTTCGCATATCACTTCTTACTTTAACCTAACAAAATACCCATTCCATTGTTCGATGGACACCTGTTAGGGGCTGCACTCTCTTATAACATACGGCTACATTCCCTTCCCAGTTGCCTCCCGCCGGCGTCCGGCCTACAGCTTCCAGTCTATAACCTGGTTCACCCATTCCGGGCGATAAGGGGTCGTAACCTTGATATAATTATCAGTATACCCTTCCATAATAGACGTTTTTACATGCCCTTCCAGTAACACTTTTCGGGTCTGTCCTTCGTGTTGCCGGGTAAAATACTGCATTTTCTGATAGGAGAGGGTTCGCAGGATCTTATTGCGTTCATTTCGGATAGCTACAGGGATAACCGGCTGGATCTCCAGGGCCTTGGTATGATCCCGCTCGGAATAGGTAAACACGTGCAGATAGGATACATCCAGCTCATGCAGGAACTCGAATGTCTCTTTAAAATGATCTTCCGTCTCACCCGGAAACCCGACGATGACATCCACTCCGATCGCACAGTGCGGCATAAGCTGTTTGATCAGCTGCACTCTGGACGCATACAGGTCCCTTTTATAACGCCGGCGCATCAGCCCCAGGATCCGGTCGCTCCCGCTTTGAAGGGGAATGTGAAAATGGGGCATGAACTTACGGCTGCCGGCTACCCATTCTATCATCTCGGGGCTGAGCAGGTTCGGTTCGATGGAAGAGATCCGGTAACGCTCGATCCCTTCCAGGGTATCCAGCTCCTTCATCAACCCAAAGAAATCCTCCGGTTGGCCCGTCGTCTTTCCTGCTTCCCTGTCTGTTTGCGTACGCACCATTCCCGGCATTCCACCAT
>DATJJD010000190.1:0-44344 GCA_035492545.1 Puia sp.
AAGGCGGGACAGACCCAGATCAACTTCTCCTCCTCTATTTTTGCAGACCAGTTGGCCTATAAACCGAAATTCCAGGATTCATACGGCCAGACCAAGAGTGGTGCGACCGATAGCTGGGGCCCGGCGATCAACAACGGCAAAAAAGACAACCTGAAAGACTTCTTCCAGACGGGCACCAACTGGACCAATGCGATCAACCTGTCCGGAGGCACCCAGAATGCACAGACGTATTTCTCCTATGCCAACACCTCCGCCCGGGGTATCGAGCCAGGCAATAAGCTCCAACGAAACAACTTCACTGTACGGGAGACGGCCAAATTCCTGAAGAACAAGCTGACCGTGGATGCCAACGTCAATTACGTTACCCAGAAGATCAACAACAGCCCGGCATTGGGCGTCTATTCCAATCCCTTGACCGGTCTCTACCTCTTTCCCAGGGGGCTTGATATTTCTCCTTACAAGAATCAATACCTCTTCCCGGATTCAACGGGTTTTGGCCGGCAGAACTGGCCCTTCAATGACGCCCTGTATCAGCAGAATCCCTGGTGGGTCGTTAACAAGGAGCCGAATATCGCCAACCGCAACCGTATCTTATTCAATGGTAGCGTACGTTACGATGTGAACAGCTGGTTATATCTCCAGGTGCGGGGGAATGTCGATCACATTGCCGACACGTATGAGAGCGATCTGTACGCAGGCACCAATGCCTTATATAATGTCAACGGCAATGGCCACCTGACGCAGAATAGCCAGACGACCGAGCAGAAATACGGGGACTTCATCGTCAACTTCAATATCCCCTCCCATTCGGATTTTAAGGTGAACGGCCTGGTCGGGACCAGTATTACGGATAATACTACCAAGGGGTTCTACCTGATGGGAGACCTCTCTACGCCGGACTTCTTTACGGCGGGTAATACCATCGCGTCGCTGGCGGGCCTCAGCTCCATTACGACCAGCAATGGCAGCAACACGGTGCCGCCGGGTGGAACGTCAAGCCCCTTCCCCACCCATAGCCAGATACAGTCCATCTTTGCTAATGCCGACCTCTCCTATAAGGATTGGGCTTATCTGACCCTGACAGGAAGGAATGACTGGTCATCTAACCTGGCGTTTACGCCCAATGAATCCTTCTTCTATCCTTCCGCAGGGCTGTCGGTGATCCTTTCGCAACTGCTGCAGCTGCCCTCTTTTGTCAGCTATGGCAAGATCAGGGGCACCTATGCGCAGGTAGGCAATACCGTCCCCCCTTATCTTACGCTGGTACAGAATACCCAGAACTCCTCCGGGCAACTGGTGTTCAATACGGCCAGCGCCTTCCGGACCCTGAAACCCGAGAAGACCAAGTCCACGGAGTTGGGTACCGACTGGCGGTTCTTCAACAGCCGGCTGAATGTCAGCTTCACCTGGTATAAGACGAATACCCTCAACCAGTATTTCCCCATCCTGCCCGTTACGGCCTCCCTGTTCTCTACCGGTTATGTGAATGCGGGAAATGTTCAGAATTCGGGCATAGAATTCACCGTGGGTGTGGATGCGATCCGTACAAAGGACTTTACCTGGAATACCTCCGTCAATGGAGCGGTGAACCGGAATAAGATCCTCGACGTGGATTCGAAAGACAGCATCAATTCCTTCGTCCTGACCTCCAACTACAACAATGCCTATGAGTCACACCTGACCAAGGGGGGACAGTATGGAGACATCTATGGATATACCCTCGTCCGGGATGCCCAGGGACGTATCGTGTTCAACGGTAGCGGCACAGCGGCAGATCCCTATAAACCTCAGCAAAGCAGCGCCTTCAATTATATCGGCAATGCCAATCCGAAATTCCAGCTGGGATGGCGTAACGATTTCACCTATAAAAAGTTCACCTTTAGCTTCCTCGTAGACGGTAAATTCGGCGGACAGGTCTTATCCCTGACCCAGGCTGTCATGGACCAATATGGTGTTTCCCAGGTGACCGGCGACGCCCGCAAACAAGGCGGCATAAAAGTGAATGGAGTGGACGGCAGCGGAAAAGCCGTGACGACGGTGGACGCCCAGTCCTGGTATGAAGCCATCGGCGGCACCAAAGGCATCTCCGGAGAGTATATGTACAGCGCTACCGTAGTACGTCTGCGGGAAGCCGCGCTGGGTTATACCCTGCCCATTCCCAATGGCTTTTTCAAGACTATCCGGCTTTCCCTCGTAGGAAGAAATCTTCTCTATTTCTATAAGAAAGCGCCTTTCGATCCGGAGCTGACCTTATCGACCGGCAACGGGCTTTCCGGTGTAGACGTGTTCAATCAGCCCGCCACGAGGAATATGGGGCTAAGCCTTAATGTCAGCTTCTAATTACCATTTTTAAACTTACCGAAATGAAAATAGTTAACAGATACGGTATAATTTTTTTAGCTGCTTTGCTCATACTGGGCGCCAGCAGCTGTACCAAGAATTTTGAGTCCTACGATACGAATCCGACCTCTCTCAGTTCGGATCAGACGCTGGCCATCCTCGCCACGGCTTTTGGTCCCCTGGAGCAGTCGATCTACAGCAACTACCAGACAGCGCAGAATCTCAGTGCCGATGCCTTTTCCGGGTATATGATGTCCCCCACTCCCTTCAAAGCGTCTTATAACCTGAACTATTTTTTGGTGGACGGCTGGGACCGCAATGGTTTCGTGGATCAGTATAATCTCGTCATGGCCCCCGTCGCAAAGATAGCGGCTGCCGGGACGCGCACACAACGACCTGATCTCTGGGCCGTGGCGCTGCTGCTGCAGGTAGAGGCCATGGACCGGGTGACCGACCGGTTTGGTCCCATCCCTTACAGCAAAGCGGGAACTTCCCTGACCAGCGTAGGGTATGACAGCCAGCAATCCGTATACAACCAGTTCTTCGCTCAGATCGATACGGCCCTCAGCAACCTGAATGCTTATGTCGCCGCCCACCCTGGTGTGGCGCCGCTGGGAAGCAACGACCTGGTGTACAAAGGCAGCTATCCCCAATGGATAAAATTTGCCAATTCCCTTCGTCTTCGCCTCGCCATGCGCATTGTCAAAGCAGATCCCGCTACAGCCCAGGCGCAGGCTGAAAAGGCAATGAAGGATGCGGGCGGGCTTTTGTCCACTCCTGCGGATGATGCCCTGGTGGCCCAATCCGGAGGCCGGAATAATGATATCTGGCTGGTAACGGCCTCTTATGGCGACAACCGGCTGGGCGCGGCCCTGGCTACCTATATGACCGGCTACAAAGATCCCCGTCTCCCCGTGTATGCCGCTCCGGCCACCGACCCGACGGTGATGGCGCAATCGGATTCCGTCAATCATTATGTGGGCATCCGTATCGGCATCAACATCGCCGCCAAATCCGACTATGAAGGATATGGAAGTTTGAACACTACCACCAACTTTACCCAGACAGCCTCCCAGTATCTGATGACCGCCGCCGAAAGCTGGTTCCTGAAAGCAGAAGCCGCTTTGCGCGGATGGTCCGGAGCGGGCGATGCCCAGACAGATTATGAGACGGGCATCAATACTTCCTTTCAGCAGTGGAAGGTCAACGGGGGCGCTTATCTGACGGACAATACCAGTGTACCGGCTGATTACATCGATCCCAAGAACTCCGTAAATAATGATACGGCCCTATCCTCCATCACCATCCAATGGGACGCAGCCGCTTCGAATGAGGTCAAGCTGGAACGTATCATCACCCAGAAATGGCTGGCCATCTTCCCCGACGGACAGGAAGCCTGGGCCGATTTCCGTCGTACCGGTTACCCCCGCCTCTTCCCTGTCGTCAATAATACCAGCGGAGGAACCATCGACACGAAGATCCAGATCCGCCGGCTGGCGTATCCGCAGAGCGAGTATACGACGAACGGAACGGCTGTCAACACCGCCGTTCAGAGCCTGCTCGGGGGCGCGGATAACGGAGGCACCCGGCTCTGGTGGGATGTCAATAAAGCTAATTTTTAACGACTGAGTCATACAGACAGCTACACATAGTTGTCGTACAGGCGGGAATCGAAAGGTTCCCGCTTTTTTTATTTGGAGCCCATTCAATACATTATGCTTAATTTATTTTTGTAAATAAATAAATTACTATATATTACACTTATAAAATATTTATATTTTATAAACTCCCCCCTGTTAATACTCCTACCTCTTATTTATTCATCCTTAATGCTAAAATCATGAGAAACATGCTTGTCATCTGGCTCCTGGTTCCATTATTTGGGATCAGCCAGGTAAAAAATGTCATCAATTCGACCAGGGTGTTCGCCAAATCCGAAAAAATCGCCGAATTTGAAAAAGCGCTGGCTGCCCATGCCCAAAAGTATCATACGGGCGACTGGAAATGGCGGGTCTGGAGTATTGAATCCGGGCCGGATGCAGGAGGATATATGATTACCGAGGGGCCTAACAGCTGGGAACAGCTTGACGGCCGTGGGGATCTCGGTGCCGAACATACGGCAGACTGGAATAAAAATATATCCCCGCTAACGACCGGGTTAGGTTCTCAGTTCTATTATGAATTTAACGCAGACCTCAGCACCGTACAGATTACAGACTATGCCGATAAAATCCTCATTAACCATATGATCGCCAAACCGGGGAAAATAGGGAATGTCAGTGATATGCTTAAAAAATTAAAGAATGCCTGGCAGGCCGGCAACGAATCCGTGGTGGTATACCGGGCTGCCGGGTCAGGTGATCCTGCTTATATCACCGTCACCCGGTTAAAGGCCGGGTTCAAAGAAATGGCGGAAGGCTTCCGGAAACCATTACCCGAGCGTTACAACACGGCCAATGGCGCAGGGTCCTTCGATGCCTTCCTGAAAGATTATGCGGATGTCGTAGAACGGCGCTGGTCCGAATTACTTATCTATAAGCCTGATCTCAGTTCAAAATAACCGGCTGAAAAATCTAAAAGCCCATCTAACTTTTGTTAATGGGCTTTTCTTTTTGTAAATTAAGCCGGATAGTAGATTATACAGACAATGAGCCACGAAAAAATTCCGGACGACTTATTCGAGACTGCGGTGGAAGCCCTCATACATGGAGAAGCCACCACCCTCCGTCTTTTGCTGGATCAGCATCCCGATCTTATCCGGGCGCGATCCGCCCGTCCCCATAAGGCTCATCTCCTGCATTATATCGGCGCCAATGGGGTCGAGGACGAGCGGCAGGTGACTCCCCCCAACGCCGTAGAGCTGACGCAGATACTGCTGGATGCCGGCGCTGAAGTGGATGCCGTCGCCGAATTATACGGAGGATCGACCACCCTGGGGCTGGTGGCGACCAGCATTCATCCCCTCAAGGCAGGCCTGCAAAAGGAGCTCATCGACATCCTGATGGATTATGGGGCAGAGCCTGATCTCGCCGTGGCGCCGGACTACACGGATGGGTATCTTATTAATGCCTGTCTTGCCAATGGCCGTGGGGAAGCCGCCGCGTACCTGGCTGCCAAAGGGGCGGAGATGAATCTGGAAGCAGCAGCCGGCGTAGGCGACCTGGACCGGGTCAAAAGTTATTTCCGACCGGACGGCGGGCTAAAAGAGAGCGTACACGCTGCACAAAGAGATGCCGGGTTTATATGGGCCTGTGAATATGGACGAGTCGAGGTCGTCCGGTTCCTGCTGGAAAACGGAGTAGCTCCCTCCACGGAAGCAAAAGGAATGACGGCCCTGCACTGGGCGGTCATAGGTGGTCAAACGGAGATCATCTCCTTGCTGCTGGACCTCAAGGCCCCTCTCGAAATAAAGAATGAGTATGGAGGTACCGTCCTGGGACAGGCCATCTGGTCGGCCTACAATGACCCTAAGCCCCAATACCTCGCGATCATCGACACCCTCATAGCCGCTGGCGCCATCGTCAATCCCGAATGGGAAAAATACCTCAGTGAGCTGAAGTCCCTGCCGTCCAGAAAATAGCATTCCGGAAAATAGTTTTATACTCCTCACTATCGAATAAGATCGGTGAGTGTCCCATAAAGATGTATACATTTCTTGCTTTGACGTGCGGATTGGTCCAGATCACCGGATGATCGCCTCCCATTTTGATCTTCGAATCAGGAACATAAGAAGATTCATCTACCGTGGCCAGCACCTGCACATTCGCACGGGGGCTCTTGTCATACGTATACCACTCTTCTTTCTCCACGACAAAAGCAGCCGGCACACCCTTCATAACAGGATGCGTATTATCTTCTACCTTCACCGTCCCTTTCGCAAAATCCGGAATATAATTTTTATACCGGATGCCTCCCATGAACCCGGAGAACCATTGCCACATGGGATAGCCATCAAACTCCCCCAACAGGGTGGCGTGATGAAAGCCGATCCAACCACCCTTGCCACCGGTAATATAGTCCTGAAAAGCCTTGACAGCAGGCTCCTTCCAGGCATAAGGGGGATAATCCAACTGAATGAATAACTGGTAGCCGGCCAGCAAGACCTCGTCGATCTTGTCGGTATGCTGAATATAATCGATTTGAAAGCCACTATCGGCCGCCAGTTGATCCAGCCAGACCTTTGCCGCTTTGGAGTATTCGATATGATGTCCCCCGTTCTCATACAAGACCAGCACATGGAAGCGGGCAGCAGGGGCCGTCTGCGCCCGAACAGCATTGATAGTTCCCACCAACATTATTAATGCAAACAGGATTTTCTTCATAACTTGTAATTTATGCCAAAGATGCAACGCAGAGGGGATAATTACAACTTCTTTACCCCTACATCAGCACTACATATGAAGCACATTGTCCTATCGCTACTCGTTTGTCTTGTCATCTCTGCCGCCTATGCTCAATCCTCCATTGGGCTGCCCGCCATAAAGAACTATAAAAATATAGACTATCACGCAGGAACAGAGATCTGGGATATTATCCAGGATCGAACAGGCGTCCTGTATTTCGCCAATGAAGACGGCCTCCTGGCTTTTGACGGGAGTTATTGGAAGCTCTACCCCATGCCCAATAAAGCGGCCATCCGATCCATGGCCATCGATTCCATGGGCAGGATCTATGTCGGCGGCCAGGACGAGCTGGGCTATTTCTTCCCGAATTCAAAAGGTATCCTCACCTATCATTCCTTAAAGGCGCTGATTCCTAAAAAAGGGGCCGAAGGCCAGTTCGCTGATATATGGAATATTGTCATTATAAATGGAGAAGTGTTTTTCCGGAGCACTGAAATTATCCTCCGCTTAAAAGATAATAAGGTCATCATCTATGATGCTCCAGGGGGTTGGCGCCTGCTGCAATCAGCCGGAGGGGCCTTGTATGCGGAGGATAAGACCGATGGCCTGCTGACCTTCAGGGACCAGCAATGGCAGCCTGTTTGCCCGGGTTCGTCTACCGCGGACCTCCAAATCACACGTCTCCTGGACTACAAGAAAGACACCTTACTGGTGACTACCCGAAAGGGCGGTCTCTATCTCCTACATGGGTCAACACTGACAAAAAAGCCGACGGCCGCCGACAACATTCTCCGGAACGACCTGATCAACTGCGCCCGAAAAATAGGCCCGGATAAATATGCTATCGGTACTACCCAACACGGAGTGCTGATCATCGACAGCAACGGGAAACTGAACCAACAGTTTGCTAACACCGAAGGACTGCAAAATACCAACATCCTCAGCCTGGCATTGGATGCCGACGAAAATTTATGGCTGGGCCTGGAAAATGGAATAGCTTTCATCAACTACAATACCGCCGTTACCCATATCTACCCTGAAAAAGATAATCAGACTACCAGCAATGCCCTGGCCGTATTTGAAGGGAAATTGTATATCGGAACAGCTAACGGATTATACAGCACTCCCCTGGATACTTCCCAAAAAGACCTCAGCGCCGGAAAAGGGGCCTTTACAGAAGTGGATAATACCAAGGGACAGGTATGGAGCCTGGCAGACTTCCATCATCAACTCTTAATGGGACACCAGGACGGTGCCTTTGTCATTCAGCATGAGAAAGCCCTTCCCCTGATGACCCGGCATGGCGCCTGGCTGTTCAAGCCTTTTCCGGCCTCATCCGACATCATCGCCGGAACTTATACCGGCTTACAACTGATCAGCTATGCCAACGGCGCCTTTAAGTACGAGGGGAGGATCGACAGCTTTTATGAATCCTTACGGGTGCTGGCCATCGATAATAATAAAGACATCTGGGCTTCGCACCCCTACAGAGGTGTCTTTAAAATCGAGCTGGCACCGGATAGAAAGAGCATTGTCCGTTACACCCAATACACGCAGAAAGACGGACTGCCGGCCGATCTGAACAATACCCCCTTCCTCATCCGTAATAAGATCGAGATCGCTACGGAAAAAGGTATTTATGAATACAATCCCTCCACGGAAAAATTTGTCCCTTCCCCCTTCTTTACCCCACTATTTAAAGACAGCACCATCGAATACCTGACAGAAGACAACCAGGGAAACATCTGGTTTGTCAACCACCAGCACGTGGGTGTCATCGACTTCAGCAAAACATCCGGGCAAAGCACTTTTTCCCTGATCTATTTCCCGGAGCTGACCGCCCAGACCCTGAGAGGCTTTAGATACATCGTCCCCTATAACCCCGAAAATATCTTTGCCGGCTCCGACAACGGCGTTTTCCATTTGAACTACAGCCAGTACCTTAAATCAGATACCCGGCTGAAAGTTTTACTCAGCGCCGTAAAGACCATCGCAGAAAAAGACAGTCTTATTTTCGGAGGGTATTATTCCAACGGGGAGAAGATCGGTTCTGCCCAGGACCCCCAACAGATCATCAACCTCCCCAACCATTGGAATTCCTTTCATTTTGAATATTCTTCCACGTTGTACGCGCAAAAAAACAATGTGGAGTTCAGCTACCAGCTAATCGGATTTGACAAGGGATGGTCAGAATGGTCGGTCAGAACGGAAAAAGATTATACGAATCTTCCTTATGGCACCTATACTTTCTCCGTCAAAGCACGGAATAACCTGGGCGCCATTTCCGAGCCTGTGAATTACACCTTTGTCGTAGCGCCTGCCTGGTATCAGACGGTCTGGGCCTATTTAGGTTATCTGCTGATCCTGGCATCCCTTATACGCCTCCTCGTCAAATGGCAGGAGAAAAGATTTGCCCTGCAGCAAAAGAAAAATGAAGAAGAGCAGCAACGGCTCAGTTACCTGCACAGCCTGGAATTGGACAGAACGGAGAAAGAGATCATCGCCTTACAAAAAGAAAAGCTGGAGGGCGAGCTGCAATTTAAAACAAAAGAGCTGGCTACCGTGACCATGCACCTCGTCAAGCGGGGCGGGATCGTATTGGGGATCAAGGAAGAGCTGATAACCCTGATTAAGAAACTCAATATCCCCGACCCGGCCACGGAATTCAGGAGTGTATTCAGAATGTTCAACGACATTGAAAAGAACGACGATGAGTGGAACCAGTTCGCGATCTATTTTGATCAGGTACACAACAATTTCATATCGATCCTGAAAACCAAATTCCCCGGCCTGAGTTCCACCGACCTCAAACTATGCGCTTACCTGCGACTCAACCTCAGCTCCAAAGAGATAGCACAACTGTTGAATATTTCCCTGAAAGGGGTTGAGATCAGCCGGTACCGCATCCGCAAAAAATTAGCCCTGTCCCCGGAGATCAACCTATACGATTTCCTGATTGAAGTAACCAGAACTACTTAAAGATCCTTCCGATCATCGGATCGTCAAAGATCAGTTTCTTCAGCTTATCCGGATCGATGGCCCCTTCATGGGTATAGACCACTTTGCCGCCCGGCTCGACCAGCATGGTATACGGCAGCGCTCCGCTCCATTTAGGGTCGATGGCTTCGATCATCTTGTACTTATCCTCTCCGGTAAATAAATAGTTGGGAGAAGAAGATTGTTTCTTCTGCAGGAACTGCAAGGCTTTTTCCCGGGCCGACTTATCGTCCGTGCTGAGGGTCACCAACTCGAAGCCCCGGTCTCTGTACATTCTGTTGAGGGTGACTAATTCGGAGAACTCCTGTACGCAGGGAACACACCAGGTAGCCCACACATTGATCAACCGCAATTTTTTACCGTTGTTCTTTACGAGCCCCGTTACCCCGGTGACGTCAAGCGTATCCAGGCTGACAGGCTCATTGGCCCAGGTGACGGCGGCTCGTTGGATCCAGTTGGATTTCTCGATCCATTTGATCGAACAGCCAAAGGTCTTGGTGACCGTGACGGGCACTTCCTTGTTGACCAGCAGGGCATCGATGGCGTTGAGGGCATCCAGGTTATGGGGTGTCTTCATCGGGTTCTCCGTGTCGTCGATCCGGCCGTTGTACCGAAGCCGCCGTTGCCGGTCAAAGATGAACACATGCGGAGTCGCCACGGGACCATATTGTTTGGAAGCCGTCTCCGTATCACCATCATAGAGATAGGGGAAATTAAAACCCGCCATTCTGGCCCTGGTCTTCATATCATCGAAGGAGTCCCCCACATCGCTGTAACCCAGTTCATCCAGCCGCACTGCAGCCGGGTTACTGGGGCTGATGGCAACCACCCGCACCCCTTTGGCGGCATAGTTGCTGGTGAGACGAATAAGGCGTTGTTCGTATGCTTGTGAAGTTGGGCAATGGTTACTCATAAAGACCACGACCAGCACATTGGCGTCCTTAAAAGAAGCTAACGTGTAGGTATTCCCGTCCACCCCCGGGAGGCTGAAGTCCGGAGCCGGTGCGCCGATAGCAAGCGTTGGATGATCGTTGATATGTTCGGCATCGATGGTAGTAGCCAGTTTCACCAGCGGTTGACCGGCAGCGATAGCCAGGAGGTACCAGGCATCATGGGGGAGCCATTGTTCAGCCCATCGCCAGTCAGCATCTTTCCCTGTCATGGCATAAGAAAGGTTGAAATCGATATCATGCTCGTCCTTCAGTCCCGATGTGATCCCATTCACGATGCCCCCCGGGGCATTGGTGTATTCAAAAGTGCCGAAGAAACCATAAGCAGGATTGTTAGTACCCGTGCCCTGCAGCATACAGGCATCATAGGGGTTGAGGCCCAGGACCCAGTTGAGCTGGTCGAGGGCAAAGGTTTCCAGGGAATCGGAGAAAGGCCGGTCGGCTGCAAAGAGAGGTATGGCCAGCCTTGCCGCGGCCGCCATCGAAGAGAGCCGGGCATTCTCCCCCTGCCACCAGGGAGAGGCTTCGCTGCCATGGGGAAAGAAAAAAGAGCTGCGTCGCTGGCCCAGCGTATCCTGCACCAGTTGCCGGCTATATCCGAAGGGGTTGTTGACCTCGTGGGTGATAGCCAGCTCATGCTGCAGCGAACGGCGGGTTATCGTCTTTATTTTTTCCTGGGTGGCGCCCGTAGCATAGGGATAATAATATAAGAGCGTAGTCAAAGGAAGGCCTGCATCGGAGGGATGAAAAAAAGGCCGGTCGGTTTCGTCGGCCCGCCAGTAATCGGAAAAACCTTTCCAGGAGACGAGACGGTCCAGCAGGTGCCCTGCTCTTTTTTCGGCGGCAGCACGATAACTTTCATTACGGGTGGCCTTATAGAGCTCCGTAGCTGCGCTGAGTGCGCAGTAGTCATCTACGATATTTTCTTTCCCATCATTCGTGAGACGGAGGTTCTCTTTTTCAAGAAAGGCGAAAGCATTCTCTGCGGCCTGCAGGTACTCAGCGGTGGTATAGTCGCCGGAGATGCCGGTCATGGAAGCCATGGCCAGGGCGGCGATGGCTATTCCTCCTCCCGATCGGTAGCTGACCTGATAGCTGCGCCAGTCCTTGGGTACGGCCGCACCTCCAAAGGATTCATTTTTATTTTCTTTGATACGATAGCTCTGTTGCTCGGGTGATATGCCCCTGTCTTTGGCAAGTTTACCCGGCCCCGGCGCCCCGACAGACCGGTAGAAAGAGCCGTCCCTGGCCTTGACCCGTACCAGGTAATCGGCGCCATAGATCGCTTCATCCTGGATGCGGCGAATGAACTGGCGATAGTCGGTGCCGCTGCGGGTGGAAAGAAGCTCATAGGTCTTCAACAGGCTCCACACCGTGCCTGAGATCTGCTGGGGATTGAAATAGGAAGAAAAGGAAAGATGAGAAAGGTGTTTGCCATAATCCCCCGTCGCGTCATACCATCCGCCGTGAAGATCGAGGCTGTCCCCTGTTCCGCCGGAGGGTCCCTGTAAGGCCGCTGCCAAAACCAGATGATGGTCCGCCTTGTCCAGGAGGCCCGCGCTGCGTTGTCCTTTGAAATAATAAAGGACATCGGAAAGGGTGGCCTTCTCCAACACATTCTTTCCGATGACAAAGGGATGGGAATTGACGGGGCCATCCGGCAGGCCTACCCGCAGCCGGTAGGTACCGGCTGCGGTAGCTGCACTAAAATCTATCGTCCAGAACAACCAATGTTTCCATTTATCCACGGGCCCGATGAATACGGGCTTACCTTCGTAAACGACCTTTCCCGTTGCCGCGTCGACCAGTTGAAAAGCAGCGATGGGCTGCCGGCTTTCCGCTACCACCACCGCTCTCTTGGCCTTGCTGTCCTCATATCCGACCTGGTTGGTCAGCACCTGCACGGTGGCCCAGGCCGGCTCGCTGCCGGCCTGCCGCCGGGAGGCTTCAGACTGCGACCTTAGCATCCCAGGAAAGAAACCAATCACCGTGAGAAGTAATTTACCAATGGCTGTTCTCATATTGAATGTCCTGTTTAAAAATTTCCTTTGTCTACATCCCACCAGAGACGGGTGCCCCCATTATCCGGTCCGCCCAGCAATTGAATACCGCTTTTTAATCCGTCAGGGTTGATGGTAGCCTCACTCTGCGGGTAGGCCAGGCGTCTTACCTGGATCTTCGTATCGATGGTGCCGCCGCTGCTGTTCACTACGACGGGAAATAATTTCGGATAACCCGTACGGCGGAATTCAGTCCAGGCCTCCTGTCCTTCCGGGAACATCGCCAGCCATTTCTGGGTGATGATACGTTCCAGCTTTGCTTCATCCGAAGCTGCCGGATCCCATTTGATCGTGATCTTGGATACAGCCGTATCATTATTGGCGCTGTTCTTATAATCGACATAATCGATGGGCTTGCTGGCGCCATCGTTGATATAAGCAGTCGCCGCCCCGGGTACTCCGTATTGTTGCATGGAGGTAGATATGCCCGTCTCATAGTCAACCTGCGCATCTCCGGCATTCGCCCACCCTCTGAGAGCCGCCTCTGCTTTAAGGAACCACACTTCCGCCGCCGTCATGATCACCTCGGGCGCGGAGACCGTAAAGGTAGTCTTAAAGTTATATTTCGAGAAGCCGGAATAGAAGGGTTTGGGAGGGATATCACACCCGATGCGTATGCCGGTGTACTCTGTCGTATGGCCGGGGTCGGTGTCGAAAAGGAAATATACGGGCAGACGGGGGTCATTGTAACCTACCATGACAGACTGTATCGAGGCATTCATGGAATTATCTCCATAGCTGTCGGTGATCTGGTTATAGTCATTCCCGTTAGCCTGGCTCGCGAGCAGCGCCGCTACGTCCGTCGCGTCGGACAACAGGCCCCCGGAAGCGATTAAGGCCTTTTCACCCTCAGTCTTAGCCGTGGCGGGATCTATTTTGGTCAGGTGCATGGCCAGGCGCAGCCGCAGGGAGTTGGCAAATTTGAGCCATTTGGTATAGTCCCCCGCAAAGACGGCGTCATAATTGGCCAGGGGTGTCTCACCGGGATGGGCCGCGATAAAGGCCTGGAGGTTTGCAACGGCAGTATCCAGCTGTTGAAACATCTGCTGGTAGATGCTCTGCTGGCTGTCATAGGTGATGCTGACCAGGGAAGTACCTACCTTACTGTAAGGCACCGGTCCGAACTTATCTGTCACCCGGTCGATAGCTTCCACCTCGACGATCAGGGCAATGGCCCAGTAGTCGGGATTGCTGAGCTGCACGCCGGAATTGCCAAGTTTGTTCTTGATAGGTCCCAGCAGATTGGTATAGACGCTGTTAAAACCCTCGTCATTCCAGAAATCGATAAAGACATAGTTGGCATTGTCCAGGGCCTGCCCGAAGGTCTGAGGCGGCATGGCATAACCACAGTAGATATCCGCATTGAGGTTTTGTGCGATCTGGTAGCCGTCATCGGTCATATACATGATCTCCTGTTCAAGGGGGATAAAGAGCGTATTGACCTGAAGGTCTTTATTCTGGATGCCCGTAGGGTCGGTATTAAAACTTTCGAACTTTTTGGTACAGCTGCCCAGGCCCGCTATCAGCAGCACGGAACAGGCAATTGTAAAAATATGTTTACTATGCATGGTTGACAGGATTTAAAAAATGATATTAAGCTTCAGACCAAAACTGCGTGCGGTCGGCAGGTTGAATACATCGATGCCGCCCAGCTTGTTATCGGTGGAGGAGGTGAGTTCCGGATCATAGGGCGCCTTCCGGGAGAAGAAGATCAGGTTCCTGCCGGTAAGGGACAGTCGCAGGCTCTTGATGGGCCCTCCAACAGGTACGGTATAACCCAGCGCAGCTTCCCGCAGGCGAACCACCGTCGCGCTATAGACATACTCGCCCAGGGTAGCATTCCGCCCCCCGATGAAAGTGTACCAGTTCTTGGGATCGATCTGGCTGACATCCTTCCCGTTCTCATCCACTCCTTTGATCTTCACATAACCCTGGTCCCGGGCCTGGCCGCTGACCTTGGATACGCCATAATAATCCAGCATGCCCTGCATGACGGAGATCACCTGCCCGCCGAATTTCCCGTCTACCAGGAAGCTGAGGTTGAAATTATGATAGGTAAAGGTGTTGTTCCATCCCAGCTGGAATTTGGGAGCGGGGTTGCCTACCTTGCTATATCCATTCAATTCTCCGCCGCCCTGTACCGGGAAATAATTCCCACTCCCGTCCGGGGTCAGCACCAACCTGCCCGAGGCATCCTTCTGCAGGGTCTGCACGTAGATATCTCCATAAGATCCACCCTTGGCGACATAGTTATCAAAGTTGCCATTACCCGGTGTCAGATCCACCAGGTTGACGCCATCTTTTGAGTCGATGTCGATCACCTTGTTGACATTCCTGGAGGCATTGACAGAAGTGTTCCAGCTAAAGTTTTTATGATTCACCATATTATATCCTATGGTGAACTCGATGCCCTTGTTCTGGATATTACCGGCATTGATATTCTCGCTGGCATAACCGGAGGCTGGCAAAGGAGTGATGGAAATATCCTGGTTAAAAGTATTACTCTTGTACCAGGTGAAGCTGACGCTGAGATTGTCCCCGAAGAAACGCATATCGGCGCCCAACTCATAGGCCTTTGTTTTTTCCGGCTTCAGGCTGGATGGGGCCGCCGTATTCAACACGGTGCTGCTCCCCTGAGCGGTGTTGACGGGATTGGTCTGATATTGACCGACGGTGTTGCCTACCTGAGAGTACGTACCCCGGACCTTGGCATAACTGATGACCTGGGGTAAGTTCACCATTTGGTTCACGACAAAAGACAGACCGGCAGAAGGATAGAAATAATGGTTATCCGGTGTAAAAGCCAGGTTGGACGACCAATCATTCCGGCCGGAGAGGGTTAGGAAAGCCCAATTCTTCCAGGAGAGATTGGCATTGGCAAATACGGATTGGACCTGCGAATGATAGGGTTGATCCGTATTTACGTTGCTGGCCACTGCGCCGGCGGTACCATTGTTGATAGCGGGCGCCACCTCAATATTCTGGATGGTGAACAGGTTGGGGAAGAACAAGCCGTAACCCTGCTGGGCGGAGGGCCCCCAGGTGATGCCGCTGGTGACATTGTCTGAAATACTGGTCCCGATAACCCCATCTACTTTAAAATTTTGGGTAACGGGCAGGTTGAAGGTGGCGAGCAGGTCGCCATATTGCTGCTGCAGGGTATGGTCAAAGCCATTCCAGTTGCCATTGCCGGTATGCGAGGCCAGCGGCGCCAGGGTACCGGCATAATATTTCTGATCTCCCAGGTCGTTGATACGATCCACATTTCCCCGGGCCTGGATGCTCAGCCAGGGGGTCACATCATATTTCAGACTGATGTTGACCATAAAACGGTTGCGTGTATTTTCATTCGTATTGCGGTTGATGATCCACCAGGGGTTCTGCTGTACATCCTCCCGGAATGGCCAGTTCTGGGTGGGTACCCCATTCCCGCCGGAGACGGGAGGCAGCTCGAACTGGTTCTTATAAGGCAGGATATCCTTCCCTCTTGGGAAGAAATACAACCCGGTGAGGGGATTGGAATAAAAACCAATAGCGGGACTGTTCTCCAGCTTCTGCGTGATATAATTGACATTCCCATCTACGGTTAGTTTGTTGGAAAAGAACTTTGCCGTCTCATGGAAGTTGAAATTATTCCGGTTCAGCTGGTTGGTGGGCTCCACGCCGCGGGCAGTAGTATTGGTATAAGAGAAATAAGTCTGTGCCGTCTCATTACCTCCCGACAGGCTCAGGGCATTGGTGAGGTTGCTGCCCGTCCGGAAGAACTCTTTCAGGTTATCATGGGCCCCGGAGATCTTCGGGCCCCAGCTGTCCACTGCCGTCGCGTCTGTTTGTCCATAATTATTCTGGAACTGGGGAGTATAGGCATTTTTGTCCAGGCTCGCGGAAGAATTGACATTGATGGTGGTTTTGCCCGCCCTTCCTTTTTTGGTGTTGATGACAATGACGCCGTTGGCTGCCTGGCTGCCATAGAGGGCGGAAGCAGATGCACCTTTCAGCACCGTCATGCTTTCGATGTCTTCCGGGTTCAGGTTGGAAATACCGTCGCCGCCTTCCGGGTTGCCGCCGTAGGTGCTGCTGCCCGGCTGCATAAAGGCATTGCCATCATTGGACATGGGCACCCCATCTATTACATACAGGGGTTGGTTATTGCCACTGGTGGACCGGTTACCCCGGAGGATCACCTTGGTAGAGCCCCCGATGCCAGAGGCGCTGGGGGCAATGGTGACCCCGGCAATCTTACCGTTAAGGGAGTTCATCAGGTTGTCGCTTTTTACCGTCAGCAGTTCATTACCGGAGACCTGCTGGGTGGAATAGGTAAGGGATTTCTCACTGCGTTTGATACCCAGGGCCGTCACCACCACCTCGTTGAGGTTTTTGGCGTTGCCGGCCAGCTCAACGGTAAGCTCGCCATTGCCGGTGATGGTGACTTCTCTGGGCGCATGACCGACATAGGAAAAGATCAGCACGTCTCCCGTTTTTGCTTCCAGGGAGAACCGTCCGTTGGCATCGGTCCGGGTAGCCGTCTGAGTTCCTTTGATGGTGACGGTGACGAATGCCAGTGGTTGACCGGCTTCATCCCTGACGATGCCTTTGATAGGAGCCAATCGCTCATTCGGCGCGCCCATGCGGGGACCGGATACGCCCCCCAGGGTGAATAGGGGTGCGAAAAGTAGTAGTAGCAGCAGTTGTTTCATTACAGCAATTTTTGGTTTACAATATAAAGAGTCGTCTTACCCCGGTTCAGTCGATCACCAGCGAATACAGCGCACGGTGACCCGTTATGTACAAAGTCTTATCATCCTTTCCGAAGCTGATCCCTGTAGGACGCTCGGGTGTCCCGATCCGGCGAAGGAGCTGGCCATTGGCATCATATACATATACATCGCCGTCAGCGATATACACCCGTCCTTTCCCATCGACAGCCGTAGCAAACTCTCCCCTTTCGGCAAAATAGGTCAGCCCGGAAAGATGGCCCTGCGGGTCTACCTGTACCTGCACCGTGCGTTTGTCATACTCATCCGAAAGATAAAGGGGGCGACCCGGATAGGCGGCAGCCAGGGCAGTGGACCGGGCCAGGTCATAGACGATAGGGATGACCGTTACTCCATCCGGGGCGGCATAACAATCGGTCGCTTTGCTGACGGTTATCGTGTTGAAGTCATGAAAATCCCTCCACCGGTGGGCGGGGTACAGGGCCCGGTATAGCTGTCGGGTACTGTCCATCGGTGCTGTGGGCAACAGCCGTATCGTTTCGTCGGCATGGTCCGGGTCGATGGAATAGGCCCAGGTGGCAAACCCGGAATTCCCCCAGCCGCTAAAGGAAGTGCCGGCGGCATCGGGTGGATTGGAAAAAGATTCCTGCCGGCCATCTACGAGGTAACCGGCCCTGGGAGTATATTTAAAAACGACCAGTAAATTATCTTTCTGATCACAGGCCAGGGATAAAGGCTCCCAGGGATAATCCGCTACCAGGCTCAGGGATCGGACCTTCGGAGACCATTTATAAATACGCCGCATACGGGACTCGCAGAAATAGATATTGCCCTTGCTGTCGGCACAGGGACTTTGGGCAAACTCGAAGCCGGTGGCTAACTGGACGGGGGCCGATGGCCCGGCGGGCAGCGTAGACCTGCCAGACAATGCCGAAGCAGCGTCAGTCGCCGACGCAGGGTCAGGCCCGGTCGACGGGCTCACAGACGTGCCAGTTGCGGACGCCCCTCCTTCGGGGATATACAAACGGGCGAACTCCCAGGGTCGTATATCCGTATTCGTGTTGACATCATAGAGCGGCAGTTCGGTAGTATATTTCGTCTGGCTGTAATTGTGTACGTTGAGAAATGTAAGATCCCCGCCCCCCCAGCGGCGGATGGAATAAGGATAGGGCCTGTTCACCCGGATCACCCGGAACATATACAGGTTGGCAAATACCAGGTGATGGCAGTCTTCCAGTTCCATAGGCTGACACTCGGAGCTCTCCCGGTTTTCCTCTTCCAGCTGTAACGCATATATTTTCCAGTTAGCCACATTATGCAGCCGGATCTCATTGCGGACATGATGTTCGACGGACATGGCATAGATCCGGCCTGGTGTGGAAGTATTGGAGATATAGGTCCCGGCCAGCGCATAGGTGTTGGCTGTCCATATATCTTTAAAGGTCCCCCCTCCCCCATTGGTGATCCAGAGGCTCCAGTATTGTGTATCCCACAAGTCCGGACCTGCTCCGGCGCCAGGCATTTTCAGGATAGCCCCCGGCTCTCCCGGCAGGGCAGGTTTTGTCATACCTCCATGCCCGCCCAGGAATTTCACATCGTTCATATAGGAGTGAGGACCCGCCATCCATTTACAAGCTAAGGCCCGGGGATTACTGGCGCCCGTACAAAGACCGATACCGCTGAGAATATTAGTCCCGCCCTCCGGCGCTTCCAGCAACGGTACCGGAGGACCGAAGCCGCCAAAGGCCGGGGTGTTATCCACGATCTGGAACTGGGTTGCGATGGGACTGAAGCCGATGAGCACCGTGTTGGGCTTCAGCCGGAGGGGCTGGCTGATCCGATACCAGCCCTGGGGAACGTAGAGGGTGGGATACAGATCGATGGCTTGCTGGATGGCTCTGGTATCATCGGTCTCCCCATCCCCTCTCACGCCGAGTGACCGCAGGTTCACCCAGGTATTCATAGGGGGAAATTCCGGAATATCTTTAGCGGCCGGAGTCGGGAAAACCGATATCGGCTGTACATCGTGCGTGGTCCTGTAGGTGGGGTCCGCCGCCGGGTCATCCATTCCCAGCCCATCGGTCAGCGATTTTACAGTATAGATGGGCCCGTTACCCCGGATCTCCTCTCCGCTATGGCGATAGCGGACCAGCACAGGTGTATTCCGGCAATCCACCTTTCGCAGGTTCACCTGGTTGGCGGCATTCCGTTCATTGCTGATGATGATGGCCGGCCCCGTGACCTTGTCGAACCGGCAGTCTTCCATAAACAGCTTCTCATGATAATTGTCATTAATATCAATCACCGTAGGGACATCCCGGACATTCATCCTTACAATGGTAAGACCCGCTTCCTGTGTACGGATAGCTGCCTTACGCTGCCCTTCAAACCAGGTGTCCACCATCATAAACTGCCAACCCGGAGAAGGTTTGGTAGTATAAATACCATAATCCCCCCCGAAAAAACGAACGTCTTCCATTTCATTGCCGACATCGAATATCCCTGCCTTACCTTCTCCGATCCCGATGTCTACATGAGATATAAAACTATGCTGGGCAAAATGGGTGCGCAACCCTACCGCGCTGGGGTTCCCGGCTTCTATCTTCAGATTGACATTGGACAGGGCGCTGTAAAAAGTGCCTGCTCCCGCATCATTTATGGGCTTACCGGGAACCGGCAGGCTGCTGACAAACCAGAATAGATAACTCCCCTGGCCTTTATCTTCCGGCGCCGCAGTCTGAAACCCCGGTGTATGTTTGCCCAGGATAATAACGGGACGATCTTTTCCATATCCTATCACCCTTACCGCCTGCGGAATATAAATGGTTTTACTTATACGATAGAGACCGGTCGGGATAAAAAGGACACCGAAATTATACCGGGTCTTCACTTCGTTGATCGCCTCCTGCAGCGCCGTGGAAACATCGGTCTTTCCGTCGGCCTGCCCCTGAAACTTATCGGGAGTAAAATAGATCGCATGGGGGTCTTCCGGTTTCAGTGGGTAGAAGGACCGGCTGTCGGCAGGAGGCAAAGTTGCTGCGGAGCAGACAGACCGGTATAGGACCAGGGCAACAATTATATAGGTATATTTATATTTCCCCACGAGTAGTTTCTGTTTTTTCAAATCTAACCCCCTATCCCACCCAAGTCAATTTTCCCGGCCCTACATCACCACTACGCCCCTAAAAAAGCCGGCTGATCCTACCATGAGGGGAAACCCGTATATTTAGAGGAGTTGTAGAGGTGATGTAGGGCCCAAAAAATAGTAATTAATCCAACTTTAATGGATCATTGCAACCATGGCAGCAACCAGCAAAACCCGGAAATTCCTCATCGCTACCCATGGCGCCCTTGCAAACGGGATCCGCTCGTCGCTGGACATCATTGCCGGGCACATGGAAAATGTACACCTGATACAAGCCTATCTCGATGAAAACAAATCGATCGAAGAGGAACTGCAGGGCCTGTTGGGAGAACAAAGGGATGAGGAAGAATGGGTGGTCTTTTCCGATTTGCTGGGGGGAAGTATCACCAATCAGATCCTCCGGGTGGCCTTACGGGAGAATGTCCATGTAGTGGCAGGATTTAATTTGCCGGTGGTGCTGGATATTCTGCTGGCTGATACGGAGACTCCTGTAGAAACCGTCATCGAACAGGCTATTAGCAATGCCAGGGAACAACTGGTCTATGTAAACAAACTGATAAATCAAAAAAAAGGGGAAGGCTCCGATGATTAAACTAACCCGTATCGACGACAGGCTATTACACGGACAGGTGGCATTTACCTGGACCCCGGCCCTGGGCGCTGACTGTCTGCTCATCGCCAATGACAAGGCGTCAAAAGATAGTTTTCTTAAATTGACCTTTGGCCTGGCCAAACCTCCGGGCGCCCAGCTTCAGATAAAGTCCCTGACCGAGACCGTCGCATTCCTGAAGGATGAAAAAAGTGCCCATCTTAAAATACTGCTGCTGGTCACCAGTGTAAAAGATGCGGCTTTTTTGTCCGGACAGGTGCCGGAAATAAAGTCCATAAATTTTGGAGGCATCCGGGGAAAAGAAGGATCCCGGCTTATTTCAAAGGCTGTGGCTATAACGGAGGACGACGTAGTCCTTATCAAAGAGCTGCTGGCGGGTGGAATAGAACTGGAGGCAAGACAGGTGCCTACTGACCCTAAACAACTGATTTCAACGCTGATCTAAACAACATCCCCTTGTTATTATCCTCTTTTCTGATCGTGCTGATCGTCCTGTTTGGTCATTCGGAAGATTTCCTGGGCACCACCCTGCTCAGCAGGCCCCTGGTCCTGGGTCCTCTCGTGGGCCTGGCGCTCAATGACTTCTCCCAGGGGATTGTCATCGGGGCTACCCTGGAGCTGATCTTTATGGGGAATATAAAAGTAGGAGCCGCCATCCCGCCGGATGTCATCACCGGGGGAGTCCTGGGTACGGCCTTTGCCATTCTATCGGGTAAGGGCCCCGCCATTGCCCTGGCCCTGGCTATCCCTATTTCCATCTTAGCGGAAATGGTGATCAGCGGCCTGTTTGTTTTCCGGCCTGTCTTTAACAAGAAATTCAATGAATATGCGGAGGAAGGCAATTACAAAAAATTGCAGCGATTACATATATTATCCGGTTTATTAAAGCCGGTCTTAATGGGGCTCATCACTTTTTTAGCCTTACAGTTGGGCGCGACCGCGATGAAATCTTTTTTGGACAGGATCCCCTCGTGGGTCAACACGGGCCTGCAGGTCGCCGGTAATATGTTGCCAGCTCTGGGCTTTGCCTTGTTATTGAACCTGATGTACAACCGGAAAATGGCTCCTTATTTTTTCCTGGGTTTCATACTGGCGGCCTGGCTGAAACTACCGGTACTGGCCATTGGCGGGTTGGGTCTTATCATAGCTTTGATCCTGACGGATCGTACGGTCTCCAACCCCACGGGGCCCGGTGACGAGCCAGACAGTACCGGATACGAACCGGATAATACCGAAACCGGCGCGTCAGGCCCGGGTGGAGAAAAGACACCTGCCTTGTCGGGAAACACCATCCGGCATCTGTTCTTTCGGTCACTGGCCCTGGAAGCTAACTTCAATTTCGAGACCTGGCAAAATACCGGGTTCGCCTTTGCCATCATTCCGGCGCTGAAAAAACTGTATCCCACCAAAGAAGGTATGTCCCGGGCGCTGAAAAGACACCTGCAATTCTTTAATACCAGCCCTTACGGATCCACTTTCATCCTGGGCATAACAGCCGCCATGGAAGAGCAGAACAGCCGTGACAAGGATTTTGACGAAGACTCCATCAATTCCGTCAAACTGGGTTTGATGGGGCCTCTGGCGGGGGTATTCGACTCCTTATTCTGGGGAACCCTGAAGGTCATAGCGGCCGGTGTGGGCACTTCGCTCGCGCTGAAAGGCAACGTGCTGGGGCCGGTCCTTTTTTTATTATTATTCAACATCCCCCACCTGGCGTTGCGCTATAAGCTGACTTTTACCGGGTATCATGCCGGCACCCGGTTTTTGCAAAAACTGGCTCAAACCAATGCGATGGATAAGCTTACATCCGGGGCTGCTATCATAGGGCTCATGGTAGTGGGGGCGATGCCGGCCACGCTAATGTCTGTCAAGACATCCCTCACCATCGGGGCCTCCCCTCAGGGTATCCCCGTCCAGGGTATCCTGGATCAGATAGTGCCGTCTGTTATCCCCCTGGCACTGACGCTATTGGTATATTATTTCATAAAAAAGAATATAAAGACAACTTACCTGCTTTTAGGATTGCTGCTGGCAGGTTTTTTAGGAAGTTTGGTACACATATTCGCTTAATAAAGAAATGAAGATAGCATGAAAGGAATTGGCGTTTCACCTGGTATTTCCATTGGCACAGCGCGTGTGATCCGAAAAACAGCGGCAGCATTGACTGGGATCCTGCTAACCAATGAATCGGCCATCCCAACGGAAATAAAAAAATACGACGAGGCCGTCGGCGCCGCCGTAAAAGAGATAGAAGGTATTATAGCGCGGGGAGCAGCCTCATTGCCCCCGGAAAGTATTGAGATCCTGGAGATGCAGATCGAGCTGTCGGGCGATCCGCAGATAAAAGATAATGTCGTACAGCGGATCATTTCGGATAAGAAGAATGTCAGCGACGCCTTTATTGAAGTGATCCGGGATACCGTTGAGATCTTCAGCAACATGGAAGATGAATACATGAGCGCGCGGGCTGCCGACATCCAGGATATCGGCGACAGGATCTTACAACATTTACAGGAGGCCAGGGCAACTACCGCTGCCGCCAGCCAGCCGGATCCCCTGGCGTTCGGGCCGGATACCATTCTCATTGCCGACGACTTTACCCCCACCGATACGATAACGATGGATACCAGTCAGGTGATCGGGTTTGCCACCCGGGCCGGCAGCAGGACCTCCCATGTGGCTATCATTGCCAGCGCAAGGGGTATACCGGCTGTAGTAGGTTGCGGGGACGAGCTGTTGCTCATCTCCAACGGAGATAAGATTATTTTGGATAGCCTCAACGGGCTGGTGCTCGTCAACCCTGACATGGACACCCTTGCCCAATACCGGCTGAAAAAATTGGCCTATGCCCAACAGACCGATCGGCTGGCAGGGCTGAAAGAGGTGGCTGCCCGTACGACGGATGGAGAGGTTATTACCTTGTTAGCCAACATCGGCGAGCCAGATGACCTGGATCAGGTATTCGAAAAAGGCGGGCAAGGAACCGGGCTCCTCCGTACGGAACTGCTTTTTATGGGCCGGTCTTCCTTTCCAACAGAAGAGGAACAATTTGAATTTTATAAAGAGATAGCCCTTCGATCGGGAGATAAGCCCGTCATCATCCGGACCCTGGACATCGGCGGGGACAAGCAATTGCCCTATTTTGGACTGCCCCCCGAACAAAATCCTTTTTTGGGATATCGGGCCATCCGGATCTGCCTGGACAGAGAGGAACTGTTTATCACCCAGCTAAAAGCTATTCTACGAGCTGCCGCCTTTGGGAACGTTAAGATCATGTTCCCGATGATCGGTAATATCCGGGAGCTTCGATCGGCCAAACAGGTTCTTGCCAAAGCAAAAACAGCACTATCCAGGGAAAAGAGGACGTTCGCCGAAAACATAGCCGTCGGTATCATGATCGAAATACCTTCCGCCGCTATCATCGCGGATTGGTTAGCCAAAGAAGCAGATTTTTTCAGCATCGGCACCAACGATCTTTGTCAGTATACCCTTGCTGTAGACCGGATGAACGAGAAAGTCAAAGACCTCTATGATCCTTATGATCCGGGTGTCCTGAGGCTGGTCCATAATGTGATAGAACAAGGTTGTAAAAACAATATCCCCGTGGCTATGTGCGGGGAACTGGCGTCGGATCCCCTGGCCACGCTGTTGCTGCTGGGAATGGGGCTGCGGGAATTCTCCATGAGCGCCCCTTCTATTCCTTTTATAAAAAACATCATTAATCACAATAGTATTGTAAAAGCGAAAGAGGTGTGTAAGAAAGTGATGGAAATGAATAACTCAAAAGACATCATCACCTATTTGCAGGAGGTCCAACCATGATCATAAAAGACTATACCATTTTGTCGCCCGAAGGCATCCATGCCCGGCCGGCCACCACGCTGATAAAACTCACCAAACAATTCAAATCGGTCTTCCATTTGAAGAAAGGCGATACGGTGATAAAGCTGAACAGCATGCTCAACATCCTTGCCCTGGCCGCCAAAAATGGAGAAACGATCTCCATCATCGTCGAAGGAGAGGACGAAGCCCCTGCAGCTGCAGCCATCGAGGAGTTTTTCACCCAACAAATAAAAAATCTATAATCCCGTATGAAGATCACCATCACCAAAAGCGAGGAAGAGTTTAATATAACGGCAGCCTGGCGCATCATCACGCAGATGCTGGAAAAACCAGATGCCGTCATCGGGCTTTCCACCGGACAGACCACCATCGACATGCATGCCATCGTATCCCGGATCCACGCACAGTACCCATTCGATGTATCCCGGATCACGCTCTTTAACGTGGATGAACTGACCAATCTGCCCCGCGAATATGCCGGCAGCTGTTATACGATGATCCTGAATCAGATCGCAGGTCCCCTGGGCATCCCGGAAGAAAACTTCATTATGCCGCCAACTTTATCAGGCGATTTTGTAAAAGAGGCAGAACTGTTTGAACAACGCCTGGCCCAGCGGGGAGGGCCTGACCTTCAAATGCTGGGTATCGGCAGCAACGGGCATATTGGCATCAATCAGCCCGGAACCCCCTTTGAAAGCGAGACCTGGGTGTCTCCTATGGACCCCGAATTCGAAGCCAGGGTAAGAAGGGAGACGAACGTACCGGCCACGACAGAACTAGGGGGTCTCACCCGGGGTATCAAAAACATCATGCATACCCGTAAACTGATACTCATCGCCAAGGGAGCCCACAAAGCAGACATCATTGAAAAAGCCATACTGGGACCGGTGACGACCGATATACCGGCTTCCGTCGTGCAGTTGCATCCGAATTGCGAGATCCTGGTTGATGCCGCAGCGGGGGCGGGGCTAAAAAAATAGCGACCTTAAAATACTAAAATAATGAGCATGTTTTTGTTAAATTAATTAGCAAATCCCTATCTTTGAGCTCTAAGGCCTTTATCAACGAGGGGATGCACTAATCAACATGCCATTATCTATTGGGCCTTATCCTAAAGGGGTTGGCCGTGTTATGCCCGGCCAACCCCTTTTCAAAAGGTTTCCAGCTATTAAATCACCCAAAATCACCGTTGGGCTTCATGGAATAATTCGCACACAACTCAATACCAGCAAGGCTTTACCCTTCCCCTCCCCCCTTTTGACATAATAGAATTAACATTAAGTTGTTTCCACCGCACCATAAAGGCACCGTATATTTGTGTCATCAAACAAGGAAATATCAGCAATTCGATATAAAGATTTTTCATATGGCAAGCAATCGTTAGAGGTCAGCTGTTTCTACAGTGGACCTTTTTTCTTTTTAGCCCTTTAGCCACCGGCTTTCAATGTCCTTCCTACTAAGTGAATCTGCATGCCCCTCGCCCGTATTTTATGTAGGTTTACAAGGGGTTTTACTCAATGTTTGAGATAAGACGTCTCTCCTTTCAATTTTTCTTCTCCCTTTTAGTTTATAGTAGTGACTGCAGGTAGCATGCAGTATTAATCCGTATTACTAAAAAAGCTAAAATCCAAGGCTCATGAAAACTATTCCTATTTACAGCAGGCTGCTCAAGGCTGCTTTATCAACCTGTCTCTGCTCCTTCTTTTTTCTCACCCCTTCTTTCGGTCAAAGTGAGACCAACAACCCGATCACCTATGACACGACCATCAGCGAAAAAGCAAATGGCGAAGGGCCATTTACCTGGCAGGTACGGGTGACCCGGCAACAAAACGATAACACGCTCCGCCCTGTCATTATGACTATCCCTGGCTCCGGAGAGACAGGAACGAGTCCCGACAACCTGGTAAAATACGGGCCTCATTTCTGGCTTAACAACGGTTGGGATGGAAGTGTTAAACTGGGAAACGGCAGCCACTATCCCATCCTCATCACTCTTGAACAGCCGGCACAGAATATGCGCCCCTGGCATCTAAAGGCTGCCGTGGAGATCTTGCTGAAAATTTTCCCTATCAAACCAGGTTCCGTGCATGTAGGGGGCCTGAGCCAGGGCTCTTACGAATGGGGGGAACTGATCGGCTTTTCCGCCTATGCCGGGGATCAGACGGCTATGAGTGAGATCAGGAGCTGGGTAGACCTGGAAGGAGTAGGCCCGGGCGACAATTTCCTGGGCTACGACCAGGCTTATCCCGCTGTATATGGCACCTGGGCTTCCAAATACGGAGGCCGGTTTTTCGGACTGGAAGGCACGCAGGATTCCCGGAATATCTGGCAGATCTCCCAGGCCATGAATGCGGCCAAAGCCAATTCCGCTTATTTTGCTTACGAGAATATCGGCGGCGGCGGACATTGTTGCTGGAATTCGATGTACGATCCCTCCGTGACTAACTGGCAATGTGTAGCGCCGATTAAAAATGCCAATATCGTAGCCTCGTCGAACCCCGCCAATACGATGGGCAGCTACAGCGTCGATCCAACCACGGGCACCAATATTTTTCAATGGATGCTGAGACAAGGAGATACGGCGTTGGCAGCCGGCAGCGTCGGCACCACGCCGCCGTCCTCGCCTTCTTCGCCCCCTGCGGTCCTCACGATCAACAGCGCCCAAACCATCACCCTGCCCACCAATTCGGTAACGATCAGCGGCACGGCCATGGCTCAAAAAGGAGGAGCCAGCATTCATTCCGTCACCTGGTCGCAGGTCAGCGGCCCTAATACGGCGACCATTGCCACTCCCACCACCTGGAGCACTTCCGTCACCGGAATGATAGCAGGCGCCTATACATTCCAGATGACCGTTACGGATAATGGCGGCGGCATTTATACAGCTAAGACCAATGTGACGGTAAACCCGGCGACAACGACGATAGCGCCGATCCTTACGATCGTCGGCAACCAGACGATCACGCTGCCGGACAGTACGGTAACACTGAGCGGTATGGCCAGCGCCAGGGTAGGCGGAGCCAGTATCCACTCCGTCACCTGGTCACAGGTCAGCGGCCCCAATACGGCAACGTTCAGCACTCCGACATCCTGGAGCACTTCGGCCACCGGGCTGGTCGCCGGGTCCTATCTATTTAAGATGACCGTCACCGACAACGGCGGCGGCGTCTATTCGTCCACAACCAACGTAACCGTCAATGCAACGACCAGCACTTCCATTGTAACGGGTGGATACCAGGTTTCCGCCGTTGATCAGAATGGGGCCAAAAGCCTGACAGGCGCCACGACAGAACAGCTCCTGGTATATCCCACCGTTACCAGCGGAGCGCTGAACCTGCATATCGCCAGCAACGCCAATGGGAATGTCAGGATAGGGATCTATGACATGAATGGAAGAATGGTACAGGAAGAATCAACCGTCAAAAAGGATATCTATCTGGATAAAACCGTCCCCGTAAACCGGTTAGGGTCGGGAATGTATGTTATACAGGTCGTAATTGGAGCAAGAAAAAGAATGGTTACAAAATTTGTAAAACTATAGAGGGACCACATTCTCAAAAAAAAGGGTGTATCAAAGAGACTGATGCACCCTTTTTCTATGCCCCTGGATATTGATAGGGGATTATATATAGCCCTTAATCATATATTACCTACACTTTAGGATAGATCATACGTAATCTTTGGGATGAGAAGTCCTCTCCTCCAATTTCTATTCGCCTTCTCAGTTTAAGGGCCGTTACTGGCAACGAAGGCCAGATAACCGAGCAAACCACTGTGCGAAATATTAATCCGTATTTTTTTAATCCAATTAAGGTTACGACCTATGAAAACTTCTACTATTTACAAGACACCGCTCAGAGCAGCCCTATCGGCCGGGCTCCTCTCTTTCTTTCTTGTTTCCTCCTCTTTTGGCCAGAGTGAGACCAATAACCCCATTACTTATGACACCACCATCAGCGAAAAGGCTAATGGCGAAGGGCCTTTTACCTGGCAGGTAAGAGTGACCCGGCAGAAAGATGATAATTCTCTCCGCCCGGTGCTACTGAGTATGCCCGGAGCCGGAGAGACAGGAACCAGTACTGCCAACCTGGTGAAATACGGGCCCCATTTCTGGCTTAGCAACGGTTGGGATGGAAGTGTTAAACTGGGAAACGGCACCCACTATCCCATCCTGATCACTCTTGAACAGCCGGCACAGAATATGCGCCCTTGGCATTTAAAGGCTGTTGTAGAGACTTTACTAAAAATATTCCCTATCAAACCCGGCTCGGTGCATGTAGCCGGCCTGAGTCAGGGGTCTTACGAATGGGGCGAACTGATCGGTTTTTCCGCTTTTGCCGGAGATCAGACTGCCATGAGCGAAATTAAAAGCTGGGTAAACCTGCAAGGGGTAGGGCCCGGAGATAACTTCCTGGGTTACGACCAAGCTTATCCTGCTGTATATGGCACCTGGGCTTCCAAATACGGAGGCCGGTTCTTCGGGCTGGAAGGCACGCAGGACTCCCGGAATATCTGGAAGATAACACAGGCCATGAATGCGGCAAAAGCCAATTCCGCCTATTTCTCTTATGAGAATCTCGGGGGCGGCGGACATTGTTGCTGGAATTCGATGTACGATCCTGCCGTGACCAACTGGCAGAATGTTGCCCCTGTTAAAAACGCGAATATCGTAGCCTCTACGAACCCAGCTAACACAATGGGCAGCTACTATGTCAACCCGTCCACGGGCACTAATATTTTTCAATGGATGCTGAGACAAGGGGATACGGCGATGGCGCAAGGCGGGACCACAACGCCACCACCTCCGCCCCCCATACCCGCGCCAATTATTACGATCGGCAGCGCTGTTAGCATCACTCTTCCCATCAGCTCATCAACCCTAACCAGCTCGGCAACAGCCGGTGCAGGCACCACGATTCATGCTGTGAAATGGGCGCAGGTCAGCGGGCCCAACACGGCAGGCATTACCAGTCCTACCTCCTGGAATACGGCTGTGACAGGCCTGATTGCCGGTACCTATACATTCCAGGTGGCTGTTGCGGATAATGCCGGCAACACTTCTACTGCCAAACAGAGTGTGACGGTCAAAGCAGCGGCGCCGCCGGCGGTGCTAACGATCATCGGGGCCCAGACCATTACACTGCCCATTAACGCAGTGACCATCAGCGGTACGGCCATGGCCCAAAAAGGCGGGGCCAGTATTCATTCGGTCACCTGGTCGCAGGTCAGCGGTCCGAATACGGCGAAATTCGGCATACCGACATCCTGGAGCACGACTGCCACAGGGCTGGTAGCCGGAACTTATGCGTTCAAGATGACAGTGACGGATAATGGCGGGGGTATCTACACTGCCAATACAAATGTGACGGTGAATGCCGCGATAGCAATCGTACCGGCCCCACTTGCCACCACAGCAAAGATATTGGTCGCACCGGGCGAATACCAGTGTTTCTTTATCGATGAGAATAAAAAGTTATACGGGGTCGGCACCAACCTCAGGACCCTGGGCGTCAACGGCACCGGTATTCCCGGGACCACGCTGCCAGTAGCAGTGCCTTCCAACCTTACTTTCAATACAGCAGCTGCTGGCCTGCATGGCGGCGCTGCGGTAGACAATAACGGCAATGTCTGGACCTGGGGCGATAATGACCAGGGACAGTCCGGAAACGGCACCACATCGACAACTGGACAGCTGACCCCTGTACAGGTCATCATGGATGCTGCCGGCAATACATTTACAGGTATCACGGCCTTAGCCGGCTATTTCGCCGGTAATGTCAGCAGTGGCTGGTATGCCATCAAGTCCGACGGCACCCTCTGGGTATGGGGACAGACCCTGGGTGGCATGGCAGGCAATGGTACGGCTGGCAGCACGGCCCAGACCAGGCCTATCCAGGTGCCGGTGCCCGGTAACAGGAAGGTGGCACAGGTATCAGCCGGAGACCATGTCAACGTGCTCTGCACGGATGGTACCGTATGGGTCTGCGGAGGATACGGCTCCAGCTCGCCGAACCTGGGCTTCGCCGTCTCGGGTAATAACTATCAGACCCTGCAGCAGCTGTCCGGTCTCTCCGGGATCACGCAGGTTGCCGGTGGTAGTACATTCAACTATGCGCTGAAATCCGACGGAACTTTATACGGATGGGGCTATTACGGCTACTATATGGGCAATGGCTCGGCCACCAATAATATCCCAATCTATACACCGACAGCCCTCAACGCAAAGCTCAACCTGCCATACCCCATCAAAAGCATCGTGACGGACATGGTGTGTACGCATGTCATTTTAAGCAACGGTACCTTGTGGGGATGGGGTGATAATGCGCAGGGAGGCATCGGCAATGGCAAGGAGGTCGACTTCTCCAGGACAACAGCTCCCTATGCCTGGGATTTCTACCCCGCCGGGCTCCTGCAGTTCACGCCTGTCCAGATCACCAACCGCAATGACTTTGTGGCGGTATTTGCCACCCAGCCTTTCGTATTTTATACTTACGCGGAGACCGCCGACGGCACCCTATACTCATGGGGAAGAAATAAAGGCGGTGTATTAGGGAACGGCACCGTAGGATGCAGCGATGCAGCGGCCACCTATCCGAACTCCTGGGATGTGCCGACGGCCACCGTCGTCAACCCGCTGGCGGTGACCCAGACCACCATGGTGCCCTCTCCCTATTGTATTGCTCATCCCACGATTTCACCCTGTAATCAATGCGCGCTGACTAATGTCGTCAGAAGCAGTACGACTCCTCAGGCAACGGCCATGGAGACGGACGAGGGAGCCAAAAACCTGCCAGGCGCCATGGCAGAGCAACTCCTGGTATTCCCCACCATTACCAATGGAACGCTGAACCTGCGTATCGCCAGCGATACCAATGGCAATGTCCAGGTGAATATTTATGATATGACCGGAAAAATGGTACAGACAGAGCGGATGAGCAAACAAGACACTTACCTGAATACCTCCCTTAACGTAGGGCGATTACAGGCGGGCATGTATGTCATACAGGCCCTGATCGGAGACAGGAAAAGAATGGTAACAAAATTTGTAAAACAATAGAGAAGGACAGAGACGTTTCATAGTTGATAGAGGCCCCTGTTACGGTAACAGGGGCCTCTCCTTTTGCCTTTTTAGCCCTTTTTGGAAATTCAATCCCATTCTGGGACAATGAGAATAGGGTATGCCAATTTTAAATGATTAAAAATCAATAAATTATGAACTGGTACGCCGATTGTCTTATCCATGTCGTTCGCAGGATAACAAAATTAATCTTTACCCAAATACTGAAATTATGAACACCGAATTAGAATTACAGACAGGGATTTTGAAGAGTAAGATTATGGAGTTGCAGAGTGCTTTATTCTTTACAGAAAGTTCTTCTTTAGTGAAACTGCCCACACACGTTATTTCTGAAACGGAGATCGACGCGGAAGGAAATATATGGTTTGTCATTCCCAAACCCGCTCAACATATTGATGCATTTGATAAGGAGATCCCCGCTAAGCTGGACTATTTCCAGAAAGGAAAGGAGTTTTTTGTAAAGGTGACGGGAACGGCTTATTTAATTACGGATGCCGCTGAAGTAGCATCTACTGAAATACGTTCGAAAATGGAAAATGACCAGGTGGTGGTTGTAAAGGTAAGAATACAGGATTCAGTGCTGATAGATAATACTCCCAAGCCTACCATGAACTGGCTTCAGGCCAGCCGGTCACAATTATCCAGCTGGTTCTTCTAAACCAGGAGGCAAAACAGAGCATACTGCGCGTGTTACATATAGGAAGCTGAGTCCGCGACTTTTTAGTTGCGGATTTTCAGCTTTTAGCCACCCCTCTTCAACCCTGCAATCCCGATAATGATCAACCCCATATAAAAGAACTGGTAAAGGTCATAGGGCTCCTTAAAAACACTGATATCCACCAGCCGGATGCCGATCAAGGTCGCCCCCATCCATACAGCCATGGCCGTCGAAGCCGGAATCTGCTTCATAGCCATCGAAAAAAAGATAATATTACCCACTCCAAAAAGGATATAACCGGCAAAGGGAGCCAGGACCATCCAATGACCTCTTTTTGCAAAAAGACCTGGCCAATGAATGGCTTTCAATTTTTTCACGTCCATGAACTTCAGGGAAAAGGTCCAGGCAATTTCGAACAGGGAGGCGATCAGCAGATAGATCCAGGCCATAGCATTCGTTTTAAACAGGCTACCATACCCTTCAATCCCTGCAGGATCTTTTGCCGGGAAAAATGATACACTTTAAAAAGCGGGTATTTATGTACGAGTTTGTTTTCATCGATCTTTTTGAAGGCGAAAAAGTGCTGAAGAAAATAATCCCTGGGATAGTCATAATACAATCCAAACACAACAGGTTTCTTTCCCGGCAAATAAGCCGTTCCGAACAACCAGTCCCAGATAGCCAGCTTGGTAGAGAAATTAGCATAGAAGACTTCCCTGTAATTAGCATGGTGCCATTGATGCATCTCCGGGCCATTGATAAAATATTGCAGTTTGCCCGACCGGATATCGATATTGGAATGAATATACATGCCCCAGACGGCATCCAGCAAGGCTTTAATGGGCACTACCAGGGGGTTGGCGCCCAGGAAAATAATGGGGGCAAACTCCACCGTCTGATTGATGAGGATCTCCAGGCTATGAGACCGGGTACCCGCCAGCCAATCGATCTCCTTATTGGAATGATGCGCTTCATGGGTACGCCAGAGTATCTTCGAGTTATGCTGCCACCGATGAAACCAGTAAATATAAAAATCATGCACGACAAGGAAAAAGACCACCTGCACCCATAGCGGCCAGGAGCTCACCAGGTGCAAGGAGGATAAATGCCAGGTCCTGTCGGCCGGAAGGATGATATAGTCAAAGATGAAGATCTTGAGGAAATAGCTTTGGATCAGCGTATACCAGACCAGGTCCACCCAGAAGCCATCCCGGAATATGGGCAAGCCCTTAGTGTAAGGAAATTTCCTTTCCAGCCAGATAAAAACACCTACACTGAATAACAGGATAGCCGTTGTATAATAAACGATGGTCTGCATGGTAAGATTATAAAGGAGCCGTCACGCTGTACGACCTTCTCAGTCGCCGCATCGCCCCCATCTCGCTGTCATATACTCTTTTGATGCCGTCACCCAGGGCCAGTTCGACATCGCGGATATCCCTTACCAGCTTTTGCATCCCCTGGGGCTCCACGGAAGCAGCCTGATCCGATCCCCACATCGCCCGGTCCAGGGTAAAATGTCTTTCCACAAACCTTGCTCCCAGCGCCACCGCCGCTACCGTCGTAGCCAATCCCGTCTCATGCCCGGAATAACCGATGGGCGTGTCGGGATATAAGTCCATCAACGTCTCTACCATCCGCAGGTTGAGCTCCTGTGGCTGACAAGGATAGGCGGAAGTAGAATGCGCTATCATCAGGTTATCCGTTCCAAATCGTTCAACAGCATCCCGGATCTCGTCCATTGTAGACATGCCCGTCGATAAGATATAGGGCCTGCCGGTCCGCTGCACCTTTGCGATGAGGGAATGGTCTGTCAGGGAAGCCGAAGCAAACTTATAAACACCGGGATGGAAGGATTCCATAAAATCAACAGCCACCTCATCCCAGCAGGAGACGAACCAATCGATCTCTTTTTCGCGGCAATGCCGGTCGATGGCAGCATACTCGTCTATCCCCAGTTCGACCATATGCCGGTAATTGATGTAGCTCATCCTTCCCCAGGGAGTATCCCTCTCCAGGTGCCATTGATCTTTCGGCGTGCATAACTCGGGAGTACGTTTCTGGAATTTCACCGCATCACATCCCGCGATGACGGCCTCATCGATCAGTTTCCTGGCGATATCCAGGGAGCCATTATGGTTGATCCCGATCTCAGCAATGATATAGACAGGCTCAGCCTCGCCGATGCTTCTCCTGCTACTGACACGAAATGTTTTCATACTTTACTTATTTAGAGTATTTGATCAATAACTCTGCAAACTCCCTGAAAGCGCCATAACCGCCCTTGTTTTCACACACGTAATCCACCGTGCAGGGCAGAGGCTCCATTGCATCGGCGGGGCAGGCGCTGAACCCGGCCAATCGCAGTACTTCCAGGTCATTGACATCATCCCCGATGTAGGCGATCTCAGACCACTGCAGTTGAGTACGTTCCAGGATCTCCGATAATCTTCCCAGTTTGTCCTTTATCCCCAGGTGTAATTCTGTGATGCCCAGTTTCTCCGCTCTCCGGGCTACCGAAGGAGACAGCTCTCCCGTAACGATGCCCGTTTCGATCCCACCTAATTTCCGTAGACGCTCGACCCCCATTCCATCCCGGATGGAGAATCGTTTCATCACTTCCCCTGCCTCTGAATAGTACACGCCATTATCCGTCAATACCCCATCCACATCCGTTAACAACAACTTGATCCGCTGCGCCTTTCCTTTAAATTGTTCCTCGTTCATGAATCCTGTTATTTTAATTAAATAGCCGTCCAGCCCCCGTCTACTATCAAATTTGCCCCCGTCATATAGGCCGATGCATCACTGGCCAAAAACACGATGGCTCCTTTATAATCCGTTGGAGCGGCCATTCTGCCCAGTAGCGTCCGGCTTGAATAATTACTTTTAAAAAAAGGGTCCTGGTGATTTTCCACCCCGCCGGGAGACAGTGTATTCACCCGCACGCCCTTAGGCCCCCAATAGGAAGCCAGGAATTTGGTAAACCCGATGACAGCGGACTTGGTGACCGGGTAGGCAGGCGACTTATAAAAAGTCTGTTCCCCCGCCTCATTCCGGTAGATCCCCTGGTCCGGGGCTACCACGCCATATGTGCTGGCGATATTGATGATACTGCCCGCTCCCTGCGCTGCCATCACTCCTCCCAGGATCTGCGAGCAGAGAAAGACGCCACTGACATTCACTTTCCAGGACCTGTCCCACATTTCCAGGGGATAATTCTCGAACATGGATTGCTCCAGCGCCAGATCAGGGTTCTCAAATCTGTCGTTGATAGCCGCATTGTTCACCAATATATCGATCTGTCCATATCGACTCAGTATTTGCTCCAGCGCCCTTTGCAGTGACTCGCGGCTGGTCACATCCAACCCTATTCCCAGGTGGGCTTCTCCCAGTCGTGCCGCCAATTGAACACAAACCTCCTCATCCAGGTCAGCCGCTACCACCTTCGCACCGGCTTCCGCCAGGGCCTCGCAATGGTGCGTCCCCAGCAAACCACCCGCTCCGGTGACGATGGCCGTTTTATTTTTTAATGAGAAAAGATCCATTCCTTATGCTTTTATGGGCGGCTTCATATTAAAATGACTTACTTTCCGAAAGACCGGCTCTACCGGTGCGCCCCGAAGGCTTGCTCCCACTTCCTTCCGCAATACCACTTCTTTCAACAACCCCAGCACTTCCCGGTAGGCCCTTAACGTATATTCGACATCTTCCTCCGTATGGCTAAAGCTCATGTTGTGAAAGCCTGACCAGAGAATACCTCTTTTGATCATCTCCTGCTGAACAAAAGATTTCAGCTCGAGGGGATTGCCGGCAGTTGCTTCAAAGCTCACCAGAGACCGGCAGTCGTACCCTATGCAACGGGTATAGTGAGCGATGCCCCATTCTTCGGCAAGTGCATTATAGCCATCCTTTAATTTCCTGCCCTTTTCTGCAAGCCAGGCCGGCACGTCCTTTTCGATCATCTCCTCTATCGTGGCGACCGCCGCCGCCAGCGACAAAGCCTCTCCACCAAAAGTGGTGAAGAAGAAAACTTCTTCCTTGAAAAGATCCATGACATCTTTTCTCCCGGTCAGCAGGGAAACAGGCATGCCATTGGCAAAAGCTTTTGAATAACAGGCCAGGTCCGCCCTGACCCCGAAATATTCCTGGGCGCCTCCCACGGCAATGCGAAAACCCGTCCACATCTCATCGAAGATCAGCAGGGTTCCATTCGCCGTACAGAGCTTTCTCAGTTCCTGTAAAAAATTATTCTCCGGCGCCGCGAAGACAAAGGGCTCCAGGATCACACAGGCGACCTCTTCATCCAGGGCGCTTCTGACAGAGTCCAGGTCATTATATTCAAAAGTGGAGGTCAGTTCCTTTATCGCCTCGGGGATCCCGCTATTACGGCTGGTTACGGAGATATACCAGTCATGCCATCCATGATAGCCGCAGCATAGGACCTTTGTCCGGCCCGTATAGGCCCGGGCCACACGTACGGCAGCACTGGTTACATCCGCGCCCGTTTTACTGATGCGGACCGCCTCCGCATTGGGGATCACCCGATGGACCAGTTCCGCCAGCTCTACCTCCAGCTCGTGCATCATGGAGAAAGTGATGCCATCTTTTAGCTGGGCGGCAATGGCCTCATCTACTTTCGGATAAGCATAACCGAGTGACAGGGGCCCGATGGCCATATTATAATCGATATATTCATTCCCGTCCACGTCCCATACATGCGAGCCTTTTCCTCTTTTCAGGTATTTCGGGGCCACTCCGTTCACATACTGACCAGGCCCTTTGGCAAGGGTCTGGGTGACGGGAGTCATAATAGGCAGCGCACGCTGATATAATTTATCGGACTCCGTGATATCCGGATACTCCTCGTTAAAAGCAACTTTATTAGGCATATATATTTATTTTTTGCAACACCCTTGCGGCGATCTTCTCCCCGGTAAATCCTTCCATTTCCAACACCTCCTGCAGCAGACCGGGCCTAAACCAACGATCGTCCAGCGCCAGGGGCAGCACTGTTGCCGTCAGGCGGTGTTTCAACAAGGTCTCCGCTACGATGGAATACAATCCTCCCGTCAATAAATGATCTTCTATCGTCACCAACATCCGGGATTGGCAGGTACACCGAAGCAGCATCTCTTCATCGAAAGGCTTCAGCGATCGCAGGTTCACCAACCCGACGGACAATCCTTCCTTCTCCAGCAGGTCCGCCGCCTCAAGGGCATTTCCGAACAAAAAGCCATAGACAAGGAGTGTTATATCTGTCCCTTCCCGGATGACTTCCGCCTGGCCCCTTGTAAAGGGGGTATGGGTATAAGCCCCTTTTTTATGGTTGACCCGCACATAAGAAGGCGCCTCAGATGCCCAGATGGCTGGCAGCATCCTGACCAGGTCGTCTTCATCTGCCGGACAATACACTTCCATTCCGGGAATGCCCCGCATAATGGCGACGTCTTCTATAGACTGATGGGTGGGACCATTGCCATCCGATAAGAAACCGGGGATATAACCGCTGAGCTTTACGGGCAGCCTGGCAATGCCGACATCCGTCCGGATAAACTCATAGGCGCGCATGGTGAGAAAAGGGGCCAGCGCATGGATGATGGGGATACGCCCCCGCAGGGCCAATCCTGCCGCCATGCCTACCAGCGTCTGTTCCGTGATGCCGGTATCGATGAAGCGGGATCCGATCGCCTTGGGTACATTGCGCACCAGCGCCCTGTTTTCCGCTGTCATAACGATGATACGCTCATCCGCCAGAGCAGTCTCTATCAATAATTCTTCATAAGTCATAGGTCCTGTATTAACGTACCACTAAAGTTTCTGATTCAAGGGAGGCCGTCAGGCTGCCGTGTAATTCTTCCAGCAGTTCCTCCACCTCCTTATCTGAAAAGGAGCAGAACCAGCGATCGGCCCTTGCCTCGATGCTGGGAAGTCCTTTTCCCCGGACGGTATCGGCAATGATGACGTTGACCTGGCCGCTATCCGCTCCGGTATTCGCGAACGCCTCCTGCAGTTGCAGAAAGTCGTGCCCGTCGATACGCTGCACCCGGCAGCCGAACGCCCTGAACTTATCTGCCAGCGGTTCCAGTGGCACCAGGTCTTCCGTCCGGATATTCGCCTGAAATTGATTGCGGTCTACCACGATCGTTAGATTGCCCAGCTTATAGGCATTGGCCACCAGTATCGTCTCCCATACACTGCCTTCATTCAGCTCTCCATCGCCCGTGATCACCACGACGCGGTTGTCCAGTCCTTTCAACTGACAGTCCAGGGCTACGCCAGCCGCCACGGAGGGCAAATGTCCCAGGGAGCCGGAATGAAACTCCACTCCCGGGATGGCCCTGTTGGGATGCCAGTAGATGTTATCGGTAACAGTAAGATGATTTTTAAGTCTTGTCGCCTCCAGCAGGCCCATCTCCACAAAAGTGCCGTAGAGGGCAGGGACATCATGCCCCTTGGAGAGGAAAAGAAAATCCCGCTGCGGGTCATCGGGCTGCCAGGCTGTAGCCATATCGGGCTCTACCCCGTCCTCCCGTCTGCCGGTACCCCGTCGAAGAAATTTCGCATAGAGGTACACCATCAGTTCAACGCAGGAGAGGGAAGCCCCGATAAAACAACCGCCTCCGGCAGACATCCGTATGATATGCTCCCTTACCTTCAACGCTATGGCAGGCAGGGAGGGGGGAGCAAACTTTGTCTGCCCGGAAGATACCGTCGTCAATTCATCCAGGTGATGGCGATACCAGTTCACACCGGCCAGCGACCGGTTGATCGCATAAATATCCGGCCGGCTTTCCAGCAGGTTAAGGATGTCCCCGACCGTGAACAGGGGATTGCGGGGGTATAACGCTTCAAATACCGCCCGGATAAACAGGTAATCCTCTTCGTAGTCGATCGTAAGCCGATGGGTCATGGAATAATCTACCTCTCCTTCCATGGCCACATTGCCAATCCGGAATTGTTCCCCTCTCTCCCAGATATAGGGAGTAGTATGCTCCCGCTCAAAAAGCCGGGTGGCATTTTTCCACGCTGTTTCCAGGACGGAGAACGGCATGATCTCCACATCATTGCCATCCGGGTAGGTGGCAGGATGGAGGTTGCTGACGTAGTCGTATTGTCCCGGATGGGCAAGGTAAAAACCGATCACCTGGTCTATGACCACCGGATCGATCAATGGGCAGTCCCCCGGTATTTTGATCACGGTATCCGCGCCGTATTGGAGGGCGGCCTGGTAATGCCTGTCGAGAAGATCGGAGCCATGGCCCCGGAAACATTCCCATCCTTCCTGTTCACAAGCCGTCGCCACCAGGTCATCGGCCGGATCCAGGGTCGTGGCCACCACTACCTGCCCGCATAACCGGGACGCACGTACCCGCTCTACCTGTCGTACGAACAGCGACTTTCCTGCCAAAGGCCTGAATACCTTGTCCGGGAGACGGGAAGAGCCCCTTCTGACCTGGATGACGGTGACAATCTTTCGTTCAGTTGTATTCATGTAAGCAAATTGAAGTTTGGTTGACCCATGAATTTCAGTTGCCGGGCCTTGTTCATGTCCGGGCGGGCCCCGGTCAGGAATTCATCACGTGTCCCCCCGAATTCTATATAACGCCTGCATATATCCGCAATCAGCGCAGCCGACTCGCCGCCATTCTGAACGGGAGCAAGTTTTTTTAGTTTTTCCACTTCAAAATAGGAATGTACCTTTTTGCCTAAAGCAATCCCGATATATACAACCGTGGAATATTGAGTGATGAGCTCATCGCAATTGGCGATCATATGTTCGGTATTTCCCTCCGTATAGATGAGGGCATCGGAAGGGGCAAAAGACCTGATCTCCCCCATCGCCCGGTCCTTCTGCTCATTGGGATGTAATTTGAAGAGCAGTCGCCGGCCTCCGGCTATTTTGACACAGTCCTTTATAAATTTTTCCCGGTCGTCTTTTTTAAAGGTCTCCCGGGTATCCGAAGTCGCGACCATCACATAACCCCGATGGGGAAAATTATTTTCCAAAAGGGCAGCCGCGTGGTCATAGTTGGGAATGCCCGTCACCAGGATCCGCGAAGCTTCCGTGCCCAGCCGGCTGAATTGCTCCTTATAACCGGGGGAGGCGGCGCAATAGATGTCACAGATATTGCCGCAGCCGTTAAATGCCGTATTCATAGCCATGTAGGAAGGGAGACCCATCCGGCGGCTCAAACTTGCCCAGGGGGTGATGGGGTCAGTCATTCCTTCCTGCACCCAGACCGTCTTTATAGATCGAAGCTCTTTTGTCACCAGAAGATCCGTACAGAGGACGGCCATATCGTAACGATGACGGTAAATCGAACGGGCATAGTCATTTCGTAAACGGTGCTGCTCCAGGTAGGCATCTCCCTTTCTCCTGAACTCACCCGATAAAATGGTATTGTCCAGGAGTCCGCTCTTAACCGCGAGACGGATGACGGGATGACGGCTATAGATCTGACTGAAATAACAATCGTATTCCCGGAGCCGGGATGCGATCTGATGCATCTGGGTGGTCTGGTTAGGAGAACCGATGATGAAAAGTATTTTCTTTCGTAGGAACGTGGTATTTTTCAACATACGACGACAAATTTCCTCGTATATTTTAAAATCCCCCCCGTGGAGAAGAGAAGTTACAATAAGTTAAAAGAGAGATTACAATAATATAATATTAGTGCCCGGACAGTCGTCCGGGGTGAGCGGCACCCGGCGGCCTGCCAATACTATTTCTTCAGATAAGGCTGAATCACCTTTTGCCAGATATCGTACCCCTTCTGGTTCATGTGCAGTTTGTCTTCCAGGAACAGGTCCTCTTTCGGTTGACCTGCGGAATTCAGCATGGGGTGATACACATCCGCAAAAGCAGCATGGCTTTGTCCCCGGAGGAAGTTGCCGATCAGTCGGTTGGCCTCCTCCATACGGGACATCAGTCTTTCCCGGCTGGGGCTGGGTTTGATGGACACATAGAGGATGTCCACGCCTTTCAGATGGGAGCGGATCAGGTGGTATAATTCCAGGAAACGCCTGTAGACGACCTGCGCCGTCACCGTATCGGAGGCCGCCAGGTCATTATCTCCACAATAGATAACAATCTGTTTAGGTTGATAGGGGTAAATGATATCCCCGGCAAAATAGATCACATCGGGTAAAGAAGAGCCGCCAAATCCCCGGTTGATCAGTGGATACGCAGGGAATGCCTGCTGTACACCCACCCACTTACGGAAAGACGAGCTTCCCACAAAAAGGATGATACCCTTTGGCGGCGGCTGAATACTATCCTGTTTCTTAAAGGCCGCTATCTCCCCCTGGAAAGGGTTCTGGGCCATCAATTGAGTGAAGATAAAAAGCCAGCAGCCCAGAAAGGCAATCGTTTTTTTCATGCTCAAATGTAAAGAAACGGGATGAAATTAGCCGCGCCTGGTGGTATTATAATTGATCAGCGCACTGATAATAGCAGGAGGTATTGCCAACGCCGTTTATCACGCCACGGGCCGCCGGGTCCGTGACCTGCCCATCACCCCCGATAAATTATTGTAAATTGTGGCATGTTGACCGCTATCGTCCTGGCCGCGGGCTCCTCCCGCAGAATGGGAAATATCAACAAGTTATTACTCCCTTACCGGGGAAAGACCGTCCTGTCCCATACCCTGGAGAATATCCTCTCGGCAGGGATGGGAGAGGTCGTTGTCGTTACCGGCCATGAAGCAGCACCTGTGCAGACAGCCATCGAAGGCCTTCCTGTTCGTATAGTGCACAACCCCCAGCATGAATCCGGTTTGACCAGCTCCATACAGGCAGGGGTCCGGGCAGCTACCGGGGATGGTTATATGATCTGTCTGGCGGACATGGTCCTCATCACCCCTTCAGAATACGCTTTTATAAAAAAGGCCTTCGAAGACCGGAGCATACAAGACCCCGGTTGTATATGTTTGCCGGAATACCGGGGAGAAAAGGGCAATCCTGTCGTTTTCTCCTCCTTCTACCGGGAAGCCCTGCTCCAACATCCGGAACCGGAAGGCTGCAAAGGACTCGTCCGGTCCCATCCGGGAAACCAGTACCGGGTTGGTATGGACACTGATCATATTTTAAAAGACATGGACGATCCGGAGCAATATCATTCCTTATCTTTACAACCTTGAGCGCCGTTAATCCCATAAGATTATCCGAACTGTCTTCCAAAGTAAATGCTGTCATCAAAAATGCATTTCAGACAGTCTCCTTTTGGGTTATCGCCGACGTCACGAACCACACACACAAGCAAAACTCCAACTATCATTATTTCGAGCTGGTCGAAAAAAATACCGTTACCAATACTATTGTGGCAAAGTTTTCCGCGAAGGCCTGGGGCAACGGATCCAAAGAACTGGAAGCCTTTGAAAGGATCACCGGCCAGCGCTTCGGCGAAAATATTCAGGTGCTCGTCAATGTCATCGTTGAGTTCCACGCGACCTATGGCCTGCAGCTTCAGCTGATGCATATCGACACGAATTTTACCCTGGGCGTCATCGAGAAACAACGACAGGATACCCTGGAAAAGCTGGTCCGGGAAAACCCCAGCTTTATCGAGAAAAAAGGAGAAGAATATATTACCCGCAACTCCATGCTCCCGCTGAATTCCGTGATCCAGACCATCGCCGTTATCTCTTCCCGGTCATCGGCAGGGCTGCAGGATTTCAAACATACCCTGGAGACCAACCACTTCGGTTACACTTTTAAAGTCGATGAATATTATACCGGGGTGCAGGGAGAGGCCAATGCAGCCGCGTTAAAGGATCAGCTGGTGAAAGTTTTTCTTTCCAACATTCCTTATGATGCCGTAGTCATCACCCGGGGAGGGGGCGCACAGACTGATTTCCTCATCTTCGACCAATATCCGGTCGGACAGGCCATTGCCAAATTCCCCATCCCTGTCATTACCGGTATCGGCCACCAGAAAAATACTACCATCGCCGATATGATGGCTCATACCCAAACCAAGACCCCTACCAAAAGCGCGGAATTTATCATTGCCCACAACCGGGCCTTTGAGGAGGGGATCCTCCACTTTCAAAAAACGATCCTGATACGATCACAACAGCTGTTCTCCACCAATTTTCAGGCCATTGCCCAGGTGAACTCACTGATCGTCAACAAGAGCCGCACCATCCTCATCGATCATAAAAGCCGTATCGATCAACTGACCTCTCAGTTATTGATAAAACCCCGGATTCTTGTTGCCAATAAAACAAAAGACATTCAAAATATTGTCAGCAACCTGAAAACATTCAAGGCCCAATACCTGAAGAATCAACAGGGCTATCTGGAGCATTTTATCTCTCTGATCAAACTGGTGTCACCGGAGAATACGCTGAAAAGAGGGTTTGCACTCGTCAAGGTAAACGATAAGATAGTCAGTACCGCGGATGGGATCGGGGAAGGAACGGAAATTTCCGTCTTGTTGTCCGGGGACGAGCTCAACGCCACCGTAAACAAAAAATCACCACATCATGGAAGCGAATTTAAACTATGAACAGGCCTATAAGGAATTGGCTGACATAGCCCGGGAGATAGAGCAGGAATCCATCTCCATAGACGTATTGGCCCAAAAGGTGAAAAGAGCCGC
>DATJJD010000191.1:0-4763 GCA_035492545.1 Puia sp.
GATCGAATGGGGAATGCTGGCATGTGTAGGGATTATACCCCTCGCTCTCATCGCCGGCCCCATCCGGTCCATCCCATGGTATCATATCCTCATCGATTGCTCTTTTGGCATCATCGGCCTCTTCCCGTTGGGGCTGGTCCGTTATTGGATCCGTCAGCTGGAAAGACAACCCGGTCCGGTAAAATCTGTCGCCCTATGAATTTGTATGAATTACTGGAAGCCGGGCATTCCAAAAAACAATGCGATCGCATCGTCAGCTACATCGGGAAGGATAAAGATCGATTCGCCGGGCTGATGAGATTATTTCTACAGGGAGAATACCGTATTACGCAGCGGGCAGCCTGGCCCCTGAGCTATTGCGTTCGCCAACATCCCCAGCTCATCGGCCCTTATTTCAAACCTTTATTGGACAACCTGGAGAAGCCAGGCAACCACGTAGCCGTTACCCGGAATACCATGCGGCTGTTGCAGGATGTGGACATCCCTAAAAAATACCAGGGCAGAGTGATGAATAGTTGTTTCGAGTTCATCCAGGCGCCGGAGACCCCCATCGCCGTAAAGGCTTTCTCTCTCACCGTGCTGCAACACCTCTCGGGGGAGTATCCCGACATCCTCCCGGAATTAAAGCTCATCATCGAAGAGCAATGGGAACAAGCCCCACCAGCCTTCCGGTCCAGGGCAAAAAAGATCCTTAAAAATATGAAGTAAAATCTGTAAATAGCTTACTATCAATAAAATAAGCCTATCCGCCTTTTTGCCATTAGGTGAATAGCCGGTGGCTCTACTAATACAGCAACCTGGTCTTCAGCGTATGTTTTACCTCTTTCAATAGCTGCAGCGCCTGCGCCGACAGTTTCTTGTCGACATCCAGCACCACATACCCGATCTCGTCGTTGGTCTTCAGCGACTGCCCCAGGATATTGATCTTATGGGAGGCCAGCGTCGTATTGATCTCCGACAATACGCCGGGAACATTTTTATGAATGTGCAGGATGCGGTGAGCTCCTTCATGTGGGGTCAGACTCAAAGGGGGCACGGTATGTGAGCCCAGCGTCGCTCCCGTTTCCAGGTACTGGAAGAGCTTGTTGCTGACATCGGCTCCGATATTCTCCTGCGCCTCTTCCGTAGAGCCGCCGATATGCGGGGTGAGGATGACATTGGGCAAGTGTTGCAGCGGAGACTGGAACTTGTCGCCATTCTTTTCCGGCTCCCAGGGATATACGTCGATGGCCGCCCCTGAGATCTGGCCTTCCTGGATGCATTTGGCCAGGGTCTCCAGGTCCACCACTTCCCCACGGGCATAGTTCAGCAGGATGGATCCTTTTTTGAACTGCTTCAATACCGTTTTGTTGATCAGGTTCTTGGTCTGGGCTGTTTCCGGTACATGCAGGGTGATAATATCGGCCTGGCTCACCACCTCTTTGAGGGTCTTTTTGGCTACGGCATTCCCCAGGGGTAGTTTGGTGACGGTATCATAAAAGATCACCTTCATGCCCAGGGCCTCGGCCAGGATGCTCACCTGGGTCCCGATATTCCCGTATCCTATGATTCCCAATGTTTTACCTCTTAATTCATAACTTCCTTTCGCCTCTTTCAACCAGACGCCGTCATGGGCGGCCTTACTTTTGTCCGGGATCCGGCGGATCAGTAAAATGGCCAGGCCTATTACCAGCTCAGCCACCGACCGGGTATTGGAATAAGGGGCATTAAAGACGACGACGCCATGTCCGGTAGCGGCTTTCAGGTCTACCTGGTTCACCCCGATACAGAAACAGCCTATCGCCTGTAGTTTTTTAGCTGCGTCCAGCACCTTGGGAGTGATCTGCGTCTTGGAACGAATGCCCAGCAGATGGACATCCTTTATTTCATGGATCAATTGTTCCTCTGATAAGGCTCCGCCCAGCTTTCGTACGGAAGCATACCCCGCATCCTTAAAATGTTTAACCGCTGCATCGCTGATATTTTCCAAAAAAAGTATGTTAATCTTTTCTTTCGGATAGCTCGTAGTTTTCTTATCTGCCATAATTTTGCCCCTCTTTTTGCGTTAACTTGCCAAAGGGAAGTGCAAAGTAACGCCGGATTCTTTTATTTTTGCCGTTTTCTAACCCAAAAAAATTATTCCTGTTGAAAGCTATTGGTTATTTAGTCTTGTTGTCCGTGACCTTGTATGCATCCTGTGGGCAGGCCCAGCAGACCGTAGCGGTACCAAAGACAGACACGCTTGCTCCCGTCAACACTGATACACCGCGACTCACTCCTTCCGAGTTACACCACTATTCAGCGATAACGCAACTTTTCTTTGACTCCATGTTTGCCGGCCGCTTCAACGGCAGCGTACTGGTAGCCAAGAACGGCGTAGTTCTTTACGAACGGTACAAGGGCTTTAAATACCCGGAAAGGAAGCAGGACAGCCTGGACCTTCACACGGCTTTTCATCTGGCCTCCGTTTCCAAGACGTTTACAGCCATGGCTACATTGAAATTATGGCAAGAGGGTAAGCTGGACATCCACGATCCGGTAAATAAATACCTGGCGGGCTTCCCCTTTCAGGAGATCACCGTTCAGATGTTGCTGAGTCATCGCAGCGGGCTGCGAAACTATGTCCATTTTATGGACCGTTCCAATTGGGACAAACATAAATTCCTCACCAATGGAGATGTATTGCAATACATCAACACCCATCCTACAGAAGTGAGAGGCGCACCCGCGGGACGGCATTTTGAATACTCCAATACCAACTATGCCTTGCTGGCCCTTATCATTGAAAAGGTGTCGGGACTTGCTTATCCCGATTACCTGTCACGCACCTTTTTTCAGCCACTTCAGATGCATGACAGCTATGTATTCAATCTGACGGATACCGCCTCGGCAATGCAATCCTATTACCAGACCGGCCGGCGTTTCCGCCTGGAATTCCTGGACCAGGTTTATGGGGATAAGAATGTATACAGTACGGTAAGAGACCTCTATAAGTGGGACCAGGCGCTTCGTTCGGGCCAGTTATTCACCAAGGGCGTCCTGGACAGCGCATACGCAGGCTACAGCTTTGAAAAGCCCGGACAACGGAATTATGGCCTGGGATGGCGCATGCTCTTCATCCCCAATGGTAAAAAACTGATCTATCACAACGGCTGGTGGCATGGCAACCGCACGGTATTCATCCGGATGCTGGACGAGGACGCAACCATCATTGCCCTCTGTAATAATGACTATAAAAGAGTGTATTCTGCCAAAAAACTAGTCGATCTCTTTGGGGATTACCGGCAGAGTCATGAGAGTTTTGATGAAGGAGAAGCCGATCCCGCCGGAAAAGAGGGCGAGCCCCGGGAGATGAAACTGCCTGCCCAGACAATCACCCCTGCTCATCCGGTTGTCCGGCGCCATGTTGTAAGAAAGGCCCCCGCTAAAAAACTCCTGGCCAAAAAAAAGGTGGTGCATAAGAAGAGGCCGGCTACTGCGTCTAAATAAAGGAAATTCCCCATCGTAGGTTCAGGAACCAGGGATGGCCCCTGTCCACCCAGGTTGCCCTGCTGTCCCCGATAAAATTTCCCTGTTTCCTGTCTACTTCGCTGAAATGGAGTAAATTCCGGCATGGAAATCCTCTTAGCCAACCAGATACGTGCCTGGGACCAGTTCACTATGCAACAGGAGCCCATCTCGTCCATCGACCTGATGGAGCGTGCCGCAGTGAGCTGCTTTTCCTGGCTGGAAGCCCACGATTACCTGGAAAGGGCCTTCTCGGTCTATTGCGGGAAAGGCAACAACGGCGGCGACGGCCTGGCGCTGGCGCGACTATTGGCCCAACAGGATTGTTCCGTCACCGTTCACATCCTTGAGTTTGGCCATCTGGGATCCGACGATTTCCAGGTCAACCTGGCCCGTCTGCACCAGACGCCGGTTGAGATCCGTTTTGTACAGGGACCGGATAATTTTCACCCCATTCCCCCTGGTAATATCCTCATCGACGCCCTGTTTGGCTCGGGCCTCAATCGTATTTTGGATGGCGTGACGGCGCAACTGGCCGCCCATATCAATCAATCCGGCAATGAGATCATTGCCATCGACATCCCCAGCGGCCTTTTTGCAGACGGCAGCTCCAAAGGCAACCCGGCGATCCGGGCCACCCATACCCTTAGCTTCCAGTGTTTCAAACAGGCCTTTTTGCTTCCGGAAAATGAGCCCCTTACCGGGAAGGTACATATCTTGGACATTGGCCTTCACGGGGACTATCTGAAACAGATCAATACCGAATCAGAACTCGTAGACGCAACTTTTATCCATTCCATCTACCGGCCCAGAAAGGATTTTGCCCATAAGGGCAACTTCGGGCACGCCCTGCTTATCGCCGGCAGCTATGGTAAGATCGGCGCCGCCTCCCTGGCCAGTCGTGCCTGTCTGCGAAGTGGCGCCGGGTTGCTGACGGCTCATGTGCCCGTCTGTGGTTATCTCATCTTACAGACCACTCTCCCGGAAGCCATGATCCTTACGGATGAAGACGAGAAGATCAACACAGCCGTCCCCGGGGAATTGAGCGGCTATTCGGTGATCGGCATCGGACCCGGTCTTGGCCGGGAGCCCCGTACGAAACATCTCCTGCAAGATATTCTCCAGCGCTATCGGCACCCCATGGTACTCGACGCGGATGCGCTAAACATCTTATCTTCTGATCCTTCTTTGTTCGCCCTCCTTCCCCCCTATTCTATCCTTACGCCCCATCCAAAGGAATTCGAGCGGATGTTTGGCCCTTCTGCCAATGACTTTGA
>DATJJD010000192.1:0-8931 GCA_035492545.1 Puia sp.
TGAGTTCAAGTCGGCGCTGTTGAAGCAAAAATCAAACTTTATGATAGAAGGCGTGTACCCGGAAGATAGTCAGGTATATTATTATGGCATCAACGGACTGAGGAAGTAAGGGTTGTGTTTTGTTTTCATTTGGTAAAAAAGAGGGTGTCTCAAAAGTAAACTGAGGCACCCTTTTTAATTTTCGGGATTTACACGAGTTTATACACAATGGTGGTATAAAAAGGGAAGAGGATAGAGGATGAGAAGCGCTAAATTAGGGTTATGGCAAGAGGCAAAACCCTGTCGGTGGTGTTCAAGGCCAACCACCAGCATCAGATCATGGCCTTCCCCCCCAGTTTAGATGAACTGATAGCCGCTGATCATCCAGTACGGGTGGTACACGAAGTATTGGAGAAGGTAGATATTACCTTATTGATGAAGCAGTACAAGCCAGGAGGGGCCAGCAGCTATCATCCGCGGATGCTGCTCAAAGCGTTAGTATACGCCTATATCAATAACATTTATAGCAGCCGGAAGATAGAGCAGGCCTTGCAGGAGAGCATCTATTTTATGTGGCTGACCGGGATGAGCAAGCCGGATCATAATACGATCAACCGTTTCCGGGGTCAACGATTACAGAAGACGTTACAGCCGATCTTTACACAGGTGGTGGTGTTGTTATGTGAAGAGGGGTTATTGAGCCTGAAGGACCTGTATACGGATGGGACCAAGATTGAGGCCAATGCGAACCGCTATACCTTTGTATGGGGTAAAGCGATCAAGACCAGTAAAGAGCGGATGAAGCAACAATTGGACGAGTTGTGGAAGTATGCCCAGTCGGTGGCAGCCTCCGAGTGGGATGATACCGATCCGTCTGACTTTGATAAGATTGATAAAGAGAAGGTTCAGGCCACGATCGAGAAGATCAACAATGCTTTGAGGGACAAGCAGGTATCTGGCAAGGTTCGGCAAAAGCTGAATTATGCGCGAAAGAAATGGCCGGCAGCACTGGATAAGTATGAGCAACAGGAAAAGATCATCGGAGCACAAAGGAACAGCTACAGTAAGACCGACGAGGATGCCACCTTTATGCGGATGAAGGACGACCATATGAGAAATGGCCAGCTAAAGCCAGGTTATAATGTGCAGATCAGCACGAACAATCAATACATTGCCTCCTACAGTGTGCATCCTAACACGACTGATACCGGGACGCTGATCCCTCATCTTCAGCAGCATATTAACCAGTTGGGCAAGCCCAACAATATTACAGCCGATGCCGGTTATGGCAGCGAGCAGAACTATCAATGGTTGGAGAAAAAGCGGATCACCGCTTATGTGAAGCACAATTACTTTGACCGGCAGCAGAGTGAGAGACTAAAGAACACGAGTCCCTATGTCACAGAGAACCTGCGCTATGACCCGGATAAAGATGTCTATTACTGTCCCTCCGGTCAAAGGATGAAAAAGATTGGGACAAAAACATCCATTACCAAAGGCGGCTATGAACAAACCCTCACCCAATACCAGGCCAAGAACTGTGTAGGGTGTCCCCTAAGAAAGCAATGCCATGATCAAAAAGGCAACCGGATCATTGGTGTCAACCACAACCTGAACCGATTGAAGCGAAAGGCTGACAAGCGGCTAAAGACCAAACGGGGCGTTCAAAAGCGCAAACAGCGTTGTTGGGATACAGAACCCGTCTTTGGTAACATCAAACATAATCACCATTTTAAGCGCTTTATGCTGCGGGGTATTGATAAGGTAAGTGTGGAAACCGGTCTACTCGCACTGGCACACAACCTGAGGAAGAAAACCGCCTGAAAAAGGCTATCTTGCTTCTCTAAGTTCCTGTTCCAACCTCACTTTGCCTGTAAAATCCGCTAACAATATTTACTGTCCCTACGCTATCCTCCATTATCTATGGTAGCCTCCTGGTGGCGCCATATGCTAAAAGGCCGCCTCATTATTTATGAGACGGCCTCTCGATCCAACATGCGGAAAGAAAATTACATTTTCATCGGACTGGCAACGTTCTTGTCACTGCTCACACGTCCACCGCCAAAGAAGAACCCGAGCTTGATGCCCATATAGCTGTTCCTGGACGTGACGGTATATTTATTACCGCTGGAAGCATCGATGTATGTCTGTGTATTTTTGCCGATGATGTTGTACTCCACGGCAAGGCGGAAATGCCCCACCTCAAAGCCTGAACGGACCATCGTCCCAAATTTGGACCCGGCAGTTGCGCCCACATTATTGCCCGAGCTGCCGATGCTGGCGCTGCCAAAGCGATAGAGACCCGCGCCGACGCCCGTAAAGGGCCGGAAGGCCGAGTTGGTGTAATAATAGTCCGAAGTGGCTATATAAGAGGCGGCGGCGGATACATCGGCGCTGGCAGTGCTTCCATCACTCGACACATAGCCCCGGGCCATGATCGCGGCTTCGATCCGTAAACCTGCGGACAGGCGGTTGATAACGGCATATTTTGGTTCCAGCGATAACAGGACGCCGCCCTTGGCCCCTGAACCATTGGGAATAGCGCCGCCGACAGCCAGATCTACTTTAAAGGGATTGAACGTTTGTGCCTGGGAAAAAGTGACACAAAGAACTGCTAAGCAGATGAATAGAGGTTTTTTCATTGATTGGATTTTTGGGGTGATCAGGATTATATTGCCTACCTATAACGACTGATATGTCCTTAAGAGTATATATGTACGAGATAAACTTCATCCCATCCAATGTGAATTGCTATTCGCTCAATAAAGCCTACATTGATCTTCAGCGGTAGCCGTAACATACTGCATTAATATTCATTCCGGCGCCTACCGACGCAAATAGAACCAGGTCGCCTTTTTTTAATTCGAACCCAGGTAATGATGATTTTCTTACGAGGTCAAATAATGTAGGGATGGTGGCGACTGAACTATTGCCAAGCCACTGAATGCACATGGGCATGATATTTTCGGGCGGTTCGGCAATGCCGTATAAGCTGTAGAAGCTTTTTACTATCGCTTCGTCCATTTTTTCATTAGCCTGGTGAATAAATATGGCTTTCAGGCGTTCGATAGGATAACCAGATCTGTCCAGGCATTCTTTCATTGCTGCAGGCACATGGCGTAATGCATATTCATATACTTTTCGGCCTTTCATTTTCAAGTATCTTGCAGAGGTGGCCTTTTCGGGATACACGGAACTTCCCATATATATATAATCTGTCTCCTCTCCGCAGTCGGAACGAACATTTGCAGACAGCAGCCCTGTATTTTGATCGCTCACCTCTTCATAGCTGAGCACGATAGCTCCTGCCCCGTCTGAAAAGATCATGCTGTCGCGATCATGTGGATCGAGGACACGGGACAGGGTGTCGACGCCTATGATCAATGCTGTTTTTGCCATCCCCGCCTTGAAAAAAGCGTCGGCATGTATCATCCCCTGAAGCCAGCCAGGACAGCCGAATATCAGGTCATAAGGAACACATGAGGGATTGGATATGCCCAGTTGCCTCTTTACTTTCGATGCCAGTGATGGAACCATATCAGTAGATGACTGGCTGTTTTTTATGTCGCCGAAGTTATGTGCTACGATGACCTGATCAAGTATTTCCTTGTCAATGCCACTGTCAGAAATGGCCTTTGCCGCCGCCATTGCAGCCAAATCGGAAGCAGGAAGTCCTTCCGTGGCGTAGCGCCGCTGCAGGATACCGGTGATCTTAGCGAATTTTTCTATGATTCTGGCCGATGTATTCTCTTCCCGAACGCTGTTTTCCGAATAAAATTCGTGTGACAGGAAATCGTCGTTGCGTATAATATTTTCGGGAATATAGGCGCCGGAACCAGTGATTATTGAACGATTCATATTTATGAGACATTAATAGAACAAAGCGGTATATCATTTGCTTTATCTATCTTTAACTACAATATATTACATGATTAAAAAAGTTACGGGCATCGAGCTTTAAAAAAGGAATTTTGAACAGGTCGAAGGAAAGTTCTTCGATTTTTTCAAAAAAGGACAACGGACTGCCGGATAATGTCCTGCAAGAAACACATGCAGCTTTCGATGCATTCAAACGGAACGAAGAGTACAAGACAACTTCGTAATATCCAAAATTCAAAAGCCTCTGGAACCTTGTTTCAGAGGCCTTGTCGTAGCAGTCCTTGCCTGACTTTTTCGGCTACCAACGATTGCCCCGGTCGCGTTGGAACGAGCCGCTGTCCGATCTGGGCTTGGCTTTGGAGACGGATATCGTTCTTCCATCTAAGTGCGTTCCGTCCAGTTCCTTCATTGCACTTTCAGCCGCCTTATCGGCCATTTCAACGAATGCAAATCCTCTGGACCTCCCGGTTTCTCTATCTGCAATCACTTTTGCAGAAGTCACTTCGCCATATTTGCTAAACATAGACTTCAATTCTTCGTCTGTCACCTGGAAACCCAAGTTTGATACATACATGTTCATAAAAACAATTTAATAGATTAAAACTAACTGAGGAATGCAATAAAAAGTAAAGGAAACCAATCGATGCAGCGAGGAAAGAAGCGAATCGAATACTTGATGCTGTATATCTCAATACCAATTAAAGGTAGTCTTTAAAATCGGAAAAGCCTAAAATAAATTCCATGAATACCTCGAATTAACATTTCAGACGGAGGAATTTGCCAAAAAACTGCTAACTTACAGCTATCTCTTCGTCTGGTCTCTTCTTTATTCCATTTTATTCCTTCGCTATGCAAATACATATCGGCAATTTGAACATGATGACCACCGCAAAGCAGCTCGCCGAATTGTTCCTTCCATTTGGACAGATTTTCTCCTCGAAGATCGCAAGTACAGGTCCAAAGGGGCTTTCGAAAGGCGCTGGCTTTGTGGAGATGGATAATGCATCCGGCAAGCGGGCTATCCGGAAACTGCACCGCCTGCTGTTCATGAACTCGTATATCGAGGTGAAGGAAGTCCTGGGCTAAAGCGCCTCGATCGAAAAACGGGTATATTTTTCCTTCCGATTGTATTCCGACACCATCATATGCCCCTCTTTGGCCGGATAGACATTGATCCTCACATTGCCGTCCTTGTGCGGAATGGTCCGTGCGATCTTTTTGCTGTTGACATTGTAGATATAGATGTTTTCGTCATCATCGATGATCATGTAATTGGTCCTGGTGTCAGGGTTGACTACCTTATAATAATCTTTTTTGTCCTGTTCGGGCAGAATGCTCGAAGCATTGAAGAACTTCGTTTCGTCGCAGGGAATATTGTTGTCCAGGGCTAAATTGCCCGACGCCTCCTGTCGGACAAAGACTCCATCCGACAGTTTGTATTTGGCAGCTCCCACGATCCCCTTCCCTTCCAGGGCAGTGCCTGTAAAGATGGTATTGCCGTTAAAGTCTCTGAATGCCGTAGCATATTTGACGTAAAAGTGCTTATTCGTGAAATAGCCATCTTCTGCAATACCGGGCATCTTTTCATCAGACCAGTAGCTGCAATTGGCATGCATCTTCCTGTTCGGATTGCCCAGATCCAGCGTGAATAAACCCAGATAGGGAATATAGGAATAATCATTCGCTGTGAGAAAGTATCTCTCCCGCTTGGGATTGATGATAACGCCCGCTATAAATGCATCGCCTGTGGCAGGGTCATTATCAAAAGACAAGACTTTTAACCAATTGTCATTCCTATCCCTGAGATCGAAATTGTTCTCGATAACGAGCTCCTTTGCGGAGTAGACATAGAGCTTGAACCCTCCTTCCGGAGTGGGCCGGTCCTGCTTCGTCAGAAGATAAATATTCGCGGCCGAAGTGTGCAAATAAAAATGATCGGCATACGTCGGGGCATCCTGTTCATGGATCAGCGTCCCCCTGGTATCGAATGTGAGCAGTACCCTTCTCAGATCGTCGCCATAAAAGAAGGCAAAACCGCTGTTGGAGATATTCCTTATCTGCATCCCATATTTCAGATGTCCTGTTACCTTCATCGTTGACGCCCAGGGATTCCGCGAAGGCAGCGGGTCCGCACTGAGGCTTACATCCTTAGAATAGGTATTGAGTATCTTGCCGTCGAGACTGATAAACTGTAACAGGATATGACTCGACGTCGCAGCATCCATCGCCTTTCTGTAATCCCTGGGGGACCGGATGGTTTTTGCACCTGTCAATGAGCTTTGGATATACCCCAGACACAATACGTTCTGCTCGAAAGATACGGATTGAAGATCGACAATCCCCTGACGAAATTTTACGGTGCCAATGTCGTTGAGGTTTTCATCCATGATCGTCAGCTTGTAGTTGAACGAGTCTGCATCGGCTTTTTCCAACCGGGTGAATGCCAGATAGCCGACCAGGGTATTGTCCTGGGTAATGGCTTTGATCTGGGTCGATATATCTTCGCCCACCTCTTTGAATATCTTCGTCTGGGCCTGCAGGAAATAGCCGGATAAGAGGCTCGCTGCTAAGAAGGCTAATTTCTTCATGATAGGGAACATGGAGGTTTAGGGTTGTAAAAATAATTATTTCATTGAATATTTCCTACCTTCCCGCATAGGTATGAAACAGGTTGTTCTCACCAGGTCACAAGCCAGAAAGATCATTCTCCACGCAGCGGGACTGTCTAAACCAGCATTTTTTGGAAAAGGTCGCGAAGCCGTCTACAAGCTCATTGATCACCTTGGTTTTGTCCAGCTCGACACCAATTACGTCGTGGAGCGCGCACATCATCATGCCATTGCAGCGCGCGTGCCCGACTATAAGCCGGAATGGCTGGAAGAGCTACAAAAAGATGGAAGGATCTTTGAATTTTTCACGTCCGACTCGGGATTTATGCCCATGCATGATTTTCGTTTCTCCCTGCCCATAAAGCAGGCTTTTTCCTCCAACAGGAAACCCCTGACACAGCCGGAGATCAATCTCATGAACAAGGTGCTGGACAGGATCGGACGGGAAGGGCCGCTTATGGTAAAGGATTTTGAGAACGATCGCCTGGAAGCAAGCTCCGGCTGGTGGGATTGGCGACCGTCCAAAGTGGCGCTCGAAAGGCTGTACCTGGATGGAAAGCTGATGACTACACGAACAAGGGAGTTCGTGAAAGTATATGACCTGCCCATTAATCTGATCCCCGACGACATCGATACGACAATGCCGACACCGGAAGAATATGCAAGACATGTCATCCGTCGTGAATTAAAGGCCCTGGGCATCGCCTATGCAAAAGAGATCGCGTGGCGCACCCGTTATGTAAAAAACAACCTGGTAAAAAAGGAGCTGGACAGGCTGGTGGAAGAGGGCGAAGTCTGCAAGGTGACGATCGAAGGTCTTAAAAACGCCCCTCTCTATATGCTACCCGGCTACAAGAACAAAAAGATACAGCTGTCCGGCGATGCAGTTATTCTTTCGCCATTCGACACATTGAACGTCTTCCGGCATCGTTTAAGAGACTTTTTTGATTTCGACTACCAGATAGAATGCTTTGTGCCGGCGCACAAAAGAAAATATGGATATTTCTCATTACCCGTGCTGCTGGGCGATACCTTTGTCGCCCGGATGGATTCAAAAGCGGACAGGAAACAAAAGACATTGATCATACATAACCTTCACTTCGAGCCAATAAAACTGAGCAAACCCATGATCGATAAGATCATCGGCGCCATTACGGCATTTGCGCGGTTCAACCAGTGCCGGGAGATTGTCATTACAAAATCCAATAACAGGCAATATCTGAAAGCCGTAAAGGAAGGTCTCTGAAATGAAAAGGAGTAAATTGCAGCCCAAATGAATATACACGGCCTCCCGATAAAAAAAATACTCGACCGTCTTGGGATTGAGGAATTGAACGAGCTGCAATCCGCCACCTTGAAGGCTGTCAGACAGGACCAGGACCTGATCCTGCTGTCCGACACAGGCTCGGGAAAGACCCTGGCATTCCTGCTACCTATATTGTCGATGATGGACAAACAGACACCGGGCACCCAGGCGCTGGTCATCGTACCATCCCGCGAGCTGGCCTTACAGATAGAACAGGTGTTCAAGACCATGGCCACCGGTTTTAAGGTCACCTGCTGCTATGGGGGCCATTTGAGAGAGACGGAGGAGAACAACCTCATCGAAGCGCCGGCCCTTATCGTGGGAACGCCCGGACGGCTGGGGGACCATATCCGCAGAGGCAGTATCCATACAGACACCATACATACCCTCGTCCTGGATGAATTCGACAAATCCCTGGAACTGGGGTTCCAGGACGAAGTGTCCTTTATCATCACTTCCCTGCCTTCCTTGCGAAAAAGGATATTGACCTCGGCAACAGCCGCCACGGAAATACCGGCCTTTGTAGGGCTGCAGAACGCCGTAACACTGAACTTCCTGTCCGGGGAAATATCCGAACGCCTCCTGCTGCAGCAGGTATCCAGCCCCGATAAGGATAAGATAGAGACATTGTTCCGGCTCCTCTGCCGGATAGGATCACGGAGCACCGTCGTATTCTGTAATCACCGGGAAGCAGTGGAACGAACCAGCGGTATGCTCCGGGAAAAAGGCATCGTCAATGTCTTCTATCATGGCGCCCTCGAACAGGCGCAGCGGGACAACGCCCTGGCCCGATTCAGGAACGGCAGCTCTTCCATACTCGTTACTACCGACCTTGCAGCCAGAGGATTAGACGTGCCTAATATTCGTTATATCGTCCATTATCATCTCCCCTCCACAGAAGATATCTTTATCCATCGCAATGGCAGGACAGCCCGGATGGATGCCAGTGGGACAGTCATACTCATCCTTTCACCCCAGGAAGCCCTACCCTCTTATATCCACGAACAGCCGGAAACCATCCAGCTGCCGGAGACGGTTACCCTGCCGGACAAGCCCAAATGGACTACCCTCACGATCTCCGCCGGCAAAAAGGACAAGGTGAACAAGGTGGATATCGTCGGCTTCTTCAGCCATAAGGGACAGCTCAAAAAGGAAGAC
>DATJJD010000193.1:0-12399 GCA_035492545.1 Puia sp.
GTGGTGATCAGCACCACCCCATTGCCGGCCCTTGCCCCATAGATGGCGGCAGCGCTGGCATCTTTCAGGATCTCCACCGACTCAATGTCGTTGGGGTTGATATCCGCCAAGGGGTTGGTGGCGTCATTGGTTCCATCGGACATGCTGGCCGTCGTGACCGGTAGACCGTCCACTACATAGAGGGGCTGGCTGCCAGCCGAGATGGAGGACATACCCCGAATACTCACCTGGATAGCCTGGCCCAGCTTACCGCTGCCGGAGCTGACCACGACCCCCGCGGCCTTACCCTGGATAGCGGACTCGAAGCTGGGCATGGGGAAATTCTCGATGTCTTTCGCGCTCACCTGGGCAATAGAGCCGGTGACATCCTTTTTCAGGGCCTTACCATACCCCACGACCACCACTTCGCTCAGGGCCTTCTGGGAAGCGACCAATGAAATGACTACCGGATCATTGGAGGAGGTGAGGGAAACTTCCAGGGTTTCATAACCGACGGAAGAAAAACGGAGGGCAGTGGCTTTAGTGCCTACCTTGATGGAGAAACTGCCATCGGCCCCTGACAGGGCATTCCCGCGCGAGCCTTTCGCGCTGATGGTGACCCCGACTAAAGCGCTGTGGTCTTTAGAATCGATGATCTTACCGAAGATCTGTCTGGTTTGTCCAAATGAGGTGGTAAAATGGAACAAAATGATCCCAAATAGGAAGAGTGCTTTTCTCATATGCGTAATTAGTGTTGACTGGTGAATAACGAATTTATACAAAAAATGGTCAAGGTTTCTGGGGAGTTTTGGTCTCACGAATGTAGCCCTTCACATTTTATTAACATATTAATATTGATTAAAGGCAGATTAAAAGGAAGAAACGCTGCATACTTCGGCTCAGTTAAATCGAAGTTTGATTTATGGCAAATTTTTTGTATATTCGATAGAGTGATCTTATATCCTGGATAACCAACCTTATGAAACCAAGCAGGTAGCAGAAGCACACTTTAGCAGGAGGTTTATATGAGGTACAGGATAGCCATCGGAATCAGCATTCCGCTGATCTTTCATGTCTTTTTCCTATCAGCCCAACGGGTAATGTATGTGGCGCCGGTTGAAGACCGGTTCACTCTCCGTGTGGATCTGGCAGGAAGAGCGGGTTCTTATTATTGGATCCAGACTTCCAGGAGAATCGGCACGCATGAAGAGCGCCAGTTCGAGATCTATAATGAACGGATGAAACCCGTCAACACTGTTCCCTTTTCTTTTTCAGATACCGCGATGAAGGAGTACCTCGTCTTCGGGGAAAGCTATTTCGAACAGCTGGCCCTGGTAGGGGATGTGAAAACCACCCGGGTCCTGGTGAAACGATATGATCCTGAAGGTAGTACCTGGGGAGATGCCAGGACGGTGGGAGTCTTTCCCTTTGCCGAGTCCGGCAATAATTTCCTCTTAGTCCGTTCGGCGGACCGGTCCCGGATGCTGTTGCTGGGATTTGAATCGATAGCAGGGAAGTCGCCCCGGCTCCATGCAATCCTCTTCAATCAGGACTGGCAGGCCTTATATGACAGGATCTATCAGCATCCTTTTATTACCCAGCCTATGATCCAGGATGACTTCACCAATTATCCCCTGGAAAATTTTGATAAAGGGCCGGTAAAGTTAGCCAATAACGGACAGTGGCTGATGGAGTCCCCCTCCAGGACTAACCGGAATTACTTACTGTTCCATTTCAATGCAGAAGACACCGGTGTTGCTTATAAGGAGATGACCCTGCCTTCCTCTTCCACGATGGAAGACGTGGACCTCACCATCAGCAACGAACGGGAAGAGGCGTCTGCTGCCGTGCTGTCCACCTTTCATTATGACGCGTTGAAAAATGTCCGGGTCGTGCATTATTCCATGCGGAGTAAATCTTTTGATTTTGATTCTTCTTACCGGTTTAGCACCCTGGTATCCGGTAAAGTAAAGGAGGATAATGTGGTCAAGGAAAGTTTCATGGCGGTGCCGGGCAGCGGGTTTCTTCTGTTGAAAGAATATGGAAGGATCTTTACGGAATGGTATGACGAACCCGATCAGCCCTACGATGAGCAATGGGACCCGGCTTATCTCTTTGCTTCGAATGACATCCCGGATAATGGGGTTCGCGCGCCAGTCCTACGGGACGGCTATGCGAGGTATCATACGCTGGGAGGACTGGGAGGCAGCCACGAACGGGGAGACCTGGGAATGTTCTATTTTCCGGCCAGCCGGGGAGACACCTGCTGGAGCGGTATGATCAGCAAGGAGCAGGTGACGGAACTGAATTCCCCTAACCTGTCCTACCTGATGGTGCCGGTGAGGAACAAACTCTTTTTTCTATACAATAGTTTTTTCAGGGGAGAAGACCCCTTTGCCACTACCACGATCCTGGACCATCGCGGCGAATTACTCCAGGACGCGGGAGTCCTGTTCTGGAAGTTCAGAAATACTAACCTGCATTTTCAGCAATCCCGTCAGATCTCGGAAGAAGAAGTGGTGATCCCCTATGATGTCAATTACAAACGCAATGGATTTGCCATCGTGCGATTCTGATGCGGCCGGCCCCCCGGAAGGCCCCTCGACCTGTCCTGCTGGTGTTATGCCCGCTCAGTTAAATATTAGCCAGAAACGGTTAAGAATTGTTCTCCCCCGGCCGGGATTTCCAGCTAACTTCAGGGGTCAAAATTATACTGTCCATGAGATCGACTATCTATCAACGCCTGCAAAAGGCCAGCTGGCAATGGGGTCAGACGCTCGTCCTGTTGCCGGTATTTACCATCGCTGCTTTATGGGGTTACGCCCAGCCGACACAAAAACCACCGCTGCATGGCAATCACTGGATGGCCGTTACGGGAAAACCGTTGGCTGCCGAGGCCGGCGCTCAGATCTTCCAGAAGGGAGGTAATGCTATCGACGCCGCCTGCGGCATGCTGGGCGCTGTATGCACTATGTGGGACGTCTTGAGCTGGGGAGGAGAAACACAGGCTATCATCTATAATCCGAAGACGGGCAAGGTGGTGTCCATCGATGCGCTGGGCTTTGCTCCCACGGGCGCCACCCCGGCTTTTTTCAAGAGTAAAGGATATAATTTCCCGCCGGAATATGGTCCCCTGGCGGCGGTGACCCCGGGTACGCCCGGCGGTCTCTGTTATATGCTGGCGGAATACGGCACGATGAGCCTGAAGGACGTGCTGGCGCCCGCCATGGAGATGGCGAAAGGATATGCCATTGAAGCCCAGACCGCCAACAGCTTTGAAGGCCAGAAAAAACGACTGAAGGAATGGCCTTATAGTAAGGCCCTCTTCCTCACCCATCCCGGGGAGAAACGGGAAGCGCCCGAAGCCGGGGAAGTCTTTGTACAGAAAGACCTGCTGGAGACGCTGACCAAAATGGTGGAAGCGGAGCAGGATGCCCTGAAACATAAAAAGACGAGGAAGGAAGCTATCTATGCGGCCTATGACCGGTTTTATAAAGGCGATATCGCCAAAGAATATGTTCGCGGCTGTCAGGAGCAGGGCGGACTAATTACCATGGAGGATCTCGCCGCCTGGAAGCCTGTCGAAGAAGAGCCGATGCATACCAACTACAGGGGCATCGAGGTCTATAAACTGCAGCAGTGGTCGCAGGGACCTTCTATGCTGCAAAGCCTCAACATCCTGGAGAATTTTAATCTGAAGGACATGGGGTATAACAGCACCCGTTATATTCATACCGTATACCAGGCGATGAACCTGGCCTTTGCCGACAGGGATTTTTATTATGGCGATCCTTATTTTGCAAAAGACCAGCCGATGAAGGGGCTGTTGAGTAAGGAATACGCAAAGGAGAGGGCCAGGCTGATTGCTTATGACCACAACGATGCCGGGGCGGCTCCCGGCGATCCCTATCCGTTTGAAGGAAGGACCAATCCTTTTACCGAACTGCTGAAGGAAAGGGCCCGGATGGGCCAGACTCCTGTAAGGAACGGCAACGGGGCGCCCAGTACGGGCGGCGCTATGAATGCCGGTGCGGATGCCGGGTTCCCGGGCAATACTGTCGCCAATGGGGCGCTTGCCGGAATGACGCCCGGGACCATGATTGCCACTGGCAGTACTACGACGCAGGGTTTGTCTGCAGCAGGCTCCGACCGCGACATCGCCTTCGATCATACGGATGCCGGCGGTCCCATCAATGAAGCCTTGTATCATGACCGGTTGTGGCGGGGTACCACCAGCATTGAAGCGGCCGATAAGGATGGATGGGTGATCTCGGTTACCCCCAGCGGCGGCTGGACTCCGGCTTGTATTGCCGGGCACACAGGGGTAGGCATGAGCCAGCGGATGCAAAGTTTTGTACTGGACTCCATCATCGAACCTTTTAATGTGGTGGCCCCTCATAAAAGACCGCGGGTCACCCTTACCCCCAGCATGGCGCTGAAGGACGGCAAGCCCTTCCTCTGCTTCAGCGTACAGGGAGGGGATACCCAGGACCAGAACCTGCTGCAGTTCTTTCTGAACATCGTCGAGTTCGGCATGACCGTGCAGGAAGCGACGGAGGCGCCCAACATCAATTCGGACCAGCTGTGGTTGTCTTTGGGCGGCGAACGGACAGAAGACCGCCGGCCTCGTCCCGGGCATATCCTGCTGGGCAACAGTACTCCCGAATGGACCCGGAGAGACCTGCGGAAGATGGGGTATATCGCCACGTATGGCGACCGCACCAGCGGGCCCATCAATGCGATCTATGTCGATGAGAAACATGGCACCCTCTGGGGGGGAAGCAGTAATAACGGCGAAGACTATGGGATAGGCTGGTAGCGGACCTCGTTGCCGACGACCAGCCGGACTAATGGCTGGCCTGGTCCGCGGCCTGCGGGGCAATGGCCTGGCCGGCTCGCGACCATCAACCAGAAAATTTTCAGGACAGGGGGGCCCGGATGCAACATTCCGGGGCCCCCTGTTACTTTAGGCAGGGACTGGTCAAAAATATCCTTATGCTTAAAAATTACCTGAAAGTAGCCATCCGCAATCTGTGGAAGAACAAGGGATTCAGCCTGATCAACATAACCGGGTTGGCGATCGGTATGGCCAGCGCCATCCTCATTTTGCTATGGATACAGAATGAAGTGACCTATGAGCAGTTCCATGAGAAGAAAGACCGTATTTACGAAGCCTGGAACCGGTCGGTGTTTAGCGGGAAACTGCATTGCTGGAATACGACCCCCAAGGTGCTGGCGGCCGCCTTGCAAAAAGACCTGCCAGAGGTGGAGCATACGGTAAGGGTGAACTGGAGCAACAGCTATTTATTCAGTGTTGGGGACAAAAGGCTGATGGTGAGAGGGAATGCCGTGGACTCTGTTTTTCTTCAGGTATTCAGCTTCCCTTTATTAAAAGGAAATACGTCGACAGCCCTGAACGAAGCCTATTCCATCGTGCTGACAGAATCCCTGGCCCGGACCCTCTTCGGTAAAGAGGAAGCCATGGGCAGGACTATCCGGATCGACAACAAGGATAATTTTACGGTGACAGGTATTCTGAAAGACCTTCCCAACAATACCCGCTTCAATTTCAATTACCTGCTGCCGTGGAGTTACATCCGGCACCGGGGAGAGGATGATCAGAACTGGGGGAACAACTCCACCCGTACCTATGTATTATTAAAGCCCAACACCACCCTGGCTTCGGTGGCGCCCAAGATGAAAGACTTCAAGTTGAGGTATGACAGCAGCGACCGCAAATGGGAGATGTTTCTCTACCCCATGAGCCGGTGGAGACTTCATTCCAGCTTTAAAGATGGAGTGGAAGACGGGGGTAAAATCGAATTTGTCAGGTTGTTCGGTATTATTGCGGTCTTTATCCTGTTGATCGCCTGCATCAATTTTATGAACCTCAGCACGGCCCGCAGTGAGAAAAGGGCCAAGGAAGTGGGGATCCGCAAAGTCGTGGGGGCGCCCAGGAGCGCCCTGATCAGCCAGTTCATCGGGGAGTCGGTATTACTTGCTTTGGTGGCGGCCCTCATCGCTATTTTGATCGTGCAGCTCAGCCTGTCGGGCTTTAATCAACTCACCGATAAAAAATTAGCCATTGAATATAGCAGCCCGTATTTCTGGCTGGCTGGCGGGCTGTTTGTCTGTTTTACCGGTCTGCTGGCAGGGAGCTACCCGGCCTTTTTCCTCTCCTCTTTCCAGCCGGTAAAAGTGCTGAAAGGGACCTTTAAGGCCGTAAATGCATTGGTGACACCCCGGAAGGTCCTGGTCGTGCTGCAGTTCAGCTTTGCCATCCTGCTGATCATCTGCACCATTATCGTGAAGCAGCAGATAGACTATGCCCGGGACCGGGAGAGCGGGTATAATAAGAGCGACCTGATCTATCATTTTATTACAGGGGATATTTCAAAGAACTATGAGTTGATCCGGCAGGAATTGCTGTCCTCCGGGGCAGCTGTTTCCGTGTGCAAGACCAGCTCTCCCCTCACGGAAAGCTACAGCGATACCTGGGGCTTCGAATGGGAGGGGAAGGCGCTCAACGATAAGACGGATTTTTACCGGTTCTGTGCCGATGAGGGATTGGTGGCGACGGCCGGCCTCCGGCTGGTAGAAGGCAGGGATTTTTCCCTGAAGGAATATCCCACGGATTCGACGGCTATCCTGCTGAACGAATCCGCTGTGAAGGCCATGAACTTCAAGAAACCCATCGGTCAGATCATCAAGGATAATTATATCAACTGGCATGTAGTGGGAGTGATCAGGGATTTTATCATGGAGTCGCCCTATTATCCCACCTCTCCGATGGTCGTGGAAGGGTCGAAAGGCTGGTTCAGCACCCTCAATATCAAACTCAACGCCCACAACTCCACGGCACAGAACCTGAAAAAGGCCGAGGCCATCTTTAAGCGCTATAACCCGGAATACCCCTTCGAATATAATTTTATCGATGAGGACTATGCCCGGAAATTCGAGGATGAAAAACGTACGGGTACCCTGGCGGCCTTATTCGCAGGGCTCACCATCTTCATCTCCTGCCTGGGGCTGTTCGGGCTGGCGACCTATACCGCAGAGAACCGTATCAAGGAGATCGGCGTACGCAAGGTCCTGGGCGCCTCGGTGCCGGGCATTGCCGCCTTGCTGTCCCGGGATTTTATCAAACTGGTATTGGTGTCTTTTGTCATTGCCGGCCCCCTGGCCTGGTGGGCTATGTACAAGTGGCTGCAGGGGTATCCCTACCGGGTAGAGATCCGGTGGTGGGTCTTTGCCCTGGCGGGAGTCCTGTCGATGTTCATTGCCGTCCTCACGGTAAGTTTCCAGGCGATAAAAGCCGCTATCGCCAATCCCGTGAAGAGCTTGCGAACCGAATAAGCCGCCTTCCCCACCGTTATAACTAACAGGTACAACCGAATATTCCCCTTCGAATAGGTGGAAACGCTTATGTCTTTACAAAAGGTTAACCGGAATGTGAACAAAAGAATTTTATTAAGTCGGCGAATAATTATTACTTGCGGCGAATAAGATTGAAGATAACACCTCTGCCGACCTGCCGTTTTCTATTATCCAGCGTATCCTTGCCTTGTTGAGTTGTATAGTTCCTGTGTCGTTCCTGCTGACTATTTGCTTGCTGAAATTTGGTCTTATGAGATATTTTGCCGCCTTTTTATTTATAACCGTTTTAACCTGCTGTAACCAGCCTCCCAAAGGGCTGACGTTGCAGGAATACTTTGGGGCCCGCGATTCCGGTGTACAGACAGGAGGTGTAAAGATGGTGGAGATCACAACGGCCAAGGGAAAATTTCATGTCTGGACCAAACGCATCGGCAACAATCCCACCATCAAAGTGCTGTTATTGCATGGAGGCCCCGGCGGCACACACGAGTTCTTCGAATGCTTCGAAAGTTTTCTGCCGGAGGAAGGTTTCGAATTGATTGAATACGACCAGCTGGATTCTTACTACAGCGACCAGCCGAATGACAGCAGCCTGTGGACGACGGAACATTTTGTGGAAGAGGTAGAGCAGGTGCGGAAGGCCCTGGGGCTGACCAAGGATAATTTCTATTTACTAGGGCATAGCTGGGGAGGTATCCTGGCGATGGAGTATGCGGAAAAATACCAGGATAACCTGAAGGGCCTGATCATCTCCAATATGATGGCCAGCATGCCGGCTTATGAAAAATACAATGGGGTGCTGAGGGCCGCGATGCGACCATCCCTGGTGGATTCCCTACAGGCCTATGAGGCAAAGGGATTGTATGAAGACAGCGTCTATCAATCCCTGGTGATCAGCGAATATTACAACCAGCATCTTTGCCGGGTGACACCCTGGCCCGACCCCATCATGAGGATGTTCAAACACCTGAGTAAGGGGATCTATGTTACCATGCAAGGGCCCAGCGAATTCAAGACCGGAGGGAGGCTGATCACCTGGGACCGTTCGAAGGACCTGCCCCGGATAAAGGTTCCCACGCTGACCATCGGCGGGGAGTTTGATACCATGGACCCGAAATATATGGAGTGGATGAGCACACAGGTGCAACAGGGGAATTATTTGTATTGCCCCAAGGGCAGCCATTGCTCAGCCTGGGATGACCAGGAACATTATTTTCCCGGGTTGGTTAAATTTATAAAAGAAGTTGATAAAGGTACCTTTAAAGCGACTGGTAAGTAAGTAGTTTTAACCATCTCCGGCACATATTTCAGGATCCGTTTTAAATCCAATCCCTATGCGCCAAAGGCCGTCCCCACGATGATCCAGGGGGCGGCTTTTTTTTTGCGCCAGGGGGAAGGTAAAATGTATCCCGTAGCCGCAAATCATTTCGAATCCCAGCGGAATTTTTTTATACCCAGGGTAGTGAACACCGCCGTATAACCAAGCGTGAGCAGCAACGCCTCCGTGGTCTGATTATTCCAGGTAGCGGGTTCCAGCCCGGCGGAGACGATCCGTTTCACGGTGCCATAGGGCGACCATTTGACCAGGTCTCCGATCTCTTTCCCCAATACGCCCAACTCAGCAAACATGCCGATGACGATGAAAGCAAAGTAAACGAGCCGGGTGGTAGCATTCACCGTCTCCGGATTTTTTATCAGCCCTACGATCACCTGCCCCAGGCTAAGGTAGACGGCCCCGCCGACGACGGCCATGGCAAAGCCGAAGATATAACCGCTAATACTGAAGGTGACATGATCATATTTATAGCCCACGATGAACAGGACCGTGGACATGATGACAATCATAAGGAGCTGTACGGTGAGGCGGCTGGCCATAATAGACCAGGAAGGGGCCGGCGCCACGCGAAGACGCTGGAAGATGCCTTTGTCCCGGTCGCGGGCAATGGAATTGGAATAACCCATGAGGCCAATGGCGATGAGGCCCACGGTGATACAATTGGAAATGACAAAGGCCGCGCCTATCTTATCGATCAATCCTTTCCAGGAGATGAGGATCAGCACAGGCACCAGGACGACGAGAATGGATGACTTACGGTTGCGCCACTGCGTGGTAAGGTCCGCGCGCAGCAGGGAAGAGAATACGGTAGATAGTGATGGTAACGTGGTTGGCATATAGTAAGATTTAGGAGCGCACCGTGTTGCCGGTGAGCCCGATGAATACATCTTCCAGGGTGATGCGGCCTTTGCGGGACGCACGGACCACTTCAGGCCGGTCCCGGTTGCTGTCGATGAGGGCCTGTGGGGTGTCGATGGTAACCACTTGTCCATGATCGATGATGGCGATGCGGTCACATACGGACTCGGCCTCTTCCATGGAATGCGTGGTCAACAGAATGCCGTGACCTTTTTCCCGCATGGCTTCCATCCGCTCCCAGAGCTGGCGGCGGGATTGCGGATCCAGGCCCGTGGTAGGTTCATCCAGCAGGACCAGTTTGGGCTCATGAATAGTAGCGATGACGAGGGATACCCTTTGCTGCTGACCGCCGGAGAGCTGTCCATATCGTTTGCCGGCGGCGTCCTGCAGTTTAATATCGGAAAGAATGGCTTCCAGCCGGTCCTTCGACAGGTTGAGGCCATACACCCCTGCATATAACCTGATGATCTCCGATACAGTCAGTTCCGCCTGGAAACTGGTAGCCTGCAACTGTACCCCCATGCTGGCACGGGCATACATAGACTCTTCCCGGACGGAATACCCGGCGACTTTAATGGTGCCGGATATCGGTTTGATCAGGCCTTCCACGGCGCTGAGGGTGCTGGTCTTGCCCGCCCCATTGGGACCCAGCAATCCAAAGATCTCTCCCGGCTGTACTTCAAAGCTGACATTACGCACGGCCTGAAAATTACCATAAGCAACGTTGAGCTTCTCTACCTGCAGCACAGGCATGGTTGATGATTGATTCATGGGTGCTAAGGTAATGGCTTACAGAGGAAGGGGCAATGCCTCCACGGTAATTTTATCCATATTGCCGGTAAACGGCAGGCTCGGGACGGTGAAAGGGGCAACCGGCTTAACAATTACATAATACTAAAGCCCTTTCTTTGCTCCTTGTTCCGGACGCATGCGTTATTTTATTAATTTATTTTTTGGACTACTGCTTTTTTCCATTGTCGTAAGGGCTCAGGACAATGATCGTATAGAGCTGCAATATACCCAGCGGCTCAGTCAAAAATTCCCCGACAGCGCCTTCCTGCTGCTAAAGGAAATGTACAGCCAGTCCATTGCTAAAAAGGACCGGCAGAGAATGGGCATCTGTTTGCAGCAGATGGGGCAGATCTGCTATTACCTGGGCAATTATCCCCAGGCGCTGGACTTCCACGGGCAGGCCGACAAACTATTCCGGGAAGAAGGCGACCGCGAACGAATAGCCGCTAACCTGAATGACATGGGCATCCTTTTTTATTATAACCGTCAGATGCCTCAGGCCCGCCGGCAATATGACGAGGCCCTCTCTATCTACCGGCAGGCAGGCAACAGCGGGGGGCTGGCGGAGACCTATGGGAAGATCGGCCACCTGTATGAAAAGCAGCAGCATTACGACAGCGCCTTTTATTTTCAACGGCTGGCCCTGCAGCAATATAGCCAGATCGCACACAAACAGGGCATGGCCAAGATCTATGAGAACATGGGCAGCATCTATGAAGACCTGGAACATTATGACTCCGCCTCCTGGTATTTTACCAACTCCCTGCAATTGTATGAACAGGCGGGAGAAGAGGTGGCCAGCATCGAGGTGGTGAACAATCTGGGCGATATCCTCCGCAAGACGGGCCGGTACCGGGAGGCCATCGTACAAACCGGCAAGGCCCTGGCCCTCTCGGAGAAGACCAATGACCTCTATGAGAAAGGAGCTGCCTACCGCGACCTGGGCAAAGCCTATCATCTCCTGGGCCGTGAGGACAGCGCCTATCATTACCTGGAACTGTCCCGACGCGCCACCATCGATATCTATTCCAGGGAGAACAACCGGCAAACGGCCTTTCTCAGCGTACTTTTTGACATCGATAAAAAGAATGACGAGATCGTGCGGCTGGAGAATGCAAGGAAGGTAACCTTTATCATTACCGTCGCTGTCATTATCGTGGTCGTCCTGCTGATCGTACTGGGATGGGTGGTGATCAGCCGGCAGCGCCTGAAGATCAGGACGGAGAGGCTTACCAGTCAGCAGGACCGGCATATTTACAAGACACAGCGGGAGCTCATGCAGGCTGAACTGGAAAACCGGCAGCTCCAGGAAGACCGGCTGGTCCGGGAGCTGGAAGTAAAGAGAAAGGGGCTGACCAGCTCTACCCTCCATGTCATCCAGAAGAATCAACTGCTCGAAGACCTGCGCGACCGGCTCTCCCTCCTGGTAAAAGATGACCGGCGCGACCAGAAGAAACAATTGCAGCAGCTGATCCAGCTGATCAACCTCAATTTTAACCACGACCAGTATTGGAACGAATTTCAGGAAACTTTTGGCCAGGTTCATCAGCAGTTTTTCGACAAACTGAAGAAACATAACGAAGACCTTACCGGTAACGACCTCCGGCTCCTCTCCCTTATCAAATTAAATCTTGCCTCCGGCGACATCGCCACCCTGCTGGGCATCTCTCCCGACAGTCTAAGGGTATCCCGTTATCGCCTCAAAAAGAAACTTTCCCTGGACACCGGCGACAGTCTGACGGCTTTTGTTCAGTCGCTGTAGGTTGGTAACAATTTCGTAATGGAGGGTCTTGTACGAAAATTAGATTTGATAATCAAGATATTAAGGCTGGTTTGTTCACGCTGCTGCCGCCTCGTATACGGAGGGATAAAGGCTGTTGTCATTTTGTTCACTCCGGATATTTCGAATTGGGTTGCGGCCGCTGCACATTTGCATCGCCTTCCGGGAATCTCCGGACGGGCGAGTAAAACAACTAAAAACTAGCTTATATGAAGCGACTATTTTCTCTGGTATTTTTAGGGTGCGTGGGCTGGATGACTGCCCATTCCCAGACTGC
>DATJJD010000194.1:0-31698 GCA_035492545.1 Puia sp.
TCGGCGGAAATAGCCCCTCTGAACGTGACCGGTGACACGCCCAAGGTGAAGGTGGTCTCTTCCACCCAGGCTTCGGGCCAGGTACCCCTGACGGAAGCCGAGCTTGTCGTCAGCGGCGGCAGGGGGCTAAAAGGACCTGAAAACTGGGGAATGATCGAAGAATTGGCTAAATTACTGGGCGCGGCTACCGCCTGCAGCCGGCCGGTGGCTGATGCGCACTGGCGGCCCCATAATGAGCATGTGGGACAGACCGGTATCGCTATCGCCCCCAACCTGTATATCGCCATCGGCATATCCGGGGCCATTCAGCACCTGGCGGGGGTGAACAGAAGTAAGGTCATCGTTGTTATCAACAAAGATCCGGAAGCGCCGTTTTTCAAGGCAGCGGATTATGGGATTGTGGGTGATGCTTTTGAGGTGGTGCCTAAGATGATCGAGGCCGTTAAGAAGTTAAAAGGGGTAGCGTAAAGAATACACTTACAAAATAATTGTGAAAAAAAGGTGGATTTTTTCACCGAAAGCCCGGAATGTTTTTTGCATTTACGGATAAAGAAAGAGAGGGCATTTTTTGGATAAAATCCCTTAGTTTCGTGAATTATTTATGAAGAAGATCGAACTGGAAATAGTGGCTTTATCACACAGTATCACTCAAACGCACTCCTATGCTGTTGTGCTGGGGGAAGTGAATGGTCTAAGACGGCTGCCCATCGTGATCGGAGGGTTTGAAGCCCAGGCTATTGCCGTTGCATTGGAAAAAATGCATCCCAGTCGCCCCCTGACCCATGACCTGATGAAAAATTTCATGAGCGCCTTCACGATAGACCTGCAGGAGATCATCATCTGCGATCTGCAAGAAGGCATTTTTTATTCCAAGCTGGTGTGTGTCAGCGAGCATGATACTGTCGAGATCGACTCCCGGACCTCTGATGCCCTGGCATTAGCCGTTCGTTTTGGCTGTCCTATTTATACCTATGAGCATATCCTTGACAGTGCAGGTATCCTGATGGAAGACAGCTCCTCCAAAAAAAAGAAATCCGGCGGAGTCACGGCTACGACCACGACCACTACGGAAAGCGGCGGGTCCCGCGAAGACCTCAAGGCATTGTCCATCGATGACCTGAACAGCTTGCTCACGGAGGTATTGGAGCAAGAAGATTATATCCGCGCCATTGCTATACGGGATGAGATCAATAGCCGCCGAAAGGCAAGGTAAGCCTCATGACATGGTATTTTTCCCCAACTGCAAGATCAACTTAGGGCTGAGGATCCTACGCAAACGCGAAGATGGGTTTCACGACCTGGAAACCGTATTTTATCCCCTTCCTGTAAAAGATGTTCTGGAAGTTGTCCGGTCGGAAGAGCTGGCCTTCCACTCCACCGGTCTGTCCATTCCCGGGGACCCTGCAACTAATCTTTGTCTGAAAGCCTATACCCTTTTAAAAAAAGATCACCCTCAACTGTCCCCTGTCCATATTCATCTGCACAAACATATTCCCATAGGCGCCGGCCTGGGAGGGGGTTCTTCCGATGGCGCCACCATGCTGCAGCTGCTGAATGCCATCTTTCATCTCCAGCTGTCCAATGAAAAACTACTGGAATATGCCACTCAACTGGGCAGCGACTGTCCCTTTTTTATCCTGAATAAGCCTTGTCTGGCCGGGGGCCGGGGGGAAAAGCTGGCGCCTATTCCACTGGACCTCTCCCCCTATTCCTTTGCCATCGTCCATCCCGACGTCCATATCAGTACGGCGCTGGCTTTTTCATTGTGTACTCCCGATGAAAGGGGTAAGTCCATAGAAGCCATTATCCGGCAGCCTGTGGAGAGCTGGGCCGCCGAGTTGGGGAATGATTTTGAAAAGCCCATCCTCCAGCAATTCCCTGCCCTGAGCGCTATCAAGGAAGAGCTTTATAAACAAGGGGCGCTGTATGCCTCGCTGACGGGAAGCGGATCCAGTTTTTTCGGAATATTTGAGAAGGACAGGCTTCCTTCCCTTACTTTTGATCCGAAATACCAGGTGATCCTGCTAACCTAAATTGTGACCATTCCATGCGCGTAGCTGGCTTTTTATTCATTCGAAACGCCGTCAAATATGATTATCCGGTGAAAGAAGCCATCCTTTCTCTTTTACCGCTGTGTGACGAGGTGATCATCAGTATCGGGAACTCTGAAGACGAGACGGAGAAGCTGATACGTTCCATCAATTCCCCCAAGATGAGGATCCATTATTCCGTCTGGGATGACACTCTGCTCGAAGGAGGAAAGGTGTTGGCCGTTGAGACCAACAAGGCTTTTGACCAGGTGTCTGCGGCGGCCGATTGGTGTATCTGTCTTCAGGGAGATGAGGTCATTCACGAAGACGATTATGGTACGATCCGGGAGAATATGGCTTATTATAAGGACGATCCGAAGGTGGAAGGGTTTTTATTCAAATACCATCATTTTTATGGGAGTTATGATTACCTGGGCGATTCGCGCCGCTGGTATAGTCACGAGATACGGGTGATCCGCAATGACAAGAACATCCGGTCTTACCGGGATGCGCAAGGTTTCCGGAAGGACGGCCGCAAGCTGCAGGTAAAACCCCTGGATGCCTATATCTATCACTATGGATATGTGCGACATCCCTCCCTGCAGTTGCAGAAGCACCTTAATTTTGAAAAGCTGTATAACCACAGCACGCTGGCCAATAAAGTATCCACCGATAAGATAGAGGGCTTCGACTACAGCGACATCGATTCCCTGGAGAGGTTCACCGGGAGTCATCCCGCCGTCATGCAGGAAGTTATCGGCCGGAAGAACTGGCATTTCTCTGCCGATATCAGCAAGAAGAATTTCACGCTGAAGGGGTGGTTTCACTACTGGGTGGAGAAGCTGACGGGGAAACGATTCTTTGAGTATAAGAATTATAAGGTGATAAGATGATGCCCCATGTAACAAAGTAGCTTTCCTATCCGTCTAATAGCTTGGAAATGCTAATATGACAAAAGTTGCTAATAGAAATTGTTGGCTGGATTATTTACGTTCGTTCATCACCATCCTGGTGGTTGCGCATCATTCATCGCTGGCTTATACCACCTTCGCTCACTTTAATAAAGATGCCTATATTTTATCGACTCACCCCGTGGTCAATACGATTCGTTGGAAAGGGATGGACATCTTTGAGGATTTCAATGATATATTTTTCATGTCGCTGATGTTCCTGATCAGCGGCATTTTTATTATACCCAGTCTTGCCCGCAAAGGCGTGCAGCGATTTGTCCGGGACCGGTTCCGGCGGCTGTTCATTCCATTTATCGTGGGTGTTACCGTTATTATGCTGCTGGCCTATTATCCCGCCTGGTACCTGGCGCATGGACGGGACGGGATGCCGGGTGGAAACGGGCAAACCGGAGGGAGTGGGCTGGCGGGTTTAAGCGGATTGTTTGAGTGGACCTGGCGGCTGGGCTGGAGCGGGTTGCGGGCCTATGTCGTGGATTTTTTCACCCTGGAATCCTGGCCGGTAGGGCCACCCTGGTTTATCTGGGTATTATTCCTGTTTAATCTCATCGTGGCAGGATGTTATCCTTTTTTGAAGTCCTGGCTGACCAGGTGGAGCGCCTGGGTTTCGCAGCAACAGCAATATCCGGGCAGGGTATTCCTGGGCTGGCTGCTCCTAACCTGGATAGCCTATATTCCCTTTGTCCTTTGGGCAGGGCCGAATGCCTGGACGGGCCTGGGGCCTTTTGACTTCCAGCTGAGCCGGCTGGTCTTGTATTTCTGCTATTTCCTATTGGGCGTCCTGATCGGTGGGACGGAGTTACCTAACGGAATCCTCTCGGAGGGGTCCATGCTGGTAAAGACAGGGTCTTTCTGGCTGGTGGGTTGTCTTTGTGCTTATGCAGTATTGAAATACAGTGAAGCGCCCCTGACCGAGTTGGTTGGCCGGCACCGGCTGAGCTCCCTGCAGGCCACGGTAATCTACCGGTCTATGTGGGTATTGTCCTGTACGTTGAGCTGTATGGCTTTCCTGACGACCTTTAAGGAATGGGTACACCGATCGCATGCCCGATGGGAATCTCTTTCCGCCAACGCTTATGGTATTTATCTGATCCATTATATTTTTGTCGTTTGGTGTCAATACGGGTTGCTGGATTATAATCTGCCAGCCGTGGTAAAATTCATCATAACCTTTGTCCTGTCTCTTGTCCTCAGTTGGTCGCTGACCTCGCTGATCCGGAGAAATGCCTTCGTTAAAAAATATCTTTGATGGGGCCTTGGGGGCTGATGCGGGCGGGGCGCTGATGCTGGTTAGGGGGATGCTGATGCGGGCTAAGGGGCTGATGCGGGCTTCCATTTTGGCAATGGGGATTGCCATTTCGGGAAAAACAGCGTATCTTGCAGGAAATCTACTCGTATTAAACGCCCTCTTTCCATAGACTTTCTGGGTCAAAATCTGGACTTCCTCGATCATCAGCTCTGACGATATCGCCCCCTGTCGGTACGATCGCTACTGAATGCTGGCGGCAGCTATTTTCACATCATTTTTCCACTTTTATTTTTATTGTCATGCAAGTACTTTCTGCCGGAATGGCCTTATCGGATACCACACGTTATTATCTCGAGCTGGAAGAGAAATATGGCGCTCACAACTATCATCCTCTCCCAGTCGTCCTTGACCGGGGAGCGGGCGCCTATGTCTGGGATGTAGACGGCAACCGGTATTTCGACTACCTGAGCGGGTATTCCGCCGTCAACCAGGGACATTGTCATCCCCGGATCATCGCGGTACTGGTAGAACAGGCGCAAAAGCTCACCCTCACTTCCCGTGCCTTTCACAGTGATGTGTTAGGGGAATATGCCCGGTATATCACGGAATATTTCGGCTATGAGAAGGTATTGCCTATGAATACGGGTGTAGAGGCCGTGGAGACCGCCATTAAGCTCTGCCGACGCTGGGGATACCAGGTGAAGGGAATACCGGAGAACGAGGCGAAGATCATTGTATGTGCGGATAATTTTCATGGAAGGACCAGCACGGTCATCTCCTTCAGCACGGACCCGGATTCCAACCGGCAGTTTGGACCTTATATGCCGGGTTTTATCGTCATACCCTATAACGACGCAGCCGCCCTGAAGCAAGCGTTGCAGGATCCCCATGTGGCGGGGTTCCTGGTGGAGCCGATCCAGGGAGAAGCCGGGGTCGTAGTGCCGGAGGAGGGATATCTCCGGAAAGCCCAGTCCTATTGTGCAGCAGCAGGGGCCCTATTTATTGCGGATGAGATCCAAACGGGTCTTTGCCGGACGGGGAAGATGCTGGCCTGCGACCATGAAGGGGTGCGCCCCGATATCCTCATCCTGGGCAAGGCCCTCAGTGGAGGGGTGCTGCCGGTCTCGGCTGTATTGGCAGATGATGAGATCATGCTGACCATCCATCCCGGCGAACATGGCTCCACCTATGGAGGCAATCCCCTGGCCTGTAAGGTAGCCATAGAAGCCCTGCAAGTGTTGAAAGACGAAAAGATGGCAGAAAATGCGCAGCTGCTGGGTGAGTTTTTACGACAGGAGCTGCACGCCCTACATTCTCCCCATATCCGGCTGATCCGGGGTAAAGGGCTGCTGAACGCGATCGTGATCGATCATCCGAATCCCGGAGCCGCCTGGGATCTCTGTATGGCCTTAAAAGAAAATGGGCTGTTAGCCAAGCCCACCCATGGAGATAAGATAAGACTGGCTCCGCCGCTGGTGATCACGCGGGAGGAGATACTCGAATCGGTGGGGATTATCAAGGAGAGTCTGAAGACCCTGTAAGCATAGAGTACGTGAATCCCTAAAATGAAGTAGTTTTATAGGATGAATAATCACACCGAGGAGCACATGCAGAGCTCCGATATTTTGCGAGATATCGTCATTGGGATGTCGGATGGACTCACCGTACCTTTTGCCCTGGCGGCAGGACTAAGCGGGGCCGTAGGCTCCAATCATATCAACCTGATCTGGATAGCCGGGCTGGCGGAGATCGCGGCGGGCTCCATTGCGATGGGGCTGGGCGGCTACCTGGCCGGTAATACAGAGGTAGATCATTACAATTCCGAATTAAAAAGAGAATACGATGAGGTGGAGCGGGTGCCGGATATGGAGAAGGAGGAGGTAAAAGAGTTCTTTTCCAAGCTGGGGTTGAGCCAGGAGGTGCAGGAAAAGGCGGTGGAAGAGATGACGAAGGACAAGGACCGGTGGGTGGATTTTATGATGAAGTATGAATTGGGCCTTGATAAGCCGGATCCGCAGCGGGCGCGAAAGAGCGCTTTTAATATAGGCTTTTCCTATATCGTAGGCGGGCTGATTCCTTTAAGCCCGTATTTTTTTGTCAGTGAGAGCCTGACGGGTCTGAAAATATCGGCGATTATCACCCTGATCTGTCTCTTTGTTTTTGGCTACTTCAAAAGCAAGATGACCAATGTCCATCCCCTGGCAGGCGCCATCCGGGTAATGGTTATCGGCGCCCTGGCGGCAGGATGTGCGTTTGGGGTCGCCAAACTTATACAACATTAAAAAATGCCCCCGTTTGCACGGGAGCATTTTTTAATAGATTTATTGATTGATGCCAAATGCTTCCCATCCCTGTGCTACTGTCCGGGTGCAGGTCATGGCTTTAGTGCCATTCTCGCTCGATATAAAGAGACCATTCGTTCCCCGCAAGGTCACTTTCCCATCGGAGGTGGGTATCCAGTCGAAGATCTCCCAGGTGCTGTAGCTCGTCCGGTTACAGGTTATGGCTTGCTGTCCATCTTCCGAGGAGACATACTTACTCTGACTTTGTAACGCCACTTTTCCATAACCGGCATTGACTACCAGGAATTGTTCCCATCCCTGTGCGACCGTCCGGGTACAGGTCATAGCCTGGGTCCCATTTTCGCTACTGACATAATCATTGTTAAACCCTTTAAAGGTCACCGTGCTGCCCACAGGGGCGCCGGTGCTGAGGCTGCCACCGGCAACGACTACCTGGTTGATGGCCGACAGCAGGGAGTTGGCACCTGTGCCATCACCGGAGAGCTCCCAGATGGCTACTCCTCCACCCGTGCTGAAGGCATAGCTGGTTTTGCTTTTCATGGTAATGAGCCCATTATATCCATATTGGTTGTAGACATCCAGGCTGGGGTTGGCGCCGGCGGCCAGAATAGTATTGTACTCCACTTCGGCGGCGTCCGAATTGGGGTCCTGGGAGGAATCATGTCCGTAGAAAGGAACGCCCAGAATAGCTTTGGAGGCGGCCAGCCCCCTACCCAGCCAGTAACTCATACACTGAGCGCCCAGTTCGAAGGTGGAGTGCTGGAAGTTGTTCTCGTCGTAGGCCATGATCACCACGTAATCGACAGTGGTAAAAATGCCGTTGACGACATAATCGCCCCCGTACCCAATGACGGCCAAACTGACTAATTTACCCACGTTGTGCATGGCCGTGGCCAGCTGCTGCATCATGAGCAGGAAGTTATTAGCCTGGGTGCCGACGCTGGGATATTCCCAGTCGATGTCCACTCCATCCAGGTTATATTGATTACAGAAGCTGATCATGCTGTTGACAAAGGCCGTGCGGTTGGCCGAACTGGCAACAATACCGGCAAAACCATCGCCGCCGCCCCCACCGCCCACGGATATCAGCGCTTTCACGCCATTGGCATGCGCTGAAGTAACCATGCTGGACAACTTGGAAGGGTTGTCAATCGCCTGATATCCTCCGCTGGAGGTGGGGATCAGGAAAGCGTAGTTGATATGGGTGAGCTTGGAGAACTGGATGGCGCTGACATTACCCGACCAGGAAGGCAGGTAGCCTACTACCTTAAAAGAAGATGCGGTGGCAGCCCGGGGATTCGTTGTCGTTGCTGAAGGTAAACGACGGATGTCTTTGCTACAAGATGACAGCAGCATCAACAGAACAGAACAGCCGGCCAAAACGAGGGAATTGATCTTTTTCATAACAGAATAAGTTTTAAAGAACGGTTAGAAAATAAATAATCGGGTTGGTTAGAGCCCGGGGACATTGTAATGCGTATAGGTGGTGAAACCCAGGAACGTGTTATCGTTAGGCACTCCCAGAGGAGCCTGGAGGCCCCTTAAATACAGGAGATTACTGGTCTTATAGTAATTGTAAGCCACCTCGGTGCCGGGGAATACCGGGCTGGAGGTAGTGCAATAATTACACCCGGTACTCTGGTTATAGGCCGCCCGCATAAAATCATATCCTTTGCTGATCAGGCTTGCATTTGCCGTCCAGATGGAATTATCGCCCTGTATCCGGGCCAGTTCAGCGGCGTAGGCAAAGGCTGTCAATGAATACTGGTAGTGTACACAATCCTGCCGGTCGCATAATTCGGGAAGGGTGCCATTGGCATTGATAACGATGGGCAGATTGGTCATGATAAAATTATACCCGTTCTGGTAGACGGTAGTACTTTTGAGAAAGATGCCAATCGCCATTTTTGCATACCCCGCGGAAGCATCCCAGTTATTGTTGTACTGGGGGATATTATTGATGTAATTGTTCTTTACGGTGTTGAGGAAGGTTGAGAACTGGTTTATATCCGCATCGGACCATCCGGAGCCCTGGCCGTTGACCTTATAATACCGGATTATTTCGGCGGCGGCGACAAAACTGGGGGTCGTCCAGGAGGCTTCCAGATCGGGTTGATTGGGGTTGGTGCTGGAATTTAAAAGGGCATAATTCTGAAAGTGGTAAGACCAGCCGTTCAAGATCCCGATGGCCTGTGTGGCATATTCGATGTGACCGGTTTTAGCCCAGCGTAAAGCCAGGGCATAGACTAATTCGGCATCACTGCGGATCTGATTTTTTGAAGGGGAAGTGGCGCCGTTAGACCCAACCACCACGGTGGCAGGAAAGGAAGTGGGATAGGTATGGCTACTGATAAAATCCAGTACTTTTTGATAAGAAGCCGTGCGGGTGGGATCGCCGCCGTTGACCTGTGATCCTACCAGGTCCAGGCTGGCCTGGGTATTCAAAACTCCCGGATGTACGAAAGTGGTGATCTGCGGGGTGATAGCGACCGTTGTCAGGTTGCCGGCATTTTTATCGGCGGGTGTGGAGGAAGGGGTGAGACCGGGCTTCTCACATTGGGAGAAACAGGTCATTAAGGTAAACAGGCCGATAGAAACCAGCCAGGAGTGAATGCTGTAATTTTTCATAGAAAAAGTTTTTTGTGAATAAGGCCAAAGCTATCCATAGCGGGCATGTTCCGGCAGGGCGCCGCCCGATTTATTTACGCAAACGATTTCGGTTAAAGATGAGTCGCAGCGCGAGTTTGGCACGATAAGAGGAATAGGGTTTCGTCCCCTATAGGTTAACTAGTATTTCTAAAAAATTGTGGCTTAATATAGGGTATAAAACGTGGGGGAGCCGTTTTCAAAAATGCTGTAGCGGGACCTCTATTTAACCCGTACGTATTTTTCAATGATCTCTCTATCGATGTTTTCCTTTTCGACTTTTTCCAATCCTCTTTGCACGAGCGTGTCGTTCCGGATAGACACGGTAAATTTAAAGGTGCCGCCTTCCCAGGCTTTGCTGCTGTAGAAGTCCAGGTGTTCGGTATATTGATCCCCTACTAACGTGTAGCTACCACCGCCGGCATCAAAATGATTGGTTGAATCTTTGGGTGGGTTGGTGTCATGCCGGAGGAAGGCGAAGTGTGAGTCATTGATGATCTTAATCATTTTCTGATCTTTTGTATAGTCCGTAACGGTGGGAACTCCTTTTGTTATGGTAGTTCCCGACACTAATTGCCAGGTACCGTTGAGGCGAAGAGCCGTCGACGGATCTTCTTTGGGTTTGGGGTTGCAGGACGAAAGAAGGCTAATGGCAGCGAGGATGGTTATAGTGTATTTCATTGGATAAATATATTAAAAAACTCTTATCCGGAGGGCAGAGAATACTTAGGTTGTCCACAAGCTGTTGGCAATGGTCGCTGATTTCGGTAAGTTTAATTACAACTTTTATTTTATGAAAATGAATCTTTACCGGGTCCTGGGCTGTGTCCTGTCTCTGGGAGGCTTGTCCATGACCTTACCTTCTGCGGCGCAAAGCTTGTCCAATACCACGACGACGATCACGCTGACCGACCCTTGTTTTAGCATCCCTTCAGGGGCTTATACACTCACGCTGAATTATGTCGACCAGGACAACGGTCCCACCGGGGACATCAACTATAGCGTCACCGTGAATGACAGCGGTTCTATTATGGTGATAACCATCCCCACCGCCACGCTGCCGACCATCGCCGTCAATGGCTGGGATCTGTCCGGCACGGGGGGGAAGATCCAACTCAGTTCATCTACCGACAATGGCTTACTATTCTGGGATAATGATTATTTCAACTGCACGCCCCTGGGAATAAACAATCATCAGGGTCTCTCCTTCAACTTGATATCGGGTAAAATAGCGGCCAGGGTCATGATAGCTGAAGCGATCAAAACAAGGAAGATACCCAGCTTCTTATCGGGGCAGATGCCTTTGTAGCAGGCCGTGAACAGGAGGAAACACTTGATACCGAAAGCAATGGTCAGTGCGCCAACGAAAATATTGGCCCGTTTGGCCCAGACTTTCGGGATGAGGAAGAAGAGAATGGCGAGGACGCTGAGGAAAACGAAGACCTTTCCCGGCCGCCCGTATGTATTCTTTTCCGAAAAAAAGCCGGTAAAATCTTTCTGAAGATCCGGGAAATATGCCCAGGGGAGAAAACAAGCCCCGATCAGCAGCAGTGCTGCTGCGATACCTATCCATTGCGAATTTTTCACGACGCGAAGTAACGCAAATTTTTGCATACTTAGATATCCAGGGTGACGGGCTGGCCGGGGGTAAGCCAGACCAGTTGACTTTCCAGGCCGGCCTCTATGATGCGGTCATGGGTAAATGCAGGTTTCTCCAGAAAATGCTCCCACCCTTCCATATGGGTAGGGATGAGGCGACGAACTTTCATGAGCTTCGCGGTCTTTATCGCTTCCTCCACGGTGAAGGTCAGGTAGCGTTGGCCTATTTGTGCCGGGAAGCCGGCCCTGCCGATATGGAGGATAGCCGTGTCGATCGTATAGCGGGCGGCAATTTCTTCGATGCCGGGGAAGAAGACGGTATCCCCTGAAATATAGAGGGCGCCCCTCTCCTGCCCTTCCCATTCCAGGATAAAGCCGATCACATGCCCTGCGATGCGGTGCAGCTCTTCATCGGAGCCGTGCTGGCAGGGGGTGGCGGTGATGCGGAGGCCGGGCACTTTTTCCGTGCCGACGGGGGTGGTCTGCCATTCATTAATGCCTGTGACCGTATCCAGCTCCAGTCTTTGCTGTGCTTCGGGGGTGGAGATGATCAGGGGTACGGTATGGAGAAAAGCGCGGCCGGCATTATCGAGGTTGTCCTTATGCTGATCATGGCTGAGCAAAACCAGGTCTATGGGGCCCAGCTCTTCGGGCCGGATAGCCGGAGACTGAAGCTTTTTCAGGATCCTGCCTCCACCGGATTGGTAGGTTCCACCCGCCGGGTCGAAGGCGGGGTCGGTTACTATGCGGAACCCGTTGACATCGATCAGCATGCAAGCGGTGTCGATTTGGGTAATGGAGAACTGCACGTCTTTTGATTTTATACGGCAAAAGTATTAAATTGTAGGCACGAACCGCCAATATGGAAAAGCAACCTACCAAAACCATGCAGGTATATGCGGCCCTACTGGCTATAACAGGATGGATAGCCGTTGTTCTTCAATTCTATCTTATTCTTCTCAACCGGCAGGCGTCGGTTGCCGAGACCATTATCCGGTTCTTTAGTTTTTTTACCATCCTTACGAATATCCTGGTAGCCCTATGCTGCACTAGTTTTTTGGCGGGCCCCACCGGCAGACGGGGGTATGTGAACAGATTCCTGTCGAAGCCTTCGACGCTGACTGCTACCGTTGTTTATATTACCATAGTAGGTCTGGTATACAATATTGTCCTGCGGATCTTATGGGAGCCGCAGGGTTTACAATTATGGGTGGACGAATGGCTTCATTCGGTGATACCTTCCTTATTCCTTCTTTTCTGGCTACTATTCGTTCCGAAGGGTGGTCTGAAATGGAGAGATGTTTGGATCTGGCTGATCTTTCCACTTGTTTATCTTCTGCTTATTCTGCTCCGGGGCTCCTGGTCGGGATTTTATCCCTATCCTTTCATCGATGTGAACAAGATCGCTTATCACGATGCGTTTGTCAATGCAGGAGCGGTGATGCTGGGTTTCCTGGTACTCTCGCTTTTTTTAATTGGGATAGGGAAATGGAGGAAGGGGTGATGAAGAAATTTTTAACCCTTTTTCTTTTGCTGGCAGCCGGTCTTTTTTCTCTGACCGGGGGGATGGCCCAATGTCCCTTTACGGCTGAGATCAGCACTTCCGGTCAATGTCTGGGGGCCACCCTGAATGTCGATAATGGCAGTAGTCTTTCGAAGATCGTATGGGAGAAGGATGGCAACGGAGTCAACACGGTGCTGGCTACCGGGATTGCGGGCAGTGGAGTCACTGTAGTGGCAGGAAATGGCGTCATATCTCCTACCAACCCGTTGTATGCGCCCCAGACAGTCTGGTTAGATGCCGCCGGAAATATTTATACCCTTGAACAATATAATGCCCGCGTCAAGAAATGGGCGCCGGGTGCAACCAGTGGGATTATTGTCGCCGGGGGCAACGGGGTTGGCAGCGCCGCTAACCAGTTGGATTTACCCTGCGGTTTCTTTGTGGATGGCAGCGGAGATGTATATATAGCCGATTGTGATAATTATCGGATCCAACTGTGGACGCCGGGCGCCACTACCGGGATAACAGTGGCCGGTGGGAACGGGCCAGGCGCGGCAGCCAATCAGCTAGACGGTCCGACCGGCATCTTTGTAGATGGCAGTGGAAATTTGTATATAAGTGAGGGCAAAAACTGTCGTGTCACGAAGTGGGCGCCGGGCGCACTTTCCGGTGTCACCGTAGCCGGTGGGAATGGAGCCGGGGCTGCTGCCAATCAGTTGTCTAACCCTTCCGACCTATTTCTGGATGCCACCGGAAATATCTACATAGATGACATTCTGAACAATCGCATACAGAAATGGGCGCCGGGTGCACTTTCCGGTGTCACCGTAGCGGGAGGCAATGGCGCCGGACCTGCTGCCAATCAGCTTTCTTCTCCTTTTAATATCTATGTGGACGCCACGGGGAATTTATATATTGCCGATCTTGGCAATGAGCGCATCCAGAAATGGGCGCCGGGCGCCACCGCCGGGATAACGGTAGCGGGAGGGAACGGGTATGGGCAAGCGGCGGATGAGTTCGAAGCGCCCGATGGGGTCTATGTAGATGCCAACGGGGATATCTATGTCGCAGATCTGGGTAATAACCGCATCCAGAAATGGGCACAGCAATCTGCTATCCTCACCACTTATACGCCTCCTGCGGCGGGTGTGTATACTGCCGTTGTGACCAATAGCTCAGGATGCACCACCACCACCAATGCCATCGTCATCGATCCGACCGTCTCTCCTGCCGTGAGTATTGTTGCTTCTTCCACGACGATATGTTCCGGGAACCCGGTGACCTTCACGGCTGCTGCTACCGATGGTGGCAGCAATCCGGGGTACCAGTGGCAAGTGAATGGGGTCGATGCCGGCGACGGCAGCCCGGTCTACTCCAATACCAACCCGAGTGACGGAGATGTCGTCACCTGTACCGTCATCAGCAGTTCCCCCTGTCCTGCCGTACCGTCGGCACTCTCCAATGCCGTCGTCCTGACCGTACATCAGACCCTTGTCCCCCTGATAATGATCACCCCTTCTGCCAATCCCATCTGTTCGGGTGAGCCGGTGACCTTTACGGCTGCTGCCACCAATGTGGGTAGCACTCCGGTTTATCAGTGGCAGGTGAACGGGGCCGATGTGGGTGATGGCAGTCTCATCTATACGAGCAACCAGCCCCTCAACGGAGACATGATCCGTTTGAAACTGAGCAGTAACGCCGGCTGTGGCAATGGTGTCTCCTCACCTGTCGAGATGGTCGTGAACCCGACTCCCCTCGTCGATCCGGGGCCTTCTATCGACATTGCAAAAGGCCAGAGCGTGGAGTTGGATCCCGGGATCACAGGAAATATTATACGTTATCTCTGGAGACCTGGCGATGGCCTTTCCGATGTCAGTATCCCCAACCCGGTAGCAAGCCCTTTGAAAACCACCCGGTATGAGCTGGAAGTGACGACAGTGGATGGTTGCAAGGCCAGCGGGGGATTTACCGTAAACGTCTATTCCCCTCTGAAGATGCCCAGTGCTTTTACGCCTAATGGGGATGGCCGGAATGATGTTTTTTATGTCATGGGGGACCCGGCGGGCAGCCGGATCAAGGATTTCGCCATTTTTAACCGCTGGGGACAGAAGATCTTCCAGGTACATGATGCGGCGCCTGATGATCCTGCCTTTGGTTGGGATGGTAACTATAAGGGCGCGCCTGTTCCCACGGGTACTTATGTCTATCTGGTGACGCTGGCGTTCGGCGATGGAAGGCAGGAGGTGTTTAAGGGGACGGTGATGGTGATACGATAAAAGGAGGGCGGGGCCGGCGGCAACGGTGAGCCGGCGGGCAGACAACTAAGAAGTGATGGTCAGTAAAAAATCGAATAGACTAACGTCATTGGGGATCTCTAATTTTTTTCTTACCCTGTACCTTCCTGTCTCCACTCCCCGAATGGAGATATTCATCAATTGGGCAATTTCTTTGGAGGAGAGGTTTAATCTCAGGTAGGCGCATAGTTTCAGGTCGCTGGTGGTCAGGTCGGGGTATCTTTTTTTCAGGGTTTTCAGGTAGTTGGTGTGAACGTCGTCAAAATGAGCCGCAAACTGCTCCCATTCATGGCCATTACCCAGTTCGCCCTCAATGATGCGAATGATCTTTTTATAGTCCTTCGATTCTTTTTCAATCTCCGCATTATTCTTAAGCCGTACCAGGTCTTCTTTTATCTTGGATAATAACTTTCCTTTCTGCACCAGGATCATAGCAGCAGAAGCCAGTTCAGAGTTTTTGTGGGCGACTTCCGTGTTGAGTCTTTCGTTTTTAAGCCGGATGATCTCTTTTTCATTTTTTTCTATTTCCAGTTGGTGCTGATACTGCAGCTTTCGCTGCTCTTCCTCATAGTCCTTCTGTTGTTCGCTGAGTTTTTTGAGCTGGCGACGTTTGAACTTTTTTTCCTGCTGCCGGTAGACCCCGAATACAAGTCCCAGGAGCAGCAGAATGTACGTTCCATAAGCCCACCAGGTTCCATACCAGGGCGGCAGGATCTGAAAAGACCAGGAAACGGGAGCGGATTCGTTATCGATGCTGTTCCTGCTTTTTACCCGGAATACATATTTGCCCGGGTGGAGATTGGTATAGTCTTTTTCAGGCCGGGCCTGCCATTCGGACCAGTCTTTATCAAAGCCTTTAAGGAAATAGCTGTACGTGATACTCTGGGACTGGCCGTATAAGGGAGAGGAGAATTCAAAATGAAGGGAGTTATCCTTATAATTCAGCATCGGGATGCCGGGGTTGTTGCCGGGGCCAGCGGATGTAGGGGCCGAAGCGGGCATGGAAGGCAGGATGGTAGCGGAGGTGAGCCTGTTGTCCGGGGCTAGCGTTGAGGCGGCAGAAGTGGTCACCGCATCAGCGGTTACAGGAGACTCGGGGACCGGATAGCCACCAAAGATGAGGCGGGTCTTCTGATTGTCTGTCCAAACACCGCGGATCAGGGTCTGTAACGGGCATTTATCTTTTTTATACAGTTGGTAGTTAATATGAAAAAAACCTTTCTCCGCCGCTACCAAAACATTATTGCTGTCGACGATGTATATGTTCTCAAAGCCGCCGGTAAGGACTTTGTTATTCAGTTCGGGGAAATAGATGGTCCTTGGGGAGGCGCCGGATCGATCGACAACCCCCAGCTTCCGGTCCCGGATAAACCATATATTCCCATAGGGATCTTCTTTCAGATAATTGACAGGGAATGGGCCCAATAGCCCGGATAGCCAGGTGGAGAGGACGAAATCCTGCTGCCGCGGGTCGAATTGATAGATCCCTTTATCATTGGTCAAAACTATAAGTCCTCTGATTTTAAAGAGGTGATTGTGATTGCCGGACAAAATGCTGTTCTTATCGGGATAGGAAGAGGCGATGGGTTTGCCCTCTTTATCAAATTCAACGGTATATAAACCTTTATAAGGATGGGCGATCCAGATCCTGTTGTTATCAATGACTACAAATTTCGCAGATTCAAAGTGCGCATGGATATTGGGGTTGGTAAAACGGCCTCCTTTGTATTCATAAAAATTAATCCCGTTGTACGTGCCGGTCATCATCAACTCCCCTGAAAGGGGTTGAAAGGTCCAAAAGCCAGAAGTCTGATCGAAGGGTATGGCGGTATCCTTGTCGATGACATAAGCGCCCTGATTGTGTCCCATCAATAGTTTCCCATTTACCTCAGCAAGGTTCCAGATCTGACCGGTCGTGTTCCTGACAAATTGAAAGCTGTTTCTTGTAAAGCTGAGATCTTTTCCTGTATCGAGGGAAGACCGGTAGACTCCTGTCGAGGTACCCAGGTAAAGGTTGTGTTGGTAGATGATGGAAGCATAGCCGGGGTTGCGGTCTTCGGGTTCCGGGAAAATATTCCTGATGGAGTTGTTGTAGGTCACCAGGTCGATTCCGTTGTCCAAACCCAGCCAGATATTTCCATTCCTATCCAGAAAAACGCTGAGGATATTATTATTTTGAAGCCCTTCTTTTTTAGAGAACCGCTGGACGAATTCTCCTTTTTTGTTGACAATGACACAACCGCCCAGGTTAGTGATAAGAGCGGTCTTCTCCGGGTCGATGCAGCAGGATCCATTAATATTCTCCCGGGAGATGGACTTCAGGGCGGGTGTCTCGTATTTTGTAAGCGTATTATTAAACCAGCCAAAGAGTCCATGCGCCAGGGAAGTCAGCAGGAAGCTGTCTTTTCCTATTGGAATAACGGAACGGATCTGTGTGCCGGTGGGAAGAGAGCCGGAGGACATACGGGCGGCGGTCCGGGGGGAAGATGCCGGGCCAGCAGGCAGAGAAGAAATGGCGGCGGTCCGGGGGGAGGATGCCGGGCCAGCAGGCAGAGAGGGAATGGATGCCAGGCTAGCGCTGGCAGGATCGGAAGAAACGGACGTCAGGTGGGAGCCCAGGGCATCGGATATGATGGGGGTCCAGCGGCCGCCGGTAGGAGAAGGAGTAAATTTCACCAACCCCCGGGAATATTCACAGGCAATCAGGGTCCTACCGGCTGTCCCCAGGAAGTCCCAGTTGACGCCTTTATAGACGGTGATCTTCTCTTTATCCAACTGAAATATTTTGCGATTGGACCGAAAGAATACCTGGTCCTGGAAAATGATGGTATTCCATACGTCTGCAAAATCATTTTCCTGTCCCGGAATCAGTTTATGCAGCGAGGTATAGACCAGGTCGCCGCCGGCACCCGGTGAGAAGTAGCCGATCTCGCCCTGTCCTCCCACGTATATGCGATGACGGGGGCCTATGGCCAGGGATCGGACAATGGTGTGGTTAGGGAGCGGATAGATCCGCCAGAAATTACCGTCGAAGCTCAGCAGGCCGTCGTTGTTGGCAAAATAGAGAACCCCATCGGTATCCTGCTGGATACCCCAGTTCTGGCTGCCGGCATGGTAGTCTTGTTTGGAATAGTTTATAATAGCGGGGATGCCGATAGTATTTTGTGAAAATACGACCGGCGAGGCAAAACATAGGAATAAGGTAAGCAACCCTGGTCTCATTTTTTTATGGCAGCACTTTAATGGCCCTTGTAAGGTAAAGTAATATGAAAAAAAAATGCATGAGGTCATGCATTTTTTTTTCATATTAGGGGAGAACCTCTACTGATTTACTTTAAAGGACTCCCATCCGGAGGCGGTGGTGCGGTTGCAGGTCATGGCCTGGGTACCATTCTCGCTGGAAATATAATCCCCATTGTTGCCTTGCAGGGTGATGGTGCCGTCGGCGTTGACGCCCCAGTTGAACGATTCCCAGGCGCCGATGGTGGTGCGGTTGCAGGTGATGGGCTGAGTGCCGTTTTCAGAGGACACATATTTACCCATGCTCTGCAGCGCTACTTTACCGCCTCCCGCGTCTACGACCAGGAATTGCTCCCAGGCCTGGGCCGTGGTACGGGTACAGGTCATGGGCTGGGTGCCATTCTCTCCGCTGACATATAAATTATTAAAGCCTTTCAGGGTGATGGTCTGTCCAATGGGAGGCGCTGTGGTGGTGGCCAGGTTGTACACATGCACATAATCGACCAGCATCGTAGTCGGCAAGGAGGCATTGTCAATGGTATTGCCGGGCAGGTCGCCTCCTATGGCCAGGTTCAGGATGATATAGAAGGGCAGGTGAAAGGCGCCGGTGTTATTGATATTATTGGCGATATTCCCCGTCACATAGAGGGTATTGTCCACATACCAACGGATGCTGCTATTATCCCATTCGACGGCATAGATGTGAAAGTCACCCGGGGTGGTAGTGGTGCTGCTGCCATACTGTACATGTCCGCTGCCGCCATTCCAGTGCATGGTGCCCAGAATGGTGTTGGTGGTGTTGACATGTTCCATGATATCGATCTCCCCGCAGGTCGGCCATCCGACGGTGTTGATATTATTTCCCAGCATCCAGAATGCCGGCCAGGTGCCTTGCACCATGGGTAGTTTGATACGTGCTTCTATACGGCCGTAAGTGATGGAGAATTTGCCGGCTGTCTCCAGTTTGGCGGAGGTATAAGGTTGTCCGCCGACGGTCTGCTGACGGGCAGTGATGACCAGGTTGCCTCCGGTGACGGTAGCATTGGCTGACTGATAATATTCCTTCTCGTTGTTGACACCGGGATTGCCGTTGTCGATGTTCCAGTTGCCGGTGTTGACGCTGGTGCCATTGAATTCATCTGCCCAGACGAGGGTTCCGGCTGCCCTTGGAGTGGTTGTGACCGCGGAAGGGCCGTCCTGTGTGCGGACGTCTTTTTTACATCCGATGAATACGAGGGCCAGGCCGGCGATGAGGCCGACCGTGGCGAGAATGTTGCGCAAGTTGGTTTGAATTTTCTGCAAGTTTTGCTTCTTGTTCATAGTAGAGTGTTTTATTGTAATAAGAATGGGTTGCTTCGAGTGAGCGGACGTCCGAAAGATGAACTTTCGGGCGTCCGGGTCTAATGATGGCCCTTTGGGCAAAACGCCCGTGGCGTTTTACTGGTTAACTTTAAAAGACTCCCAGCCGGAGGCGGTGGCGCGATTGCAGGTCATAGCCTGGGTGCCGTTCTCGCTGGAAACATATTTGCCGTTATTGCCCTGGAGGGTGATGGTGCCGTCGGCGTTCACGCCCCAGGTGAAGGATTCCCAGGCTCCGAAGGTGGCGCGGTTGCAGGTAATGGGGTTGACGCCATTCTCGGAGGAGACATATTTACCCATGCTCTGCAAGGCTATTTTACCTCCACCCGCGTCCACGACCAGGAATTGTTCCCAGGTGCCCGGGGTGGTGCGGGTGCAGGTCATGGCCTGGGTACCATTCTCTCCGCTGACATATAAATTGTTGAAGCCTTTCAGGGTAATGGTCTGCCCGATGGGTGCGCCGCTGCCGCCACTGGATTGTGTTCCGGCCCATTTAAAGGTGATGACGGCCCCGGCAGCCAGGGTATAGGTGAAGGATTCTCCCCCCCATTTTACCTTAAAGCTTTGGCTGCTGCCGCCGGTGTTGAGCGCTATCAGCACTTTGGTGCCATCCGTATTTTTAAAGGCGACATTTTGTATCCCGCCGGAGAAGGTATTGGAGGAGATGCGCACGGCGCCCGGCCTTACAAATTTGGAGGCATGTGCGATGATATAATAGGCCACATTGCGGGTGACGGAGGAGCCGCTGATGGTGATCGCGCCTAAACAGGTGCTACAACCGCCGCTGGTATGGGGGTTGTAGTTCGGGTCAGCGGCCAGGTTCCATTCCAGCACGTTGCGGCTCCAGTTGCGTGTGGCGCCGATGATGAGGTTGTTAACGTGCCAGGACAGGTCGCCGCCAAAATTGCTGGGGGCGCCCACCCATTGCTCCGTAAAATAAACATTCTTGGACGGATAGGCATTATGAACTCCTGTCAGGGCGCTGATATCGCCTGCGTATAAGTGAAAGGCAGAACCGTCTACATAGGGGTTAGCGCCGGCATCCGCCAGCACCGTCTCCGGGTAGCTGGGCACATCGGCATTGTGATCGTAACAGATGATCTTCGTGGTGAGGCCGGCGGCCTGGAATTGCGGACCCAGGTTGTTTTTTATAAAACTGGCTTCCTCCGTGGCCTGCATTACCATACTGGGGTTGTTATTAGGATTCAGCGGTTCGTTTTGCGGGGTGACAGCGCTGATGGTAATGCCCTGGGCTTGCATGGCCTGGATGTATTTGACAAAATACCGGGCATAGGCGTCATAGTATGCCGTGTTGAGGCTGCCTCCTTTAAAACTATTGTTGGTTTTCATCCAGGTAGGCGCCGTCCAGGGGGTGGCCAGGATCTTTATCGAGGGGTTGATCGCGATGATCTTCTTTAAGACGGGAATGAGGTCGGTGGTCTCCGGGCTGATGCTGAAATTGTTGAGGTTACCATCCGTCTGGCCTGAAGGCATTTCGTCATAAGTGAAGGTGGAGGCGCTGAGGTCGGAGGCCCCGATGCTGATACGAACATAGCTCACCCCGATCTGGTTGGCGCCGGTGGCAAAGAGTTCATTCAGCAAGGCCGTCTGGCCGGAGCCCAGGCTATTGATCAGCAGAGCGCTGCCACCAGTCAGGCAATAGCCGAACCCATCGATGGACTGGTAAGTGGTGTTCTCATCGACGGTGATGGTGGTCGGGTTGGAGCCGGCGTCCGCTGCAAAATTTATGTTGGTTTGCGGCTGTAAGAGCTGGGACTGATTAGCTGTCGTCAGCCAGCTGTTCACCACCTCATTAGCGGCCCGGGAGACGGTGCCGGCAGAGGTAGTTGGCTGAGGGGGCTTTGAGAGGTCTCTTGTACAGGACTGGAAAATAGCAAATAGCAGGATGAGCAATGGCAACAGATAAGGCAATCGTTTCATGGTTAAAGTTTTTTTCTATGCAAGCAAAGCAGACCGAAATTGAGCTGAAAAAAACCTTTCGCCAAAAAAGGACCTACGTCAAAACCTCTACAATTTCCAATTTTATAATTGAGAATCAAGAGGATCTATAATATACCGAAATTTAATAATACATAAATAAGGGAGTTATTAAAAACTTGGTTACATTGGCCTCCAATAAAACTTTAACTATGAAAAAGTACTTCGCTGAATGTATCGGCACCTTTGCACTTGTATTATTTGGATGTGGTGCGGCTGTTGTATCCGGGAAGACCATTCCGGCCACCGTCCTTTCGGATGCACCTGCCGGGATAGGAGTGCTGGGTATTGCTCTGGCCTTTGGTCTGGCGGTAGTAGTTATGGCGTATGCCATCGGGCCTATTTCCGGTTGCCATATCAACCCGGCCATTACGATATCCATGCTGGTAGCCGGGAAGATCAGTCTCAAAGACAGTATCGGATACATCATCGCCCAGTTCGCGGGTGCTACCCTGGGGGCAGCTGTCCTCTATGGTTTTCAGAAAGGAAGCCCGGGGTTTAGCATGGGAGAATGGGCGTTGGGCTCTAATGGCTGGGGTCCGGGGTATCTGGCCGGCTATAATACGATCTCGGCCTTTCTTGCGGAAGCCGTCCTCACCTTTCTGTTCCTGTTTGTCATATTCGCCACCACTTCCCGTCTGGGGAATCCTACGATGGCCGGGTTGGCAATAGGTCTCTGCCTGGTGCTGATCCATTTGGTAGCTATCCATATTACCGGTACTTCTGTTAATCCGGCCCGGAGTTTTGGCCCGGCGATCTTTGCGGGGGGCAAGGCGCTGGGACAGTTGTGGCTGTTCATCGTAGCGCCCCTGGTGGGAGGGATTACCGCGGCGCTGGTTTGGATGGGGGTGTTTGAGAAAAGCGAAAGCGGACCGGCCCGGTAGCTGATGGTCGTGCAGGGGACGAATCTAGATAGCCAACTGCCCCACCTGGCGACCCAGATCGTCCAGCATCTCCAGGGTAAACCTTTTTTTATCGGCCCTCACCTTTATGATGGTGCGCTTGCCATCCTGCGGCCCGCCGCCAATCACAATAGGATAATTATGCTGGTCTTTCACCGGAGGGTGAATGCCATAAACATGTGTATGGCCGGAGATCAGCAGGTCTATCTTCGCCTCATTCAATATAGTCCCCCAGGCCTCCCGGCAATGCAAGGTCCCATGCCAGTCGCCGGAGTAGTACAGGGGAATATGACTGAAGACGAGCTTATACCTGGCTGCCTTGAACGCCGGCTTCCGGATCTCTTTTTTCAGCCATTCCGCCTGCCGGATCCTGTAGCGGTCAAAGTCCGCCAGCCCATAGTATTGGGGATGGCTGTCCTCCTTGTCTTCCCCGGAGTCAAGCACAATGGCATAGACAGGTCCCCATTGGAAGGAAAAATAGAATTCGGGGGTCTCGCTATTAAAATATTCCGGTAACCTCCTGGCGAAATTCCCGCGAGTCTCATGGTTGCCGCGGGAAAAAAAGAAAGGGGTTTCGGCAAACAGTCCGGCGAATGGAGACAGCAAGTGATCGACCAATTGATCCTCTCCTGTCTGGTAGTCAAACATATCTCCGTTGAGGAATACGAAGTCCTTTTTATCATCCCCCTGGTGTTGCATCAGCAGAGGAAAGGAGGCGGGACGGTCATGGATATCATTAAAGATTAAAAATGAAACGCCTTCCCCGTGCGGGTCAGGCGTTTCGAAAGAGGCTGTTTCGCTGATAAAGGTATCTCCATAGGTAATCTTATAGGGCTGGAAGTCCTCCATTCTTTTAGAACAGATACGATAGAAATATTTTTGTCCCGGCTGCAGGTCGTGGATGGTGATGCCATGGACCGTATTATACGCCTGCACCAGGCCATCATCAACCCTTTCCGCTTTTTTATCCAGGTGATCCTTGTCCACGCCGAATTCTATCCAGCTAAAGCAAGGTACATGGGTGAGCCAGCGTACGGTAATCCTATCGGGGAAGGGTGACTGAAGATAGGGACCCGCTTTTAAGACAGGCGAGTCCCCTATTCCGGAGGTGGTGTTGAAAGCGAGTGAAGGGACCGGAGTAAGTCCCGCCATGCCCGCCAAACCTAATGATGAAAGAAATTTTCTGCGGATCATCGTACTTTAATTATATCCTTGATTCTGTGAAAGTTTGGAATTGAGGTCCATTTCGCTCTGGGGTATGGGCCAGAGGTAGAGTGCGTCTGTAAAATGCCAGACATCCAATTGCTGTCCTGCGATGTTCCTTATGACCTTGCCATCCATTAATTGTTTGGCAATACCCCATCTCCGGATGTCTGAATAATAGGTGCCTTCGAAAGCCATTTCCACTCTTCGTTCGTGCCGGATGATCTGGCGTAGTTCGTCCTGAGTCTTGCCCTGGGTTATAGGGGGCATGCCCACTCCTACCCTGGCCCTTATCTGATTGAGCGCGTCGTATACAGTGGCATCGGGCCCGCCCGCTTCGTTTTTCGCCTCAGCATACATCAATAAGACATCCGCGTACCGGAAAACGATAAAATTAAGCGGTGAATCGCCCCAGTTAAAGCCGTCGACTGTGAGGACATGTTTGCGGGGAAGGTAGCCTGTATAGGAAGACGCAGAAGTTCCGATCTGCAGGCTGCTGTAAGGTATATTCCTCCAGGTTGCGCCTGGCCGGACGAGCGTATAATCCATTCGCGGGTCCCTGTTATCATAGGGATGAGCCGGATCATAACCCGAGGTGGGGTCCGTGATGGGCAAACCGTTGGTCATCTCATAGGCATCGACGAGATCCTGGGTAGGAAAGATCTGGTCCCACCCTTTACTATAGGAGCTGAGGGGGGCCATGAGGCCGTCCAGGGGGCTGCCTTCGCCCAGTCCCGGCGCGGCATATTGCACGTCGAAGATCACCTCTTTGTTATTCTCGGCGGCTACATTGGTGAACATACCGGCATAGTCGGCGTATAATTGATATTGCCCCAAATCCATCACTTGTTTGGCTGCGTCGGCCGCTTCCTGGAACTGGTTGTTCAGCAGATAAGCACGCGCTTTCAAGGTGAAGGCTGCCCCCCGGGTAGCGCGCCCGATATCGGATGCGCCATAGGAAACGGGGAGGTCTTTGGCGACGCGGTCGCATTCAGAGGTGACGTACGCCAGTACTTCCTGTTTGGTATTACGTCCTGGCAGTGGCGCCCCCAGCTGTAATATTTCCCGGACAAGGGGGACGCCGCCATAGAAGTCGACGAGGTTGTAATAAAACAGCGCTCTTAAAAATCCCGCTTCGGCCAGGAGACGGGTCTTTAAGGTAGCATCCATGTTGATACCGGGGATCTTTGAGATGGCCAGGTTGGATTTGTAGATCCCGTTATATAACTGTCCCCATTTGTCGCTTACGGGAGTGGCGGTAGTGGGGAGCAGGTTGCCTTCCGCGATGGCGGCATAGCCATTCTTATACCCACTCCAGATCCAGCCGTTCGGCGTGATGCCATCCGTCTCCGGCATGAAGGCATAGATCTGGTAATTGTGCTGCATCTGATCGTAAATGGCCGTAATACCGGCAAGGGCATCGGCATCCGTTTGCCAGAAGGTGGCATCGGAGAGCTGGTCGGAAGGTTTGGTATTCAGATAACTTTTGGTGCAGCTGGTAGCTGCGGCCAATAAAAATATGAAGAATAGCTTTTTCATGATTACTACATTTTTCTACATTTAGAAAGAAGCGTTGATCCCGAAAGTCAGGACGCGTACATTGGGATTTTCCATTTGATAATCCGTGTAATTCCCTGTTTCGGGATCCAGGCCATTGTATCTGGTCCAGGTGAATGGGTTCTGTGCGTTGGCATAGATCTGCAGGTGGGTGCTGTGGATCTTCTGTATCCATCTGGCCGGCAACGTGTAAGACAACTGTAGGTTCTTTACCCGGAGGAAAGAGCCGTTCTGTACCCAGAAAGAAGAGGGCTGGGTATTGTCGCCATTATTATCGGTGGTTAACCGGGGAATGTTGCTGGTGGAGTTTTGCTGAGACCAGGCATTTAAGAAATAGGCATTGATCTCTCTTCCGGGCCTTACGCCGCTGGTGTACCATAAATTTTGCAAATACCTGCTGACGCCGGATATGCCCTGAAACAGCGCAGACAACATGACGCCTTTATACCCTATTGCTGCATTGAAACCGTAGGTATATTTAGGAATAACGCTGCCCATGAAAACTCTATCCTTTCCATCGATGATGCCGTCCTTGTTTACGTCCAGGTATTTCAGGTCGCCGGGTTTGTTGGTACCGGACAGTTTCTGTTTGGCCCATTTATCTATTTCTCCCTGGTTTTTGAAAGTCCCTTCGGATTTATAGCCAAATAAGGCATTGATGGGCAGACCCTGTTTGATGATGGAGTTGTTGCCGATACTCTGGATCACATCGGGGTTGCCTTGAAAATACAGGACCTTGTTGGTGTTGTAGCTGAGATTCCCGCTGATGGCATATTCGATCTTCCCGGCCTTGTCCTTGTACCCCAGGGAGGTTTCCCAGCCCTGGTTGCGAACGACGCCTACATTCTGATACGGAGGGGTCAGGCCTCCGTACAGGGTCGACAAGGGAAGCTGAACCAGGATGTTGCTGGTCCTGCGGTCGTACCAGTCAAAAGTGAAGTCCAGCCGTTGTTTGAATAAGGTGATATCCGCACCGGCGTCCGAGGTCGTGGTCGTTTCCCAGGTAATATTCGGGTTAGACAGTGCGGTAGGCGCCAGGCCGGCGGAAAGGGTGTTGCCGAAGACATAGTTGAGGCCGGCGGAGTACAGGTTGAGATACTGGTATAAACCGATGTTCTGATTACCCAGTTTGCCCCAGGAGCCACGGAATTTTATATTGTCTACGAAAGTGAGGTCGGCTTTTTTGAAAAAGCTTTCTTCACTCAGTCTCCAGGCGGCTGAGAGGGATGGGAAGAGTCCCCAGTGGTGATCGGTTGCGAAGCGGGAAGAGCCGTCATACCGGAGGTTGGCTTCGACGATATATTTTCCTTTATAGTCGTAGTTGGCGCGACCGAAATAGGAGGAAAGACGATAACCTGAAGAGGTGCCGGTGACCAGGGGCTGGGACAAGCCCGCATTGAGTTCCCAGGTATTGTTGGAGGGGAAGCCCTGGATGCTGCCGGAGAAATAATTGGATTTGTACGATTCCCGGCTTGCGCCTGCCAGGATGCCCAGATGATGGCGTTGGGCAAAGGTCTTTGTATAGTTGAGAGTAGAGTAAAGAGTAAGCGACAGGCTATTGTCATTACGTTGGTACAGGGTGGAAGGAACGGTGGCGTTGTTCACCGTGACCTGGTTCGTCTGAAAATTCCATAGGTTCTGTATCGGTCCGGAGAGTTTGTATTGCTTGCTTTCTTTATTATAAATTTCTGCGCTGCCGTTGACCGTCCATTTCAGGTCTTTCAGCAGATCCCATTCTCCATACAATTTACCGAAGGAGTATTGACCTGTCTGGGGATAGAACCAGGTTTTGATATATTGTAACGGGTTTATCGCGTTGTTGCTTTCATCGACGGTGTTTCTCCCTCCATATCTTGTCGTGCCGTTGTTTACCATAACGGGGGTCGTTCCGGGTGTGGAGTTGGAACCGTAGTAAAGAAGCGTGGTAACGTCGAAGGGCTCTTTTACATCATTCCAGTAAGCGGCAATGTTGCCGCCGACCTTTATCTTGTCATTGATCTTATGATCCAGGTTGAGCCGCAGGCTATATTTTTTTGCGTCCGTTGTGCTGATGATACCTTTATCCGAGAGGAATCCCATGGAGAGGTAGAAGTCTGTCCTGTCGTTGCCTCCGCTGACGGAGAGGTTGTGATTGGTGATGGCCCCTTGTCCGAAGATGATGGGGAGCCAGTTGGTGTTGGGATATAAGGTCCTGTCCGTAGCATTTTTCCAGGCATCGATGGTTGCCGGTTTGAAGAGATCGGCATTGCCGGGGTTGTCTGCTTTATTGATCTGGTTCATCAATCCCATATAGGTGGGATAGTCTGTCACCGTCTTAAAAAGATGGGTGGCCTTGTCGATACCCGCGTAACCGTTATACGTTACTATTGTCTTTCCGTTCCTGCCTCTTTTGGTGGTGACCAGGATGACGCCATTGGCAGCCCGCGAGCCGTAGATAGCGGAGGAGGCGGCATCTTTTAATACGGTGATGGTGGCCACGTCATCGGGGTTGAGGTTATTCAGGGAGCCTACTATTCCGTCGATCATTACCAGCGGGTCCGAGGTGTTGAGGGTCCCTACCCCTCTTATGCGCAAGACGGCTCCGGCACGGCCCGGCTGTCCGGTGGTCTGCGATACCGAGAGGCCTGCAGCGAGGCCGGACAACGCCGATGAGACGTCCGTGATGGGCCGGTTCTCCAGTTCCTGGTCATAGTTTACGGAGACCAGGGAGCCGGAAAGGTTGACTTTCTTCTGGGTTCCATAACCGACGATGACCACTTCATTCAACTTGTTCACTTTGGCATCCAGGGTCAGGTTGAGCTGTGTTCTGCCGTGAAGGCGGGTTTCATAGGTTTCGAGGTTGATGCCGGAGAAGATCAGGGTGGAGTTGGCATCCACATTGGTCAACGTAAAATCGCCGTTGTCGTCAGTAGTCGTCATGTACTTTTCTCCTTTCACGGTGATGGTCAGGCCGGCAAAGGGTTCGCCTTTCTGATTGACCACGCGACCATGAATGGTGATGGGGGGAGGGGTCAGTGCCTGGTACGCTGATGCTGGCGAGGGAGTTACGGTAGGCGGCAGTTTTGCGCTGATGACGATCGTGTTGCCCTCGATGGAAAAAGTCAGGGGCTGATCTTTCAGGCTCGTTTCCAGTGCTGTTGTCAGCGGCGTCTCTTTGAGGTCAACGCTGACCCGGCCAGCTTCTGCGAGGTCCTGGCTATGATAAAAAAACACATACCCTGTTTGTTTCCGGATGACGGAAAAAATCTTTTCGAGCCGGACATTCTTTGCAGCATAGGTAACTTTTTGTGAAATGCCTTTGGCATTTAGCTGCAGTAAAGCTACGGTGAGCAAGAAAGGGATCATCCTCATAGCTAGCCAAATTTGGGGTGTGAGCGGCCATAGGGCCTTGTTCACAACTGAGCTCCGCTCAGTTAAGGTAATTTTCATACTTTTGTTAGTGCTTGGGTTTTACAATAAAGAGTCTTTGCCGATTTTATATTGGGGGAGCCCTGGCTACCGGCCGTTCCGCCTGATCCGCGGAGCGGCTTTTGCTTTATGAGCGCCCTGATATACTATTTTACAGGTTACGGGAAGATCACAATCCTTTTATCTTCTTCGATCCTGAAATGGACCCGGGTCTGTCCGAGTATTTTCAGCACCTGCGCCAGGCTTAGGTTCCGTCCGATCTCTCCCTTAAAATCCCCCCAGGAGGGAACGGGTCCGCTGTATTTTACTTCCACATCATACCAGCGGGCGAGCTGCCGCATCACCGTCTGTAAGTCCACGTTATCGAAGTTGAAATAACCATTCTTCCAGGCTATCACATCTTCCACATTCACGGAAACCGTGCTGATCCTTGTCGTATTGTGCAGGACGGACGCCTGCTGTCCCGGGGTGATGAGGACCTTACCAGATGTGTTGCTCACCCTGACCGAACCCTCCAGCAAGGTGGCCTTTAATGCCGGTTCGTCTGCGTAGGCGTTGATGTTAAAGTTGGTGCCCAGCACGGTGATGTCTTCTTTATCCGCCTTTACGATAAAGGGCTTCTTAGCGTCATGCGCTACTTCGAAATAGGCCTCTCCTGTCATTTCCACCTGACGCTGTCCCCCGGTAAAGGAGGTCGGATAACTCAGGGAGGAGGAGGAGTTGAGCCATACTTTTGTTCCGTCCGGCAAGGTGACCTGGAATTGTTTGCCTTTGCCGGTGGATAGCGTATTGCGCATGACAGCAGGGGATTTCTCCTGTCCGGGTGAAGCCTGGCCTTGCGAAGGTGGCTCCTGTGAAGATGGCCCCTGTGAAGATGGCCCCTGTGAAGCCAACTGGTAGGCCACCCCCCCGTTGCCTTGTCTGATCACTTGTGTATTGCCCTGTTGGATGACCATATCCTTGCCGGCGCTGTCCAGTGTGATCTTCGAGCCATCCGCCAGCTGCAGGATAGCGCCGTTGGTACCGGGGGCCACGTCATTTTTAAAGGAGGGCGCCTTTGCGAGTGGAAGTCTTTTGTTGGCTCTTTGTTGAAAGAACCAGGCACCGGTCCCCAGGAGGATAAGGACGGCCGCTGCCGCCAGCCAGCGCCGGAGATGGACAACCCGCTGTTGGGTGGCCCTGGCCTGCGCGCGCACCCTCAATAGCATTTTTTCGCGCAACATGCGGTCGGTAAGGCCGGCATGGCGTTGTTCAAAACCCGTCTCCCGGATCATGTGTTCATTCAACAGGCTGTCGTTGGCTTCCACCAACGAAAAAAACTCTTCCAGTTCGCTATCGCTAAGCGAATCATGAAGATAACCGTGTAACAATTCATTGAATCTGGACATGTGGCTATAAAGACGATGGCCGAAGGAGGATGTACCAGTGGGAGGTAAAAAAATTACCGGCGTATTATTTCAGCCGTGATATAAGGAGTGCGGCCAGGCCAATCAACTCCCGGGAATGGGACTGGAGCTGGCTGCGGATGGCGCCCAGGGCCTTGTTGAGGTGATTGCGGACCGTAAGCCTTGAAATATTCATCTTCAGGGCGATCTCTTCCAGGGGCAATCCGTCATGGCGTCTCAGGCGAAAGATGGTTTGCTGTTGAGGCGGCAGGGTGGCTACCGCTTTTGCGATCATTTCCCGGGATTCTTTGAAGAGCAGCTCTTCGTGCGGTGTGAGCGTAACTTCTTTAAAATGCCGTGCCAGCTGCTGCTGGTATTTCTTTTCCCGCATGGCCTTTCTCAGGAAATCGATAATATGGTTGCGGGTCATTATAAACAGGTGGTCTTTAAAGCTTTGAACATCTTTAAGCTTTTCCCTTCCCAGCCACAGTTTCAGGTAGATCTCCTGGACTATTTCTTCCGCGCTGTCCGCGGTTTTGGTATAGGCGATAGCAAAACCGTAAGTGAGGTCTGAATATTCTTCAAAAAGCCGCGTGAAGGCGGCTTCATCTCCCTGGGCAACGCTGTTAAGGAGATCTTTTTCGTTATGGACGGAAAAGCTATTCATTATTCGTGTCAGCAAAACTAAATGTTTCCCTGGCTGGGATGGTATTATTTAAATATTAACAGACACAAAAAAAGCCCTCACCTAAGGCGAGGGCCATCTAATTTGTTACTGTGGAGGTGAGGGAAACCCCACATCTATTAATTATTTTAATGACTTATACGTAAATTTTTGTCCGCCTAAGGAAGCCTCCAGCATCAATCCACTCTTTTCTTGTGAAAATACAACTACGCCTTCTCTATAATTCGCATTGGCAGATGCGCCCGCCTTAACAGCTATTGCTGAAGTTTGTGCGCTAAATTCAACTTTGTTTTGCATGAAGCGATCCAGAGCGTCTTTATTTTCAAAAAAGATAACTTCCCGGTACGCCTGCCCTCCTGCCTGCGCACCCACAGTTACCTGTACCATCCTGGCAATACCGACCGGCATTCTTTTTTCATAAACTGTTCCTTTGCCTGCAGCTCCTCCTACTCCTACTGCCCCCTTGCCTACATTGGGAAATATTACATATCCAGAGGCATTTTTAAAGAGATTTTCCATGGATGGGTCTGCCTTTAGAAAAGACGCTTTGGCCTTTTTACTGTCATTCATTATTCGTTCCTGGGAATCATCCTGCGCCATTAATATTCGTGGCAAAAAAAGACCTGACAATATCGTTAGAAATATTGCCATTCTGGCCCTGCTTATCTTTTTCATAAATAATAATTTTAAGTTTTACTATTTCGGAGACTATACAATATAAGCCAGGCAAAAAATCTGCCATGGGACCTGCTGCCCGATAATAGATTGACGATTAATGTTTTATTCGACACAGGAATACTTTCCCTGCTGCAATTACGTGAGATTATTTATCCCCATAAAGCGTCCTTTATGGACAGAACGATGAACTATCTCAGCCGGGTGGGCCGTCGGGTTTCGGGCAGCACAGTGGAGAAAGATGATGCGGTGGCTGTGGCGAGTGCGGTGAAGTGAAGTTTGCGGTCTAAAGCCTGCGCTGACCGAATCATGGTAGGGTTTTTGCCTCTATATTCCAGGTTCCCACTTAAAGGGAATTATCAATATGGAGAATTTGCAGAAACTTGAACTAATGGATAAGATACAGCGGGAATTAGAAGATCTGAAAAACAGCCAGATTTCGGTGCTGAAGAAAGTATCCCAAATCTCCGCCCACAACATCACTTTAGGTGTCGGTCTTCTTGATGAAAAACTGCCGGAGCTTCAGGATGAAATCGACTCCAGCCTGTTGGTCGTTACGGAATTGTCTGAAGCATTTGCGGCTCATCGTGACAAATTCTTTAAGGACAACCGTCTCGCGGCTGCAGTGGATCCTACTGCCTGATCTTTTTTCTATCCTTTTTTAAAAACTTTTTGTACTTATTTGCACTAAAA
>DATJJD010000195.1:0-46636 GCA_035492545.1 Puia sp.
TATGTCAACCGGCGGGCAGGCATCGATGAGGGTAAATTTGACTATAAACTCAGCCATCCGACAAAGATTGTGAAGCTATAATCCTGTATTTTTACAGGGCTCATGAAAGTCTCAAAATATTACCTGGCAGGTTTAGCCGCATTTTTTATCTGGGGTTTTTTTAGTCTGGTGCTCAAACCATTAAAGAGTTATCCTTCTCTGGATATCCTCTTCTACAGGGTCTTCTCCTGTGCCGTTCTCATGCTCATCGTCAGCCTGCTGTTCCGAAGAAAGACAGGGAGGACGAACCGGGAACTCTTTAAGAGCATGCCCTCTTCCCAAAAGCGAAAAATAGTGTGGCTGACCCTGGGTGGCGGGGTATTCCTCACCGCTAACTGGTTCTCCTTTATTTTTGTCATGAATCATATCAGCATCAAAGCGGCATCCTTTGCATATATGGTATGCCCGATCATGACCACCGTTCTCGCTTTCTTCATCTTACAGGAGAAATTAAGTAAATGGCAATGGGCGGCTGTGCTCCTCAGCGTCTTCAGCTGTCTGCTGTTATCCTTTCACAATCTGTCGGACACCTTTTACAGTTTGGTGGTGGCGCTGTCCTATGCATTGTATCTGGTCAGCCAACGCAGGAACAACGATCTGGATAAATTTCTGTCGCTGACTTTTCAGACTGTATTTTCCGCCTTGCTGCTGTTGCCGTTTTATCCACATTACAGCGGACCCTTACCGGCAGAACCTTTCTTTTACAATTCCATCCTGGTGATAGCCATTGTTTTTACCATCATCCCTCTTTTCCTGAACGTCTATGCCTTGAAAGGCGTCAACTCTTCGACGATAGGGATCCTGTTATACATCAACCCCATCATTAACTTTATCCTGGCCATCGTTTACTTTCACGAACAGGTCCATGGATTACAGATCGCCGCCTATGGGCTCATTCTATTGTCCATTATTATTTTTAATGAACAGTATATTTTCAGGAAGAAAGACCGGGTGGTGGAGTAGTTACGCCCTTCACTTCCCCGCCCGGTTCCTCTTCCTATACTCTATCGGCGACACCCCCATCAACTTCGAGAACATCCTCGAAAAATAATACTGATCATCCACTCCCAGGCTGACCGCCATCTCTTTGACGGTCATATTCGTAAAGAGCAGGTATTGACAGGCCTTCTGTATCTTGAGATGATTGAAATACTCGATAGGGGAGTAACCCGTCCTCTCCCGGAATACGGCTGAGAAATGCGAGATCGACAGCTTGGAAAAATCGGCAAACTCCTGCAACGTAAAAACAGTATGGATCTTTTTCTGCATCAGCTCTATCGTCAGCGCAATGATATCATTCTCTTTCCTGTTCTCCACATAGTTGAACTTCTCCTCATAGAGGATGGAAGAGAGAAAATGATAAAAGATCATATTGATATACCGAAGATTATCCCCGCTGTATCCTTTCTCCAGGTTGGTATAGATCTCCTCGAACAATTTGATCCGGTTCTCGTTGTACGTGAGATCAGGTTTGTAATTCTTGGAGTTCTGCAGGATCAGCTCTACGATATAACCCGCTATCTCTCCTTTAAAATGTATCCAGTAGATTGTCCAGGGATCTTTTTCATTAGCAGCATATTTGTGCGGAACACCCGCCGGGATGGCGACAAAACGCGACGGAGTGACCTCGATTCTTTTCTTATCGATCTCGATCCAGCCCTTCCCTTCCACGCAATAAATAAGAATATGCTGGCTGACGCCACTGGCCCGCTCCATATAGTGGTGCAGCGCCTTGGGATAGTATCCGATGTCCGTAATATAGACCTGTTTGGTGATCGGGTCCTTTGTCAGGAAATCAGTTTTTATCTTTTTAGGCAGCACGATCAGTCGCTGTCCTTCGAAGCCTTCTTTCTTCCGGAGATTTTTCTCTTTCATATATAATGATTGCACAAAATATAACAAAGCAGAAAATAATCCATCATTTCCATAAGAAATACTATTCTTTTTCCCTGAGCCAAATACGAATTTTGGGTCTACAACCTGTTCCTTCACGCTATTCATCACTGAACTAAAACGATTGCCATGCCAGGGACACCTGTCTTTAACTATTTTTTTCGCTTCACATTTAACGTAGTATTGTCCATGCAGACAGTACCATCGGCTCCGGCTCCCTCCCGGAGACATCTTCTAAATAACAATCAACTGCTAAAACCAAAACAAAAATGAGAAAGTTAATCATTCTATTCACGGTGGGATTTTGCTGTGTACTACAAGCGGCGGCGCAGCAGCGGCAAATTCAGGGAGTAGTAGAGGACGCAGCTTCTCACAACCCCCTGCCCCTGGCGACCATCACCATCCAGGTGAAAGGCGCCCGCAACAGTACTAAACTAACAGACAGTAAAGGGCAGTTTACGCTGACGGTAGCGGCCGGCGCTATCCTGGACATAAGTTATACCGGTTATAAATCCCGGCAGGTCCCTGTCCCTGCAGACAGTAGTTCTATCACCATCCTCCTGGAAAAATCCGCCTCCAACCTGGATGATATCGTAGTGATCGGGTATGGCAAGCAGCGTAGGGCCGACCTCACCAGCTCCGTATCCAGCGTCTCCTCCAAAGAGCTCAACGAGCTGCCGGTGACCAACCTGGCCAGCGCACTGGCTTCCCGGGCGCCCGGCGTGGAAGTACACAGCAATGGTTACGCACCGGGATCCGGTAATTCCGTCAATGTCCGGGGGCTCAACTCCATCACCCAGAGCGAGGGACCGCTGTATATCGTGGACGGGGTCGCCATTACGGGAGACATCCGGGATATCAACCCCAATGACATCGAGTCGGTGGACATTCTCAAGGACGCTTCCGCCGCGGGCATCTACGGTTCCAGGGCCTCTGCCGGGGTGATCATCGTAACCACCAAACATGGAAAGGCCGGTGTAGCGACCATCGACTTTAATATGTACTACGGTATCCAGACACCCAACTCTCCCTATCATATGCTGGATGCTAAAAGTTATGCCAATATGCTGCGATATGCAGCCAATGATGCCGACCCCATCACCTATCCGATAGGTACCTCCGATAATAAAATATTCAATCAATATGAGCTGCAAAGCATCGCGGGCGGTTACAAAGCCTATGACTGGCAAAAGGCCGTCACCCGGCAGGCTGCGCCCATGCAGAACTATTCCCTTGGCATAGGAAATGGGGTAGGAAAGAACCGGGTTTATTTCAGCGGTAACTATCAGAACCAGGCGGGCATCCTGAAAAATACCGGCTATACAAAATACTCCGGTCATTTCAGCATCGAATCGGACGTCGCCAAAGGGATCAAACTGGGTGGTAGCGTCAACCTGGACCACAACTTCACCAAAGGTGTTCATAGCAGCACCTATCAGCAGTCGCTTACACAAAGCCCCCTGATGCCCATCTATGACTCCACCGGCGCTCCGCTGGTAGTCACCGATAACAGCACCGGCGCACTGACCATTATCAACCCGGTGACCTCGGACCTGTATTCCGTGGCCAACTATACGGCCAACAGGACCTTTGGGAATCTGTACCTCGAATTGACACCCCTTCGGAACCTCGTGCTCCGCAGCAGCATCGGCGCCGACCTGCTTAACGGGGAGAATGATACCTACAACCCGAGAAATACAGGAGCCGGCTTTTCCACCAATGGCCAGGCCGAAGTATATAATACCAAATCCACCGATGTGCTCTGGGAAAATACAGCCACCTATACGTTTACCAAGGGCGATCATGACCTGAACCTGTTGGGAGGCGCCACTTACGAGCGTAGGGAAAATACCGCCATGGACATGCAGGGCACTCAGTTCCCTACCGACCTGCTTACGTTTAAGAACATGGGCAGCGCCGGCATCAAGACACAGGACAACACGAATTACGATGGCTGGATCGTTCAGTCTTTCCTGGCCCGGGCTATCTATAAATTCAAACAGCGGTATATCATAAACCTTACCGGTAGAAGAGATGGCTCCTCCCGTTTTGGTCCTGAGAACCGATATGGCTTCTTCCCCTCTGCCAGCGTTGCCTGGCGCCTGATCGACGAACCATTCATGGGGTATAAGCTAAAGACCGTGCTGAGCGACTGGAAGATCAGGGCCAGCTATGGCTTGATAGGCAATCAGAATCTGCCTTATGATGCTATTTACACCCGCTATAACAATGCGCAGTATCCTTTCAATGGCGCCAATGCCACCAGCGGCTACCAGGTGGGCGGTACGGCCGGCAACCCGACGCTGGAATGGGAACGCCAGCATCAGTCTAATATAGGCATGGACATCGCAGCCCTTTCCAATCGTATCTCTCTCAGCGTGGATGTGTACAATAAAAATATCAGCAGCCTGCTGCTGCCCTTCAACCTGGCCCCTTCTTCCGGCTTCTACAACGAACAGGTAAATGTAGCTGCCATGAATACTAAAGGCATCGACATCAATTTCATGGCCACCCCGGTGAGGACCAAAAATTTAGAATGGCAGATGACCTTCAACTGGTCGCACTATAAAAGTAAGATCACTTCCCTCTTACCCGGAAGGGATTCCGTCAGCCTTTCTTTACGGGTAGGTCAGCCGCCAAGCGGGGTATTGGTCAACTACGTATATGATGGCCTCTACCAGGCGGGCGACGACTTCACCCTCAACCCCAATGGCAAACCGGGAGATATCAAAATAAAAGACCTCAACCATGACGGTAAGATAACTCCCCAGGACCAGACCATCGTCGGATACAATATCCCCGGCGGCTGGGGTGGACTCTGGAACTATCTTCGTTACAAGAGTCTCTCGTTGGTTGTGTTGGCTTCCTATGAATATGGTCAGCAGTTGAACAACCTGCCTTATACGAATCTCACCTATTATAACGCGGGATTCGGCAGCAAGGGCAACGTGACTAAAGAAGGGGGCAACTACTGGACACCGACCAATACCAACACGAATCTCCCACGCCCCAATATTTTCGGAACGTCGCTTAAGCCCCTACCGGGCGGGCCTGGCCAGGGTTCCAGCTATTCTATTCAGAAGGGCGATTATATCCGGATAAAAAGCATGACTCTTGCCTACGATATCCCGGGAACCTGGACACAGAAAATGAAGCTGAGGAACCTCAACGTTTATTTTCAGGCGACCGAGCCCTTCCTTTTCACCAAATACAAGGGACTGGATCCGGATAACGGGAATCCTACACAGCTGGAGAACTATCCCAGGTACAGGACCTTTTTACTCGGTTTGAAATTAGGGCTCTAATCCATTAAAAAAAATTTATGAAACTCTTTCATCCACATAGATCAACAAGACTGGTAACCTCCCTCGTGGGTCTGCTGCTACTCGTCGCCGGTTGTAAAAAGACATTGAACTATACGCCGGAAGTATTTGTCGCCCAGCCCCAGGTATTCAAAGACCAGGCCGGCGCCACGGCAGCCGTCACCGGGATCTATACCCAGCTGCAGACGCTGAAAAAATCCGATTATGCCCTCATCGGCATCGTAGGCACCGATGAAGCCCGTTGTACCTACCAATCGCAGGGGTATGGAGATTACTACCAGAATGTCACCGGCCTGGATGTCTACGACCTGAAATTTGGCAGCCAGAACTATCAGCTATCCGGTTTCTGGCAGGATTGCTACCTGGGTATCGCCAATGCCAATGCCGCCATCCAGGGCATACCAGGTGCGACTATCGCCGATCCTACCGTAAAAAGCCGTTTGCTGGGGGAATCTAAGTTCATGCGGGCGCTGTTTTATTTTTATATGGTACAGCTATATGGAGATATCCCCTTACGGCTGGAGACCACTCCCTTCTCTGCGGGCGTGAAAAGGACTCCTGCTAAAGATGTCTACGCACAGATCGTTGATGACCTCAAATTTGCTATCGCCAACCTGTGGGCCCGTAGTAAAAACCCCGATATCGGCAGGGCCAGCATAGAAGCCGCCAAAGCTTTGCTGGGTAAGGTATACCTCACGACGGGAGACTATACCGATGCCAAAACCCTCTTCGAGGACCTGATGAGCAGCAACAGCCTGACCCTGCTGACCGACTACTCCCAGCTTTTTGATGGACAGCATGAAAACAATGCCGAATCCCTCTTTGAGATTCAGTATTCGACAGACCCTAATAATACCCAGGGTCTCCAAAACCTTTTTGGATCCTACGCAGGTGCTCCCATATCAGGGGAAGCTTTTAATATTCACACCCCCGGTTATGGTGGAACGGTGGTGACGACAACCGCCTATTATTCCGATACGGTCTTTGATCAGACCAATGACCGACGTTATCTGGCTTCCATCTGGCCCCACCGTTATGATGGCAGTGGCAACACCATGGACTGGTGGGTGGATCCGGGTCTACCTACGATAAAGAAATATGATATCAGCAGCTCGGATATCGATGTTTACAACTCGGGGAAGAACATGTACTACCTGCGGGCGGCGGATGTTTACCTGATGTATGCGGAAGTGCTGAACGAACTGGGACAAACGGCTCCGGCCCTGGTACCCCTGAACAAGGTCCGTAACCGGGCAGGCCTGCAAAATCTGGAAGCGGTCCTTGGCGGCACCCCTACCCAGGCGGCGTTGCGAAGTGAGCTGCTGGACGAGCGGATGCGGGAACTGGGCGGTGAAGGCTGGCGCTGGTTCGACCTGAAGAGGACGGGCACCCTCGTGGCCAGGGTGCAGCTTCATAATAATCCCAGAGCTCATTATGTACCCATCAACGGGAATTCAGATCCGCACCCGGCGCAAAATATATCGGCGCACAATACCCTCTATCCGATACCTTTGGCTGAATTGCAAACCAACTCGGCCCTGTCGCTGACCGACCAGAACCCAGGCTATTGAGGCCGTCATGCGCCAGCCAAAAATTAACATTCTGATGACTCGTACTATTTTTCTTATCTCTTTTCTGCTCATGCAGGGTCTGGCAAATGCCCAGACCCTGCGCGAGTATAATGACAGCGTGGTCTTATCCAACTCCCGGGTGACCGTGACCCTCAACACGATCACCGGCCGGCTGACCTACCGGTTTGCCAACGGCATCACCCTGGACAATACGATTGCTTACGTGGAGGATATCCATGCCGGCCTGCTGTCCAGCACCAGCTTCAGCCAGCATCCCTATAGCGTCGATCAGCTGGAAGACAGCCTGGGCAAAGGTATAAGGGTCAATATCAAACACATGGACGACGGGCAGCCGTTATACCTGTTGCAACACCTCACCTTATACGCCGATCAGCCGTACCTGCTCCTGGATGTGGAGGCTGGTCGCAGCAGCAGTCAGGGACCCTTGCCGGAAACCCGCAACATCGCCCCGCTGGCCGTTCTTCCCCATCAGTGCAGTCGTCTGTTCATCCCCGGCAGCGAACCGAGGATCCTGGACCTTCCCTTCGACAACGACGACTGGGTCGGGGTCGTAGAACGTAAATGGGGAGAAGACCCATCCTCCAAAGCCCCTAAGGGTCCCGTATCCGGCATCAGCTACGAATGCGCGGCCGTTTATGATAATGCCACGATGTCCGGACTGGTCATCGGCAGCCTGTCACATGATTTCTGGAAGACAGGCCTGGCCTACCGGGCCGCGGCCGACAAAGGAACTATCGACTCCTTCACCGTCTTTGGCGGAGCAGCCACCCCGGACAACCCCTCCCTGCCCCATGCCTACGGTGGCCAGGATGGAACGCACGATCATGCACCCCATGGCACCATGATCGGCGCCACCGTCCATTCCTCTCTTATTTACCTCTGCGGCTTGGATATTCGCCCTGCTTTTAAAGGGTATGGCGAGATGAATGCCCGCCTCAACGGCAGACTCACCTGGAAAGGGTATGCCCCCGTCATTTGGAATAGCTTCGGCGTGGAAGGGGTGCTGGGTTATGAGAAAGTGATGATGCCGCCGGGAGTAGGCAAGATCTCCGATTTTATTCATACCCTGGACAATTTTAATAAATATGCCGCCCCCGTTTTAAGCATCGATTCCTATGATCAGTCCATCTATACCACCGAGCTGCTGGCTTCTTTGAGTAAATACGGGAAGAAGCAACATCAGCAAATGGGATTTTATTTTATACCGTTTGCCACCTGGACCTGGAGAAATGCCATGGACCGGACCCCGGTTGCCGGAACGGAGTTTATGCTAAAGGATGTGATCCTGAAAGACAAGGATGGCAATCCCATCGCCTATAAGGATGGGGATTGGGGCGCCTTCCCGATGGACCCAACCCATCCTGCCACCCGGCTCTCCATTATCAATCAGCTGCTGAAAGCCAAAGCCATTCATGCTACTTATCTTAAGATTGACTTTTTGTCGGCAGGTGCCCTGGAGTCTTCTTCGAGATATGACCCTTCGGTTCGCAGCGGCCTCCAGGCCTACAACCAGGGCATGAAGATGCTGAAACATCTGATCGACTCTATCCTGGGACCGGATATCTTCATCTCCCAGGCGATATCCCCTATGTTCCCTCACCAGTATACACATACGCGATTTAACTCGACGGATGTGTACTCCCATCTCCGGGATGACCAGCCGGGATTCCCTAACTGGGGCAGCACGGAGGCCTCGTTGGCCTCAGGCTCTCACTTCTGGTGGGTGCAGGGCACACTGTGGCCCTATACCAACCTGGATGTCTGCGTGATGAAGAACTTTCAAAAGAATCCTGACCTCAGCGAACAGGAGATCAAAGTACGGCTCTATGCCATGATGGTGATGGGCAGCATCCTGGGAGACGGATCGGATTTCCGGCAGCCGCTGGCGGCGGAAAGGGCCCGGAAATTCCTGAACAATGCGGCCCTGTGCGCTTTTTTTAGCCATCCCCAGGCCTTTACCCCCTTGCAGTTTGCCGACGGGGACAGCTTCGATCAGCAATTGGCCTTTTATTTAAAGACCGACACCCCCTTGCTGGCCCTGTTCAATTTTTCCAACCAACAGGAATTCAAAAAAACGATTAGCCTGGAGACCCTAAGTCTGCCCAAAGGGAAATATATCCTGAAAGATTTTATGACCGACGCGATATTGGGCGCCGTTGAAAATAACCAGGTTTCCCTTGCCATACCGGCAAAAGATGCCTGGCTGATGAAGATTGTTAAAGAATAAAATAATGACTATGGACGCAATAGCCTGGGTGGAGAAGATATCTATCCCTACCTACAAGATCGGCCAGCCTGAGAAAAATCCCATGTTCCTGGAGAAAAGGGTTTACCAGGGCAGCAGCGGGGTCGTATACCCTCACCCCGTGATCGAACAGATCGCCGACCAGAAGACCAGCCAGGAGTATACCGCTGTATTCCTGGAGAATGACTATCTGAAGATCATGATCCTGCCGGAACTGGGAGGCAGGGTACAGCGGGCATACGATAAGGTGAGACAGCGTGACTTTGTCTATTACAACCAGGTCATCAAACCGGCCCTGGTAGGCCTCGCGGGGCCCTGGATCTCCGGGGGGATAGAATTCAACTGGCCCCAGCATCACCGGCCCAGTACCTATAGCCCCGTTGACTTTACGATAGAAGAGAATGCCGACGGCAGCAAGACCGTCTGGGTGAATGAAATAGAGCTGATGTTCCGCACAAAAGGAATGGCCGGCTTTACGATCTATCCCGATAAGGCCTTCCTGGAGATCAAAGGGAAATTATTCAACCGGACACCTTTTCCCCAGACCTTCCTCTGGTGGGCTAACCCGGCAGTGAAAGTAAATGACCATTACCAGTCCGTATTCCCTCCGGATGTATATGCCGTCTTCGATCATGGTAAAAGAGACGTCTCCGATTTTCCCATCGCGACGGGTACCTATTATAAAGTCAACTATGCCCCGGGGACAGATATCTCCCGGTATGCCAATATTCCCGTGCCTACTTCGTATATGGCTATCCAGTCGAAGTATGACTTTATGGGATGTTATGAGAACGATACCCGGGCTGGCATGCTGCACGTAGCCGATCATCATGTGTCACCAGGTAAGAAACAGTGGACCTGGGGCAACGGCGATTTCGGACAGGCCTGGGATCGCAATCTTACGGATGAGGACGGACCTTATATCGAACTGATGACAGGCCTGTTCACAGATAACCAGCCGGATTTCTCCTGGCTGCAGCCCAATGAGGAAAAGACCTTCGAGCAATACTTCATGCCCTACACACAGATAGGCATGGTGAAGAATGCCAGCAAAGAGGCGATGCTCAACCTGGAATGGGAAGGGGAGAAGCTGTTGATAAAAGTATATGCCACCTCCATCTATGAGGATGCTAAAGTAAGTCTGTACTATAAAGACAAGCTGGTAAAAGAATACCGGTCCACCATCTCACCTTATGCAGTATTCGACGAATCTTTGATCCCGGCGCCGGAAACGGCCTCCGAACGGCAGAACTGGAAGGTGGTAGTCGAAGACAGCCAGGGAAAAGTCCTGGTTTCCTATCAGCCGGAACCTGCGGGGAAAAAAGAGATACCACCTGCAGCCACCGCGGCGAAATTGCCCGGGGACATTGAGCAGATAGAAGACCTCTATCTGAATGGCCTCCACCTCGAACAATACCGTCATGCTACCTTTAACCCGATCGACTATTATGAAGAAGCCCTGCGGAGAAGCCCCGGCGACATCCGTTGCAACAATGCCATGGGACTTCTGCTGCTGCGGAGAGGGCAGTTTGAAAAAGCCGAACCCTATTTCCGTAAAGCCATACAGACCCTTACCCAGCGTAACCCCAACCCTTATGATGGCGAGCCGTACTATAACCTGGGATGGTCATTGAAACTACAGAACAGACTGGACGAGGCCTATGACATGTTTTATAAGGCTACCTGGAACGACGCCTGGCAGCACAGCGGATTTTTGGCCCTCGCCCGCATCGCTGCCGCGAAAAAGAATTGGCCACAGGCCCTGATGCTGGTGGAGAAGTCCCTGGTCCGTAATTATCATAACCCTATTGCCCGGCACCTCAAAGCCGCCCTGCTGCGGAAAATGACAGACCCTGCCCCAGCCGGCTTGCCCGCCGATGACAAGACCAGCCTGTCTGCCCGCAAGGCCTTTATAGAGGACAGCCTGGCCGTCGACCCATTCAACTTCGGCTGTCTTTTTGAAAATTATTTAATAACGGCAACAGCACTGCCCGGGTTTACAAAACTCATGAGAGACGCCGTACAAAACTACCTGGAGCTTTCACTGGACTATGCCCAGGCTGGCCTTTATGAAGAAGCGGGAATGGTGCTGGATCTTTTCACAGAAGGTAAACAACAACCCCCGACCCTGGTATTTTATTACAAGGCATGGTTCGCCCTGCAGGATGGTCGAAAAGTTCAGGCCCTCTCCTTATACAAAGAAGCCGCGTTGCAAAACCCTGACTTGGTCTTCCCGAATAAAATAGAAGAAGTGCTGATCCTGCAAGGCGCCTGTTCCCTCAATCCCGTGGATGCCAAAGCACATTACTACCTGGGCAATTTATGGTATGACAAACGGCAGTACCCGGAGGCCATCGCCAACTGGGAGAAGTCCGCGGCACTCGACGATCGTTTTCCCACGGTCTTCCGCAACCTTTCCCTGGCAGCGTATAACAAACTGGGCAAAAAAACACAATCGGTGGCCTATATGGAAGCTGCGTTTTCTTTGGATCCCACCGACTCCCGGGTGTTGATGGAACTGGATCAGCTCTATAAGGTCACCGGCCGGCCCTTCACGGAGCGGCTGGCCCTGCTGGAGAAGTACCCGCAACTGATAGAAGAAAGAGATGATCTTTACCTGGAGAGGATCACACTGTACAACAATCTGCAACAATACGAAATGGCGAAGGGATTGCTGGCGACCCGGAAATTTCATCCCTGGGAAGGAGGAGAGGGAAAGGTGGTCGGCCAATACCTGCTTTGCCATCTTGAGTTGGCAAAAAAAGCCCTGGCGCAGCAGGAATTTCAACAGGCCTTTGACCTGTTGTCCGCTACGCAATCCTACCCGGAACACCTGGGGGAAGGCCGACTCTACGGAGCCCCGGAGAATGATACGGATTACTTACTGGGTTGTGTATACGAAGGTTGGGGCCAGCCTGAAAAGGCCATGGAAAAATTCCGGCAGGCTACGATAGGGATCAGTAAACCCATACAGGCCATCTATTATAATGATCCCCAGCCGGATAAGATCATCTATCAGGCGCTTGCATGGCTTAAGCTGGGCGAGCCGGCTAAGGCCCGGTCTATCTTCGAGCAATTCATTGAATTTGGGCGGCAGCACCTGGATGATATCATCACCATCGACTATTTTGCCGTCTCGCTGCCGGACATGCTGGTCTTTGACCAGGATATCAACGGGCGCAACCGGATCCATTGCAACTACCTTATCGGCCTGGGATACCTGGGGCTGGGCGACTTTACCCTGGCGGGGAAATACCTGCAGGGTGTCCTTCAGTCAGATACGAACCATCAGGGAGCCGCCCTTTATTTACAAATGTTCCCCTTCTTTAAAGAGGCGGTTAAACAGCAGATGCCATGTTGATATTTACGCAGGAGCTTTCCTCGTCCTCTTATTCGGGTACCCTTTATGATCATCTCCGGGGGAAGGATGTGTATTGGATCACGTTGAGGAATGGTGATACCGTCATCCGCATCACCAACCTGGGCTGTATTATTACTTCGATCCATACACCCGACCGGGAAGGAGTTCGAAAGAATATCGTAGCCGGATTTGAGGAACCGGGTAATTATGAGCAGAACCCTTATTATTTTGGCTGCGTGGTGGGAAGGACGATCAACCGCATTGGCGGCGGAAAATTTTCGCTGAATGGCGATATGGTCCAGCTGTCACAGAACGATGGCGTCAACCACCTCCATGGGGGTTTTGCGGGTTTTGATAAAAAAATATGGGACATCGCCGGTGTGATCCATTCAAAGGGAGAAGTCGGAGTGGTATTCTCCTATACAAGCCGGGACGGAGAAGAAGGTTATCCGGGCAACCTGGACGTACAGGTCAAATATGTATTGACCCCGGAGAATAGATTGTTGATGGAGTATAAGGCGGTCACTGATAAAAGGACGCCGGTAAATCTTTCCAACCATTCTTATTTCAACCTGACCGGTTTTGACAATCCCCTGGTCACCGATCATTGGTTAACTGTCCACGCAGAAAAATACACAGAGAAGAATGAGTTTAACCTTCCCACGGGCAACATCCTTCCGATAAGCGGCACTCCCCTGGACTTTTCGACTCCCAAAAGGATCGGAGACCATATCGGTCAATTCCCCCTGGACGGAGGCTTCGATCATAATTATGTTTTGGAGAAGCAGCTTCCGGATGAATTGGCGCCAGCTGCGGAACTTTACGACCCTTCCACCGGAAGAGGGCTTCGGGTGGCTACCGACCGTCCGGGACTGCAGGTTTATACGGCCAACTGGTGGGATGGCAGCCTGTATACGCCGGACGGCCAGCCTTATGCGCAGCATGGCGCCGTGGCGTTGGAGACCCAGGCTTTTCCCGACAGCCCTAACCAACCGTCCTTTCCCGGTATTATACTGGAGCCCGGCGATACCTATCGGGCTACCACCGTTTTTGAGTTTGCCGTAAAATAAAATTAACAACGACCTTCGGTCGTCCATTGATCATCAATTATCCAGCTATGTCTCAACCTTCATTTAATAACCGCTATATCCTTGGCATCTCTTTTATCTCTGCCCTTGGCGGCTATCTGTTCGGATTTGACTTCGCCGTCATCACGGGAGCCTTGCCATTCTTACGGCAGCAATATGGACTGGATGCTTACTGGGAGGGGTTTGCTACCGGCAGCCTGGCCCTGGGCGCCATCGCAGGATGCCTGGTAGCGGGAACGGTCAGCGATCAGTATGGCAGGAGAAAAGGATTGTTGCTGGCGGCGGCCATTTTTTGCATTTCCTCTTTAGCCATGTCCCTGGCTCCGGGACGGGGTTTCTTTATAGGCGCCCGCTTTATGGCAGGTATCGGCGTAGGAATGGCTTCCATGCTCTCTCCCATGTACATTGCAGAAATCTCTCCCGCTCATTTGCGGGGCCGGATGGTGGCTATCAATCAGCTTACCGTGGTGATAGGGATCCTCATCACCAACCTGGTGAATTATAGCCTGCGTACTATCGGCGACGATGCCTGGCGGTGGATGTTTGGCCTGGGGGCTGTTCCTGCTGCTTTGTTCTTTATCGGCGCGTTATGGTTGCCGGAAAGCCCCCGCTGGCTGGTGAGCATGGGAAGGGCGGATAAGGCCGTGCCCATCCTGGAAAGGATAGGAGGGGAGACTTTCTCCCGGGAATCGCTGGCGACTATCAGCCGGTCCCTGTCCGGCAATAATAAGATGAGCTATAGGGCCGCGTTTGGAAAGGGCGTATTCCCCGCCGTTCTGATCGGCATCGGGTTGGCCGTCTTTCAACAGTTATGCGGCATCAATACCATCTTCAATTATGCACCCCGGATCTTCCAGAGCATTGGCGTGCCGCAGGACGGGCAACTGCTGCAAACGGTGTTCATCGGGGGCGTCAACCTGGTCTTTACCCTGTTGGCCATGATGCTGGTGGACCGGCTGGGCCGTAAGCCGTTGATGCTGGCAGGAGCAGGAGGGCTGGCCATCCTCTACTTAATCATCGCCCGTATGCTGGCAAAAGGTTCCGTGATGGTCTCCTGGGTTCTGCTGGCTGCTATCGGTACTTATGCCATCTCTCTCGCTCCCGTCACCTGGGTGCTGATCTCGGAGATCTTTCCCAATAAGGTCCGGGGAGCAGCCACTTCTATTGCAGTATTATGCCTTTGGGCCGCCTATTTTATCCTCGTGTTTACGTTCCCGATCCTGTTCCAATGGATGGGGGATCGGGTCTTCTATATCTATGCGGGTGTCTGTATCCTGGGGCTCATCTTTGTATGGGCTAAGGTAAAAGAGACAAGGGGAAAGACATTGGAGGAATTGGAAGGGGTCATGGTGGGGCACTAGGGTTGGGCGCAACGCCCGTGGCGTTTCAGGGCTCTTTGCGCCGCAGCACCCGGTACTGATCCGGCGACAGGTTCAGATATTTCTTAAACAGCCTCGAGAAATAATAAGGGTCCTCATACCCGACGGCCAGGGCCACCTCTTTTATTTTTACCTCACTCGAATATAACAGCAAACAGGCCTTTTGTAATTTAAGGTGAATGAAATAATCCAGGGGGGACATGCCTGTCGCTTTCCTGAACAGGCTGGAGAAATGCGAAGCGGAGAGATTATTTTTTTTGGCCATGTCCTCGATGGTCAGCCGGGCGCTGATATCCTTGCGCATATATAGGATGGTCTCATTGATCATATCCTTGGTATCCTGTTTCTTTTCATTCAGCTGTCTGTCAGGGAACAAAAAGGTCGCGATGAAATAATAGAGACAGAAATTGGTATTGCTGAGGTTCTCTTTACTATAACCCATTTCCAGGCTTTGATACATATTGTCCCAGATCTGTAGCCCTTTTTCATTAAAGGCTATCAGGCGGGGCCCGTCGAACAAACCGATCCCGAAAGACCGGTTAAAGGTATCCATGTCCTTCCCGCTGAAATGCACCCAGTAGATAGTCCATGGGTCGTCCTCGTCTGCCCCATATCGTACGTATTCCCGGGTAGCGGGAAGGATAAAGAATTCATTGACACTGACTTCAAAACGCCGGTCTTTGACCATATACCAGCCTTTTCCCCGGAGGCAATAGATCATGATATTGTCTACACAACCATTCTTTCTTTCCCTGTAATGATAGGCTGCCCTGGGGAAATAGCCGATATGCGTAACATACAGCTGGCCTAAGACGGGATTGGCTTTTATCGCATTCTTCCATACGGAATCCGGCAGGCTGATCAACTTCTCTCCTTCGAATCCATCCCTTCGTTTTTGGGCTTTCATACAGCTTGGTTTAGAATGCCAAGATAAATAAATCATCGAATAATCCATCAAAATAAACGGATAGCCTATTTCCTCCCCTATCCCGAAGCTCTACTTTTGATTATCAGTTTTTGCCACTGCTTGTATTTATAATTTTAACCAAAACGATGCTTGTTTATGAAGAAAAAGCTACGAAGTTACCCATGTATTCTTTTCTTCCTCCTGACCATCGCCGGCCTTCAGACCTTCTCCCAGGCCCCTTCCAGACCGGCCCCTTCTGCTAAGATCACTGTTACCGGTACCATTGTCGACTCTGCAGGGAGAAAGATCGAAGGCGCCAGTATCCTTGCGCTGAACAAGAGGAATGTCGGTACGACCTCGGACGCCAACGGTCGCTTCATCCTGGACGTGGAATCCGGTTCCGTCCTGGTGATCTCCTACGTGGGCTATACCGATTATAAGATCAAGGTCTCCCCGGAACAAAAAAATCTTACGGTGGTGTTGGACATCGCCGCAGCGGGCGAAGCAGTGGTCGTCACCGCCTATGGGCAGAAGCAGCGAAAGGAAGCCATCGTCGGCTCCGTTACCAGCATCAACCCGGAACTGCTGCGGACTCCTTCCAGTAATCTCACCAATGCCATGGCCGGTGAAATTGCCGGAGTCATCGCCTTCCAACGGGGCGGTCAGCCGGGACGGGACAACGCCCAGTTCTTTATCCGGGGTGTCACCACCTTCGGTTATAGCTCCAGCCCCCTGATCCTGGTAGATAATATCGAGTTGACCTCAAACGATCTGGCCCGTCTCAACGTAGACGACATCGCCAGCTTTTCCATTCTGAAGGATGCCAGCGCTGCAGCGCTATATGGCGCGCGGGGCGCTAACGGCGTCATCCTGGTCACTACCAAAGAAGGAAGACCGGGCCGGGCGAAGGTCAACCTGCGGTATGAAAACTCCATTTCCAAACCTACGAAGACCGTACAGCTGGCCGATCCGGTCAGCTATATGAAGTCGTACAACGAAGCGCTGACGACCCGTAACCCTACCAACACCCCGCAATTCACTCCCAACCAGATTTCCGGCACGGAAGCTACCATGAACAAAACGCCGGGTTACGATCCCTATCGCTATCCGGCCGTGGACTGGATGTCCACCCTTTTCAAAAATCAGACTACCACCAGCCGGGCCAATTTCGGCCTTAGCGGGGGAACGGAGTTTTCAAAATATTATATCTCCGGGTCTTACGACCGGGACAATGGTATCTTACAGGTCAACCCCGTGAACAACTTCAATTCGGGTATGAAGTATGAAAATTACCAGCTTCGTGCCAATGTCAACATGAAGGTCACCAAGACTACCGAGGCCATCGTACGCCTCTGGGGCAATTTCAATGATTATACAGGACCCTATACGGACGATCAATCCGGCTTTGCCACCGACCTGTATGACCGGGCCCTGCACACCAGCCCCGTTGCCTTTCCGGCCTATTATCCTCCCGACAGCGCCAATCGACTGACCAAACACATTCTCTTCGGCAATTCTATCATAGGCACCGGTGGCTTACAGGACAACCCCTATGCCGACCTGATGTTTGGCTATAAAAGTTTCTCGGAGTCGAGGATGTCGGCACAGTTCGAGCTGAACCAGGATCTTAATTTCATAACCCCCGGACTGAAATTTCATGCCCTGTTCAGCACCAACCGCTATTCTTATTTCGATGCTACACGGGCTTACAAACCTTTCTATTACACCATCCAGGATTATGACCCCGCCAGTAAGGTCTATTCGCTGACCTGGCTGAACAACCAGCCCGGCGCGGCCCAGGAATTCCTCTCTTATTACCCGGGCACCAAGAATGTCAGCACCTATATCTATATGCTGGGTACCCTGGACTACGCCCACAGCTTTGGCAAGCACAATATCAGTGCTTCGCTGGTAGGCACCCGGGAGCAAACGGTGAATGCAAATGCATTGGACCCCAACAATGCCAACCCCTCGCTGCAATATTCCCTGCCTTACCGCAACCTGGGTGTTTCCGGCAGGCTTACCTACTCCTTTAACAGCCGGTATTTTCTGGAAGGTAACTTCGGGTACAATGGGTCCGAACGTTTCTCCAGCCAGCATCGCTACGGCTTCTTCCCCACCATCGGGGCAGGCTGGGTGGTGTCCAATGAAAAGTTCTGGGAGAATGCGGGTATCTCCACCCTCATCACCCGTATGAAGCTGAGAGGAAGTTATGGCCTGGTAGGCAATGATAATATCGATAACACCCGGTTCTATTATCTCTCGGGTATAACCCCCGATGCAAATTATCCGGCTGTCTTCGGTACCGGCAATAATATCGCTTACCGGGGACCTTATGTCCAAAGCTATCCAAATCCCGACGTAACCTGGGAGACTTCCCGTAAGAGCAATCTCGCCCTGGAGCTGACGATCCTGAAGAACCTCAACATCGTCGCGGAAATATACCATGAATACCGTTATGATATCCTGCAGAAGCGTGGTTATATTCCTGTTACCGATGGCCTGGAGGCGGACGTTAAGGCCAATGTGGGCACGGCCTATTCCCAGGGGTTGGACCTGCATGTGGATTATAAACAAACCATCTCCAGGGACCTTTGGGCTTCCGTAATGGGAAATCTGACGGCTACATCCAACCGATATGGACATTATGAGGAGCCGCCCTACCAGTATCCCTATCGCTTCCAGGCGGGTAAACCCATTAACCAGGGCTTTGGTTACATCGCTGAACGGCTTTTCGTGGATGATAAAGAAGCGCTGAATTCACCTCCTCAGTCCTTCGGGAATTTATTCCAGCCACAAGGCGGTGATATCAAATACCGCGATGTCAATAAGGACGGTATCATCAACCAGGACGACCAGGTACCCCTTGGTTTGCCCACCACTCCCCAGATCATTTATGGTTTTGGCTTCTCCGTGGGATATAAAAGCTTTGACCTCAACGCCTTCTTCCAGGGCCTGGGCAGAGAATCCTTCTTCATCAATGCTACGGCGGATAATGACAGGTATTATGGCAAGTATGGCACAGCGCCCTTTGTGAATAATGCGCAGATCATAAAGGCCTATGCGGATGATCACTGGTCTCTCGAAAACCAGAATCTATATGCGCTGTATCCCCGGCTTTCCATCATCGAGAATAAGAACAACGAGGCGCAGAGTTCCTGGTGGCTGCGGGACGGCAGCTTCATGCGGCTGAAATCCCTGGAAGTAGGTTATTCGCTTCCCAAGAGACTGGCCAGGAAAATGTACATGGACAACCTGCGCATTTATTTCAATGGGTTGAACCTGGTGACCTGGAGCCATTTCAAATTATGGGACCCCGAGATGGCTGGCCAGGGCTTTGGCTACCCCATCCAAAAGGTCTTTAACATGGGGATCAATGTCAACCTCTAACAAAAAACTTTTTTTCAGGATGAAAACTTATATAAAAATATTTCTGACAATACTGCTGCCCGTCGCGCTGACTTCTTCCTGTAAGAAGTACCTCAACGTGGTTCCCGACGACGTGGCCACCCTGGAGAGCGCCTTTTCCAACGCCAATGAGACAATGGCTTATTTAGGCGGCTGTTATGTTACGCTGCAAAGTATGGCCGACGTACGGGCCAATGCCGGTTTCGCTACTTCCGGAGAGATTATCTTCCCTTACCCGCTGCAGGACCAGTCGATCCTGGGAGGTCAGGGCGGAGATGCCGCTTTCCAGATCCTTAGAGGTACGCAGAACAGCGCCAACCCGATCCTCAACTTCTGGGACGGCTATAACTCAGGGCAGAATCTCTGGCGGGCTATCCGGAGATGTAATACGTTCCTGGATAACATCCACATTCCCGTGGACGTACCCCAATACAACAAAGACAGGTGGAGCGCCGAAGCGAAATTCCTGAAGGCCTACTATCATTATTGGCTGATCCGGATGTACGGACCCATTCCCATCGTAGATAAAAGTGCGGCTGTCGATGCCCCCATTTCGGACCTTCAGTTGAAACAACAGACGGTTGACTCCTGCTTCAGTTATGTGGTAGGTCTGCTGGACCAGGTGATACCTGTCCTGCCGGCCGTCATACAGAATTCGGTGGCGGAAGCTGGCCGGATCACTTCCACGATTGCCCTGGCTGTTAAGGCGGAGGTCCTGGCTACGCAAGCCAGTCCGCTGTTCAACGGTAATCCTGATTATGCCGCCATGAAGAACAAGGATGGTAAAAGCCTGTTCCCTGCTGCATATGACCCCGGCAAATGGCAGAAGGCGCTGGATGCTGCCAAGGCCGCTCTCGATGCTGCCACCTCCGCCGGCGCTACCCTCTATCCCTTACGCCTCACAGGCAATATCGTACACTTGTCGGACAGTACCCGTCAACTGCTCGCTATCCAGGGAGCGTTTACGGACAGCTGGAATCCCGAACAGATCTGGACCATCAATCCCCAGTTCGGGTTTCAATACATGGCCATGCCCAGGGTGACCGCGGATGCGGCCGCCAACGTGTTTGCCGTATACTCCGACTTCTCGGTGCCGCTGGCAGAGTCCGAATTGTTCTATTCCAATCATGGGGTGCCCATCACGGAAGACAAGACCTGGGATTACCCCGGCAGGTTCCAGATCCAGAATGGTGACTCGGCGAACTTCTACTACATTCATTATAAATATCCCACGGTGAAGGGCAACTTCAACAGGGAGCCCCGGTATTACGCCGATGTGTCTTTTGACGGCGCTAACTGGTTTGGCTCCGGCGGCACCGACGACAACAACGCTAACTATGTAAATGCTGTCAATGGTTATGCTGCCCCTCCGGACCAGCTACGGGTAAACGTAACAGGCTACTGGGCGAAAAAGCTGGTGCCCTATCAATCCGTTCCCGGGCAAACCAGCGTCTGGTATGGTTATTCCTGGCCCTTTATGCGCCTCTCGGGTCTCTGGCTCCTCTATGCGGAATGCCTCAATGAGGTCAATGGGCCTAATTCCGAAGTCTATAGCTGGATTGACAAAGTGCGGGCGCGGGCGGGCTTGCAGGGTGTGGTGGATTCCTGGGCCAATTATTCCAACAATCCCGGTAAACCTCTCACGAAAGAAGGTCTGCGTCAGATCATACACCAGGAGAGAAGGATCGAGCTGTCGTTTGAAGGCCAGGCAGGCTGGGACCTGAGAAGATGGAAGGAGCTTCAGTCTGTTCTAACAGGCCCGATACAGGGATGGAATGTGTTTAACAGGACTGTTAGCGGTTACTATCAATTGCTGAATGTCTTCCAGCCGGTGTTCGGTCTGCGGAATTATTTTTATCCGATCCAGGATTATGATGTTCTCACGAACCCTAACCTGGTACAGACGCTTTACTGGTAAACAATGACCCGAGTACTTAAAAATATCATTATGAACTTTTCCATACCTCAATTTTTTACACAGTGGCGGGAACAAACAAAGTTCATCCCTTTGGGATTAGGACTCGTGCTACTGTTGACACAACCGGGCTGTAAAAAGACGGATGGCTATAACAGCATCGCCTCGACGGATAAGACCAAACCCGCACCGGTCACCAATGTAAAAGTTGCCAATTTTGCCGGCGGCGCTTATATTACCTATACCCTTCCGGATTCAAAGAATATCCTCTACGTACAAGCTCAGTATTCCATCAATGACAAGATCAGCCGTCAGACGAAATCCTCTTATTATTCCGACAGCCTGACGGTCAGTGGTTTTGCAAAGAGCCAGGATTATAAGGTGGTATTATATACCGTGTCCAGGGCAAATGTCTGGTCGGACTCGCAGGTGGTCATCGTTCACCCCGATACACCGGCCTACCTGAAGGCACGGCCGACGGTGATCCTGCAGAAAGATTTCGGCGGCATCAACGTCACCGCGGTCAATACCTTCAAAGCACCCATCGGTGTCATCACCATTACACCCGATGCGAAGAATAAATTACAGATCGTCTCCCAGAATTATTCGCAGGCGGACACTATCTCGTTCAGCTTAAGAGGCTATGATACGATACCCCGGAAATTTGGCGTGTATATCACCGACGAGTGGGGCAATGTGTCCGATACGCTGTTCTCCACCATCACGCCCATTTATGAAGCCCAGATGGACAAATCGAAGTTCGGGGCTTATTCGTTACCCTCCGACGCTGTCTCCGACTTCGGCTGGGTATTACCGGACCTCTGGGACGGAAATACCGGCTCTCCCGGCTTCCATACCCAGCAGCCGATCCATCCCCTCGTATGGCCGGCTACCATCACATTCGACATGGGAGAGGTAGCCAAACTGAGTCGCTATACCATCTGGGACAGGGGTATCGACGGCAGCGGCAACTGGTTATGGCAGGCCGGCGCTCCGCAAGTCTGGGTAATGTGGGGCCGTACCACGACACCCGTCGATGAGACCATGCCGGATCTGGGCAGTATTCCCCCCGTCGGAACGGTGACTCCCAATGGCTGGATCAACCTGGGCCTCTTTACCTTGCCGCCTAAACCCTCCGGTCTTCCCAACCCGCAATATACCAATGAGGACCTGGCCTTCTGGAATGCCGGCTTCTCCTATAATTTTTCGTTGGACCTGCCCAAGGTGCGATATATACGCTTCGAATGTCTGCAGAATGTATCGCAGGTCAACACATTTTTCAATGTAGAGGAATTCACCTTCTGGGGCGATCCGAGATGATCATTTAAAAGATTAAAACAACGACAATGAGAAATTATTATCAACATACCTGGTTAAAGAATGCGGGAAAAAAACTCCTTCGGAATGTAATTTTTTCCCCGCATTCGCATAATGATGGCGAACATCGGCCTTGGGGCCTTGTTCGCGAACTGGGCTCCGCCCAGTTTTGGCTGGCCTGTTTTATCGCGGTCTGGGGATGTAACAAAAAAGCTACGGATTTCCGGTCTTTTTTACAAGGCACGGAGATCACCTATCCCGGGAAGATCACCAACCCGGGGTTCCTGCCGGGCAATGGAAGGGTCATGCTGCTCTGGAATCCCAGTCCGGACCCCAGTATAAAAAAATATACCATTTACTGGAACAACAATGCGGATTCCCTGGTGATAAATGCTGCTTCCCATAAGCCCGCCGATACGGTAAGCTGTATCATCAACAACCTCTCCGAATACGCTTATTCCTTTTTCATTTATTCCTATGATGGGGACGGCAACCGGTCGGTACTGACCGAACTGGACAACATCCCGGTATATGGCCCCATCTATCGCAGCGGTCTCCATAACCGGCCGCCCAACGCTTCCAACCCTTCCGTAGTCAACGGAGATGGCTCCGCGACCTTGAATTTCCTGGCGCCTATCGACACGATCAATATCACCACCCGCGTCCGCTATGTCAACACCAGCGGCGATACGGTGTTGAGCTACCTGGCGCCTGCTGCTTCCTCCGTCAACCTGCCTAATTATAAGGCCAGCACCAAGGTGTTGTATCAATCCTCCTTTATTCCCAAACAAGGCGCGATCGATACTTTTTTGACCAGCGCCTATGATACCTTCCCGCCGGTGTATACTTATGTGATGTGTGATAAAAGCCTGTTCGCCGCGGTCAACCTGCCGCATGATATGCAGCCTTATGATGCCAGCAGCACTTACCTGGCCCAAATTTGGAATGGCACTATGCAGCCCCGGGACTATCCCAATATTTTTCATAGCAATGGAGGCGGATATCCCGGAGCCGTTACCTTTGACATGGGGAAGGTATATGACAACCTGGGCAGGATAGAGGAGACAGGAAGGACCTGCTGTCATAATCCTACGGATTTCGAGGTTTGGGGTATTGCGGATACCACCGGGGCTATCAGCACGCTGGCGCCCAATGATGGCAACTGGAAATCGGATGTGACGGCAAAGGGATGGACCCTGCTAAAAGAAGTGATCCGGACGGACGATGGAGTGGCTCCTTTCGATGCGGACTTTGGTACCACCCCGCCACCGGTACGGTTCATCATCATCCGGGTGCTGGCGACGGCGAATAACTCGGGTTATGTCAACATGAGCCAGGTTACGTTCTGGAACAGGCAATAACCTTTGAATGGGAATAATATGAAAATCAGAACGGCTTTTATCGGTATTGTCTTTTTGCTGGCGGGAACAGCCGGCATCGCGCAAAGCACCTCCATAAAGGAATTCATGGACCTGCGGTTCGGCCTGTTCATCCATTTCGGTCCCGTCACCTTAAGGGGCACGGAGATCGGTTGGAGCCGTGGCCATGAAGTGCCCCGGGACGAGTATGATACCCTTTACAGGGAATTCGACCCCGCATTATTCAACGCCGATGCCTGGGTTAAAGCGGCAAAGGACGCCGGGATGAAATACCTCACTATCACGGCCAAACACCACGATGGTTTTTGCCTCTGGCCTACGGCAGCCTCCTCTTACAACATCAGCCGCTCGCCGTTCAAAAGGGACCTTGTCGGAGAGCTGGCGCAGGCTTGCCGCCGGCAGGGCCTTACCTTCTGCGTCTATTTCACGGTGCTGGACTGGCATGATCCAAAATACATGCAAGGAGATATAACCGCCTTCAAAGTTACCATGAAGACCGAACTCAAAGAGATCATAACCCGTTATCATCCTTTCATGCTCTGGTTTGATGGTAACTGGGAAAGCCAGTGGACGACGGCCGACGGAAAAGAAATGTACCGCTATCTGAAAGGACTGGATCCAGGAGTGGTCATCAATAACAGGCTGGGGAAAGGAGACCCGACCTCATACGACAGCACCTCCTCCGGGGATTTCCTCACTCCCGAACAAAAGATCGGGCAGCTGAATATGAAAGATCCCTGGGAGAGTTGTATCACCATCTGTAACCAATGGGCCTGGAAACCCAATGATCAGATGAAGACCCTAAAGCAATGTATCCAGACCCTGGTGAAGACAGCCGGCGGCAATGGCAACCTGCTGCTCAACGTGGGCCCTATGATGGATGGCCGCATGGAAGCCCGGCAGGTACAGCGTCTGAAGGAGATGGGGGGCTGGTTACAAAAATATGGAGAGAGTATCTATGGTACCAAAGGAGGCCCTTATCCACCCGGGGAAACCTTCGCCACCACCCGGAAGGGGAATAAGATCTACCTGCATATTTTGGAGAAAAAGGCAGACTTTATATCCTTGCCCCTCTTACCCGGGGCTCATATAAAAAAGGCCTCTTTTATGAACGGAGCAACCGTATCCTTTACGGAGGACGCGACGACAGGTTATAACATCGTACTTCCTGCCGCACTGCCGGACAGCAACTGTTCCGTCATCGTGCTGGAGCTGGATAAGAATGCCGAAGGCATACCTGTGATTCAACTTTAGTGCCCTTTTATGATAAAGAAAACAGTTATTACTGATGCTCGCTATCCCCTCGGCAAAGGGGCCGGCAGCGACGCCATCCACCGGGATCCCGTGTATTCTTATACTATTACCCAGTTACAGGATGATAGCGGGATTACTGGCACCGGCCTTGCCTTCACCCTTGGCGAAGGAAATGATATGGTGTGTAAGGCGGCAAAATTCTATGCCGATAAATTATTTGGAAAAGACATTGAGGAATTGATGGCCAATTTTGGGAACACCTTTAACCTTTTTTCCAATGAACAGCAGTTCAGATGGCTGGGACCCCATAAAGGAGTCGTTCACCTGGGACTCGCTTCGGTCACTAATGCCTGTTATGATCTATGGGCTAAGAAAAGAGGAGTCCCCTTATGGAAGCTATTGACTGACCTTACAGGAGAACAGATCGTAGACACGCTGGACCTCTCTTACCTGGAAGATGAATTGACCAGGGAACAGGCCCTGCAATTACTGAGAGAGAATGCCCCGGGAAAAGAAGACCGTAAAAAGATCCTGTCCACCGGTTATCCGGGATATGACACTTCTATCGGCTGGTTCAACTATTCGGATGAGAAGGTGAGAGAGAATACCATCCGGGCCGTGTCGGAGGGATTCACCGCCATGAAATTAAAAGTGGGGTCTCCCGATGCAGAGCGGGACATCAGGCGCTCGTTCATCGTACGGGAGGCTGCCGGAGATGGGGTGAAAGTGATGCTGGATGCCAATCAGCAATGGACGCTGCCGCAGGCCCTGAAAATATGCCGGCAGCTGCAAGCCATGAACCCATACTGGATCGAAGAGCCGACACATCCCGACGACGTGCTGGCGCATAAGGTATTGGCGGAAGCCATCGCACCCGTTAAACTGGCGTTGGGGGAACACGTGCCCAACCGGGTTATCTTTAAGAATTATTTGCAGACTGGCTGTGCCGGATTTATACAGGTGGATGCGGTAAGGGTAGGAGGGGTGAGCGAGTTTATTACGGTCAGCCTGCTTTGTCGCAAATATGGTATTCCTGTCGTCCCCCATGTGGGAGATATGGGGCAATTGCACCAACACCTGGTATTGTTCAATCATATCAGCCTTGGACATGAGGCCCTGTTCCTGGAACATATCCCGCATCTGCAGCGGTATTTCGTAAACCCCGTGCAAATCGACGGCGGAGTGTACCGGACGCCGCAGGAGCCTGGCAGCAGCTGCGATCTTAAACTCTAATCTTCCGGGCAATGATAAAGACACCCGACATAGTTATAAGTGTGCTGTATATCCTCGGTATTGTCACCGTGGGCTTGTGGGCGGGACTCAAAGGACGGCGAAGCCGGCCTGGCCGAAGGCCCATCATTGACGGTTTGCCGGAGACTGGTTACATTCCAGATAACCAGGCTTCGGCAATCAAAGGACGGCGAAGCCGGCCTGCCAACGGCCCGGCGACCCTCAGGGTAGTTTCCGGCGACCCATCGGCCGGCTCTTCCAACGATTATTTCCTGGCGGGCAAGACCCTGCGCTGGCCCATGATCGGACTGGCCCTCTTCGCCACCAACATCTCCTGTCTGCACTTGGTAAGCCTGGCGCAGAGTGGCTTCGATACAGGGCTGCTCAGCGGCAACTTCGAGTGGATGGCCGCTTTCACGCTGATCCTTCTGGCCTTGTTCTTTGCACCGTTCTATATACGCAGCGGCGTCAGCACCCTGCCGGATTTTCTGGAGCGGCGTTATAACCGCGCCTGCCGGGACTGGCTCACCTTCGTATCCATTCTTTCGGCCATCATCATTCATATCGCCTTCTCCCTGCTTACGGGAGGCATCGTATTACAGACGCTGTTTGGGATTGACATGTATACCAGCGTCACCGTCATCGCCATTATCACCGCCATCTATACCATCATCGGAGGTCTGCGGGCCGTAGTGGTGACGGAGAGCATCCAGACTGTGGTGCTGATAGCCGGCGCCATCGTCATCACCATCGCCTGCTTTGCAAAGATGGGCGGCTGGCATTCCATGGTAGCTACCCTGCAGGAGACGCACCATTTGGAGAAGCTGACCATGCTTCGCCCGCATGGCGACCCCAGCGGCCTGCCCTGGTATGCGGTATTCCTGGGATATCCTGTACTGGGCATCTGGTATTGGTGCGCTGACCAGACCATCGTACAACGGATCCTGGGCGCCAAAGATGAGGACCATGCCCGGGTAGGTCCCCTGTTCTGCGGCTTCATAAAAATATTGCCCGTATTTATCTTTATAGTGCCGGGACTCTTCGCGTATACCCTGGCTCAGAAGGGCCTGCTGGACCTGCATGCCCTGCAGACCACCGACGCAGCCGGGCACACGGTCACCAATAGCAAAAGCATCTATACCTTGATGATCACCCAGCTGGTGCCTACAGGGCTCGTAGGCATTATCGTCGCCGCATTGCTGTCAGGGCTGATGAGCCAGGTTTCCGGCGCACTGAATAGCATTTCCACCCTGGTGAGCTTCGACCTCTACAAACGGTTCCGGCCGGCTGCGGATGAACGGCAACTGGTGAGGATGGGACGTCTGGCGGCAGGTTGCGCCCTGGTATTCTCCATTTTTTTGCTGCCCCTGCTCAACAGCTATGGCAGCATCTTCAATGGCATCAATGACATCATCGCACACATCGCCCCCCCTATCACCTGCGTGTTTGTCCTGGGCGTCTTCTGGAAAAAGGCCTCCGCCAAAGCCGCGCAGTTCACCTTGCTGGTAGGCTCCGCCCTGGGAGCCCTTGTTTACACCCTGAACAAGATATACCCGCAGACATCCATGGCCGCCATACCTTTTATGATGATGGCCTTTTACCTCTTCCTGGTTTGTATGTTCATGCAGGTAAGCCTCTCCTATGTCTTCCCGGTACAGCACACGGCAGCCAGCGCGGCCTTGTATTGGCGGTCTCCCTTAGAGCCCTTGCGGGACAAAGGCTGGAAAGGGTTAGGAAATTATAAGACCTTATCCGTGATGTTGTTAGCAGTGATGGTGTTATTATATAGTTTGTTCCGATAACCGGCGGCCCGCCCCCCGGGCGGCTTCCCGGTGAAAGAAGTTTTTCACACATCCTAAAGCAGACCTTATTATGAAGTTATTAGACGACAAGATCATTTTCCTCACGGGCGGCTCCAAAGGCATTGGCCTGGAATGCGCCCGGAAATATATCGAGGCCGGCGCCAGACTGGCCATCGTATCTAACGATGCGGCCTCCATTACCGAGTCGATCGCCCTACTGGGGAACAATACTACCGGCATCTTATGTGACGTTGCCAACCCCCGGGAAGTAGAATTGGCCATCCGCAAGACATTGGACAAATTCGGTCGGATCGATGTGATCCATAACAATGCTGGTATTGCACATCCCTCCCGGCCGCTGCACGAGACGGAAGAGGACGAATGGGATGCCCTTTTTAATATCAATTTGAAGAGTATTCTTTATACCACCCGCTACGGTCTGGATGCCCTGCGGCGATCCGAAGGTTGTATTCTCAACACCAGCAGCCTGGTGGGGGAAATAGGCCAGGACAATCATGCCGCCTATGCCGCCACCAAGGGCGCCGTCAATGCCCTCACTAAGTCGATGGCGCTGGATTATGCACCTTTTAAGATCCGCGTCAACGCCGTCGCCCCCGCCGGTGTCTGGACACCTATGCTGCGCGAATGGGGACAGGCGCAAAATGACGCGGCTGTTATTGAAAAATACCTGGATGGAATCCATGCCCTGGGCTATTGCCCCGAAGGGGATGTCGTGGCGGATGCCTGTGTGTTCCTTATATCGGATAAAGCCCGCTTCATCACGGGCAATATCCTCCCTGTCAGCGGAGGGGCGGAACTGGGTTACCGCCGGATCTTGCAGGTAGATGAACAGGCGACGGCGATGCATCCAAGGGTCGATGGTCCCCTCTAAAGGATATTTACAAAATATCGCGCCGCCTTCTTATCTTGGAGGTGGAAATGATGCGTTTCATCGGACAATATTTTTGGGCAGGATTAGTATATACACTGGCCATCACGGGTACAGCAAGGGCGCAATCTTCTTTGCAGCGCCTGGACGAAAATATCCTGGCGGACCTGGAGACAACCCGGACGCCCGCGGAGACACGTATCGCCCTCATCATGGCCAAAGCCAATAATTATGTCAACGCGGGCGTCCCCGCGGGCCTTCTGATAGCAGGCCTGATCCGCAATGATGCAGACATGAAGAAAAATGCCCTGTATACCCTGAGCAGCACCGCCCTCTCTTATCTGCTGGATTATACCCTCAAACAGCTGGTAAAAAGGCCCCGGCCTTTCCTGACGGACGGGAAGCTGAACCCCATATACCGGCCCCGTGAATATTCCTTTCCATCGGGTCATACTTCATCCGTTTTCGGGTTGGCTACCTCCTTGTCAAGGGCCTATCCCAAATGGTACGTGATCGCACCGTCCTATCTGTGGGCAGCGGGCATGGGCTATTCCCGCATGTACCTGGGAGTGCATTACCCTTCGGATGTAGGAGCCGGGGCCCTGCTGGGAGTCGGGTCGGCCTTCTCCTTGGGGTTTCTCCGGCGATAAGAGTTGTAACTGCACTACTCATTTCGTTGAAGTCTTTTTTCGGATAATCTGTCCGTGTTCCAAAAAGATAAAAATATTAAAACCGATTAAAATTAACTTTGGGTTATAAATCTTACTTATGACCGAGAATCAAAATGTTGAATATAAAGAATCATGGAGGGATGAATATCTCAAATGGATCTCTGGTTTTGCTAATGCGCAGGGTGGAAAAATTTTTATCGGGATTGATGATAGTGGTGAGGTAGTTGGGATAGATGATTATAAGAGATTAATGGACGATATACCGAACAAAACCTTGAACCATCTGGGACTGATGGTAGATGTTAACCTTCATAAAAAGGAAAAAAAGCATTATGTAGAGATCGACGTCCCGATAAGCACAGTACCTATTTCTTATCATGGCTCATATCATTACCGAAGCGGCAGTACCAAACAGGAGTTAAAAGGTACGACGTTGCATGACTTCTTACTCAAAAAGATTGGAAGAACTTGGGATGATATTGAGATAGAGAATGCCACTATTCAGGACATAGACGAAGTTGCCGTTACCTCATTCCTAAAAGCCGCTATTAGAAGTGGACGTATATATCCGGACGCTGATAAAGAGGATATCATTACCCTATTGCAAAATCTGGATTTAATGACGTTTAACGGCAAACTCAAAGCCGCCGCTATTCTTCTATTTGGTAAAAAACCAATGCGGTATTTTATTCACAGCTATTTCAAAATTGGAAAATTTGGCAATTCTGATTCCGATTTGAAATTTCAGGATACAGTTGAAGGAAATATTTTTGAGATGGTCGATAAGGTCATACGATTACTTAAAGAAAGGTATCTTATTTCGCCAATCAGATATGAAGGTATCCAACGAGTTGAAAAATTAGAATACCCCGAAGCAGCGTTAAGGGAGGCCGTTTTAAATGCTATCGTACATAAAGATTATACCAGCACTACCATCCAACTCAGTGTGTATGACGATAAATTAATGTTGTGGAATCCTGGAAAATTACCTGATGATATTCCTTTAGAAAAATTAAAGGAAAAGCATTCGTCACATCCACGCAACAAGCACATCGCAGAAATATTTTTCCGTGCGGGTTATATAGAATCCTGGGGAAGAGGTATTGAAAAAATAATAACAACTTGCCTGGAAGCAGATTTGCCAGAGCCTATATTTGATGAAGCTTGGGGCGGCGTTGTTGTTACCTTCCTGAACGATATTTATACAGAAGAATATTTGCATAAATTGGATCTGAATGAAAGGCAAGTAAAAGCTGTCATGTATGCTAAAGAAAATGGCAAAATTACAAATGCGATACATCAGAAAATTAATACTATTACGAGAATTACAGCAACAAGAGATTTAAAGGAGCTTTTAACTAAAAAAGTGTTCAAGTCGAATGGGAAAAAAGGGGTTGGAGCGGAATACACTTTGACGCGTAAGTAATTGCATCATGATTGCATCATAATTGCATCAGATTGCATTTAAATATATGGTTATCAAATGATTATATTGAATGCATTGCATCATGCCCTTTACCAGGCGCCTTTCTTTCAACTTAATATTCTTTTATCATGAGAATTGAGATTATCCAGGCAGATATCACAACCGTCCAGGCCGATGCGATCGTCAACGCTGCTAACACTTCTTTGTTAGGCGGGGGGGGCGTCGATGACGCTATACACCGGAAAGGGGGCCCGGCTATCCTGGAAGAATGTCGGCAGATAAGGAATCGACAGGGTGGTTGCGAAACAGGACAGGCTGTCATTACGACCGCTGGAAACTTGCCTGCCCGTTATGTGATCCACACCGTGGGCCCCGTATGGACAGGGGGCAAGAAGAATGAAGCGCAATTGCTCAGGGATTGCTATACGAATAGTCTGCGTCTGGCGTTAGAGTACAGGCTGAAAACCATTGCTTTTCCAAACATCAGCACAGGTATTTATCATTTCCCAAAAGAAAAGGCCGCAAATATTGCTACCGACGCCGTTCGTAATTTTGAAGACAATTCTGTTTTCGACACTATTTTTTTCGCATGTTTCGATAAGGAGAACTATGATCTATATGCCCAAGTTTTATTAACATGAACAATCGAAAGCCGCGGACCTACGTGATCGGAGACATACATGGCGCCTTACGAGCCCTGGAGCAGGTGCTCACAAAGATCCACCTGCACGAGGACGACCGGCTGATCTTCTTAGGCGACTATGTGGATGGCTGGTCCCAGTCTCAGGAAGTGATCCAATACCTGATGGACCTGGAGAACCGGCAGCATTGTATCTTTCTCAAAGGCAATCATGATGCCTGGTGTGAAGAGTGGCTGAGTGGGGAAGATGCAGATGAAACCTGGTTACAGCACGGGGGGCAGGCTACCGTGGAGAGTTATCGCCCGCTGACGAAGCGGCAAAAGAACACTCATCTGAAATTCTTCAAAAGGATGCCGCTATATTATATCGATGAAGCCAACCGTCTTTTCATCCATGCTGGCTTCTCCGCCATGCGCGGACCCCTTTACGAACGGTTCAAACCCAATTATTACTGGGACCGGAGTTTGTGGGAGACCGCCCTGGCCCTGGACAACCGGATAGAAGAGGAGTCGGTCTTTTATCCGAAAAGGCTATTGTTGTTTCAGGAAATCTATATTGGTCATACTCCTACCATCAATTACGAGGTTGATGAGCCTATGCATGCCTCCAATGTATGGAATATAGACACGGGAGCTGGCTTCTGGGGAAAATTGTCCGCCCTGGATATCGATACCAAGGAGTTCTGGCAGAGCGAACCCGTAAAGGATTTGTATCCCGGCGAAAAAGGACGGAGCCGATAATCGCTACAACCGCACACTCATTTCCTTCCCCTTATACATGATCGTTTTTTCGCCGGAAGTTGTTCCTGTCATCAGCCGGACACGAAAGTTCCGCTGCACCGGCTGGGAAACAGTGCCTGCCGGGGCATCCGGACGCAGGCTCAGCGTGTGGGTCTGGTCATTCCAGTTCAGCCGGATCCATACCCCTTTGCCCTTAAGATAATCCAGGCTGATGCCATCATCCTCATAAAAGGTAAAAGCACCATCCGCCCCGGGATAGACCCGCAGGGTCGTAGGCTCTTTCACAGGTTCTCCGGTATATTGCCGGATAGGATCGAAAGGTATGATAGATCCCGCCCGGACATAGATAGGCATGACAGACAGGTCTACTTCCCGGCGAATGGTTTGTCCCCCCTGTTGCCGGGAAAGGTTCCACCAGTCGTACCAATCTCCTTTTGGCAGGTATACTTCACGGGAGGTGGCCCCTTTCTCAAACACGGGCGCTATCAGCAGGTCACGCCCCCATAAATATTCGCTGCCCAGGTCCCTGGCTGTTTTGTCTTCCGGGTAATGAAGCCACAGCGCCCGCATCAGCGGCAGACCGGTTTGGCGGGCTTCCCAGGCCAGTGAATAGGTATAGGGGAGTAGTTGATAGCGTAGCTCGTCATATTTTTTGACTACCGGCTCGACCCTGGGATTGCTCATTTCCGATTCCAGCACATTGCGTTTGACGATCTCACTGTCTGTGCCGGGTTTGGTCGAAGTCTCCAACTCTCCCCGGTCGCTTTGTCCCCAGCCCCAGGGAAGAATGGTCATCGTCGTGCGTCCATGCGAACGGAAGGAAGGACAGAAGGCGCCGAACTGAAACCAGCGGGCGTACAATTCACCTGTCTTCTCCACATTGGAATAAAAACCTCCGATGTCAGAACCCCAGTAGGGGCTGATGCTTAAGGAATAGTTGATGCCTACGGCAACCTGGCCTTCCAATGTCTTCCAGGAGGATTCGGTATCCCCCGACCATACCCAGCCACCCCAGCGGGCGATGCCCAGGTAGCCATTGCGGTGAAGGCTCCAGGGGCGGGTATTGGGCTGCGTGGAAAGGGGGCCCTCGTAGTATAGCCGGTGACGCTCGATCCGCTCGTAGAGGTTGAACCAGTCCCCTTCATCGGGCCAGAAAGCATCTGCGCCGGATTGCATCAGGGCGATATGCTGCTGCCAGTAATTTTGAATATGTCCCGCGTCCAGCTCTTCGCCGGCTTTGGCGGGAATAGATCCATGTAAGGTAGGCAGTTTGTCCCGGTCCCAGGGCACCATGTGCAGCACGACCTTTACATGACGGGTATGCATATCTGATAGCACGGCCTCCGGCGCCCGGTGGAAAACTTCCGGGTTGAAAGAGAAAGAAGGCTGTTTGGTATTCCATCCCCGGGGGGTAAAACCCGTACCTAAATAGATGACGGCATCCACGGGGATCTTCTTCGAACGAAAACTATCAATGATCCCCAGGATCTGGGTCTCGTCTTTGATAGTGCGGTGAGACTGCATATAACCCAGCGCCCATTTGGGAGGCAGGACGACCGGGCCGGTTAGCATGGCGACGTCTTTCATAAAAGCAGCCGGATCATGGGCATCGAAAACAATAATGTCATACAGACCGGGGATGACCGAGCTGGCAGGGGGCAGGCCTTTGCTCTGCGCGAGACCCTGATTTCTTTCATTCTGCTGGACGGTATCTTTCGCTGTCGGCTTCCAGGGCAGGAAAAGCCCCTGGTCTTTTTGTTGCAGGTCGACCTGTACCCAGGGCGCCACTACAAACAGACCCCATCCTTCGGTGCCGATGAGTAAGGGCACCGGGTTGCGGGAGCCATAGGCATCGCTCTGCCAGCGGGGCTGCATCTCCTGGAACCGCCCTCTTCGGTCGAACTCGATGGGCTGGGTACGCCAGTTGGTTCCTGGTAGAGGTTTGTGGCCTCCCTCTCCCAGGCCCAGCACCGGAGCGTCATGAAGCTGGAAGCCAAGGGTGTTGTCATCCCGGAAGACCAGCTGCTGGATGGGCTCTCCTTTTTGGGAGGTAACGGTAACGGTCAGCGGTTGACCGTGCACTTCCACGTTCAGGTCCCCCACTTGCTTTGTAACAGGCTCCTTCAGCGAAGTAAGGACGATGACTGGGGCAGCGTATTGCCGTTCGACCAGTGCGGGCGTAGCGGGGAAATCTCCGGGAAAGCTCAGCGGCTTCAGGGTGACGCGGATGCTGTGTTCACCGGCCGGCCGGATGGTCAGCTGGGCAGGGACTCCTGCCGTGGTGATGGATTGGCCTTGAGCGGCCGATACACATAAGAAAAACAACCAGGTGCAGATATTCTTGGCGTAAGTCGTCACAGTGGAAAATATTGAAAGCTAAATTTCCGCGAATGTGAGGAAAGAGGAAAGACACATTTTAGCTGCTTTCAGCCGGATTTTAACCACGGGACGCTAGGTGCCGTCACAAAGTGACCAAAGAGGACTACCCCTTTCGTGGTATTAAAATCAGGGTGATTGGGGATTTCGGGTGCCCGGCACTGTCATAAATTCCCTAAAAGGGGTATTGCTGGAGTGTAAGGGTATCTCTAGTTTTGCGCTACTAGTTTTTGCTAACCTAAAAAAACATGTATTATGCAAACTTTATTGAAAACAGCATTGTTTCGTCTCTCCCTTAGAACTGTCTTATTACACGGATCTTTCTTTTTAATGGGGACCCTGCTCCTGCTGTCCTGTAAAAAAGGAGATACGGGCCCTGCGGGGCCGACCGGTCCAACAGGGCCTGCCGGATCTCCGAATGTCATCTACTCTGCCTGGTTTACGCCTGCCACTTATGTGAAGGATACTGTCTTTGGCACCTATGGCTTCATCTATGATAAGGCGACTACTGACATCACCCAACCGGTATTGGATAGCGGTCTCGTTCTTGTGTACGGGAAACTGGACGGATATAATCCCTCTGTTTGGCCGGCTGCTCAGGTAGCGGCTTTACCCATCAATATTACTTATATGATTTCAGGTACCCCCAATATAGATACCTGGTCTGCACTCGCTACCGTCGGTAACCTGCGGATCCAGCTCCAAAGCAGCCTGAATGCATATGGCAGCATCTCGAATGCACATAAGTTCAGGTATATCCTTATTCCCGGGGGAGTCAAGAGCGCCGTCTCATCTGTAAAGCCAGGCATCAGCACAGCAAACGGAATTCAGCTGGATGCTGTCAATGTGCGTAAAGTGCTCAATAACTACCGGCAGATGAGTTATGAAGAAGTTTGCCAGAGCCTGGGCATACCGGAATAAGATCTACATCAACGCAGCCGCTGTGCCCGTTCAAAAAAACTTTTTTGCCTCATCTGCTCTTCCACTTCATCGATGGCCCGCATCAGGTTGTTGGTGGTGTCGGTGAGTTCGGTCACGGCGGCTGTCATAATAGCCCATATCGGTTGCATCTGTTCGACGAGCGCCTTCCCTTTATCGGTGAGCCGGATCAGCCGCTTCCGTTCATCTGCTTTATCCCGGGACGAGCGGATCAATTTCTGTTTTTCCAATTCCTTCAGCAGGCTAATGGTGGAGGGATGAGAATAGCCGATCTCGGCGGCCAGTTCCACGACGCTGCACAGCGGCTTTACATGCAGGGAATAGACGACAGGAAACCATTTTGGCTCAAAGTCAATGCCATTCGCTTTATAGATCAATAAGCCGTCTTTGCGGATCTGATCGCTGAGGCGCTGCAGCCGGGTGGAGATGGCCAGAATTCCGGCCTGGTTGATGGCATTCATGCGGTCGTAAGATGAAGATGATAAAAGGTATTGTCTACGGGCATAAGAGGGAAGCTCTCCGGCAGAGCGGCCTTCTCCACGCGCCTGAAACCATTGCGTTCATAGAAACGTATGGCGGCCTGCAGTTTTTCCACGGTCCCCAGGTAAAGATCGGTGATCCCATGGACCCGGCAATGATCGACCAGGGTATCCAGCAGCTGTTGCGCAATGCCTAATTCTTTCCCGCGAAACTCTTTACGCACGAACATCTTCCGGATGGTGCCGCCAGGGTGATCGATGGCGATCAACCCGATGGTTCCTACCAGCTCGCCCTTGTATTTGGCGCCCCAGAAGCCGCCGCCGGTTTGATGATAATTGGTCTCGATGTCCCGCAGGTCCGGCTGGTCTTCAGCGGTGACCGGCACGTTGAATTCAATTTGCTGAATGGGCAGGATCAGCCCGATGATCTGTTCACAATATTCGTTGTCAAGAGGTTCGATAACAGGTAATAAGGTCATTATGGGCTATTTGCGTACGAAGATACGTAGTTGACTACGGATATATGAAAATATTTTTTTGTAAAATATACCAATCGGTATATATTTGCACCGTAAGAGCAACTTTCAATTATGAATAAAGCGGAAAAGACGAGACAGTTTATTGTGGAGAAGACGGCTCCCATCTTCAATAAGAAAGGATATGCCGGAACTTCCCTCAGCGACATGACGGAAGCCACCGGTCTCACCAAGGGCAGCATCTATGGTAACTTCACCAATAAAGACGAAGTGGCCCTGGCAGTCTTTGACCACAATTGGAGAAAGGTCAGCAGCCTCATCGGCCTGGAGATTGATAAGAGATCGACGGTAAAGGAAAAGCTGCTGGTCTATGCCGACTACGACAAACTGCTGGACTTCCCCTCCACCGGCGGATGTCCTGTACTGAATACGGCAGTCGAGGCGGACGATACCCATCCGGGATTAAAAAAGAAAGCTCATGATGCCTTTGTCAACTGGAAGAGCAGGATTACCAGCCTCCTGGAAGAGGGCATTCGAAAGGGCGAATTCAGTAAGAGTATCAACCCCGAACAGGTTGCCCTTACCATGATCGCGATGATCGAAGGCAGTATCATGATCGCCAAGCTGACGGGAAAACTGCCTTACCGGAATGCCATCATGGTATCCATGCGAAAATTGATCGATGATTTAAGTTAAAATTTTTTATTATAAAATATACCGATCGGTATAATATAAAACAAAACAAAAATGAAAACAACACAGAATACCATCCTTATCACAGGTGGCAGCGCCGGCATCGGCTTCGCAATTGCGAAATTATTTTCAGAGAAAGGTAACCACGTTATCATCACCGGCAGGAACGCAGACCGTCTCCAGAAGGCTGCCGCCAAACTTAAAAATGTAACTCCCATCCAGTTCGATGTCACCAAAGAAGCGGAAGTGGATCAGCTAGTGACGAGGGTTAGCAAGGATTTTCCCAATCTGAATATCCTGATAAATAATGCCGGCAATGCCTTTGTATACCAACAGGGAATAGGCGCCAACGCCGCTGCCAAAGCCCGGGAAGAAATGCTGACCAACTACCTCTCCCCGATTAACCTGACAGAAAAATTATTGCCGCTGCTGGGAAAACAAAAAGAAGCCGCCGTAGTCAATGTTACCTCCATCGTAGCTTTTGTCCCCAACCAAAACCTGGCCACCTACGGAGCCAGCAAGGCCGCTCTGCATTCTTATTCTTTATCCCTGCGGTTGGCCCTGGAGAATAGCCCGGTGAAGGTATTTGAACTCATGCCGCCCCTGGTGGATACGGAATTCTCCACCGAGATCGGCGGCGCAGTGAATGGCATTCCTCCATCTGTCGTGGCAGATGACCTGCTCACAGCGCTGGGAAGCGACGAGTATGAGATCCGTGTAGGCAGGACGGCCGAACTGTACAAACTCTACCTGTCTTCCCCAGCAGACGCCCTGGCAGCCATGAACCCAAAGAACTGATAACATGGGAATCAGAAAGACCATTTTACTGATCACGGTCATCGTCGCCGCTATGATGGAACTGCTGGACATATCCATCGTCAATGTCGCCCTATCCCACATGAGCGGCAACCTGGGCGCTACCCTGGAAGATACTTCCTGGGTTATTACTTCTTATGCCATCGCCAACGTCATCGTCATCCCCATCACCAGTTTCCTGGCCCTCAAATTAGGACGGCGCAATTATTACATCGGCTCCATCATTTTATTCACCTTCTGTTCATTTATGTGCGGACAGGCGACCAGCATCTGGATGCTGATCGCCTTCCGGTTCCTGCAGGGCATGGGTGGTGGCGCTTTATTATCCGTGTCCCAGGCCATTGTATTTGATATATTCCCCAAGGAGAAACGCAACGTGGCCAGCGCCCTCTTCGGCATCGGGGTGTTTATCGGTCCGACCATCGGCCCCACGCTGGGAGGTTATATTACCGAATACTATTCCTGGCCCTGGATCTTTTACATCAATATCCCCCTGGGCATCGCCGTGGCAGTATTGTGCTCTATCCTGCTGACCGAGCCATCCGTCAAACAGGAGGCCGGCCGTATCGACTGGCTGGGGATCTTTTTGCTGACCATCGGCGTCGGCTCCCTGCAAACAGTGCTGGAAAGAGGGGAAACGGAGGATTGGTTCGACACCAACTATATCGTGGTTCTGACTATCACGGCCATCCTGGGCCTTTTCTTATTCATCTGGTGGGAATTGAAGGTGAAGAACCCTGTCGTCAACCTCAGTGTATTAAAAAGCCGCAACCTCAGCATCGCGGCTTTTATGACCTTTATCTCCGGCATCGGTATCTTCACCTCCGTATTTTTAACGCCGGTATTCGCACAACGACTATTGAATTTCACACCCTCCCAGACCGGTCTGCTCTTATTGCCCGGAGCTGTTCTGGCTCTCGGAGGCCTGATGATCTCGGCCAGGGTATTACAGAAAGGGGTGTCCCCGCTGGTGATGATCGTCACGGGTATACTTCTCTTTATCGTATTCAACTGGCAGATGTCAAGGCTCAACGGGGATGCCGGCCCGGCTGATATTTCCATCCCGCTGATCTGGCGGGGTGTCGGCCTCGCTGTCATCACGGTGCCGCTCACCTCCCTGGCCGTTTCCACCCTGGAGCCAAAGGACATTCCCCAGGGAGCTGCCCTGAACAATATGATGCGCCAGCTGGGCGGCTCTTTCGGCATCGCCCTGGTAAATACTTACCTGACCAATCGCAATGCCGTACACCGGACGGACCTGGTATCCAATCTGAGCCCCGGCAACCCCTTGCTGACTGAACGCCTCTCCGGCTATAGCCGCTATTTTATGACCAAAGGCGCTACCGCACTGGACGCACAGCACCGGGCATTGGGATTATTGGAGGCAGGTGTGGTCCGTCAATCCAACTTGCTGAGCTTCGGCGACGCTTATCTGCTCATCGGGCTGATCTTTCTCATCGTGTTGCCTCTTTTGCTCTTTGCCGCGCGAAGGAAAGGACAGGGGGCGCCGGCGCCGGTGATGGTGTCGGATCATTGACCACCCATACCCGTCGGGGCGCGCCGGTCACTAATTTTTATCGACGAACTTGTAATTCGCCTCATTATACCGGTCACCAGTATCTGGAAATTTTCCCAGTAAGGCCTCGATCTCTTGCAGATTCGCAGCGTTGAGCTGCACGTCCACGGCGCCGGCATTATCCAGCAGGTATTTTCTTCGCTTTGTACCGGGGATGGGGATGATGTGCTCTCCCTGCGCCAATACCCAGGCGATGGCCAGTTGCGCCGGCGTACAACCTATGCCTGCGGCGATGGCGGCAAAGCCGGAGGCGAGATTTTTATTGTTTTCCGCATGTTGCTCCTGGTAACGGGGCAGGTTCTTCCGGAAATCATTATCCGCCAGTGTGCCGAGGTCGAGCGCATTGGTCATCAAGCCGCGGGCCAGGGGACTGAAGGGGATAAAGGAGATACCTAATTCTTTGCACAGCGGCAGCACATCCTTCTCCACATCCCGGGTCAGCAGGGAATATTCGCTCTGCAGGGCGCTGATGGGGTGTACGGCATGGGCCCGGCGAATAGAGTTGGGGCTGGCCTCCGACAGACCGAGGTAGCGTACTTTCCCTTCTTTCACCAACTCCGCCATCGCGCCAACCATCTCCTCTACCGGTACGTTAGGATCGATGCGATGAGCATAGTACAGGTCAATTACATCCGTCTTCAACCGACGCAGACTTGCCTCCACCGCAGTTTTCAGATAGGCTGGCGAGCCGTCGAAGGTGCTAAGCTTTCCCTGTGCATCCTGACGGAAGCCGAATTTGGTGGCGATAAATATTTTCTTACGGTTTGGCTGTAAGACCCTGGCCACTAACTCCTCGTTCTTCCCATTGGCATAAACATCCGCCGTGTCCCAGAAATTGATCCCAATCTCTATCGCTTTTTCCAGGGTGGCGATGGACTCCTCGTCATTAGGCTCACCATAAGCGTGGTTCATGCTCATACAACCCAGGCCGATGGCCGAAAGTTTTTCCCCTGTTTTTCCCAGTGTTCTGTAATTCATCATGATTTTTTAAAATTTATACCGAGTTTTGTTTGTCTGATAAGACGACAAAATTACTACTGTTATGGTTCGAACTATAAAAAAACTCCTCCTTTGCCTTATCGGTGCTCTGATCATACACCAGGCCAGCGCCCAGTCAACAGCCTTGCCGTCCTCGGGGCCAACACCGCCGCCATCCCGGCCCGCTGCATTATCCTCCGGTAATCCCATATTCCCGGGCTGGTATGCCGACCCGGAAGCAGCCGTCTTCGGAAAAGAATACTGGGTCTATCCAACGTATTCAGCTCCTTACGGCCAACAGATCTTCTTCGATGCGTTCTCCTCGACGGACCTCGTACATTGGACAAGACACCCGCACATCCTGGACACACAGCGGGTGCAGTGGGCCCACCGCGCCATGTGGGCGCCGGCCATCGTGGAAAAAGATCATCACTACTATTTTTTCTTCAGCGCCAACGACATGCATGCAGGAGAACAGGGTGGGATAGGGGTGGCCGTCTCCGACCATCCGGGGGGACCTTTTAAAGACTACCTGGGCCGGCCGCTGATCGATACCATCGTCCATGGCGCCCAGCCCATCGATCAGTTTGTATTTAAGGACAAGGATGGCCAATATTACATTATCTACGGCGGCTGGGGACATTGTAATATCGCCCGGTTGAAAAATGATTTCAAAGACCTGGAGCCTTTCCCGGATGGCAGCACTTTTAAAGAGATTACCCCTAAAGGATATGTGGAAGGCCCCCTGATGGTGTTACGTAACGGTAACTATTATTTCATGTGGTCGGAAGGCGGATGGGGCGGCCCTGATTATAAGGTAGCCTATGCCATGGCCGACTCCCCGCTGGGACCTTTTAAACGTATTGGTGTCGTGCTGCAGCAGGATCCGGGCGTCGCCACCGGCGCAGGCCATCACTCCCTTCTGAAGATCCCCGGTAAAGATCAGTGGTACATCGTCTATCATCGTCGCCCCCTGGGTGAGACCGATGCCAATCACCGGGTAACCTGTATCGATGAGATGCATTTTGATAAAGACGGGTTGATCCTGCCGGTAAAGATCACAAAGGAAGGAGTTCCGGCGAATGCTCTGCCGTAAAATACTTTCATCCTATACAAGGATCTCTTGGCTGAAATGGAGGTCATGAATATTCTTCATGAAAAGGAATATACGTAAAACCCTACCTTTGCGCCGGTTAATGTTCGATTAAATGCACCGTCTATTTGTCTTTTTTAGCACAACATACGGATCATGAACTGTTTCGCCTTATCGCAGGAGATGAGGAAGCCGCCTTTGCCGAACTCTTCCGCCGCTATGACCGGCGTATTTATCCCTTTGTATTGAAAATGATCCGGACCGAGGCCCTCGCCGAAGACATCACCCATGAGATCTTTATCAAGATCTGGAAACACCGGGAAAAATTATCCGGTATCGATCAGCCGGAAGCCTATATTTTAACCATCGCCGCCCGTCATACCCTCGACCATATTAAAAAACGCCTGAACGAGAACAAAATGCTGCAGGGGCTCTCCGCCTCCAAAGAAGTGTCGCATAATGACACGGAAGATCAACTGTTGGGAAGGGACCGGGCTGCTCTCATACAACAGGCCGTCAACCAGCTGCCTCCACAGCAACGGACTGTATATGAACTCAGCAGGCTGGAAGGCATGAACTATGAGCAGATTGCCCAACAATTAAACATCTCCCCCCATACCGTCCGCAATCACCTGGTAAAGGCCCTCCGGTTCCTCCGCGACTATTTAAAAGAACAGGACGAATTGCCGGCCGCTTTGCTGGCTTGTGCGCTGTTGTTCATAAAAAAATAAAATAAATTTCACATTCGACTAGTTCAACCTTCTTTGAGAGTCGTCTCAACTAGTACAAGCAACCACTATGTCCCTTTCTGAAAGGTTATATTATTTATTAAATAAATATGCTGAAAATGCAGCTAGCCCGGCAGAATTGGAAGAGTTGAAGGACCTGTTGGAGGAGCCGGTATATGATGAGTTGGCAAAGGACCGGTTGCTGCTGCTCCTACAGCAAACGAACCCCTTAGCCCAACATAGTGAAGAGAGATTACAGAACCTGTTGAAAACTATGAACTCGCCCGAAATCGGACGGCCCGAAAATGTGGGCCGGTCCGAGATCGGCGGGGGCAATCTGCATGCCGACAGCGGGGACCGCCAGCCGGCGATCCTTCGCCTGCTGACCAACAACAAATTCTGGTGGGGAGCAGCCGCCGTCCTGGTGCTGGTCTATGCGAATTTCTTCTTCAAGGGGCCCAAGCCGGAACCCATAGCTAACACCCAGGCGAAACAACCTGCCCATGAGCCGAAACCCGGTGGCAATATCGCCGTGCTGACCTTGTCCGATGGCTCCGCCATAGCACTGGACAGCGCGCGGAACGGCATAGTGGCTCAACAGGGAAATACAAAGATTGCCAAACTCAGCAACGGCCAGCTTGCCTATAAGACAGTAAAGGAGCAATCCTCCGCCGTACTGTTCAACACCCTCACGACACCCCGGGGGGGACAATACAAACTTGGCTTACCCGATGGCAGTTTCGTCTGGCTGAATGCGGCTTCTTCTATCCGCTACCCGACGGCCTTTTCGGGAAAAGAAAGAGTTGTCAGCATCACCGGAGAAGCCTATTTCGAGATTGCAAAAGATCCATCCATGCCCTTTAGAGTCATCTTACCTTCCTCCGCAGGTGGCCGCCGGGGGGAAGGGGGCATGGAAGGGGGAAGTATCGAAGTATTAGGGACCCACTTCAACGTGAATGCCTATGAAGATGAGAAAACCCTCAAGGCCACCTTACTCGAAGGCAGCATCCGGCTCGTCAGCCAGGCAGCCAGCAGGAACCTGGAGCCGGGCCAGCAGGCACAGTTAAACAAGGAAGGCCAGCTCTCGGTCATTCCCAACGCGGACACCGAAGAGGCGGTGGCCTGGAAGAATGGCCGCTTTGACTTTGACAACGCCGATATTCAGACCGTCATGCGACAGATCGCCCGCTGGTATGATGTGGAAGTGGTTTTCGAAGGGAAGATCCCCTCCGAAAAGTTCGTGGGAGAGATACCCCGCAACAGCAACCTTTCAGAAGTATTCAAAATACTGGAATTGAGCAATGTTCACTTTAAAGTCGAGAATAAAAAAGTAACGGTGATGCCATAAGTACTACTATTTTTTAACCAAACTAACGCCCCCGCACATGAGCATGAGAACCATCGATCAAATGAAGATTTAAGACTCCCGCAATTGCCGGCCAACGAAAAGAAGGAAACTCCCTTATTCCACTAACCCCCTTTTTATTGCTATGATTTTTACCACTCCCGGCGGAGCTGTGCCCCAAACACAGACCGCGAAGGCCAAAACTATTATGGTTATGAGATTAACCGCTTTATTATTGCTGGTGGGCTGTCTGCAGGTATCCGCTGCCGGTTTTGCCCAGAAAGTCACCTTGTCGGAAGAGAATGCCTCTTTGAAAAAAATCTTTCGCGAGATCAAACGACAGACGGGCTACCTCTTTTTTTACAATGCCCAGCTCCTGGAAAGATCACATACTGTCAGCCTCTCCGTTAAGGACGCTCCGCTGGAACAGGTGCTGAATCAATGTTTCCGGGACCAGCCCCTCACCTACAGTATTGTCAACAAGACCATTGTCATAAGGGCCCTGAAAGCAGAACCGGTCCAGCTTCTCCAGACGGATTCGACGCCGGCCCAGATATGGATCAGCGGTCGTATCCTGGACGAAGCCACCAACAAACCTATCGAAGGCGCCAGCATCACTCCCAAAAAATGGCCCCGGGGGGTCGTTTCCAATAAGGAAGGCGCATTCAGATTTCCGGTAGAGCGGGGGGCCGTACTGGTCATCACCTGCATCGGCTACCAGCCTAAAGAGATGAAGCTGAAAGGAGAGACCGAGCTGCTGATAAAACTTACTCCCGGAACCAGGGACCCTATGGCCAACATGGTAGTCACCGGTTACCAGATCATCAACAAAGAGAGTTTCACCGGCAACGCTATTACCGTATCGGGAGAGGAACTTAAAAAAGTCAACCCCAATAACATCCTGCAGAGCTTGCAGGCATTCGACCCCTCTTTTAGTATCGCCACGAACAACCTGGCCGGGTCTAATCCCAATGCCTTACCCAGCATCAATGTTCGGGGATCGACCGGCCTGCCTACCGGCAGCAGCGCCGTCCTGTCCCGTACCGACCTCTCCAGTAATGTCAACCTGCCTACCTTTATATTGGATGGTTATGAGGTGACGCTGGAAAAAGTGTATGATCTGGACGTCAACCGGATACAATCTATTACCTTATTAAAGGACGCCGCCGCCACAGCCGTCTATGGTTCGCGTGCGGCCAATGGCGTCATGGTCATCACTACCAAGTCTCCCAAAGAAGGCAAGCTGTCGGTATATTACAATTATGAGCTGACACCTTCCGCGCCGGACCTTTCGGCCTACCATGTGCTCAACGGCAGCGAGAAACTGGAGTACGAAAGACTGGCCAACCTGTATAATGCCACGGCATTGGACAACGGGCAAAGCCAGGATGCACTGGACCAGGAATATTACCAGAAGAAACTGGCCGTCCTCAGCGGAGTCAACACTTACTGGCTGTCCCAGCCTTTACAGACTGCTTTCGGACACAAACATTCCCTTTTCCTGGAAGGGGGCACTCCCCAGATACGTTATGGCATCGACCTCCAGTACCAGACATCTCCCGGTGTCATGAAAGGATCTGGCCGGGACCGCTATGGAGTGGCCGTAGACCTTTCGTACAGCCCCACCTCGGTATTTATTTTCAAGAATGTGCTGTCTGTTCAACAGGTCAATACCCGGGAGTCGCCCTATGGCGATTTCGCCGACTATGTACGGATGAACCCCTACTATCCCAAAACGGACAGCGCGGGCCATGTTCTGCAGGTGGTCGATCAATGGACGACCAACACGGGCCTGAATGGCACCGGCCAGTACCGGTTGAGCAAGGTCCTCAACCCAATGTTCGAATCCACGCTGGGCAGCTTCAACAAAGCATCCTACCTCGAACTCACCGATAATTTTTCCGCTGAATGGAATATCGCCCGGGGCCTGCGGCTGCGCGGTGTGTTGAGCTATGACAGGAAAAACTCCACGCTGGACGATTTTGTTTCCCCGCTGAGTAACCAGTTCTATTTTTATCCGGCCAGCCAGACCTCCCAGAAAGGGAGCTATTACTATGGGGCAGCAACGGAAAATACTTTCGACGGTAGTCTAACACTTAACTATAACCGCCAGATAGGCCCTCAGTTTTTTAACCTGGCACTGGGCGCCAATGCCCACACCTATTCGACGGATGGCAAATCCTTCATGGCGGTAGGATTTCCCAATGACCGCTTCACGAATATCGGCTTTGCCGCCGGTTATGCGCCCGGTACGACTCCGGGCGGGGATTTCGCCAAACAAAGACTCTTCGGCAGCTTCTTCAGCCTCAACTATTCCTGGCTGAACAAATACCTGCTGGACCTCTCCGTCCGGGCAGACGGCTCCTCACAATTTGGACAGAGCAACCGGGTAGCGCCTTTCTGGGCGGCCGGCATAGGATGGAACGTCCACAAAGAGAATTTCCTCCGTAATACCGTTATCAGCCAGCTCCGGTTACGTGCCAGCACCGGTCTTACGGGGTCCGTATCCTTCCCGCCCTACATGTCGGAAACGACCTATTCCTATTATACGACCAACTGGTATTCAACCGGGGTAGGCGCCATCGTTGATAATTATGGCAACCAAAACCTTAAATGGCAGCAGACGCATAACTATGAC